>CAZQTC010000016.1:0-134459 GCA_964596425.1 uncultured Spirochaetales bacterium | reverse complement strand
TTAACAAGACCAATATTAAATCTTATCCCATGCTTATCTGGCAAGAGTGTCTCTATTTTACGAAAATACTTAAAAGCTTTTTCATAATCCTCCATTATAAGACTGTTGAGAGCTATCCTCTCGTAAAATTTTATAAGAAATTTTTTCACAACCCCCCTCTCCTCTATTCTCATTACCAAGCCAAAACGAACAAAAAAGCCGGCCTACCCGACTACATCTAAGACGTATTGAGTCTGCCGGCTTATATTCCACCATAAACGCAACCTATATAAAAATCGTAAGAATAGCAACCCCGGCAAAAGCAACCATCCCCTCTAAAAAAGTCGCAGTCGTGTAAGCCTTATATGAAGTAGCAACCTCCATATTCGAAAATTGAGAAACAACCCAGAAGTATGAATCATTCGCGTGAGAAACAACCATAGAACCGGCACCTATAGCAAGTACAGTAAGAGCAGGACTTAAACCAAGAGGACCCAATAACGGTGTCATAATCGAAGCTGTTGTTATTATAGCAACAGTAGATGAACCTTGCGCCGTCTTCAGAGCAGCAGAAATAAGAAAGGGAAGAAAAATTCCAAGCTTTAATCCAGACAAAGTGTTGTTGATAAATCCAGCCATTGGAGAAGCTTTTAATATAGAACCAAATGCACCGCCTGCACCTGTTATTGCAAGAATGAGAGCAGCATTTCTTACCCCTTCTCCCATCCAACTATGAACAGCTTCTCCCAACTTATCTCGTTTAACAAGCGTAAGGGCAAAAAATACGCCTATCATTAAGGCCGTTACAGGATCACCGATAAAAATTATAAAATCAGCAAAACCTCCTTTCCCAAAGGGTTTTGTAGGATAGGAAGCAATCGATTTGAGAAGGATAAGAATTATGGGTAATAAAAGAGGCATAAACGAATGAAAAGCTCCAGGAAGATCCCCATATTTTTTTATTAATTCATCATAGGTCTCTTCCAACTCAGCTTTTATTTCGTATCTCTTCGCAAACTTAATCGCCCACAGATACCCTGCAATCATTGCCGGAACAGAAACAATTAATCCTAGACCAATAACAGCACCTAAATCCGCTCCCAAAGTTCCGGCAGCCGCTATAGGACCCGGAGTGGGAGGTACAAGTGTATGGGTAGCATAGAGACCTGTAGAAAGAGCAACAGCCATAACAGCCATAGACTTCCCCGTCTCCTCTGAGAGAGCTTTATTAAGAGGAGTAAGTATTACATAACCAGAATCACAAAAGACAGGAATAGAAACCACATAACCCGCAATACTCATTGCAAGTGGAGCTCTATCTTTACCTACTATTCTAAGTATTGCTCGCGTCATTGATAGGGCAGCACCTGTTTTCTCAAGTATAATTCCAATAATTGTACCTGCAATAATAACAATACCAATATAACCTAGAGTACCACCAAATCCTGTCCTTATCTTACTAACAATCTCTTTCAACGGGAGCCCTATAGCTAATCCATAGAGAAACGCGACGCTTACAAGAACAATAAAAGCGTTTAGTTTGAACTTAGCTGTAAATACTATAATCAAAATTACAGCTACAAGCAGAAACAACAACGCTAAACCACCAGAAACCATATTAAACCTCCTTAAAAATTTTAATAATTAATTTATGATAACCGTTTTAGAAAGAGGAAAAGAAGTTTAATTGCTACGAATATACCCTTAAAAATTGTGCAATTTGCATAAAAAATTAGTGCTTTATGTCATTATTTAACCTCATGACTAAGATAGTGAGCGAGAAGAAAGAGAAACTGACCATTACTTTCGCTGTGCACAGGGTCCAATCCAAATATTTCTTTTACCTTCTCAATTCGAAACATCATTGTATTCCTATGAATTCCCAACATCTTGGCTGCATGGGTAATATTCATATTACTTTTAAAAAGCACAATTAGGGTATCAATCACTATGGAGCGCATTTTCTCATCTAAAAACTCATCAAAAACTGAAAAAACGCCATAGAAATCAGAGAAAGGAATCCTACTATGAAAATATTGATACGTATAATCGAAAAAAAAATGAATTTTATTCTCAACATTATCCAAATAATCATTTAACCATAAAGCATGATTATATGCCTGGCGATACAGTTTAAAACTTCGCTGTAAACTACCGACATAACACTTAAACTCAAAATCACTATCGTAAAACTCTATTGCCTTTCTTACCCCCTCAAGATAATCAATTACTTCCGCTTTTATCCCCTCAATAAACATATGTTTAGGTTCCTTGATAACCTTAAACACACATACATTTCTCTCTAAAGTAACAAAGGTAATATTTTGCTTCGAGTGTAAACTACTCTGTTTAACAAAAGCCGCTATTTCTTCCGGTTCCAAATTACTTTTAAATCTGAATAAGATCGGGATTCTAAGTAGCTCCTCCCGATATCCCAACTTATCAGAAAGATTTCTTATTTCAGTAATATTAATACCCTCTTCATAGAGCAACATATTTATAAAAAGATTTTTTTTATCCTGTCTTCTCATTACTTTATTTTTATATAATTCGTACTCAATCATCGTCTCTACTGTAGTTTTTAAAACATACGAAAGATTCAATACCTCCTCAGGATTACCTGTAACTCCCACAACTCCGATAATGGTATTATTGTACACAATTGGAAGATTAACCCCTGGTTTTACCCCCTTGGGGTAATTCTCGGTAGGATAAATAATTCCTTCCTTATAATTCCCTTTCACAACATTATAGGCAACCTCGTGGAAATCCCCTATTCGCGATTCATCACAACTTGCGATAATTATCCCTTCCTCATCCATGATATTAATATTATATTTTAAATGTTCTCTTACCCGCTTTATCAAATTAAGAGCTAAATCTTTATTCAACATTTATTGAAACTCCCTCGATATTTTCACCCCACCAAGGTGAAAACTACAACGACTCCCCAAGTCTTCTTAAAGCCACCAACCTTTCAAGACCCGGGTTTCTTCCAATCTCGAAATTATAGGTGGTCTTTTCAAATTCATCACCAAATCGCTTTTTTAACCCTTCAATAGTTGCCTTTAAATTAAGATTAGCCTCTCCTGGAAGAAGATGCTCATCCTTTTCTCCATGGTTATCCGATATATGGAGTTCAAGAGGAGACTTATCGATATTAAGGAAACCATCAATACCATCACTAGAAATGAAAGCATGCCCTATATCAAAGCAAAAACTCGGCCTGTAATCCTTAAGACCATTGAATATTCTTCTCATTATCTCTACAGAAGAACCAAGCTCCGGAGGCGGGGGATTTTCTACAAGCACCTCGACACCCAGTTCCCTCGCGTAAACAATCATTATCTTTAAACTACCTATGGAATTCGCAATATACTCCTCTGTAAAGCGTCCCGCTTCCAATATGGTACCCGGATGAACAACGAAATACTTTCCCCCCAAATTAGAGAGCAATTTTATAAGGAAGAATATTTCGGTAAGCGTTTTTTCTCTATTTTTTTGATTTAAAGCGGCAATATCATAGTCAACATCGGGGTCCCAGGGTGCATGAAAAGAATGCACCCTTAAACCCAATTTTCTAAATGCCCCGGAGATCAACGCAACATAAGAGGTATCTCGCCAATCAAAATGAGCCCTATAGCTAAAAATTTCTACAGCCTTAAATCCGGAACGTTTAATAAATTCCAGATGCTCAGGCATTAGCCTCTCTTTATAGAAGAGAAAAGTCGAAAGAATTATATTCCTTTCCATTTATCCACCCTTTTCCTCCCGCCTATAGGGCTTTAAGAGACCAGCAGGCACCGTTGCTTTTCTTGAAACACTTATAAGAGCCACTATTGTCAAGAGGTATGGAATCATCAAAAACACATGGAACGGGACTTTAAACCCCAGAGCCTGAAGACGGAGTTGAAAACCATCCAGAAATCCGAACAACACGGCCCCTAAAGCGCCCTTTAATGGATCCCAATTACCAAATATCACCATAGCTATACTTATCCATCCCCTTCCGCCAACAACACCGATAAGAAACATGTTCTGATATGCAAGGGTAAGAAAAGCCCCACCAACTCCCATAAAGGCACCGCCTACAACGACACTCAGAGTTCTTGTAAGATTAACATTAACACCAACGGTATCAGCAGCAAAGGGATTTTCACCTACAGCACGAATTTTAAGCCCAATATTAGTCTTATAGAGAAGAATCGCAACAACAGGAATCAGTATCCACGAGATATAGGTGAGAGTATAATGCGAAAAGATACCCTGACCTATTATAGGAATCTTTGACAAAATAGGAATCGCAACCTCTTTAAAGGGCTTGATCGTAGGAGGCACTGTCGGAGAACCAAAATGAAGCCTATATATAAACATTGCAAGCCCCGTGGAAAAGAGAGTAATCCCCAAACCGGAAACGTGCTGGCTTAACCCCAGATAAACGGCAAGAATCGCCATTAAAAAGGCAAGAGCCATACCCACAAGAGCCGCCATAAACACTCCCAACCACAGGGAACCAGAACTCATGGTAACCAGGAAGCCTGTCATAGCCCCCATCAACATAATCCCTTCAATACCAAGATTTAAAACTCCTGCCCTCTCACTGATAATTTCTCCAAGAGTTGCAAAAATTATAGGGGTAGCCATCCTCAACATTGCACTCAACAAACCCGTTATAAAACTTACCTGTAATATTTCCCTAATCACTTCTTCACCACCTTTATTTTGTATTCTGTTAGGAGAATAGCAACCAACATGATCATCAGAGCCATGCCCTGAATAACCTCTGCAATATAGGTAGGAACACCGGTAATACGGCTCATAAACTGAGCACCCACAATGATTATACTAAAGAAAAGAGCAGAGAACAAAACACCAATCGGGTGGAGATTACCAAGCATGGCAATAACGATACCCGAATATCCATACCCAGGTGACAGATCCATTATCAAATGATATTGGATTCCACACACCTCACCAACACCCGCAAGTCCTGCAAGACCACCGGAAATAAGAGCCGTTTTTACTATTACCGAGGTTGTGTTGATCCCCCCAAAGTAGGAGGCTTTAATGTTAACTCCAACCGCCTTGGTTTGATACCCGAGTACAGTTTTCTTATTGATAAACCATATTATAACTACCGCAAGAAAGGCAAGCGGAATCCCAAGATGAAAACGGGACCTGGCAAGAAGAATAGGATACTTTGCAGCAGCTACAATATCCGGTGAACGTGGCCAACTGGATCCCGGTTGTTGCAGGGGACCAAATAGCAAGGCACCCATAAGATGTAGCATAACATAGTTAAGGAGAAGTGTCGTTACAACATCGTCTGCCTTTAATTTGGTCTTTAAAAGAGCAGGTATCGTTGCCCATAATCCACCGGCAAGGAAACCGGTTATTATTATAATAGGTATCAAAACAAAGGGAGAAAATCCCTGGAAACTAATACCCACCCATGTAGCAACAATAGCACCTGCCAAAAGTTGCCCCTCCGCACCTATATTCCAAAACTTTGCTCTAAAGGCAAAGGCTACCGCAAGCCCCGTAAATGTAAGCGGACTCGCCTTTACAAAGGTCTCCAGTATATTGTAGCGAGTACCTAATGCTCCGTAAAACAGGTAGTAGTAGGACTTCCATAGATTACCACCCGCAATAAGAATGGGTATAGCAGAAAGTATAAGCGTAACAACAATAGCTCCGATAGGAATAACAACTTTCGCCCAGTTGGGCAAAGGAGCACGTTTAACAATCCTAAATTTTATCATTTTCTTACTCCACTCATCCACAGACCTATTTGCTCTCTTGAAGCATCTTTAGAGAGAACCTCTCCTATTATTTCACCCTCATACATAACAATAATCCTGTCACTCAATGCAAATATCTCATCCAAATCCTCGGAGATAAGAAGAACACCCGCTCCTCTGTCCCTCTCCTCAAGTATCCTCGAATGGATATATTCCATAGCCCCTACATCCAACCCTCGTGTCGGTTGAGAAGCAATAACGACAGAGGGTTTACCGGAAAGTTCCCTTGCAAGGATAACCTTTTGAAGGTTTCCTCCGGAGAGACTTTTCGTAACAACATCCCCACTGGTAGCCTTGATACTGTAATTTTTTATCAGATCCTCGCTAAACTCATTAACAGCCCTATAGTTTATAAGTCCATTTTTACTAAACTGTGGAGATGTATGATTCTCTAATATCAGATTTTCTTTAATAGAAAGATCCATTAAGAGCCCGGTTTCAATCCTATCCTCAGGGATTCTTCCCATACCGGAAGCTATTCGCTCCTGAGGCCGGTTCATTCCAAGCAGTTTTCCATTAGCCTCGATTCTACCACTAACATAGTCTCTTATCCCAAAAATAGCCTCTGCCAACTCCCTCTGTCCATTTCCAGAAACCCCAGCAATACCTACTATCTCCCGCTCTCTTATCTCAAGGTTAAATTCTTTAACTGCCTTTAACCCCTTGTCATTCAACACAGTCAAATTATCAACTCGCAACACCACAGAACCCGGTTTCACAGGTTTCTTTTCAATAACCTCAATAACCTCCCTGCCAACCATAAGGTTGGCAAGCTCACGTGTATTTGTCTCTGCTGTCCTTCTCTCGGCAACTACCTCTCCCAACCTCAAAACCACTATTCTATCAGATATTTCCATAACCTCGTTGAGTTTATGAGAGATAAAAATAACAGATTTTCCCGCATCAACAAGGGATCTGAGTGTTTTAAATAGCCCCTCAACCTCTTTAGGAGCAAGAACAGCGGTGGGCTCATCCATTATAAGTATATCAACCTCTCGGTAGAGCGCCTTTAAAATTTCTACCCTCTGTTGCTCACCTACCGACAGAGTCCACACCTTAGCCTCCGGGTTAATATGCAAACCAAATCTCTCCTCTAACTCCAAAATCCTCTCTTTGGCCCTTCTAAAGTTTAAAAAGAATCCCTTTTCCGACTCTGCACCTATAATAATATTTTCAAGAACAGTTTGTGATGGAACAAGGGTAAAATGTTGATGCACCATCCCTATACCATTGGATATCGCATCTCTTGGCGAGGATAGTTTCACTCTTTTTCCCTTTATGTAAATCTCACCGTCATCATAACTATAGTAACCGAAGAGAATATTCATTAGTGTTGTCTTTCCCGCTCCATTCTCCCCAAGAAGGGCACATACCTCACCTGGATATAACCGAAAATCTATATCCTTGTTTGCCACCACGTCGAGAAATTCTTTTCTTATAGACCGCATTTCCACAACAGGTTTTGACTTATCCATAACTAACTCATCCCATTATTTTTTTATCATTCTACAGGTTCTAAACTGAGCAACCCCGACTCCCACAGTCATCGGTATTGATCCACCTCAAAAATATTCCCACTCTCTGGAGAAAAAGAAAGTACCGGAGGGAGGATAATCCCCCCGGTACTAATTTTGCACATCTCCAGATATTAATCGGAAACCGGTGTTGCCTCATCAATAGGTACTCTAAAGGTTCCATTCTTTATCTTTTGTTCGAGATCTTTAACCTCTTTTATAACACTCTTTGGAAGTTTATCCTTAAATCCATGGAAAGGAGCAAGTTTCGCTCCACCCTTTGCCATCATTGACCATTCACGAAGATCCATTGCAACCCAGGCACCTTTCTTAACCGACTCTACACAGTACTTAATGGTAGGATACATATCCCACACAGCACTCGTTACGACCACATTCGGAGCAAGAGAATTCTGATCGGTCATATTACCAAAGGCAAGCACGCCTTTTTCTTTACATGCATCGAATACCCCAAATCTCTCCGCATAAATAAGATCCGCACCTGCCTCTATCTGTGCCAAAGCAGCCTCTTTAGCCTTTGGAGGATCAAACCAACTTCCTATGTAGGCTATCTTCATTTTTACCTTCGGATTAACGGAAAGTGCTCCCGCTTTGAAGGCATTAACCAACCTATTTACCTCTCCTATAGGGATTGCAGCAACTACACCCAGAATATTGGTCTTGGTAAGCCTACCGGCTATCACGCCACAGAGATAAGCAGGTTCATGAATCCAGTTATCAAACACTGAATAATTAGGAGCCGCAGGTCCAAACTCGGAACCAAAGGCAAAGGCAATCTTTGGATAATCTTTTGCAACCCGTCTGGAAGGTTCCTCACCCGCAAGGAAAGCATCGCCTACTATCAAATCAAATCCTCTCTCAGCATACTCCCTTAAAACCTTTTCAAAATCTGCAGCCGAAACCTTTTCAGCAAACTCATACTCCACACCAAGCTCTTTCTTAGCTTTCAAGCATGCCTGATGAATAGCCCCATCCCAGGGCTCCTCAATTGCCGTCTGAAAAACAGCGGCCAGTTTAAAAGGTTTTGCCCCTTTTGCCTGAGCTTTTGTCTCTTTGGCACCACCTGCAAATGCGAGGGAAAAAGCGAATACTACCCCCACCAACACTACTAAAAAGCGTTTCATGCAAACCTCCTTAATTTTTCTCAATTTTTGATTTTATTATATATCAGTAGATTTATACAGTCAATTTCTTTATTAAAATATATTTAATTGACAAATTAAACAAAAATCTTTAACTTTTGTATATGAAGATTACTGCTTTACTACACTTTTTCAACTTCCCAATCTTAAATTAAATCCACAGATGGAGCGCCCTGATGAAATTAAAAACCGTAGGGAAAAGTGTCCCTAAATTCGACGCCCTCGAAAAAACAACGGGAGAGGCACAATACATAGCCGACATTAAATTCCCGGGGACTCTATATCTTAAAGTTGTAAGATCCACTATCCCTCACGGATACATAAAGAGTATCAATTACAAAAAGGCCCTACAACTGGAAGGGGTAAGAGGGGTAATTACGGGGGAAAAAATAGACTTCCTTGCCGGAATTTGTATTTACGACCAACCACCCATAGCAAAAAATAAGGTAAGATTCGTAGGAGAACCCGTTGCGGTAGTTGTTGCAAAGAACGAAAAGGTAGCTGAGAGAGCAACTAAATTGGTGGAGGTAGAATACGAGAAACTCCCCCATGTTCTGGATCCCATAGAGGCTATAAAAGAAGATGCCCCCATAATACACGAGGAGTTAGGAAACTACTTTCATCTTCCAACCTTCAACCCAATACCGGGGACAAATATATTCCATCATTACCATTTGGAAAAGGGAGATATAAAGAGAGGATTCAAAGAGTCAGACACTATCATAGAGAGAGATTTTGTATTTCCTCATATAGCTCATGCGCAACTAGAACCCCACGGGGCAATTGCAAAATGGTCAAAGGGAAACGAACTTCATATTTATTCCTCCACTCAGGCCCCCTTCATCGTTCGCGGAGCGCTGGCAAGGATGTTTAACCTTCCTCAAACAAATATCCGTGTTAGCGTTCCCTATTTAGGGGGTGGGTTCGGTGGCAAATCAGATCTAACGGTAGAACCACTCGTTGCTTATGTAGCAAGATTCTTCCCAGGAAGTTGGGTGCGACTAATCTTAACCCGAGAGGAGATGTTTTTTGGTTCTCTAATAGGCAGAGGATGTCATTCTCATATAAGAATGGGCTTTAAATCCGACGGAAAACTAGTCGCTGCAGAGGTCAAAATGTATTTCGCAGGAGGGGCATACGGGGACTATGCAATAAACATAGTTACGGGAGGAGGCCACAACTCTACCGGCCCTTATGAGATAGAGAACGTAAATGTGGATTCATACGGTGTGTACACAAACACCCCGTTTGTTGGAGCCTACAGAGGATACGGGCATCCCGAGGCACACTGGCAGACGGAACGTATGATGGATATAGCCGCGAGAGAGCTTGGAATAGATCCGGTAGAGCTAAGATTAAAAAACATCCTTCGCCCCGGCTCCGAAAACAACCTCGGGCAAATAATAAAAGAGAGTAACGGAAACCTGGAAAGGGCCGTAATAACAGCGGCAAAAGAGATAGGAGTTTACGGGGAAAATAAAACCTCACAGGGGAGATCTTCGAAGATTCCCAATCCGAAACAGGAGAATAGATTCATCCGGGGAAAGGGAATTGCTGCCCTTATGAAATCCCCTGTCATGGCGACAAACGCCGGTTCATCGGCAATTATCAGGGCAAATAGGGACGGTACATTCCACCTTGCCGTGTCCGCTATAGACATGGGGCAGGGTTCAATAACTGCGCTCTCCCAGATAGCGGCGGAAACTCTGGGTGTTCCGGTGGAAAAAATTCGAACCTACAGGGGAGCAGATACGGAATTAACCCCCTATGAGTGGCAAACAGTGGCATCCTCCACCACATGGAAAGCAGGAAACGCTGTAAAAAAAGCCGCTCAATCAGTAATGGAGGAGTTTAAAAAACTAGCCGCAGAGGTATTTGAAACCTCACCAGAAAACCTGACTGCAAAAGATGGGAAAATCTGGTATGGGAATAAAAGCCTTGACTTTTCGGAATTGGCGGAGGGATACGTATTTCCGGACGGGCATGCCATAGGGGGCCCGATCATAGGGACGGGAAGCGTAGTACCCCATGGACTGACATTCCCGAACCCCAAAACTGGACGCGGAGAACTGGCGGCAGAGTGGACATTCGGATGCCAGGCGGCAGAGGTTGAAATTGATAAATTCACAGGCAGAGTACGAGTCAAAAAATTCGTTACAGTCCTGGACATAGGCAAGGCCATAAATCCCCTCCTGGCAAAGGGGCAGGTAGAGGGTGCCGTTGTCCAGGGGATGGGAGCTACCCTGAATGAAGTAATTGTTTACAACGATGATGGTAAAATAAGAAATGCAGGGCTTACAGACTATAAAATACCAACCCTTCCGGACTCACCGGAAGAGCTTATTACAATCTTTTTAGAAACGCCGCAACCGGACGGTCCCTTTGGGGCCCGCCCCCTTGCAGAACATGGCATAGTATCGGTGGCCCCGGCAATCGCGAACGCAATAAGGGATGCATTGGGAATCGACTTTTACGAATTACCCCTAAATCACGATACAATCCTTAAAGCCCTCTATGAAACTAAAGGAAAGGGGGGAGAGTGAAGATGAAGTACTACTCACCTAACACACTCGATGAAGCGATAAAAATTTTATCCGAGGTGGAGGGTTCGATAGTCTTTGCCGGAGGAACCGATATCCTCGTGGAGAGAAGAGCTGGCAAAATTGATCCACCGGCGGTCGTGGATATTAAGCGTATAAAAGAGTTAAACTTTATAAAGGCAAAAAACAACAAACTGGAGATAGGAGCTTTAACCTCCATCAACACTATATTGGAAAACGAGGCAATTCCACCAGAACTCGAAGCCCTAAAGGACGCAGGCAAGGTATTCGGGTGTTACGAGATACGCAACAGAGCGACTATTGGGGGTAATATAGCTCACGCATCCCCCGGGGGAGAATTTGTTTCAACCCTGACAGCCTTAGATGCCATAGTGCGGCTCTATGGCCCTGAGGGCACAAGGGAAATACCTATCCAAAAGTTTTTTAGGGGAGCGGGAAAATCCATAAGAGCGAAAACCGAAATTATCACCACGCTGGAAATTCCGGTGCTTCCTAACTCCGCGAGTGCATACTTTAGAGCTTCGCGGACAGACGGAATGGATCTCGCCATAGTCAACTGTGCAGTAATGATAAGAGAAAACGAAAATGAATCCCCGATTGTTTCTGCTGCGTTCGGAGCCGTTGCACCAACCCCTCTAGTGCTTTCGGAGGTAAACAAGCTCCTTAGCGAGGGAGAGATAGAAAGAGCAAAAAAGTATCTGTTTGAAAATATCAATCCACGAGCGACAAGTCTTAGGGCTACCCCACTCTCAAAAAAGATTCTTGTAACCAACCTGTTGGATGAAGCCTTCCTAAAGGCAAGGGAAAGACTTAAGAAATCAAAAGAGGAGAAGTTAAAATGAGCGTTTCTATCAGGATAAAGGTTAACGGTACAACGTACAGCAGTGTGGTAGAGGATGACCAAACCCTTCTCTCCTTTCTAAGGGATAACCTGGGACTCACCGGAACAAAAGAGGGATGCGGTAACGGAGAATGCGGTGCCTGTACCGTTATTGTAGATGGTATACCAATGCGATCATGTCTCATCCTTGCAGCGGAAATGGATGGCAGAGAGATTACAACTATCGAAGGCATATCTAAAACAACAGTGAAAGAAACCAAAGGCCAGGGCCTATCACCAATCCAGGAGGCCTTTATAGAAGAGGGGGCGGTACAGTGCGGATTCTGTACACCCGGCTTTATAATGGCAACATCGGCACTACTTGAAAGGAAAAAGAATCCAGACGATAATGACATAAAAGAGGCCCTATCCGGGCACCTATGCAGATGCACAGGTTACAAATCTATCTACAAAGCGGTAAAAAAAGTAGCGGCAAAGTCCACATGAGGATAAAATATATCCTATTTGATCTTGACAATACCCTATATCCCGCAGATTCCGGATTATTCAAAGAAATTGATAGACGAATGACTATCTTTGTCTCCAGACACCTCAATCTTCCACCAGAAAAAGCGGAGAGTTTGAGACGTAGACTATCCAGTAAATATGGCACAACATTAAGTGGTCTCACCGTCGAGTACAATTTGAAAAATACGGAGGAGTACCTTAAAGAGGTACATCCAGAGGATGTGGATAGATATATTAAAAGGGATGAAAAATTAATAGATTTTCTTGGGCGACTAAAGATTGAGAAATCGATTCTCACAAACTCACCAAGAGAACACGCAGAGCGAGTTTTGAAAGTTCTTGGAATCAGAGATTTTTTTCAATATATTTTTGATATTAGACTGAATAATCTTATGGGCAAACCTAATAAAGCGGTGTATCTAAAGGTACTCGACAAGATAAAGAAACCCCCTGAGGAAACACTATTTATTGACGATTTACCATCCTACCTCATACCATTTAAAGAACTCGGTGGGAATATCATATTAATCGACCGAAACCATCGATACAAAGACACATATGACTTTCCAGTAATCCACGAACTGGAGGAGTTATTTAACTATCTCGATTAGCTTAACCGATCTCCTTCCACCTATGACAGGCAACGAAGTGTCCATTCCCTACATCCTCCAGTAATGGTTCTTCCTCTCTACATATATCCTTAGCGTAAGAGCACCTCGGATGGAACCTACACCCCTTGGGAGGATTTATAGGATTGGGCACATCACCGCTAAGAATAATTTTCTCCATTTTTGTTTCCGGATCAGGTATCGGAATTGCAGAGAGAAGAGCCTTGGTATATGGATGAAGCGGATTATCGAATATATCATCTGTTTTACCCAGCTCGACCATTTTGCCGAGATACATCACGGCAATCCTGTTACTTATATGCTTAACCACCAAAAGATGATGAGTAACAAAGAGGTAGGTTAATTTAAACTCCTCCTGTAACTTTTTTAAAAGGTTTAGTATCTGAGCCTGGACTGAGACATCAAGGGCAGATGTAGGCTCATCCATTAAAAGAAACTCAGGATTCGTAGCCAATGCCCTGGCTATAGCAATCCTCTGTCTCTGTCCACCTGAAAACTCGTGGGGATACCTAAGCATGTGTTCCTTCGCAAGCCCAACAGTGTAAAGGAGTTCTATTACCCTTTTCTCTATTTCACGTCGCTTCATTAATTTCTGTGCTATAAGGGGCTCTGCAATAATACTTTTAACGAGCATCCTCGGATTCAGAGAATTAGAGGGATCCTGAAAAACAATCTGCATCTTCTGGCGAAGGGGAAGGAGTTCTTTATTGGAAAATCGAGTCATATCAAACTTAGACCTAAGCTCCTCTCCCTTTGCACGGTTTCTCTCATCGTCGGATTTAAGTAATTCCTCTATCTGCTCTACCCTCTCAGCCTCAACATTAAAATAGATTCTTCCGGAGGTCGCATTATGTAATCTGAGAATTGTCTTACCAAAAGTAGTTTTACCACATCCCGACTCTCCCACGAGTCCCAAACACTCTCCACGCTCTATACGGAGGTCAACCCCATCCACAGCCTTAACATCAGCGGTATGTCGCTTAAAGACCCCGCTAAACACGGGATAGTACTTCTTTAGTTCCCTAACGTCTACCAGATAGTCTGCCATAAATTACTCTTCCCCTTTACTTGAATATAGAAAGCAGGCAACTTGATGCCCCGGCTCATACTCTATCATTGGTGGTTTTTCTTTCGAACATATATCCTTAGCATACGGACAGCGGGGATGAAACCTACATCCGGTCGGAGGATTTATCAGATTAGGCACCGTTCCCGGGATAGTGGCAAGTGCCTCGGCTTTTTTAACCTTAGGCACAGCATCTAACAATCCCCTGGTATAGGGATGCAGTGGGTTTTTAAAAAGCCTTTTCACGGCAGTGGTTTCACATGCATCCCCGGCATACATGACCGTTACTCTATCACATATCTCTGCCACAAGTCCAAGATCGTGGGTTATAAACAGCACGGAAGAAATCCGCTGTTTTTTCAAGTTTTTTATCAGATCGATTATTTGAGCCTGTATTGTTACATCAAGATTGGAGGTAGGTTCATCGGCAATCAATAATCTCGGATAACAGGCGAGAGCTATAGCAATAACAATTCGTTGTTGCATCCCACCAGAGAGTTCATGGGGGTACCTATCTACAATATTGTACGGATTGGGAACTCCCAAGCTCTTTAAAAGCTCTATAACATTCTCCCTAACCACTCTATCAAGGTATTTCCTGTAGTGCTTTAAAAAGGGAACACGTTTGATAAACTCGGCGAACCCATTTGTCTTTTTAAGATGCTCCCTTCGCCTGTTAAGATGGCGTTTCTCCAAAACGGAGGCATGATCCTCTTTATCTTCAAGCTCATAGAGACGCTTATCTATAGTAGCAACCGCCTCCTTATACCTCTGCAGACTTGAAAGCTCCTTGGCGTAGAGGAAAACTTGAAAACTCTTCCACACCTTCTTAAGGGGATTGCTGCTCTCTATCTCCGCTTTTAACCTGTCTATCGCACTCTCCAACATCTCATCCAATCTATGGAGATAAAAACTCTCACCAACCTGATAGCCTATGGAGAGAACAGGGTTAAGAGAGGTACTGGCCTCCTGAAAGATCATTGAAATATCATTTCCTCTAATCGACTCCATGTAGGCTTCACTACGCTTGAGGATATCGATTCCCTTACTCCTATCTTCATCGTTCAGGAAGAGAAGAATCTTTCCTCCCACAATCTTTCCCGGGGTCTGAACAATTCTCATCATCGAGCGCACAGAGACACTCTTACCACACCCCGACTCTCCCACAAGACCGTAAGTCTCTCCCTGATTAACAACAAGACTCACACCGTTAAGAGCCTTAACAACCCCTTCGAAAGTAAAAAAATTTGTGTAAAGGTCCTTTGTTTCTATTAACTTTTGCACTTATCGTCTCCGCATTTTTGGATCAAATACATCCCTTGCCGCATCGCCCAGAAGGTTCCAACCCAGAACAAAAAGGGCAATAACAAAACCGGGAATAATAACCACATACCAATAGGCCAATCTATTACCAGCAGGTCCTACAATCCAGTTCCTGCACATCGACACCATCTGCCCCCAATCTGCGTACCCTGTCTCAGAACCTAATCCCAAAAAGGAAAGAGCAGCCGCGGTTAGTACAATAGTACCTACATTCATGGAGGCAATAATCAAAACAGAGTATATTGAGTTGGGAAGTATGTGCTTAAAAATTATTCTGAGATGAGAAGCTCCACTTGCCCTTGCCGCTAAAATAAAATCTCTGTCCCTGATTACAAGAATCTCACTCCTTATAACACGGGTATAGGTAGGCCAACCGAGAATGATAAGGGTTATAATTACCGCTTTTAAACCCCTTCCCAAAGCCACTACGAGAGCCATAGCCATCACCAAAAACGGGATAGCATAGAACATATCGGTTATTCTCATAATTATTTCATCAGTTAAACCACCGAAATATCCGGCAATGGCACCCAGCAGCAAGCCTATAACAAGGTTCGCAAAAACCACAACCACACCGATTTTAAACGCAAGCCGTGTTCCCCATACTATCCCGTAGTAGATATCGTACTGTTGTTCTAGAGTTCCAAGGGGATGTTCCTTAGAAGGTGGCGAGGGGGCCATTTTCCAACCCGTATGAGGAATTCTGTATGGATCACTGTTCTGAGGAGGAGCCAGAATCGGAGCAAATATCGCCACAAAGGCAAAGGAAAGAATAATTATCAACCCGATAATAGTTAATGGGTTTTTCAAAAATCGCTTTGCAGAGAATAAAAACTCTTGCAAACGAGGATGTTTTGATACCCTTCGTTCCTCTAACTCAGGATTCATTTTTTCATAAGTTACGTTACTCAAAACTTTTAAACCCTCCTAAACTAAGTAAGCATATATTAAGTAAGCCTGATTCTCGGATCAATATAGGCATAGATTATATCAACTATTAAATTCATCAAAACAAAGACAAAACCCAAAAACAAAACATTGAACATTATCGCAGGCAAATCCAACTGAAGCGCCGCTCTTGCCATCCACAACCCTATACCCGTACGTGCAAAGATAGTCTCTGTTATAACCATTCCCCCCATCAAACCCGCAAAGAGAATTCCAGAGATTGTTATTACAGGTATAAGAGCATTCCGCCGTGCATGTACCCTATAAATTGTTTTCTTATCGGCGCCCTTGGCAAGTGCGGTTCGTATATAATCCTGCCCCAGAGATTCGAGCATACTGGAACGCATTAATCTCAATATAAGAGCGCTACTCAGAAGCACAAGGTTAATGGTTGGAAGGATAAGATGATATAAACCATCCCAGAATATATCCCATCTCCAATTTAAAATGGCATCTATGGTTATAAGATGGGTATACCTATGAAACTGAGGACTATAGAGAACCTCGGTTCCCTTGTTAGATAGCACCCCGGGTGGAAAAATATCAAAATAACCGTAAAAAATCATAAGAAGAATCAGTCCCAACCAGAATGTTGGAAGGGAATATCCAATTATGGCAAAAACTCTTGTAGCATGATCTATCGGTTTATCCTTGTGAACAGCCCCCAGGGTACCAAGCCACACCCCGAACAGAATTATAAGGGGGGTAGCATACAAGACAAGCTCCAACGTTACGGGGAAATACTCCTTAAATCCCTTTAATACGGGAGCAGCAGCGGTAACCGAGTAACCAAAATCCCCAGAAAAAATTGATTTAATCCACCTTACATACTGAACAGGGGCAGGATCATCCAAACCATACTTTTTTATCATTGCCTGCATCTGGTCAGGTGTAATTTTCTCCTGTGTAACATAGATAGCTACTCGCCTACCAGGAGGGATAATCATCATTATGGAAAAGACAAGTAAGGAAACACCAAAAAGAACTATAATCATTAATAAAATTCGTCGGATAACATAATTTAGTAAGCTCAAAGGTCCACTCCATTATTTGGGGAAGTTGGTTTATGATAGAACAAAAAGAAATTTTCGTCAATAATTATGGCAAGTTAAACAATATCAAATCATATTCAATATACCAAACTAAAGTGTGTAAAAATTACACAGCAATTTATCAAATATAAAAAGCCCCGGTCCTCGTTAGGAACCGGGGCTATATTTTCAAATATAATCCGCTACTCAGAATCCTAGCCTAACTAGTATTCTTTTTTCAGAACCGGGAGTAGATCAAACGGACTACTCTGCATTGGATTATAGTAAGCACCCTTTACCCAATCTTTCATATAACGGCGTCCCAGCGGCTGAGCAATCATAATACCAACCGCATCATCCAGCCATATCTTCTGAAGCTTGTAGTACATAACCTTCCTCTTCGCAGGATCAAGCTCTACCGCTGCCTTCTCGATTAACTCGTCAGCCACAGGATTCTTATAGCTTGCCCTTCCTGCAAATGTTCCACTTGAATCCATGTAGGGATATACATAGTTACTCGGATCCGGATAATCAGGGGCCCAACCGATGAAGTAAATAGGCATGGTTCTTCTTCTAATCATATCCACATACTCAGACCATTCAACTCCGCGTACATTAAGTTTAAACTTAGGATTAACCGAAGCGACATTCTCTGCGAGCATCTTCATAGAGGCCTCACGGACCTTGTTTCCACTGTTATACAGGAGATCAACCTTAAATCCCTTTTTCCAGAGCTCTCCACCAAAAGCCTTCTTAAAGTACTCCGCAGCCTTGGCTTTATCGTAAGGTCTACTCTTAAGACTCTTATCCTTAAATGGCATACCATAGGGAATAGGAGTCACAGGATCCATTGCATTACCGTTGGCAATGTCCTTAAGGTAGGTTTTCTCGTCCCAGCAGTATATAAAACCAAGCCTTACGTTCTTATCTGCAAAGAAGTTACTCGGAATTCCGTTACCATCAAGTTTTCCGGAGTACACAAGAGGATTGTCTTTTGTTGCAATCTTCTGGTTAAAGTTAATACCAGTTACAACCAGACTGGGAAGATTCTTGTAAACGGTAATTCCTTTCTCCTTATCCATCTCCGGATAGTAAAGTGGATCAACGGTTGCTATATCCGCATCACCCTGGAGAAGCATAAGCTTTCTCGTTGACCACTCTCTTACAACCTTATATATACCCTTCTTCAAAGCAGGTTTTGGTCCCCAATAGCCATCAAACCTCGTTAATACACACTCAACTCCCTTCTGCCATCTCTCCAGTTTGTACGGACCGGTACCGCACTCTCTATCGTAGAGGGTTTCCGTATTTTCCTTCGGGTTGTTGTACTTCTTCCATGTGGCTGCTGTTCCATCCCAACCGCCGTTTTTAATTACAAAATCTTTGGATACAACAGAAGCCCAGACACCTGCAAGTACCCCAAGGAATGGCGGGAAAGGTTTCTTAAGATGGAAAACTACATAATCGCCATCAACAGTTACAGCGTTATCTATATCTTTAAATTTAACTACGATGTTACCCTTACCATCCCTGGAAGAATACGTCCCGAGAAATACATAGAACCATATCCAATCGGGACCACCGCCTACGTCAAGAACCATATTTCTCTTAATTGAATAGGCAACATCCTCTGGGGTCAAGACATCACCGTTATGAAACTTTACCCCCTTTCGAATTTTGAACCTATAGGTTTTACCACCATCAAGAATTCCGCCATTTTTGACTGTGGGAATCTCTGTTGCCAACACAGGAACAAACTTGTCAATAGACGTTCCGTCATAGGTAACGAGGGTCTCGTAAAGATTCCTCATAATGGTCCACGAAGCGGTATCGTAAGCTTTCGCGGAGTCGAGAGAATCTATTGTTCCGTATGTAGCATAAACCAGCGTATCAGGATTCTTGATTTTGGGTTTCGCCGGTGCTTTAGCTGGGGCCTGCTGCGCCTTTTCTACCTTTGGAGGAGCCTGTTTTTTAGTTTTTTCCTTAGCTCCACCTGCAAAGGCTGAAAAAGCAACACCCACCACAAGGAGAAAAACAAGTACCTTTTTCATAGTACCTCCTTAAATATTTTTTCTTTATTCTACAAAAAAACAAACTATTTGGAAAGTATTTTTTTATTATAGTAAACCCAAGTCATCCCCTCAAAATGTCTGGAATATTCTTTAAATTAAATATATACTAAAATCCAAATATTCATTCATCAAATCATCATACATTTTTTGGAGGATAGCCAACAATGGAACCATTAAATATAAAATTCAACAAAATCATCGAACAGATGATAAAAAACGCCCCCAATAAACACCCCGTAATAACAGAGGAGAATGTATACCAGGAGGGGGTTAAAAAAAATAAACCACTCATGCAACGGATAATAAACGAGCTAATGCTTCCGGGAAGCAAATTGGAGGGATTGGAAAACCTTATAGAACTGTACAAACTATCCCAAGAGAGGAAAAAATGTCTCATTCTAATGGAACACTACAGCAACTTTGACCTACCATGCTTCTACGAGCTGTTAGAAAGGGATAAAGAATGGGGAAAGAAAATAGCTGATTCCATAGTATCCGTTGCGGGAACAAAATTAAACGAGGAAAGCCCTCTGGTTAGAGCCTTCGCGGAAATTTTTACCAGGGTCGTCATATTCCCCAAAACTAACCTAAAAAACTTTAAAACGAAAGAGGAATACGAAAAGGCACTGGAGCGAAGAAAAAAGATAAACCTCGCAGCCCTAAAAAAACTATTTGAACTAAGAACAAGTGGAAGGATTATTCTGGTTTTTCCCACAGGCACAAGATACAGACCGTGGGATCCCTCTACAGGGAGAGGCCTGAAAGAAATCGATTCGTACATCAAATCCTACGATTATATGGTACTGGTTGCTATCAATGGCAATACCCTCAGGCTAAATCCCAACGGGAATATGGATGAAGATATTCCCTCCAGAGACATAATGATATATACTGTCAGCCCCGTATATAAGTGCAGCGACTACAGACGGAAAATTATAGAGGCAAATCCGAATATTGAGGATAAAAAACAATTGGTTGTGGATTCCGTAATGGAGGAACTTAAGAAAATTCATGAAACCGTAGAGAAAGAGCGAGTTAAACTACTAAAAGACCTCGAGGAGAAACAGTAATAAATGGGAGTTACGAAAATCTATTCTAAAAGTATTACAGAAATTCCATCGGAGACTTGTAGAAAAATAAGATACGTATTCACAGATATTGATGACACGATCACAAGCGATGGGATAATTTCTGCATCCGCCTTTGAAGCAATCTGGCAGCTTTACAACGCCGGTATAAAAATAGTCCCCGTAACGGGAAGACCGGCAGGATGGTGTGACCACATAGCCCGAATGTGGCCGGTAGAGGGGATAATAGGAGAAAACGGGGCATTTTATTACAGCTACGATAGAAAAACGAGAAAAATGAATAGAATATATCTTCTCTCAGAGGAAACAAGATTAGAAAATCAGAAAAAACTCATAGAGATAGGGAAAAGGATAGAGCAAGAGGTCCCGGGAAGCAAAATCGCAGCGGATCAACCCTTTAGAATATCGGACCTTGCAATCGATTACCGCGAAGACACAGGCCCTCTGGCGAAGAAGGAGGTACAAAAAATATGTGAAATTATGAGGGAAGAGGGGGCAAAGTATAAGGTATCCAGCATTCACATAAACTGCTGGTTTGGCGATTACGATAAAGTTGAATGCTTGAAAAAATTTCTAGAGGACAAGGAGAACAAGACTCTAGACGACTTACTAGATAGGGTGGTATTTATTGGTGACTCTCCCAACGATGAACCAATGTTTAAAGAACTTGAGACTACCATAGCAGTGGCCAATATAAATAACTTCCTCGAAGAATTAGTTTACTACCCTTTGTATATTACTCAGCGACAGTCCGGGGAAGGTTTTAAAGAGGCAGTAGAAATAATACTTACAAAGAGAAGTTAACCCCCATACCCAGATCGGATTAAAGCTTCAAGCTTAAAGTTACAAACGAGGGAGAGAAATTAAAAGTTTCAAAGAAAGAGGAAAACGATAGAAGGTGACTTGAAAGATTTACAGAAACGGTTTTGCACTCCGTCTCCCTAATCTTTTTAAGAAAGGCCCTTAGCAATTCCTTTCCAATTCCAATACCACGATAAGACTTGTCAACGTATATACTTTCAATAATTACTTTCATTTCCAAATCTTCTTCCTTTAAACGTCCCATCACAAATCCAACAATCTCTTCGGCCGGTGAAACGGCCACAACAATAATAGAGTTTTCGTCCCGAAAAAGAGCCTTAGCCTCTTCTCTACCAATCGCATCTATCCCAGGGTGTATCTCCTTAAGGGCATCTAGATACATCGAGATAAGAGAATCTATCCCGTTCTCCATCCCTTCGGGTTTTCCTTCCCATAGAGAAAAGACAAAATCACTTAAAACAAGATCCGTTGTCTCTTCTTCCTCGGGTTCTACCCTCTCAAGTCCCAAAATTTCCCGTTGTTGATTGTACCAATCGTACACAACTCTTTTTATCTCCTGAGCTTTAAAGATAAACCACCGTTTCTCTATGGAAGGATTCTCTTTAAGTATATTTTTAAAGTTTCGAAATACCTTCCTTCCGGAGGAGAGAGCCTCTAAAAGCCTCTCCCTATAGAGAGGATTCCTTAACGTGGAGGCAAAACGCTCCATTAGTCTATATCCATCAATTGGTTTCCACTCCGGTATATCAATATACCTATCTTCGCTTGATGCATCTACATCCCCGAGGGCTTTTTTCGAGATTATCTCGCCCTTTTCCCTATCAATTACAAAATCCTCTTCTTGATCCTCCATGGCAAAAATAATCTGGTCAATTATATCCTTGGATAGATCAAATATTTTTTTCAATCTCTCGCACCTCATCAACAAATTTCTCGAAATCCTCTATGAAATGTTCAACAGGCTCATACTCTATATATCTCATATCTCCAGTCCGTCTGCTTGTCACTTCAACTATACCCTTCTCTATATTTCTAGAAGAAACCACAATTCTAAAAGGTATACCCAAAATCTCTGAGTCTTTAAACTTTACACCAGGTGATTCCTCTCTATCGTCAAATATAACATCATCCCCCATAGTTTCGTATAAATCCGCTGTAACCTTTTTAACGGACTTGGATTTCCCTATCGACATAAGATAAACTCTAAACGGCGCAACATTCACAGGCCACACAATTCCCCTTTCATCACTATTATGTTCCACTATTGAAAAAATCAATCTGCCCAGCCCTATCCCGTAGCAGCCTATATATGGATACTCTTTCTTACCATTCTCATTCTGAAACACAAGGCCCAAAGCCTTCGAATACGTATTTCCTAACTTGAAGATATGTCCAAGTTCTATGGCACGAAACTCCTTAAGTCTACCCCCACACTGAAGACACTGATCCTCCCCTCTCGTGACAGAGATATCATAAACATCATCGGTGACATAATCTCTCCCCCAATTACCGTTCAGATAATGGTAATTTTCCTCATTTGCACCATATACCAGATTCGCACTCATCTTAACCAGATCATCCACGACAATTCTGATCTCCCCATCCATACCTAACCCAATAGGAGAAAGGTAACCGGGACTAAGTCCTTTCTCTTCCAACATCCTATTGTCCGCAAGTCCCAGTACAGAACTACCTATAACTTTGGAGAGTTTCTCCTCACTAATCTCATAATCGCCACGGACTACCGCCATAACAAGCCCTATACCCGTAGAGTATATAACACTCTTGGCCAACCTCGATTTAGGAACCCCTAAGAACTCGGCCAGGCTTTCCATCGTTTTACACCCCGGAGTATATACCTTCTTAAGCTCTTTGGGCTCCTCATCGATATAATTCTTTCCTCCCTTAGCAATATTCCTATTAGCAAGATAGGCACAACTCGTACACTTTATAACAACATCGTCTCCAATCTCAGAGGGCATAAGAAACTCGTAAGCCTTTTCACCCCCAATAAAGCCAACCCCGGCCTCCGCAGTTACTACAGGAACCCTACAAGCCTTAAATATATTGGAGTATGCAGCAAACATCTTCGGAAAAAAATTGTTCAACTCATAAAAGGAGCGATGAAACGAATATCCATCCTTCATTATAAACTCTTTTGAGCGTAGAAGCCCTCCCCTCGGTTTTTCCTCATCTCTAAATTTAGCCTGAAACTCATAAAGCAATAGGGGAAGCTCTTTGTACGAACTCATACTTCTCTTTACCAGCTCAATCATAGCCTCTTCATGGGTAGGAGAAATAACCAATTCGTGTCCATGTCTATCCCTAAAACGGATCATTTCTCTATGAATCCAATTGTAACGCCCGCTCTTTTTCCATATTTCTGCCGGATTAATCAAGGGTACGATAACCTCCTGCCCACCTAGAGCCTCCATTTCACGCCTGATAATTTCCTTTACCCTGTTCAACACCCTCACTCCCATTGGCAAGAACGAAAACAAGCCCTGACTCAGCTGCCGGATATACCCCCCCCTCAACAAAAGTCCGTGACTCTTACACGTAACCCCATGCGGAATTTCTCGTAAGGTTTTACCTAAAACTCTGGAATAATACATACCAATACCCTAATACAAGACCCAAAAATCATCTTCAAGACAACAAACCAAACTACAATTCGTAACTAAACTCTCATAAAATAGTAGATTTTTAACACTACCAGGTCAAGAAAGAACCTCAGGATTGGAAAAACAATATTTTAAAATTATAGCTTGACACTTTAGTTTAAAGACCTACATATTGGAATAGTATAGATTAAACAAAAACAAAATTTTTATTACAAGAGGAGTGGAAATATGAGTTTCATAGACTACGTAGTGGCGAGAGAGATACTCGACTCAAGAGGTAATCCAACAATTGAGGTTGACGTCGTCCTTGAAGACGGAACAATGGGAAGAGCAGCAGTACCCTCAGGGGCATCAACGGGAGAACATGAAGCTGTAGAACTTCGAGACGGTGACAAATCTCGATACATGGGTAAGGGGGTTCTCAAAGCCGTGCAAAACGTCAATGATGTAATTTCCCCCGAGATTGTAGGATTGGATGCACTTGATCAAGTTGCCATAGATAGGACTCTGATAAAACTAGATGGAACAGAGAACAAGAGCAAGTTGGGAGCAAATGCAATTTTAGGCGTATCAATGGCTGTTGCCCGAGCTGCTGCAAACTATCTTGACGTTCCTCTGTTCAAATACCTGGGCAACTATCATGCCTCTTTACTACCGGTACCAATGGCAAACATCATCAATGGGGGTGTACATGCCGACAATTCCGTGGATTTTCAGGAGTTTATGATTGTTCCCGTAGGTGCTCCATCGATACGTGAGGCGGTAAGAATGATGTCTGAAACCTTCCACAACCTGAAAGCCGTATTAAAATCCAAGGGATACAGTACAGCAGTGGGCGACGAGGGAGGATTTGCCCCTAACCTAAAATCAAACGAAGAAGCCATCGAGGTAATACTCGAGGGAATAGAAAAGGCGGGATACAAAGCAGGTGAAGATATATACATAGCACTTGATCCTGCCGCTTCCGAGTTCTTTGATACAGAGAAGAACAAATACGTATTTAAAAAATCAGACGGGAGAGAGTTAACACCGGCGGAAATGGTTGATTTCTATACCGAATGGATAGATAAGTATCCGATAATCTCGCTGGAAGACGGGATGGCCGAGGATGATTGGGACGGATGGAAAATTCTAACGGACAAACTTGGTAAAAAGGTTCAGTTAGTAGGAGATGACATATTCGTGACAAACACAAGCCGTCTCAAAAAAGGTATTGATATGGGGGTTGCCAACTCGATTCTCATAAAGGTAAATCAGATAGGTACCCTAACAGAAACCTTCGAGGCTGTCGAGATGGCCAAAAGAGCAGGGTACACCGCTGTAGTTTCGCACAGAAGCGGTGAAACAGAGGATCCATTCATAGCCGATTTCGTAGTTGCTTTAGAAATAGGACAGATAAAAACCGGATCGGTTTCGAGATCCGAAAGGATTGCAAAATACAACCAACTTATGAGGATAGAGGATATGCTAGAGGGTGCTGCAAAATACGCCGGAAAAGAAATTTTTTACTCCGTAAGAAAATAGACTACAGAAACAACAGAAACGGTAAACAATAAAATGAGAACCCGTAGGAATCTAGCTCCTACGGGTTTTTTTCGAACTCATTATGTTTTATACAATTAAAACTCTATATTAAAACTTCGATAGAGCCCCCTGTAGGGAAGGTTCTTTACAGAGATATTTCTTACATAAGCACCTGGCGGACCATGCTTTAACCACGAAATCAATTTCTCAATAGCAGAAGCATCACCCTCTGCCACTACCTTAACAGAACCATCACTCAGGTTCATGACATAACCACTAACTCCCAATCTGCGGGCTACAGAGAGGGTTGAGTATCTAAACCCTACACCCTGGACAATCCCAAAAACCTTAACCTCTACAGATTTGAGGTCAGACTCGGACACGGTACAAACACCCCTACGTTTTATTTCTTAATAAGATTAGATATTATCTGTTCAAGTTCGGTATAATCAAAGGGCTTATACACCACCGGGAAGGGAATTTCCATCTTTGACTTCAAGAACCCACTCATAATTATCACTTTCTCTTGCTTGAGATACTTCTTCAGAAAACGAATCCAATAATCTCCCCCAAGAATATCCATTCTATAGTCAGTTACAATAACATCTATCTCGTGATCCAGCAAAAGCTTAATCGCTCCCACCCCATCAGAAGCCACATGCACTTCATAGCCCTTCTTCCGCAAAAAATCTCTTAAGGTTAATCTGATAGAATCTTCATCCTCTACAATTAAAATTACAGCCTTTGATTGCTCAACCTCGCTCATTTTGATCCCGATTTTTCTCTATAAGTTTCTTTATCTCGATAACAAGACTCTCCATATTGAGAGGTTTTGTGTACACAGCATCAGCACCCTCGCGCATAAGTTTTTCACTCTCCTCCGGGTCCTCCAAACCGGTTATACCAATAATTACAGGATTCCCCAGTCCAGGATCAGACTTAATCTTTCTGCACAACTTATGTCCATCCACACCAGGAAGATTAATATCAAGAATAATAACACCAGGTTTCCACTCAGAGAGCATACGCCCAGCTTCATACCCATCAAACGCCTGAAGCACTGTCACCTCTGGCATTTTACGCCCAATGTAACGTTTTAGAACGTGGTTCAAATCCCTATCATCGTCGATTATCAAGATTCTTTGCCACTCTACAGTTTCCTCAATCCCCTCACTTAGTTCCTCTGGAATTTTCATCCCTCGAGATTTGAGAAACTCAAGCAAATCCTCCTGATAAATCCTGTACTGCCCTCCGGGTGTCATAAATGCCTTTAAGTAACCACTCTTTATCCAGTTTATAGCTGTCTGGTTAACAACACCGCAAATATTTGCTACTTCAAGGGCAGAAAAAATCCTAATTTTCTTTCCATTTTTTGCCATATCAACTATCCTGAATAAGAAAGTACCTTTTTAATATAATATCACTATATTTCTTAATAATGTTAAGTATAGATATTATGTCTAAGATGTCAACGAATAATTTTAAATTAGCTATATCCGATTACAAATATTTACTAAATAGGGGATACCCTGAAAAAGCCTCTCTAAAGCTCGTCGGAGACCGCTACCGTCTAGACAGAACTGCAAGGAATTGCCTCTTTCGAGGTGTAGTTAAGGATGAACTGGTTAAAGTGCGAAGGGCCAAACTCGTTTCTGCTAAAGATGTAAAAAAATCCTCTCTCGGAATAGATTGGTACAACGTACTAATAACCGTAGAGAGCTATCTTAAGGGCAATCTACTCTTTGTCTCCGAAGACGGAATTCTCAGAGACTCAGCAGGAGTCCACGGTAGCTATAGAAAGAATGAAATAACCGAGAGAGCAATAAAAATAATATCCCAGGCCCTATCTTATCTCGCTCCAAGCAAGATTGATATATTTTTAGACTCCCCAATTTCACACTCCGGGGAGATGGGGACATACATAAAAAGAAAATTAGAAGAGAAAAACCTCAAAAATATAACCGTCGAGGTCATAAAATCCGCTGATTACCCTCTAAAAACATATCACGGTATCGTTGCCACATCCGATTCTGTAATAATGGACAATGCCCCACAAATCTTCGACCTCCCCCGCTATGCCCTAAGAAGAGAATTTAACTATCTTGCCCCCAGATTGAGAAACCTAGAAATTTAAAATCAACACAGTATTCCATTAATGAACCAAACCATGATTCGAGAATTTCTAACTATTCTCTCTCCGTTTGATCTCACCTCTATAACGTTCTATCAACCTCATCACTATAGAGTGTGAAAATCCCAACCGACTCAACCTACTATAAAACTTCCTCTCTAAGTCATGTAGCCCTTTCCCCTTCCTGGAAACATCACGAAACATTCTTTCCATCAGTTTTTCATACGCTCTTTCTGCGATTTTTTCCTCACTTTCCCTCGAGAAAAACTCATTCACCTTCTCTTCAGCCAACCATCTATCAATCCCTCTATCAACCAAACCCGCAATCAGAGCTATCCTTCCCTCAGGGTGCCGCCTCACCCTAAATTCTATCCAGTTTTCAGCAAACTTTTCATCGTCTATATACCCCAGTTCCCCCATTCGTTTCACAGTTTTATCCACAACTCTCTCGGGAAAACCCCTATCTAACAATTTTAACCTTAATCTTGAGGAAGAGTAACTGGATCTGGACAGCAGATCAAATGCCTTCCTCTCACATCCAATATAGAACGATTCCTCCTGTAAACGGTTAACCTCATCTCTGGTAAACTCACCACCCTCTCTAACACCATATCTAAAAACAACATCCTGCAATAAAAAAAGAGAAGTGCCATCGGAAAACACTACCTCATATCCATTTCCGAAGACACTTCTCTTCGTTAATTCCACCACTGTAATTTTATCTATTCTACTATCTCTTGGAGAACTGGAATTTTCTTCTTGCACCCCTCTGTCCGTATTTCTTTCGCTCGACCATTCTCGGATCTCTTGTAAGCATTCCGCTGGCCCGTAATGCAGGCCTATTAGACTCATCGTAAGCAACAAGAGCCCTTGCAATTCCATGCCTGCACGCACCTGCCTGACCGGAAATACCCCCACCTTTTACCCTTATAAGGATATTAAACTTACCCTCATTATCCGTAACAACTAGAGGTTCTCTCACATGGATTCTGTGAGCCTCTATAGAAAAGTAATCTTCGAATTTCTTTCCATTGACTTTTATTAAACCCGTACCCTCACGGAGATAAACCCGTGCCACTGCTGTTTTTCTTCTACCCGTACCCAATGCAAGATTCCTAACCACTTTTCACTCCTTATTCCTTAAATAAGTATCCTTAAACTTCAATCTTAACCGGTCTCTGTGCCCCATGGGGATGCTCTGGCCCCGCATATATTTTTACATTGTTAAATAGTTTTCTTCCCAACCGTCCTTTAGGAAGCATTCCTCGTATTGCATGCTCCATAGGAAAGGTAGGTTTACGCTTAATTACATCCTCATACGGTTCACTTTTTAATCCTCCGGGATAACCGGAATATCTGTAATACAGTTTATCCGATTTCTTTTTACCCGTCACCACTGCTTTCTCGGCATTCACAACAACCACAAAATCCCCCACCTCCATGTTCGGAGTAAAATAGGGTTTATGCTTGCCTCTTAACAAATTGACCACCTTAACAGCTACCTTTCCCAATACTTTACCCTCAGCATCTATCAGATACCACTTCCTCTTAATATCCTTTGGTTTCACAAATATTGTTTTCATTTCTAATCTAACCCCTCAAAATGCTATTATATATCTCTTCAAATATCCATAGAAAAACAGAAGATTCCAGAGCTTTCTACCGTGTTCCTATCTATTAGGAGTGTAAATATTTAACAAATTCTATAATAATTGTCAAGTCAAACTAATCATTATCCTTCCCTTCTTCCGATTCCTCTTTCGCTTCCCTCTTTTCCTCTATCTTGTCTTTTATATCCGCCACACCAACAAGAACAGAGATTAAACCTATAAAAACGGCTATAACGGGAACTCCCCCTTTGATGAACTCAACCACATCTCTCCACCAGTTAAGCGCCCAGGGGAAGGGAAGTACGGAATAAACGGCAAAAGCAATTAACAATACTCCTACAAGTAGAGCAACCATACCTAAAAACCTCCGTAACCCAAAAAACCACTAAAGGCAAAGATATTAAAATTTTAGAAACTGTCAAGTATTATTCCTCTATTATTCTCCCGCAAAGGACTTATTTTGTTATTCAACACTTGACGAGGTATAGATTTAGTAAGATATTTTAAACAAATAATATATGGGGAGGATTTCAAATGCCAGATAAAAGTGTAGTAGGTGTTTCAACACGTATTGCCCGGGAAAGAACTATAATGCGAAATGTTTACCTGTGGATGACGGCAGGACTATTACTAACAGGTGTCGTCGCTATGGGGTTAGCCTCAAATCCACAGGCTGTAATATCACTGATAAGAAATACATTCCTCTTTTTCGCTATAATCATTGGGGAGATTGCACTTGTGTTTTTTCTCTCCGCACGAATAATGACCCTAAGCCCAATGGCTGCGACCCTGGGCTTTGCAGTTTATTCGATACTTAACGGTGTGACCCTATCTGTAATTTTCCTGGCTTACACGGGAGCTAGCATTGCCTCTACTCTATTCATCACAGCGGGAACCTTTGCCGGTATGAGTATATATGCAAGTGTTACAAAGCGTGATCTGTCATCCTGGGGTAACTACTTCATCATGGGCATTTGGGGAATAATAATAGCATCACTGGTAAATATTTTTCTAAAGAGCACCTTCTTCTATTGGATGATCTCTTACGCCGGTGTTGCCCTATTTTTGGGACTTACAGCCTACGATACCCAGATAATAAAGAGAATGAGCGATGAAATTGGAGATGTTACCGAGGCAGATTACCTGCGACTCTCTATACTTGGTGCCTTGAAATTATATCTAGATTTCATTAACCTATTTTTGTTCCTTTTGAGAATATTCGGACGCAGAAGATAACAAAAAACCGTAACAGCCTTATAAGGTTAAGTCAAAACACAGAGATTATATAATAGGGGTGGAATGTAAGTAGATAACTTCACAGGATATCTTGCAAAAGAGCAGGGATCCGGTGATAAAAAATAAACAAAAAATAAAAGGAGTTGTTTATGAAAGTAAAAATTGATGCAGATCTCTGTACAGCCTGTGCTTTGTGTTCCGACAGCGTCCCGGAGGTATTTAAAATGGGCGACGAAGTGGCGGAAGTGATTGTAGATGAGGTTCCCGCCGAATTGGAAGATGCAGTTAGAGAGGCTGCAGAGGATTGCCCCGTAGAAGCAATTATCATAGAGGAATAGGTTTAAAAACCTGACACCTTCTGGTGTCAGGTTTTTTTATACCATACTATCTATTTCAGGAGGGTATTTGAGACAAAGCTTTTAGCCTAGATCTCATAAAACCGGATATTATAAGTAGAATCAAAAGAGCTTACTATTTATTCAAGCTCGATAAAAATATATAGTAAAAAACAAAAATTAAGGAAGGAGTAAGTGCTATGGAAGTAATTTTAACAAAAGACTACGAGGAGATGAGCAAAACAGCAGCTAACCTTATTGCCAGTCAGATCAGAAAAAAACCTGACTCTGTAATCGGACTTGCAACGGGAAGTACCCCTCTTGGTACCTATAAGGAACTCATTAGAATGCACAAAGAAGAAGGCCTGGATTTCTCAAAAGTAACCACATTTAACTTAGACGAATACCTGGGTCTATCCCCTCAGCACGACCAGAGCTATAACTACTTTATGTGGGAAAACCTATTTAAACACATAAATATCAATCCAGAGAATGTACATATCCCGCATGGATTGGTAGAAGACGCGGAGGAGTTTTGTCAATGGTACGAAGAGAGGATAAAAGCAGCAGGAGGAATAGACCTCCAGCTACTCGGTATAGGAAGTGACGGTCATATCGGTTTTAACGAACCAGGTTCATCATTTGGAAGCAGAACACGGGTAAAAACTCTGGACGAACAAACTATTAAGGATAACTCCAGATTCTTCTCAAGCGAAGAAGAGGTTCCTCACTTTGCCATAACGATGGGAGTAGGAACTATACTGGAGGCAAAAAAGATCGTTCTCATTGCAAATGGAAAAAAGAAAGCTCCTGTTTGTGCCCAGTTTATAGAGGGTCCAATAACCTCTCAGGTCACAGCATCTGCCCTTCAGTTACACCCCCATGCCATTGTAGTGCTGGATGAAGAGGCTGCTTCCGAATTAAAGCGGAAGAAATACTACAACTGGATAAGAGATAACAAACACCTTGTTCAGAAATACCTCGGACGGTAAAAATCATAGAATAATCGCATTAAAAGATAGACTAAGAGGTTACCTATGAAGGATATCACTGAGATACTTAAAGGTATAAAGAACAGCGGGGAACTTGAGAAGGCGTTCCCCGCACTTTTCAATCCCAATGCAATCCCCTTAGAACTCTCCAAAACAAGGAAATTGACAGCGGACGAAATAGAAAAACTTAAAACTCAGGGTAACAGCACTGAAAACTGGAACAATATCCTTGTAACGGAAGATTTTACCCCGGACAACATCAGAAACAGCAGATTCATGGGGATGTGCATACTTGGGAAATTTTCCGCAAAAGAGATAGAGGTAGATGACAACCTTACCCTCAGCCCTGGTATCTACAATTCGACGCTAAAAGATTCAACAATAGGAAACGATGTCGCTATATACAACTGCGGATTAATTTCGAATTACACAATCGGTACAAGAACCGCCCTGCTAAAAAACGGTCTCATACACTGCACGGGCTCCAGAAAATTCGGAAACGGAATAGAAATTACAATAGGAAATGAAACAGGAGGAAGAGAGGTTCTCTCATTCGCAGAACTTAACATCGAACTGGCAGAGATAATCGCAACCAACAGGGCAAATCCAAAACTCTTAAAAGATTACGAGGAGTTCATAAAAGAGTATGGCGAACATTTTAATTCGGGTAGGGGTGTCATTTCTTGTGACGCAAAACTTATCGGAAATGACAGAATTGTAGATGTCCTAATCGGGAGAGGAACGATAATCAAATCCTCCACACTGGTGGAAAATTGCAGTATTCTGAGCAGCCCCGAAGAATATGTTAGTATCACAAACGGTGCCTATATAAAAAATGCCTGCATCCAGTGGGGTTGTAGCATAGACACAATGGCAATCGTGGAGGATTCCGTACTAACGGAACACTCCCACGTAGAGCGCCACGGCAAGGTAACCCACAGCATCATAGGACCAAATACAGGAATAGCCGAAGGAGAGGTAACCTCTTCCCTTGTGGGACCATTTGTTGGCTTTCATCACCAATCTCTTTTAATATCCGCGATATGGCCAGAGGGTAAGGGGAATGTAGGATACGGGGCAAACGTGGGGTCTAATCATACCTCAAAAGCACCGGATCAGGAAATCTTATGCGGTGAGGGTACCTTTTTCGGACTTGGTGTAAATATCAAGTTTCCAACGGACTTCTCCAATGCCCCATATTCAATAATTGCCACCGGAGTAAGCGCACTCCCCCAAAGGGTCGAGTTTCCCTTTTCCCTGATAAACACACCCTCTAACCTGTTTCCTGGGGTCTCACCCGCATACAATGAAATTTTTCCAGGCTGGGTCTTATCCGATAACATATTTACGGTGAGAAGAAATGAGGGCAAATACAAGAAAAGAAACAAGGCAAAGCGCTCAAGATTCGTCTTTGAGGTATTTAGACCGGAGATTGTAGACAGAATGATAGAGGCAAGAAAAAAACTTCTGGAAATAGAGGAGAAAAAGGAAATATACCTCGATAGAGACATCAAAGGATTGGGCAAAAACTATCTCCAGGAGAAAAACAGAGTCAAAGCAATAGATACCTACACCTTCTACATTCACTACTACGCCCTTAAGGGACTAAACAGCGCAATCGAAGAGGCAATTTCCAAAGGTCAGAAAATCTCAGAAGAAACTATTTACAATTACGAGGTAGAAGAAGTAACAGAAAAACCGGTAACACTAGCGTACTGGGAACATCAAAAGACAATACTGAAAATGGAAAAACTCACGGATAAAACTCTCAAAGAAAATCTCTTAAAACTTCTGGAGATGGAGGAACAAATAGCGGAGAACACCCAAAAATCAAAGGAAAAAGATGACAGACGGGGAAGACGGATAATAAATGATTACGCGGAAACCCACGTTCCCGCTCAGGACGACCCATTTGTTGTTGAGACATGGGAAGAGTATAAAAAATTGAAGGAGAGAGTCTACACCTATGGAATCCTTAGTTGAAAAATACTATCTAAAAAAATTCAACCAACAACTCATCTACAGACCAACCGAAAAGATTGGTCTCATAATAGTGGATAATTTCCCGGAGTTAGGAACATTAACCTCACTAAGATTTCTCGAGTGGGTGCAAAAAAACCCCGAGGGTGTCGTTTCACTCCCAACTGGCAAAACCCCGGAATACTTTATAAAGGAAACCAAAAGATTCCTGGATGGCTGGAATACCCCGGAGATCCAAAAGGAATTGGAGGAGCATGGAATAGATCCATCCAACAAACCGGATTTCAGGGGGCTATACTTTGTTCAGATAGACGAGTTCTACCCTATAAGTCCACTTCAGCACAACAGCTTTTATTTCTATGTAAACCATTTTTACCTCGAAAACTTTGGCTTCAATCCTGAAAGGGCACTCCTCATTAATTGTGAGAAGATAGGATTGCCCGAGGGCAAAAAACTAAACGACATCTGGGGAAACGGACCGGTAGATCTTTCGCTTAGATATAGAAACCCAAAGAATAAGGCCGAAGAACTTCAAAAAGAGGTTCTTTTAAACGTAGATCAATGGTGTGTTGATTATGAGGAAAAGATTAAACAACTTGGGGGCATCGGCTTTTTCCTGGGAGGTATCGGCCCGGACGGGCATATAGGTTTTAACGTACTGGGTTCCGATTTCCATTCAACCACAAGACTAACCCAGACAAACTACGAAACCCAAGCTGCAGCAGCTACGGATCTAGGAGGAATCGAGGTAGCAAAAAACAGATTGGTAATCACAATAGGACTGGAAACAATCACATACAACCCGGAGTGCACCGCAATAATAATAGCGGCAGGAGAGGCAAAGGCCAAAGTTGTAGCTAATGCCATCCAGAATGATATGAATATCCGCTACCCCGCCACAGTACTCCACAAATTAAAAAATGCAAGATTTTTTCTAACACGGGGAGCCGCAAAGCTTTTGATTGAAAGAAACAAGATCTTGATTAAAGAAAAGAAAGAGCTTCCCCAGGAGGAAATTCAAAAAATTATAATTGATCTTGCAATTCAAGAAAATAAGGCTCTCTCCAAACTGACAAAGGATGATTTTAAGAAGAATGAACTCTCCAATCTTCTTCTAAAGAAATATCCCTCCGCGATACACAAATTTCTGCGGGAGACCGAGGAAGATATTAAAAAGAAAATAACAGAGGGAAGCCGCATAGAGAGCGGGGTTACCTTTCTCCATACAGAACCACATCATGATGATCTAATGCTGGGATACCTTCCCTACATCGTACGTCATATAAGAGATCACAGTACCACCCACTACTTTGCCACAATGACGAGCGGGTTTACATCTGTAACAAATAGTTTTATGTTAAACCAACTAAACAGACTAAAAACCAGGTTGGAGAGGGACGATTTTGCGGAACTATTCGAAACCGATTACTTCGAACCCACAAATAAAATCGGTAGAAACAGAGATGTATGGCAGTATCTGGATGGTGTTGCGGCAGATTCAGAAACCATGAAAGAGGACGGTGAGCTCAGGCGATTGATAAGAAATCTAATAGCTATCTTTGGTGACAGAGATATCAACTGGCTCAAAAACAGGATAGAGGAATTAATTCAATACTTCAAAACACAGTACCCCGGCAAAAAGGATGTCCGTGACATTCAAATGCTGAAGGGAATGACACGCGAATGGGAGGCGGACTGTTTATGGGGATACTTTGGATGGCATTCTGACTCCATTTTTCATCTACGACTGGGTTTCTATAAAGGTGACATCTTCACCGAAGAACCGACAATGAATGCAGATGTGAAACCGGTTCTAAACCTCCTACGAAAGACAAACCCAGATATTGTCTCGGTAGCTTTCGACCCTGAGGCAAGTGGACCCGATACACACTACAAGGTACTACAGGCAATAACCGAAGCGCTAAAACTCTACACAAAGGAAACGGGAAGAACTGACATTCGCGTACTCGGCTATAGGAACGTGTGGTATAGGTTCCATCCCGCGGAGGCTAATCTTTTTGTGCCTGTTTCCCTTAATATGTTTGCACTTCAGAGGAGTGCATTCTTAAACTCCTTCCTGACCCAGAGGGATGCCTCCTTTCCCAGCTACGAACACGACGGACCATTCTGTGAGCTGGCCCAAAAAATACAGGTACACCAGTATCAGATGCTAAAAACCTGTCTCGGAAGAAGATTTTTTAATGAACACAAGCAAGCATTAATAAGAGCTACAAGAGGAATGGTATTCCTCAAAATGATGAAATTGGAAGAATTTTACAGGTATTCAAGAGAACTTAAAAAGGGAGCGGAGAATCTTTAACCTCTCTCTAGCTCCCTTTATGGGAAGCGTTTTCGATTAATCACCACAACAAATGCCACTGCAAAAAATACTAAGGGAAGATTTGAAAGCACAACCTTTACTATGGGAATTCCATAAATAATAGGAGAATAATTTCCCACGATACCAAATTTATCCAACACATTGTAAATAATATATATATAGTATACTATCGTGCCTACAATCATTAGAATCCATGCCACATCTCTAGTTCTAGACCAGAGAAGAACCGCTATAAATGTTGTAATCCCCCCTACTATAATATTTGACATCATAAAAACAAAATCCGTACTTTCCATTCCAATCTCCGTTCCTCTTTAAAACCCAGAATCCATCAAAAAAGCCCTCAATAGCTTCTTATACTCACCATCGGAAAGTTCAAAAGGAATTATAGAGGGTTCCTCTACCGAGGGTGAAACAATAATGCCCCTCTCCACAAAACCTTTAAAGAGAGACTCATAATCCTCTCGCCTTCCAGTATATATCATATAGGGTCCATGTCGCTTCCAGAGGGGAAAACTACCAGGAAACTTCTCCTCTATCCAATTCGGATACTCCGCCTTGATCAGATCATAAATCGCCCGCGTAAAACCGGCAAGGAGCATCGGAGAAGCAACACCATCCTCCACCGTCACCGAGGTATCCACCTCAAAAGGAAAACAAACAACGAAAGGTGAATTAGATAGAGAAAATGGCAGTATGGGAAGCAAAATGTCATTTTTCCCATATAAAACCTTATCTGTAAACGGCCTCCAAATAAACAATTTTGTTTCCCCTTCCTCTCTCTCACCATCAATCCTTGCAACAACACGCTCTGTAAGGGGATCAAAAATAACAAATCTTCTTTTACCAGAAAGAATATTGGGAAGAGCCCTCATAGCAGCCTCAAAGTTTCTTGTGAGGAGGAAACTATATCCGGGAAAAAGCTTCCGCAAGGCCTTCTTACAACGCTCACTGTATATCGATGGAAGCTCAACTACCAACCCCTTGGAGAGCATGTTTTTTAACACTTTATTCAACTCTCCCGCTCTATGTCCTAAAATAGAGTGTCCACCATCCCTATAACAGTCAAGGTATCTGTTACCCCTATAGTCGTAAAGTCTATTCCCCCGTGCTCGTTTTATAGGGGGAATAAGAGAGAGTAACTTCGCCTTCTCGTAGTCGTAAACTTCACCCAGTTCCATTAAAATGCCTCTCTACATATGCGTAGGCACTATGATTATGAATAGACTCCATATTCTCTGCCTCAACGGCAAAGAATCTCAACCCATTAAGTTTGTTCAATCTTATAGAAACCTCTCTCACCACATCCTCTACAAATCTGGGATTATCGTAGGCATGCTCTGTAACATACTTCTCGTCTTCCCTCTTAAGGAGAGAGTAGAGAGGGCTTGATGCAGACTCTTCCGCAATTGCTATTATATCCTCTATCCATATAAATTTGGTCATCCCAATCGTTATTGTCACATACCCACGCTGATTGTGAGCCGAATAATCAGATATCTCCTTCGAACAGGGGCACAATGTATGTACCGGTACAGAGACCTTTGTTGTTATATTTAAGTGAGTTCCGTAACTTCCAGCTATAAGACATTGGTAAGACATAATCGATTCCTGACCGGATACGGGGGCTTTTTTTTTCATAAAATAGGGGAAAGAAAACTCTATATGAGATTCCTCTGCATTTAGTCTTTCCTTTATACTCTGGAGTATAACACCAAGGGTTTTGTAGCTGATCTCCCCCTTAAACCTGTTTAAAACCTCGACGAAACGACTCATATGTGTTCCCCGATAATGATGGGGAAGATTCACATACATACTAACATCCGCAACTGTTGCCTGTTTCTTGTTCTTCTTATCAAGAACCACTATGGGATAACGAATTCCCTTTATCCCAACCTTATCAATCGGTGTATTTCGTGGGTCAGGAGAATTTTGAACATCTCTCATCTCTATCTTTCCAATTTCTCTTTCAGAATATCCGAGGTAATCTGCGGATTGGCCTTTCCCTTCGTAATTCTCATAACCTGGCCCATAAGATACTTAAGGGCATGGTCCCTTCCCCTTCTGTAATCCTCCACCGATTTGGGATTTTCTTCCATAACCCTATTCACCAATTTTTCAATTTCAATTCTATCGGTTATCTGGGCTAATCCCCTCTTTTCAACTATCTCATCTGGAGTAACAATTTTATTTCCCATACTATTTGTCATTTCTGCAAACACCTCTTTCGCCATTTTGCTACTAATTTTCCCTTCATCTATCAACTCGAACAGCCTGCGAATATGGGAAGGAGGAATTAAAAACTCCTCAATGGAAATTCCCTCTCTATTTAGGAAACCTCCCACCTCCGTAATAACCCAATTTGCAATCTTTTTGGGCTCCCTGTACCCTCGAGCCGCCTCTTCGAAATACTCACTAAAGGCCTTTGACGAACAGAGGGTATAGGCATCATTTTTAGTAATGCCGTACTCCCTTATAAGGCGCTCCCGCTTAGCAGCGGGAAGTTCTCCAATACGCTTTCTCATTTCCTCGACAAGCTCATCCGTTATAAAGATAGGCTTCAAATCCGGTTCCGGGAAATATCTATAGTCTGACTCCTCCTCTTTTACCCTCTGAGCCACCGTTTTACCTGTTTTATCATCATAACCCCTTGTAACCTTAAAACCCCTATCCGAGTAACCCTTAAGCTCAACCTCTTCAAGCTGCCGCTTTACCTCATACTCCAGGGCTGTTTTCATCGCTCTAAAGGAATTCATATTTTTGACCTCTACAATTGGCGTTTTGTAGAGTTTTCCCCCATCAGTTATATGGAGATTGATATTGGCATCACACCTTAAAGAGCCCTCCTCCATATTGCAATCCGAAATTCCAAGGTACTCCATAATCTCCTTGATGCCCTGAACGTAGGCAACGGCCTCCGAGGGTGAGGTAATATCTGGCTCCGAAACTATCTCCAGAAGAGGGGTGCCACATCGGTTAAAATCTACGTAGCTAAGTCCGGATCCGTCTTCAAGATGGATATTCTTACCTGCATCTTCTTCCATATGGAGACGCCTTATTCGTACCTTTCGTTTTTCTCCATTACTCTCCACCTCAAGGTATCCATCATAACATATAGGCATATCATACTGTGAGATCTGATATCCCTTGGGCAAATCTGGATACATATAGTTCTTTCTGTCAAATTTAGTTACCCTTGCCACCTTGCAATTCAAAGCAAGCCCTGCCACAATAGCATATTCAACCATTGTTCTATTAACAACAGGGAGAGCCCCTGGCAAACCCAAACAAACGGGACATACCCGTGTATTGGGAATTCCACCAAAGCGATTCTCACAAGAACAGAAGGCTTTTGTCTTAGTAAGTAACTGAACATGGACTTCACATCCTATTACAACCTTATACTCCACCTTAATTTCCCTCCTGTTCCCACAGTTTTGCCACTCGTAACAGCCGAGACTCATCAAACATCTTTCCCGCAATCTGTACCCCAACAGGAAGCCCACTGGAAAATTTTCCTACAGGTATAGACAACGCAGGCAGGGAGGCTAGGTTTGCAAAGGTGGTACATATGTCTGCAAGATACATTGAGAGCGGGTCATCAACCTTCTCCCCTATCTTAAATGGTTTAACTGGCGAAGTTGGAGAAAGAATAAAATCGTAACTCTTAAGAACCTGCAGCAGTTCATTTTTAAGCATCTCCCTAACTTCCATTGCTTTTTTATAGTATGCATCGTAATAACCGGAAGAAAGAACGTAGTTGCCAATGAAAATTCTCCTTTTGACCTCTTTCCCAAATCCCTCACTTCTTGTTTTTATATACATTGCCTCCAACGTATTGGCTTCGGTATTTCTATACCCATAGCGCACCCCATCGTAGCGGGAGAGGTTTGATGACGCCTCTGCCGGAGCAATTATATAGTAAATAGCAACGGATTTCTCTATTAGAGGAATGGAAACAACATCAACTATCGCTCCCCTCTCCTCCAGCCATTTTGAAAACCGCTCAATAGCACCTTTAACCTCTTCATCAATCCCTCTCTCAAACAACTCCTTAGGAATTGCAAATTTTTTTCCCTTAAGTACAAATCGTTTCAATGGGAAAATATCCGAAAAATCAACATCAGCACTCGTAGAATCATTAGCATCCTGACCAGCAGCAACACTCAATATAAGAGCTATATCATCCGGAACACGGGAGAGTATCCCTATCTGATCAAGAGAGGAACCAAAGGCAACAAGACCATATCGTGAAAGAGTTCCATAGGTTGGTTTTAATCCATACAGCCCACAGAAAGATGCAGGAAGTCTTACAGACCCTCCTGTCTCCGAGCCAAGGGCACAGGGTGCCTGACCGGATGCCACAACAGCCGCAGAGCCTCCAGAACTACCACCAGCCACATACTCTCTATTTATTGGATTTCGCGTGGGGCCATAGGCAGAGTACTCACAGGTAGAACCCATAGCAAATTCATCCATATTTGTCCTACCGAGGGGTACAATTCCCTCGTTCTTTAATCTCTCTATTACAGTGGCCGAATAGGGAGATTTAAATCCCTTAAGAATATTGGAACCACAGGTAGCATAGTGTCCACTTACAAGAATATTATCCTTTACAGCAATCGGAAGTCCCTCCAAAATCCCATACTCTCCGGATGCTCTTACCTGATCAGATTTTTCCGCTGTTTTCTCTGCATCCTCAAAAAATTCTATATATCCATTTATAGGCTTATCCGAACTACAGTCCTCCTCGTAGCTCTCTCTAAAAGCCCTTACGATCTCAACAGAAGAGAGCTCTCCCCTATCAAGCAAATCCTTAAGCTGAACAAGGGACATATCAACTATTTTCATTACTCTTCCTCCCCTCGTTCCTCACCCAAGATTCTCGGGACAGAAAAATAGCCATCGAGAAAGTTAATCGCAAAGCTTTTAAGAGTAACAACAGAAAACATCTCTCGTTTTTCATCTATTCTAAGTTCATCCACACCAACTCCCATATCCAACTGTCTTCTTACAGAGGAAGTATCAATTTCCTTCAGTATATCAAAATATTCAATAACCTCACCTACCTGCTTCTTAAACTCTTCCTTTTCATCTTCGCTTAACTCCAATTTACTCATAAAGAGAATAGATTCAAGAACCTCATCATCAATCATACTGACTAACCCTCTCTAGATCGGTATACTTGGGAATAAACCTGGCAGTTTTACCCGATTCAAATCTGACAATTACGTTGAGCATGCCATTATTATACCAATTTTTAACAATTATACCAGTTCCATAATCATAGTGGTAGACCACACAACCCACAGGGTAATCCTCATCGCTAGTGGAAGTTTCTCCATCGTAAGTTCCATAGCTTCTATCTACAATCCGAAGAAGCCCTTTCGGAATTTCTCCCAGAAATTGGGAGGGTTCCCTGGGCTCTGTGGTTCCAAATATTCTTCTCACCCTGCACGTGGTAAAAACCAAAGTTTCTTTGGCCCGTGTAATACCAACATAGAAGAGCCGTCTTTCCTCCTCTATATCTTCTTCCTCCTCACTATTAGACCGATGGGGAATAATACCCTGTTCCAAACCTGTTATTATTACCCTATCAAACTCTAATCCCTTTGTATTGTGAAGAGTTATTAAATTAACAGCATTATCACTCTCATATGGATCCTCCTCGCTACTGTCAAGGGTAATATTTTCAAGGAATCTAGACAATTCATCAGGTCCATTAGAATATGAAGAGGCTGCATTCACCAACTCTTCCAGATTATCCGATTTCATCGTCCCGTTGACAGCATCCTTTTCCCTGTAATAATCGTACAAACCACTCTTTCGAATCAATTTCTTAATAGACTGGGAAAGAGGATTATCTACAAGTGAGTCTCTCACCTCCGCAACTAACGAGAAAAAAGATTCAAGTCCTTTTATAGCCACAGAACGTTTTCCCTTAAACCCCTCCACTAATCCGGAGAGATCTCCTTCTACAGCCTTGAGAAGCGTACTATAATTAAAATACGGAAGTATTCGCTCCAGAGAGGTTTTACCTATCCCACGGGGGGGCTTATTTACAATTCGCATAAAAGAGATTTTATCCCTGGGATTAAGAACAAAAGCAAGGTAAGCAACAACATCCTTAACCTCTTCCCGTTCATAAAAACGTTTTGTCCCTATTACCCGATAGGGGATTCCCAGATTTGAAAAATATTCCTCAAAAACTCGCGACTGGGAGTTCATCCTATACATTATCGCCGTGCCACCATAATTACCATCGGACAGAAGCTCTGCACAAAAAGCCGCTTCCTCTCTCTCATCGTTAAGCACAACAAGCTCCACAGGCCTCCCGGAGGTCTTTTCGGTCCACAATCTCTTGCCCAAGCGATTCTTGTTATTCTGGACAACCGAGGAGGCAACATCGAGTATCTCCCGCGTAGAACGATAATTTCTCTCCAACCTTATAACATCAGTATCCGGAAAGCAATCTGGAAAGGAGAGAATATTATTTATATCGGCACCTCTAAAGCCATATATGGACTGATCCTCATCACCAACTACACAGAGATAATTATCCCCACCGTATAGCGCCTTTAACAACTCGAATTGTGCATGATTTGAATCCTGATATTCATCAACCAGTATTACTTTAAAACGTTGTCTTGTTCGTCTTTTCACCTCCTTGTTCTCATTCAAAAGTTTTACCGGTCGCATAATTAAATCGCCAAAATCAACATTGCCTATTTCCTGCAACCTTTTCTGATAGGCCGAATATACAATCCCAACCTCAGGATCATAGGTCACAGGAGAATAATCACCGTCAGGGGCTACACAAAAACTCTTAAGTTGCCCAATTATATGAAGATATCTCTTTAACTCTTCCGTAGAGTATCTCTTACCAAATATATCCTTGAGCAAGCGGAGTGAATCGGACTCGTCATAAATATTAAAACCGCTTTCAAGACCAACCAGATGTGAATTACGCCTTAGAAACCAAGCTCCAAAGGAATGAAAAGTTTTTACCATAGGTTCCACATCGTTACCCACCATATTAACCACCCGTTCTCTCATCTCCTCCGCTGCCTTATTGGTAAATGTAACAGCCAATATTGAGTAAGGTTCTATACCCAGTTCCTCTATAAGATATGCTATTTTCGTTGTAATAACCCTCGTTTTCCCGGAGCCTGCTCCCGCCAAGACAAGGAGGGGATTACCAAAATGAAGGACCGCTCTGAGTTGATGTTCATTTAACATGTCAAGGTATATCCTGAGACTCTCCTTCACAACTTCTCTCCCTACCAACCATCCGGATCTTCCAAAGAGGCATTTAGATCAAAACCCGACATGCCTGTTATTCGCACTCTCACAACCCTCCCCGGCCCAACTTGTCCATCATCCAGGCTGTTCAATTTTTTACCCCTCTCAACTATCACAATCCCATCAACCTCCGGCGCTTGATGATAAGCTCGTCCTATAAAATTCCCCCCGCCAATATCCTCCTCTAACAGAACTTCCATTCTTCTTCCAACAAAACGTTCCATTCGTTTTTCCGTTATATCAACCTGGTTGGTTTCCAGTATTTCCCTCCGTTCTCTGACAACCTTTTCCTCGACCCTCCCCTCAAAACTATAAGCCGGAGTATTTTCCTCCGGAGAGTACTCAAAAATCCCAACCCAATCTATTTTAGCCCGCTCTTGAAAATCCGTAAGAGTCTTAAAATCCTCATCTCTCTCTCCCGGGAATCCCACAAGAAAGGTAGAACGAATAACAATATCAGGAACGCTCTCCCTTAAAAAAGTGATCAGTTCCAGATACTCACTGCTATCTCCCCGTCTTCCCATCCGCCTAAGGATTCTCTTTGAAGCATGTTGGAAGGGTAGATCAAGGTAGGGAACTATTCGTTTATCAGAGTTGAGTATCCCTGTAATCTCCCTATCAAAATTATCAGGATGAAAATACAAAAGTCTCACCCAAAAATTCCCCTCCACAGATGATATCGCCTCCAGCAAATCCAAAAACTCAGACCTTCCGTCCTCCCTCCGATCCCGCCCAAAAGATCCAAGATCCTGAGCAATTAAATTTATTTCAAACACACCTCTATCAAGGAGATACTTAAACTCATCAACAACCGATTTGATGGTTCTACTTCTCAACCTGCCCCTAATTATAGGAATAGCACAAAAGGTACACCTATTATCACACCCTTCAGAAACCTTTAAGTACGCACTCCCCCTGGGAGAAAGAAGCATCTCACGCTTCTCAAATCCACTGTATTCTCTTGTCCAGGTGTAATTAACCTCCGGTATTAATTTTTCCCGAGTTCCTTCGATAACAGCCGCAGCCACATCGGCAATCCTATCAAAACCGGTATTTCCAAAGAATCCATCGACTTCCCTAAACTCATCATACATCTCCTCGGCATATCGTTGAGAGAGGCATCCTGTCATCAAAATCTTTTTATCGGGAAAGCTATCCCTATACGCCATAATTGTATCTATCGATTCTTCCTTTGCCGGTTTTATAAAACCACAGGTATTCACAATAATAAGTGTGGCATCGAGGGGGTTACTACTCAGCTTCCAACCGGAAGAAACGAGCTTGGAGACAATAATCTCAGAATCCACCTGATTCTTAGCGCAGCCAAGACTTTCTATATAGAATGTTTTTGATTTTTTCATTACTAGTACAATGTCACAACCCGAAGCTCATAGGTACCATCATCTTTCTTTATCCACTTCACATTCTTAGTGACAACCTGCCCCGGCCTACCAAAGGTAATATCCTTACCCGCTATATTAGCCTTCACAACACCTGCATTGGAAATCCACAGGGTTGCACGGTTTTTAACATCAAGGGAAAAAGATTCTCCCTTATGGAAAAATCTTTCTACCCTCTCCTTGTCATCGATCATATATCTAAAAAAACAGTAGCCCCTAAAATTAAACTTCATCAAGAAGGGACCTGGAGTAGTGGTTGTTTCCAGAACAGTATACTTTTCCGCTTCGGAGGAAGAAACAGATGAGGATGACGTCTCCTTGGCGATTACCCTTTTAGCCACACTCACAGGTTTCGTAATCTTGTACAAACCAAGGTTTACCCTTATAACCTCTCTAGACTTATCAATATCATTCAGTGTAATTTTTAAATCGGGCTGGTTATCACTATTAAAATCAATAAGCGTTTTTCCACCAAGGGGAATATCAAAATTTTTTCCCCCTACTGCAAGTCTTACCTCACTGTCTATTTCGACAATCTTAACAGTATACGTGTTCTCACCAAGCGGACAAAGAATAGTATCTCCCTTTACGAACCACTTAGTAATAGCCTCTTCTTGAAACATATACCCCTTCTTTTTTTCCGTACTTGGCTTTTTAACCCTCTCTACAACCTGTGCTCCCGATTTCGCACCCGATGATTTAAATCTGAGATAGGTATAACCAAAGTACCCCCCAACAGCAAGGAGCACAACAACTACTGCAACTACAATTACTCTAGTCAGAGGCAACTTATTTTTCTTAACATCCAAAAGCTCATCGATAGGGACGGGCTGTTCCTGAATTTTAAGATTCTTATACAGCCCTACAATTTCCTCCGTATCAAGCCCAAGGTATTCCGCATAATTTCTTAAAAAACCAATCGTATAGGTCTCCCCAGGGAATACAGAGAAATTCTCATCTTCCAATGCAGTGAGATAACGTTTTGATATATGAGTTTCTCTCGCAACCTGATCTATGCTAAAACCAGCGTTTTCTCTTGCCTTCTTTAAGATTTTTCCAATCGATTCCATACTTTTTACTCTTCCGCCTCAAACAAGAAATTATTGAAAACATTAGCATACGCCGGGGCATCATAGTCGAATTTCGAATCAGGGATATTTTGATTTACCTTTCTGTTTAAAAAATCAAATACAATTTCGTCATACCCCATTGTAATTGCCTTTACCCTCCTTATTAACCCATCATCACTAATAGATAGAATGATCTGTCTAAACCCCTCCAATGGAGAACGCGACGTTAGTTTCAATTTTACCACTTTTTCCTTAGAATTCTTATCAAGAGGGATAGGATCAGGCCCCACAAGATATGCAATTCCATAATTCCTCTTCAAAAACACCAGTCCTTGCTTACTAACCATAGAGGCAATCGCAGCTTCACTATGCCTTCTAAGTTTCTGTTTCATTATAACTTCATACTTTGGTATATAAATTGTAAGTTCCTTTCCATTAGTCACAAGAACTTGGTCCTTAGGCTCCGTAAAATCAATTCGCAAAAGATTGGGGGTCTTATAGTACAACTTCCCCTTCATTACAGTATCACCCTTGGTAATTACAATTTCGGCCTCGTAATCTTTAATTTTACCATATCTCTTTGAAACCTCATCAAAATACTTCTCAGCTGTAAGTATATCCTGAGCATATAGAGAAAAATTCCCCAAACAAATGATAAAGAATAAAAACAATACTCTTTTTTCTTTACTTACGATATTTCTTCTCAAGGCGTTTCTTCTTCTGGCTAAGATTGGTACTATTAAACTCATATTACTTAATCACTCTCCTTTGTCAAGTATACATTCCACAGATACCGTAAAGAATCATCGGAAAGTTTCAACGGAACCCCACACTGTGGACAGGTAAAGCGATTTTCTTTTATATACTCCATAGCACAGTTTACGCAGTACACCTTGCCGCAGGAAGCACACTTACCGGCAGGCAGATCCCTCGCAGGCTCTCCCACGATTTTAAGTGCCGACTGAGGTGGAACATTTTTAGGAACCCACCAAACCCTCCCACAGAGAGCACATTCAATCTTATTTTCCGAGAGAACATGCAACCTATCAAGCAATCTCAGGGCATCTCTATCCCCTGCACTTTCATCAAGCACCTCATTTATTAATTCCTTAGCCTCCGAATACCTCTGTCGCTCCATATACATGGAAGCCAAGTTTAGTTTTATCGTACTATTCCCCCTATCCTTTTCAATCCCCATTCTAAAAGCAGCCTCGGCTCTTCTATACTCTCCCTTTATCCATGCAATATTACCTCTCAAGTTATATACAGAGGCTGGAATACTATCTCCCTCGTTATTATCTTCATATATCTCCATTAATTTAATTACCACCTCCTCCGCCCGAGAAAACATCTCCGCTTTAAGACAGGCAGATGAAAGATTTTCAAGGTAAACAGTATTCTCCGATTCTAAATCAACGGCTCTTTCATAGGAGAAAACAGCTTTCTCAAACATCCCATTCTCCGAGTATATATTCCCCATATGATTATAGAGCCTGGCTACCAATTTGGCATTCTCTCCACTGGAAGTGCCAAACTGTTCAAGGGTTTCCTCCAATAATTCAACGGCTCTTTTTAGCTCTCGGCTCTTCGATAGGAGTGAAGAATAGTTTATTATTATATTAATATCATCAGGCTTGGCCTCATATGCCCTAGAGATGTAGTTTCTTGCTCTTTCAATCTTTCCACCCTCAAGAAGAATTAAACCGTACAGATTGTTTATCCACGGATCATCTGGATCCAGTGAGATTGCCCGTTCTATGGATTCTTTCGGTGATATACCCAACAAATGCTCAGACTCTGCAATTCTAAACCAGTAGAGGGGGTAATCAGGATCTATCTCTGCAGCTCTTCTAAAGTACTCAAGAGCTTTAGTTCTATTTCCCCTCTCAACCTCTATTATCCCAATCATAAAATATACAGAGCTATCACTCGTATCGGACTCTATTAAATCCCGGAATATACCCTCCGCTCTCTCTTTCTCCCCAAGCTCGTAGAGTATTTTTGCATCAAAGCTAAGTAGCCTCTCATCTCTGGGATTAATCTTTTTGGCCCTGTCAATAAGAATCGTAGCTTCACCATACTCGCCGGAATTAAATAAGATTCGAATTGCTTCTACATACGCCTCTAAAGCCTCCTCTTTTTTACCCATCATTACAAGACTTTTCGCCTTGTTAGACTTAAATATAGCTTCATCAGGGGCCAATTTCTCGGCCGTACAGTACGCATTATACGCCCTATCCCAGTTACCAAGTGCATACTCCGAGTTTCCTAACAACCCCCATAGAATTGCGTTATCTCTATAATCTTCTATTATCTCTCTCACATAATCACGGGCCTCTATGAAATTATTCTGAAGGTAGAGAATATTTGCCTTCATCACCTTTGCATCAAGTCCCCGCTCATCCCCAGCCTCAAAATTTTCTTCATCCTGAAGAGCAATTGCCTTCTCCACATTCTTGAGAGCCTCATCGTAGAGCTTTAATCTAAGGAGAATCTCTGCATAGAAAATATAATCCTCAAAACTTCCATCCTGAAACTTAAGTGCCTTCTTCATTTGAACCGCAGCAGGTTCAAGATACGAGAGAGAATTTGTAGACATACTAAAAAAGGTCCTTGCCAGATTTTTTCTAAACTCCGGATTAGGCGGAACATACTTTACCCACCTGTAATAATCACGCTCTACATCAATAGAAGTGGAATCTATCATAATACTATTAAGGCGAAAGGCCCCATAATCTCTCTCTGAAAAATTCTGAGCGGCAAACCCTATCTCACCTCGATAAACAAACTCATCTTCAAACTCCCCAATCCACTCATCTTCGATGTAGAACGAAAAATTAGAGGTATGCGCTATTATCCTCAAATGATTTCTATTATTACTAATGAGAGGATTCTCCGTCCATTCTATCAGATGAATGGGGTTACCGTTAAAGACAACATCAAAGCGGAATGTTCCCCGGTTGGAGAGCAAGAAGTAGTAGAAATTCTCAGGATTTACATACCTAAACACAAAGCCAACGGCAGAGTAACCATTTCCCTCGCCAAATTCGACCTCAGCATCAAGAATAAAATCTCTATAAATAAAGGTATCAGTATTTATCCAGGCAAATATGTTTTTCTTTTTTAATTCCAATAAGAGACTTCCCCTCTCCACTCGAGAGGAATAACCCTCACCCGATTCAAGCCGAAATCTATTCTTCCCAAACCAACCAAATGAGGTTTTCCATTTGTCCGTTACAATCTCGTTGGGATTCCTTTTCTTTCTTCTAAATCTAAACAACACGTCCTAAGCCGGTTACCTCTCTTTTTGCTATCCTATATTCCTAAAGTTTCTTACCATCAAAATCCGTTCGTTTATATCCACCACAAAGCCAATCATTAATCTCACTCTTATAATACTTAGAGAACCTTCTGCCACTAACTCCACCAGGTATTACCGAATATGCGAACCTCTTACCCAGATCAACAATTAGCCTATAGGATGGACCAAATGTCATATCACGCTTACCCTCCCTATACTTCGTACCCTGATGAATTGTAGTCTTGTACCCACGCAGGGGATGTGGTTTTTCATTAAAACCCAATTTCCCCAATAGCGTTTCCCCAAAAAGCATATGACGCATAACTATCGAGTTTCTCTTACCCCACGGGACAAACTTGTTCCCTCTTATTCTATCAAGAGCTTTTTTTACAATCACCCGCCAATCCAATCCGGAGAATAATCCATTCTCTTTCATCCATTCATCCTCAACAAGATGGTGATTTAAAAGGAAAAAGAGAGTCTCATCGTATATCTTTATCAAGAGCTCCCTGGGGAATAGTACATCACCTGTACTTTCTATAAACAATTCCCTATAATAATCATCAAAAATCGTAGCCTCCACACTCTCGGGGGTAAACTTACAATCCCACCCCAGCAACCTATCACCCAGAGGATCTCCCTTTAAATACTCCGCCGTAAAATCGATAACTCGTTTCGCCTGAAGAGAACGAACGTCCATCTGTATCTCTTTCATTTTCTCCGCATTAAGGGGTTTTAATTTTTCTATCAATTCTGCAATTCGGGCCGCTCTATCAATGGAAAACGGCATATTTTGAAGGGAACCTTTCATCCCACCATCCAGGCGATTATTGGCGGTAATGATGTAACCCTCCTCGGGATTATACAGACTGGGTAACTTATCAGAGGCGACATAACCATCCCAACCGTATTTAGAATCCCAACCCGGAATGGGAAGAATCCCACTTAGTCCCCTCTTCCGTTTTGGAATATTTCCAGTCATCTGGAAACCAATATTATCTTTCGAATCCGCAAATACCCAATTAAGGGAAGGGATAACCATCTTCCTTGCATTCTTCATTGCATCCCTTACAGTCTTAAGGAGAGGGAGTTCCATAAATGCATTCAAAACTCTCCCGGCAACAGGCTCAAAACCACTCCATTTCCTGGCAAGGTATCTTCCCTCCACATTGGGATCACCTAACAAGAAACCATGATCATTCTCATACACAGAATAGGAGATAACCCTCCCCTTTTTTGTCTTTATCATCTCCTTTCTCTCTCTAAACTGGAACCATTTATTATCCCGTAGATAACTACCATTTCTACACTCCTCGATAAAAAAATCTTCCGTATCGGCAGAGGTAAATGTAATACCCCAGGCAAGATCCCCATTCCAACCCGCAGCAAAACCAGGTGCACCAGGCACCGTAATTCCATGGCACCATACCTCCGGGGTATCCAGAACAACCTCGTACCATATACTGGGGAGTCTCGAAACTTCAAGATGGGGATCATTACAAAATATAGGCTTGGAAGTTTCAGACAATTTACCACTAACAGCCCAATTATTACTTGCCCCCACAGAAACAGAATCCGAAGAAGGAACCCTGCCTTTCTCCACTTTTAGAAGAGGATTGGGTAAATTTATATTTTTAAACCACTCATATTTGTATCCCTTAAAATACGGCTCAAAAACCCTTGCAAGAGCATCAAAGTATTTCTCCCCACTCATTACAGCTTCGGTTAAGACAAGCTCTGCAGCCCCCTGTCCCTCTGCAAGCCCTACATAGGACATGAGCCTTAAAACCCCAAGACAATCCCTCAACTCCCACGGAGAGGGTTTTACACCGGTTAGCTTAAATTCAATGGGGAGATCATTTTCCTTTCTAAAATACTCTATCCCGGCAATGTAAGAACGTATCAGTTCTCGTTTGTCTTCCTCTATATCTCTATCTTCACTATCAATGGGTTTGTTTAACTTTAAACGCCTAAAATACTTGTCAATATTTATGAGCTCCTCCCTATCACCAAAGTGCTCGGAAACCCTTCCCTCCATAAGAATCTTTGTGAACCACAACTGAAAAGCCCTATCATAACCATGCATGTATCCCAAACCAAAGTAGCCACCCCCCAAAGACTCAGCCTTAATGTGAGGCATTCCCTTTGAATCTCTGGTAATAACTATCCTCTCATCCATATGAGGAACATCCTTTTTTACATCAATCCTATTCTCCAGGGGAAACATACTGTCCACCAATTCACGGGAAAAATTAATAGTTCTACGATTGTTCTTAAATTTGTTCATAAAATCATCCTCTTCACGCTAATTTATTAAAGATACCTCTCTATTGTCAACAATTATCCCCAAATCCACTATCTGGCACTCAGAGATACAATTTCCTCTCTAAATTCTAACTACTCTACAGGCGGGAAATTCAACTTTTCCTCTAATTCCTTTATCTGATCTCGCAACTCAGCGGCTCTCTCGTAATTCTCTTCCTCTACGGCACGCTCTAACTCTCGTTTCAATTCTGCAATCGGGGATTCCTTATCCTCAGACATCTGTTTCAAAGCTGATTTAAGGTAGTTAACCGACCTGACCTTCTCAAACTGAAAAGCTGGAGTATCTACCTCCGGCATACTCTCGATACTCTTCACCGCAGATTTCAAAATATCCTCCGCTGCGGCTTTCATACCACTACTTAGAGAAATCATAGCCCGTGACATAGCGTTCATACGCACAATATAGGGTCGGTATTGGAGGATTTCCTTTTTATCCTCTTCGCTATCCGAAAAATCTTCTACCAGATCGCAAATCTTAAGATTATGTTCCGTATCTCTTGCCGTCCGGGCGAAATCACCGATCTGAAAAAGTACAAGATATCTAAAGTAATAGATTATAGCCTCACTCTGAAGCAAGAGAAAATCATCATGTGTAATAACAAATCCCTCATCAGAGCCATGACTCTCGACATAATTATCCAGCCTCCTCAGGTATTCATCCAAAACGGATTCTCTACCAAACGGTCTTTTACCATCAGGCCTACCATCCAATTCGTACTGCTCTATCCCCAGAGGTTGGCGAACTTGAAGCACCTCCCGGCCATCATCAGCCCTAATTATTCTGATCTGATTCCCGGGTTCGTACTCCCATTCCCTTAAAATGTCAGTTATATCCCTACTCATCCCTAAGTGTATTATACAAAACAAACGCTAAATATTCCACGTCAAAACACTAAAAAGGAAGAGCATTACCACGCTATTTTTATTTATTACACAGAGACTGTCCTGCCCAATGCATTCCCATTCACGGCATTGATAATCTCACCCGTTGAGAGAAATTTTCCAATTTGGTTAGCTATCATTACGGCAACATTAATCTGAGCCTCAACCGTAGAGGCACCTATATGGGGAGTAGCAACTACCCTCTCATGCCTTACAAGCTCCAAATTTTTGGGAGGCTCCTCTTCATACACATCTATTCCAGCCGCACGCACCTTTCCACTGTTAAGTGCATCAAGAAGATCCTCCTCCACAACTATACCACCACGGCTGCAGTTAATGAAATACACCCCATCTTTCATCTTCGCAAACACCTCTTTATTTATCATCCCGACAGTTTCTTTAGTTTTGGGAACATGAATGGAAATAAAATCCGAAACACGTAAAAAATCATCACATCCAACAAGTTGAGCACCAAGCCTTTTTACTTTCTCCTCCGATACATACGGATCACAAACCACTACTTTCATGCCAAAACCACTCGCCCTTCTTGCCAGCACCCCACCGACGTATCCGGTTCCTATAATACCCAGGGTTTTACCGTAGAGCTCCACACCCTTAAAGAGCTTTTTATCCCACCTACCCGCTTTCATAGAAGCATCCGCTGCGGCTATATGCCTGGCAACGGCAAACATCAATCCAAAAGCAAGCTCCCCCGCCGCTTCAGCATTGCCACCCGGGGTATTCATTACCACGATGCCTTTTTTGGTAGCAGCTTCAACGTCTATATTATCTACACCCGCACCCGCTCTACCGATCACTCTTAAACTATCAGCGGCCTCAATGACCCGCTGCGTAACTTTCGTAGCAGAACGGACTACCATCGCGGAATACCCTGGAATTTCCTCAATTAACTCCTCTTCACTCAAACCTGTTCTCTCAACAACTTCAATCCCCTCGTACTTTTTAAATTCCTCAAAACCTTCCTCGGCAATTTTGTCAGCAATAAGTACCTTCATCTTTGGTTCTCCTTCCCCCTAACAATTCTTAGGTAACCAGCGGAACCTCACGGAAAACCGTGAAACTCTGTAGGTTTATTAAAAACTACTAATACTAAAACGCAAAGCAAAATTTTTTTCAATATGGTTTTTTAAATCTTCTTCAAATATTGCACAAATAATCAAAGAGCAAAAAACCTTGAAGAATTTCCGCTATACCTGTATTCTCATAAAGGTATGAAAGAGGAAAAAAGAACAACGGTAACACATGTCATTTCTCTTGGTGGATCATTAATCGCCCCCGATGGTGTTGATACAGATTTTCTATACCGGCTAAGAGAGGCCTTAGATTCTTATCTGAGAGAGGATGAGAACAGAAAGTTAATTCTCATTTGTGGGGGAGGTTCAACAGCGAGAACCTATCAGAACGCCTTTAAAAGAATCGTAAAGCAACCCTCCCCAGACTCTCTTGACTGGATAGGAATTATGGCCACCAGACTGAACGCGGAATTGGTACGTCAAATTTTTATTGATTATCTTCCCACGCCAACTGTAATAAATCCCACAGAGCTAAACGTCTTTGTAGGGAGAGTTATGATCGCAGCCGGTTGGAAACCAGGATTCTCAACGGATTATGACTCTGTAATACTTGCGGAAAAATTCTCAGCCGATATAGTTATAAATCTCTCTAATATCAAAAAGGTATACACCGAGGATCCAAGAAAAAATCCAGAGGCAAAAGCTATCGATCGAATCAATTGGAAAGACTTTCAGGAACTTGTCGGAGAGAAGTGGGATCCTGGAATAAATGTCCCATTTGATCCCATAGCTACAAAGCGGGCCGCAGAGATTGGATTAAAGGTAATCATAGCAGAGGGGAAAAATATCTCTAACCTTTTGAACATCTTAAACGGGAAAGAATTCGAAGGCACTGTCATAGGCCCGAAGTAAACTAAATAAACTAGATATGCCACAGTGGTTTACAGAGCCTCGGGGGGAACGGCTTTTCACTCGTAAAATCCGGAAGCCACTCATCATTCTCATCCATATCATGGATATACCCCTCCTCTATTCCAATCTCTTCGAGATGCTCCATGACTCTCTCATACTCTTCTCGCAAGAGATAGGTTTTCAATCCAGAGGGAAGTCTCAACGAGATACCTGAAGGCGGGGGAGTATACTGAAACATAAGAGAAAGAATTGCTCTTCCGTACCACCTTTCCCTAAACAAATTCAAGAAATCCAAGGTCGAATCAATCATTCCAGGTAAAACGAGGTGGCGAACAATCACTCCCCTTTTCATACTCCCATTCTCAACAACCGAAGATTTTGCATCCACCATTAAATCTACGGCGGCAACCACAATATCAGGATAATCCGGGGCCCTAAACAATTTTCTTGCCACCCTTTCATCGAGGGTTTTGATATCAGTCAAAAATATATCCACATAATCCAGGAGGAGATCTACTATTTCTCTTTTTTCGTAGCCCGAGGTATTCCACACCAGAGGTAACGCTAATCCTATCTCTTTAGCCCTATTAAATGCACCTACAATATGCGGAATGAAGTGTGTCCCTGTTACCACATTAATATTCTCAGCCCCCATATCTTCCAGACCAAGAAAAATCTTAACCAATTCTTCCTCAGAAACAACCCCTCCCAACCCGTTATGAGAGATCTGATAGTTCTGGCAGAAGGAGCATCGCATCGTACATCCCGTAAAAAATACTGTCCCGGATCCGCCCTTCCCAGTGATTACAGGTTCCTCTCCAAAGTGCAGCCCAGCCCATGCCATCCGCAACTTATCTGTCTCTCTGCAAAAACCTATCTCACCCTCGCTTCTATTTACCCTGCAATTTCTAGGACATAGAGAGCAGCTATTGTAGAGAGAATAATAATTCATAACCAATAATCTATCCCTTCCTTGACAAGATAGTCAAAGATTAATATTCTAAACTTCTGAAAAATCTGCCGGTGTGATGAAATTGGTAGACATGCCAGACTCAAAATCTGGTGGCCATTAAGGCCGTGTGGGTTCGAGTCCCACCGCCGGCATTGCGAATTTTAATTGTCGAAGATGATGAAAAAATCGCCTCATTCGTTGTAAAGGGACTCAAACAGTCAGGTTTTGAGGTAGATCATGTAATTAGTAGCGAAGAGTGTCTTGCCCTCCCATCTCTTACCATATACGACGTAATGATAATCGATATAATGCTCCCCGGCATGGATGGAATTTCACTAATAGAAAAAATCAGAAGTATGGGTAATACCACGCCGGTTATCATACTCAGTGCAAAACAATCGATCGATGACAAGGTAAGAGGTCTGCAGAAGGGGGGAGATGACTATCTTATAAAACCCTTCTCCTTTGCCGAATTACTGGCAAGAATCCAGGCTTTAATCAGACGTTCAAATCTAACTAATGAAAATCAGGGATTAATAACAGTAGGCGATCTAAGCTTAAATCTCTATACAAGAGAGGTATTCAGGGGGGGGAAAAAGATAGAACTACGACCAAGGGAGTTTGCTCTCCTAGAATATCTTATGCGAAATGCTGGAAACGTAATAACAAAAACGATGATAATGGAAAAGGTATGGAACTATGATTTCGACCCCCAAACGAATATAGTTGATGTTCTGGTTTCCAGGCTTCGTACCAAGATAGATAAGGATTTCGACAAAAAAATAATAAAAACAATTCGCGGCGTTGGTTATGTTTTACAAATCCCTTAGGGCTAAGGTCGCGCTGCTATTCATCATCGTTCTCTTCTTCACAGAGATTATTCTTTTTACCACTTCGTATCTATTTCTAGAATCCTCCCTAAAGAGAGACGAGCGTAAAGAGATAAGCTTTCTACTCCTAAATTTCTGGGCGGAGTATCAGGCAGGGGGAGTGGAACTTTTATCAAAAGAGATTCAGATTAACAGATACACCGAAAAGGCCTTTCTCGTAAGGCTGGCGGACAGAGATAACCAGACAGTAATGCTAGTGGTTCCGAATACATGGGAGGGTTACAATTTTTCCCAACTAAGCACACTCTTCCCAAAATCAAGCGATGGAATAAGAACAATCTACGCCGGTGATAAGAGAAAGAAATTTATTGTAGGTTCAATTTATCTCCCCGACGGTAACATTCTTCAAGTCGGGCTTAGTACAAAATCGAACGACCTCGTTCTGAATCATTTTAAAAGCTTGTTCTTACTTTCAGGTCTCCCCGTGTTACTAATAAGTATAGTAATCTCTCTCATATTCTCAAACAAACTTCTAATCCCCATAAACCGATTGATAAACGCGGCAACAGAGATTATCAAAACGGGTAATACAAAAACACGCATCTCCTCTACGGACAAAAAAGACGAGGTATCAAAACTAATAAACCTCTTCAATACTATGCTTGGACGCCTGGATTCCTACATAGATACTATGCGAGAGGCCCTTGATAACGTTGCCCATGATTTAAGAACACCAATGACACGACTTAAAAATTCTGCAGAGCTAGCAATTAGAAGCAACGATCCTGTAGTGTACAGGGAGGCATTAAACGACTGTATTGAAAACTCAAATAGTATTCTCACTATGTTAAACACCTTAATGGATATATCAGAGGCAGAGACTGGCGTAATAAGATTAAAAAAAGAGGAGATAAACCTTACAGAGGTGATACTGGATCTGGCAGAATTGTATAGCTACGTGGCAGAGGACAAGAACATTAAAATTATCGAAGAGGTAGAGGACAATCTTATCATCAAGGCAGATATAAACAGAATAAGACAGGTCTTCGCAAATATACTGGACAATGCAGTAAAATACACACCTGAAGGTGGTAAAATAGTGATAAAAGCATATAGAACCAACGGTAAGCTAAAGAACAAAGAGATTCCAAACTCAATTATAGTAGAGATAACCGACACGGGAATAGGGATCCCCCCCGACGAACAGGAACAGATCTGGGACAGACTCTACAGGGGGAAAAAGGCAAAATCAAAGCGAGGTCTGGGATTGGGTCTAAGTCTCGTACGAGCCATAGTGAACGCCCATGGAGGAAGAATCTTTGTCTCGAGCGAAGAGGCCAAAGGCTCTACATTCACCACGATTCTCCCCTGTTAAACTAGCACCAATGCCCCTCTCTAGAACCCCGCTCTCTACCGGTTAAAAACATTACACTTTTGTAATATTTCGGTAATGTTACTGTAATATTTTCCTAGTAAACTAAAAAGAGAAGATTCCAGAGAAAAAACACTAGAGAGGAGGTCGTCATGGCTGACAAAAACCTAAAGCAGAGAGGATTCCTGATCTTCAACGTTCTTCTAGCCATAGTAGCAGTTACCGCCCTCATAGTAAGCTTGTCAGCTTTCGGGGGGAAGGAAGAACAAACACCACAACCGGTATACAATACATCCTCTTCCAGCAGTAATCCAACAGATATGGATTCTCAAACAAGTCTAAAGGCACTTGAGAATATGCAATATTCATTCCGTGCCGTTGCAAAAAAAGTACTACCAACGGTAGTAGAGATAAACGTCGTCGATATAATCAAGCAACCGGTACCTCAGTTTCTTTCTCCATTTGAGTTTTTCTTTGGTCAACCAAATCCAAAAGAGCAGAAACAATGGAGAGAGTACAAAGAATACGGGCTAGGCTCCGGGGTTATCGTAAGACACGTAGGTAAAAAGGTATATGTACTTACCAACAACCACGTTGTCGGAAAAGCGGATCAAATAAGCGTAAGGTTACATGATGGCAGACAATACAAGGCAAAACTTGTCGGGAAGGATGCTAACAAAGATCTTGCACTCGTTGTATTTGAGTCTTCGGACAAAAACATTCCTGTAGCGGAACTTGGTGATTCCAGCAAACTTCAGGTAGGAGACTGGGTGCTTGCAATAGGTAACCCGCTAGGGTTCGAATCAACCGTAACGGCTGGAATTATTAGTGCAATAGGGAGACATTCATTACCCGGTTCCAACATCGCAAGTTTCACAGACTACATACAGACCGATGCTGCAATAAACAGAGGGAACTCAGGAGGAGCCCTCGTAAATCTTAAGGGGCAGGTAATAGGAATAAACACATGGATAGCCTCTCCATCGGGAGGAAGCATCGGTTTGGGCTTTGCCATACCAATCAACAATGCAAAAAAGGCAATAAATGATTTCATTACAAAGGGAAAAATCGAATACGGTTGGCTTGGTGTGTCGATTGGTGATCCCTCCAAATCTTACAGAGAAGATTTAAAGATAGGAAATAAAAAGGGTGCTTTTGTATTTAATGTTTTCAAAGGCTCTCCCGCAGATAAAGCAGGATTCCTTCCCGGAGATTTCATTACAAAGGTCAACGGGAAACCAATCAAAGATTCAACCCAGTTACTCTTTGTAATTGGCAACCTGCAACCGGGTAAAAAAACATCCTTTGAGGTTTACAGAGAGGGGGAGACGGTACACTTAACCGCAAAACTCGCTACACGGGAGGAGGAACGAAAAATAATACAAAAATCCAACAAGATATGGCCAGGAATTACACCGGTAAAAATCACAGATGATATAAGAGAACAGTTAAGTATTCCGGCTGGAATTGGCAAGGTGATAATTGGCAATATCGTAGAGGGAAGTGCAGCTAACATAGCGGGTTTAAGAACCGGAGATATCGTAAAGAAGATTAACAATCACACCATTAACTCGGTTGCCGATTTTTACAGGTATCTTAATCAAGTAAGGAGAGGAAGAGTACTCTTTACCATAGTACGAAATGGCAGTGAATTGATAATAGGACTGGTCAGATAAAGGAAGAGCCAGCAACTCGATCTTTCAAATAATTAATAGGCTGTGTGCCTAAAGGGTTATCTATCCCCAAACCCCTCCTTTTAATAGTCGCTCCCAGAAGCAACCTCCAGGGGATAGATGCCCTTATTTTTTTATCCCATCTGCAGAGAGAAAGCTTTAATCGACTTGATAATAGAAAACGTAACCATTAAAATAGAGTTATGAAAAATTTCAATGAACTCCTAAAAAAAGCAAAAGAAAGAGGGAAGTGCAGGCTATCCGTAGCCGAGGCCGCAGATGAAACCGTTCTACAGGCCGTGGAAGATGCAAGAAAAGAGGGCCTAATAGAACCTATTCTGGTGGGAGAAAAAAGTAAAATCGAGCAGACTTTAAAATCCCTCGAACTCTCATTGAACAACTACACAATCATAGAACCAGCAGAGGGGGCTACGGGTGCAAAAACCGCAGTCAGGCTTGTCACGGAGGGAAAGGCAGAACTCTTGATGAAGGGACTTCTTCCAACCGCCGAGATACTTCGGGAGGTATTAAACAAAGAAAACGAGCTAAACCTTGGTAAAACTCTATCCCACGTAGCGGTATTTCAACATCCTGATTATGACAGATTTATTTTCGTTACCGACGCAGGTTTAAATATAGCTCCGGATCTGAATCAGAAGAGAGACATAGTACAGAACGCCATTAATCTGGCACTCAAATTAGGTGTCCAAAACCCAATAGCCGCTATAGTATGTGCCGTTGAAGTGGTAAATCCCGCAATGCCTGCAACAATAGATGCCGCTGCCCTGGTAAAAATGAATGAGCGAGGAACAATAAGGGGGGGGAGAGTGGAGGGTCCTCTGGCTCTTGACAATGCAATCTCGGTGGAGGCGGCTAACCACAAGGGTATAAAAAGCCCATTGGCCGGCAGAGCAAATATATTGGTAGCCCCTGATATAGAAGCAGGTAATATACTCTATAAATCATTAATCTTCTTTGGCAAGGCTGTAACAGCCGGCTTAATAGTCGGGGCTAAAACCCCTGTAGTCCTAACCTCCAGAGCAGATTCTGCAGAGAGTAAATTGTACTCTATAGCACTCGGGGTTCTCTCACATTAGGAAGGAATCTACTCAAAGCGAGCCCACACTTAAAATTACTCCGTTTTAAATTTTCTAACCTCCCCATCCAAATCATCACTTACCTTACTTATCCTATCCGAATATTCCCTTGCGGACTCCAAAGAATTGTTTATATCCTCTATCCCATCTGCTATTTCCCTACTACTCCTCTCCACCTCACCGGCCACTCTCTCCACTACTCCAATAGAATCCTTAAGCGTTCCGGTAGCATTTCTCATTCCCTGAGAGCTTTCCTTTACCCGAAGGGAATAATCTCGCAGATTATTTACAGCATCTAAGATCTGGGTTCCACCTGTCTCAAGTTCTCCCATTCCATTCGATACCTCAACAAAACTATCCGTAACCTTTACTATTTTCTCTTTAATCTCCTCAAAGGCAACCTCCGCCGTCTTGCTCGTACCGTCCGCCTCTGCCACTTTATCTATCATCCCCTTCAACATTCTGGATATCTCTTTTGAATTATTGGAGGATTCCTCCGCCAATTTTCGCACCTCATCCGCCACCACAGCAAAACCCTTACCTACGTCCCCGGCGTGTGCTGCCTCTATAGCCGCATTCATTGCTAGCAAATTTGTTTGAGAGGCTATCCCTTGAATTATTTTTACAACCTCCCTAATCTCATTAACACTACTATTTATCTCCTCTATTACTCTCCTATTCGCCTCAATCTTTCTCGACCCCTCCTCCGAAACAGTGACCAGTTCCTTTGACTCTTCGGTATTTCTCGTTACGTTCTCCGAAACAGATTTAACCAGGGTAATTATCTCTGCAATAGCGCTGGAAGATTCCTCTACCATCACAGCCTGTTCCGCTACCATCTTATCCGTAACCTCGATTGCCTTCACTATATCTTCAATTGCTCTTCTCGAACCATTAACACTCACCCCCAATTCGTTGGACTGTTTAAGAATTTCTTCCACGCTCCTCCGTATTCGTTCAATAGAAACGCCAACCCTCTCGAAGGAGTTTAGAATTGCCTTTCTTGCCTCCACATTGTCTCCGGACAACTTTTGTATATTTAAAATTGCCTCCTTCAATTTAACAGAAAATTCGTTAAGAGTATTACTTAGCATCTCGAGCTCATCTCTAGAACCAATTTTAAACTCATGGGTAAGATCCCCACTTTTGAGGTATAAAATTTCCTCATTAATCTTCGAGATACTCCGTCCTATCCTGCTTACTATAAGATTTCCAACAAGGAACGCAACAATGGCAAACACAAAAATCAGGACCAGGGAAACCAACATTCCCCTTCCCTCCAGTATTTTTGTCTCACTATCAACAATTCTCAACTGCTTATCAACTACGGTAAGACTTGTAGTTAAAACATTATCAAGTGCCCTCTCTATGGAGATAAATTTAGAATTAACATAAACAAAATTTCCCATATTATTCACAGGTTTTCTGTTCGTACTTAAAATCAACAGGTAAGAGAGATAGTAAAAATCTCTGGTAGTACTATACACACCCCCAACATTGTTCTTCATCCGTTCTGCAGCATTTATAAAGAGCTTTCTTGTCTGATCTGCCATCTTCTTCAGACGGATAATAGCCTTAAGCGCGGATCGTACATTTTCGCTGTAACGGGGAAGAACCTTAATCTGGCTAATTTTATCAAAACTTTTATTGGTCATCTCAACACACTTCTTATATCTGGCCATGTTAGAGTTAAACTCATCCAGTATTACGGCATTTAAAGTTTTCAATTCGGAAAAAATATTCATCCTAAGCTCATATAAAATTCCTCTTTCCCTCTCCATTATTCTCACCTGAGAATACATGTAGACGAAAACACCTATTCCCAAAATAAAGGTAATAAACATGAAAGCTAACGTTAAAATCAACTTACTTCGAATACGCATACCTCTCTCCTCTAGGTGGTATAGCAACACTATATACAACCAGACATCACTATAATCAATTCTATTTATTATCTCCAAAATTATCAACTAAAATGCAAAAAAAACCGCGATTACCAATATACGGTAACCGCGGCAAAACAATCACATTAGAGCGGAAATATTTTATTCCTCGTAACGTTTAAATACCATAACTGAATTATGACCACCAAAACCAAATGAATTAGAAATCGCAGCACGTATCGTTCCATTCTGTCCCTTGTTAGGCACATAGTCCAGATCGCACTCCGGATCGGGATCTTCGAGATTAATCGTGGGAGGAATGTATTGATGCTTTATGGCAAGTACGGTAAGAATAGCCTCAATCCCACCAGCGGCACCCAAGAGATGTCCTGTCATGGATTTTGTCGAGGAAACTTTAAGTTTCTTGGCATGTTCTCCAAATACCTCTTTTATCGCCTTGGTTTCGGTGGGATCATTTATCGGGGTCGAGGTTCCATGAGCATTAATATAATCGATATCCTCCGGTTTAAGCCCACTCTTTCTCAACGCCATCCTCATAGCCTGAACAGCCCCCTTCCCATCCGGGTGCGGCGCCGTCAAATGATAGGCATCACAGGTGATACCCTCACCACCAAGTTCGGCATATATCTTTGCCCCCCGCTTCTTCGCATGCTCAAGCTCCTCTATAACCAGAATCCCGGAACCCTCTGCAATAACAAAACCGTCCCTATCTTTATCAAAAGGCCTACTTGCCTTCTCCGGCGTATCGTTGTACTTGGTACTTAAAGCCTGAAGAACGCAAAAACCAGCAACACCAATCGGTGTGATAGAAGCCTCCGTACCACCGGTAATCATAATATCTGCTTCTCCTGAGCGGATCCACCTTAAGGCCTGTCCTATGGCATCTGTTCCAGAGGAACAGGCACTTACCACCGCGTAGGATGGCCCCAATGCCTGGAGCTTGATAGAGATATTAGCCGGGGCAATATTCGCAATCATCTTGGGAACGGTTAGTGGATGAATTGTTTTAGGACCCTTTGACAACAACCTATCAAAAGCAGCACTAAGACTCTCTATACCCCCTATTCCATTTCCAAGGATTACGCCAATTCTCTCCGGATCGTAGCTTCCTATCTCCAGACCTGCATCCTCCATAGCCTCCATAGCCGCGTAGAGACCGTAGAGGGTAAAGCTATCCATACGTCGAGCCTCGCGCTTATCGATGTACTTATCCGGTGAAAAGTTTTTAACCTCGCCCGCTACCTTACTTGGGTAATCCGTGGGATCAAAGTGTGTTATCTTTCCTATACCACTCCGTCCCTGTTTCACTGCCTCCCAAGTTTCTTCTACACTATTTCCAATTGGATTAACCGTCCCTATCCCTGTAACAACAACTCTTCTCTCTTCCATTAATTCCTCCTTAAATGGCCATACCTCCGTCTACCAGGAGGACCTGACCGGTTATATATGATGCATTCTCAGATGCAAGAAAAGTTACTACCTTTGCAATCTCCTCCGGCTGCGCCGTTCTTCCGAGTGGAATCTGTGACTTTAATGCCTCTCGCGCCCTTTCGCCAAGCTTCTTCGTCATATCAGTCTCCACAAAACCGGGCGCTACAGCATTCACCCGCACATTTCTAGACGCAACCTCTCTGGCAAGGCTCTTGGTTAAACCTATAAGCCCCGCTTTGGAAGCGGAATAGTTAACCTGGCCAGCATTTCCGATGACACCCACAACAGATGATATATTAATAATAGCACCACCCCGCTGTTTCGTCATAAGCCGAGCAATCACCTTCGAGGTCAAAAAGGCAGATTTAAGGTTTACATTTAAAACCGCATCCCAATCCTCACTACTCATCCTAAATATAAGCCCATCCCGTGTAATACCTGCGTTGTTCACAAGTATATCCACAACCTTTGCCTCAGAAATTATCCCGTCAAGTACCTCGGTTATAGACTCTTTCGAGACATCCCCCTCTCTCCAGTAGACTGCTCCCCCCTTCTCGCTAGCAATAGCCTCCAATGACTCATGTGAATCACTTTGTGTCCTCGATATATAGTAAACGGTAGCTCCCTCCTTTAGAAAATCTTCAACAATTGCCCTTCCGATTCCCCTAGAGCCTCCCGTTACAATGGCCGTCTTACCCTTTAACAACATATCATTAACCCTCTGCTAATTTTTTAATCTCCTCCAGAGTACCTGAAGGGTTACATACATACTCTCTATTAAAAGAGCGCCACAATCCCGTCAAAACCTTACCCGGACCAACCTCATAGTAGCCTGTAAATCCATCTCTTAACAAACTCTCCTCTTCATTAACCCATTTAACCAGAGAAACCACCTGCTTAATACAATTCTCCTTCGCCTCGGTTCCGGATTTAATTATATCTCCCGTTACATTTGCATATACGGGAAGTTTGGGATCCGAAAAGTCCACATCGGATAAAAATTCCTCAAGTCCAGCACGAGCATACTCAAGTAAGGGAGAATGAAACGGACCGGAAACCTTAAGCATAATAAACCGTTTTGCTCCCTTCTCTTTAAATACACCCTCCGCCTTTTTCAAACCATCAGCTGTACCGGCAAGCACAACCTGAATGGGGCTCGAATAATTGGCCAGATACACATCCGTTCCCTTAAGATCCTCCATCGCCTCAAGTGCCTTGTCAAATTTCAAGCCAATAACAGCGGCCATACCGGCATTGCCTGTCGAGGAATCGAGTTTTCGGCTTGCCTTTTCCATTAATTCCCCACGAACTTTAACTATCCTAAAGAGATCCTCAATTTTAATAATTCCCGCCTCATATATGGCAGGATACTCACCAAGACTAAAACCGGCAAACCCATCCGGCTTTATATCAAACTCTTTCAACACCAGACTTGCCGCTAAACTGGCCAGAGTAACAGCCACCTGAGTTTTATCCGTTGCCTTTAACTCCTCCTCACTACCCTCAAAGAGCAATCGCTTCAAATCCATCTTTGAAATATCAGATGCGAGGTCAAATAACTCCTTCACCTCACCACTATGTTCCCACAAATCTTTCGCCATACCGGGGTACTGGGCACCCTGTCCCGGAAATAAAAAAGCATTTTTAGCCATACTTCCCTCCTAAAACTTGCCTGTGCTGGAAAATACCATATCGTATTAACGCTGTCAAGTTAACAAACCCTCTACCAATTCTATCACAATTTCTACCACACTACTGTAAACTATTTTTTTCAGAGTGGTAATTCAACTCCATCTGGGATATAATACTAATATAATTTCTATCCTAATGTGAGAAAAAGTATGGGAACCAGGAAAACCAACGTCCTAAAGGAGTTAGTAAGGGCGGGAAGTTTACTATCCAGTGAAATAGAATTAAAAAATTTAATATCTATCATAGTTGAACAGTCTAAAGATATCACACGCTCCGATTTATCCTGCCTATATCTATCGGAAAATCCGGAGAAAGGGAAAAGCACGTACAAACTGGTGTACAGAAGGGGGAAATTCGATGTACCGGAGAGAATATACCCTGACTCCGAAACACTCCAATTTCTAATAGAGAGTAAGGAAACCGTGGTAATCCTTGATCCTCAAACAAAATTTTTCGGCGATATCTTTCTAAACCCCAAAATGAAGAGCGCAATCGCTCTTCCACTATTCACCCAGAAGGATAATTTAGCCATGCTAATTCTAAACTCTACGGAGCCGGAGTTCTACAATCGAACGAAATTCGAATTCCTCGATTCTTTTTCCAAACTAGCAAGCGGAATGCTCGGTAATTCCAGAATGGTAAAAGAAATCAAAGATTACCTCAGGAAAATTGAGGCATTGGAGCGCTATCAGGAAAACATTTTCTCCTCCATGACCAATTTACTTATAACAACCGATTCTGAGGGAAGGATAAAATACTTCAACAGATCCGCAACCGAAACTCTCGGTGTAACACATGACTCCATAAATCAGAAAATAGATAGGGTATTCGAAGGCAAACTAAGCGAGGTAATTCTTAGAACAATAAACACATCGGTAAAAGAGGGTAAAGAACAACTTGGAATAGAGGGAATATTCAGGGGAAAAGAGAGGGAGATGGATTTTTCCCTAAACCTATCCCCTCTCAAAACTAAGAGAGGTAAAAGGGAAGGACTAACCCTTCTATTTACAGACCAGACAAGGGAGCGAGAACTGCAACAGCAAATGGCAAGGGTAAAGGAGGAGAGAAGAATAATAAAGGACATGTTTGCCAGATATCTCTCCCAGGAGGTAGTTCAACAACTTGTTAAACAACCCAACCTCGTCCGCCCGGGGGGAGATAAGAAGGAAGCAACCATATTTTTTGCCGATATAAGGGGTTATACGGCGTTCTCCGAGGGGAAAGATCCGGAATATATCATAAAAGTACTAAACGAATATTTCAGTGAAGCGGTGGAACTTGTCATAAAACATAGGGGATATATAGATAAGTTTATAGGCGACTGTATAATGGCTGCATGGGGAGTTCCCCTCCAAACAGCCGAAGAGGATGCCATTCAGGCGGTCTCATGCGCACTTGAAATCCAAGAGATGGTAGCCTCTCCAACCAGAAAATTCTTTAAGGGTGAGGCCTCAAATCTTAAAATAGGAATAGGAATGCATACAGGCCCACTTGTGGCGGGCAACCTCGGAAGTTCTAGAAGGATGAACTATACCGTTATAGGGGACACGGTAAACCTGGCAGCCAGACTCGAAGGGGTGGCAGGACCGGGGGAGGTAATCATCACAGAGACAACAAAAAAACTTATAGAGGGATATTTTGAGGTTGAAAAGCGAAATCCTGTAAGGGTAAAGGGTAAATCTCAACCCATACAAATCTATAACGTTTTAAAAAAGGTAGGATAAAGTATGAAATATCTAAATGAGTTTTCGCAAATGTTAAATCTCAGGGAGTACCATATTATAGGTGGACTTATACTGATTGCTCTCTTAATAGCGGGAATCTTTATTCTCCTCAACTTCCTGAAGCGAAAGAACTTCATGCATCACCTGGAAAAGGCCATAAATAACCCTGACTATATCTCCGGCTTTCGTACAAAATATCCCAATCGTTACTTACTAAAGAAATCCAGTCTGATAGAAAAACTAATAGAAAAACAGGGAGAAAGTGTCTTAAAGGTTACCGGAATAGCAGACCTATGGATTAATGAGTTAAAAGTAACCAAAAAAAGAAAACACTTTACACGGATACTAAAATATGCTCCCGATAAAGGTTTATTTGCCTGTTTTCTGGCGAGTCTCGAGAACAAAAGACTAGCCAGCGAGCTCGTGAAATGGCTAAAAAACACGGGAGATTTCCTCTACCTTAGAAAATTAGCACTCTCAGGGAAGGGAGAAAATTTCGACGGAAGAGAAGCCCTAAACACCTTCAGGGACAAAATTGATGAGATACGAGAAATGACCGGTGATCCGGAGTGGCCATCACGCTACTTTGCCCTCAAAATTCTACTTCATGACGGTGATAAACGCTCTGTAAGAGCAATATGGGATACATTAAACGATCCCTACCCATTGATAAGGAAAACGGCTATCTCCGAGTTTCAACCAGAAGAGAGTCAAAGGGAAGAGTTTTTTAAGAAAATCTATGAGATTTTACTAAATGACCCTGTCTACGAGGTAAGACAGGAGGCATGGAAGAGAATAAAGAGAGATTTTAGAGAGCTCTACACTCTAAATCTGGAAGATTTGAAAGATGAGCAACTCCTACGGGCATTGGAGATACTCGATCCAAACTCCGATGAAGATGAAAACACAGCACTAAAAATCTTTGAAAGGGAGGACCCCGAAACAGGTTACTATGCAGCAAAATTTTTAGAGCGAACAGGTACCCTAAGACGGTTACTTCTAGACGCTGAACTGGGCGATATGGAATTGACTGATAGAAACTACACAATCCTAAAAAAGGCCGCTGGCTTAAACGTAGTGAGTTTTCTGGAACCGATAGAGGAGATCAAAAATCCGGCAAGCCTGTACATAGCCTCGAAAATCCTAAGGGAAGATGGGCCCAGAAATTTGGTTGGCGCAGTGGCAAAAAGAATATTTACGTTGGCCAGGGGATACGACCCGGCGGAGTTGAAAAATTTCCTACCCGTCTACAGAGAAATAGTAAAAACAATCCATCACCGAGGAACCGATAGTGCCTGTCATCTTCTTCTTGAGGAACTCAAACACAACCTAAACAATAAAAAAACGGAGATATTACTTTCATATATCCCTCACGCTGCCGATTACATTTTTATTGATTACCTTATAGACCTATTAAAATTGAAAGAACCCGATTTTGAATACGACGAGGGCTTAATCCATGCTATATCTCAAATCTCTCCCTCACTCTACATGGATAAAATAACCCAAATCATCCTGTCAGGGAGAGGAAAGTATCCACATAGAACAAGAATAAATGCCATCAAAATATTGGGAGAAATCGGAGGTACTCAGACTCTTCAATTCCTACTTGAGAATCTACCAATACTTCCACTGGAAGAGGCAAAAGAATTTATGAAAACCATTTCAAAATATTCGGGAGAAAAGCTAAGCCAAAAAGCAGAAAAACTATTAGAGGGAATAGATTCAAAAATCAGAGCAACACTAATCTCCGCCTTGCCCCCAGAAGAACAGCGAAAATTCTCAAAAATAATAAAGAAAACCCTGGACGATCCGGATCCGGAGGTAAGAATAGCGAGTATATTTGCCCTCTCTCATATCAAAGAGGGCAAATCCTCCCTTGAGAGAATAGGAGAACTTCTCAGAGATCCCGTTGAGAGGGTCAGGATTGCTGCAGCAAAAACAATAGCCGAATACCCCTCAAGAGAGGGTATAAAGCTTCTCAAAGAAACCCTCTACAGTGACAATGAGGTAGATAGTGTAAAAAACGCGATTCTAGAGGGGCTTGGCAACTCCGATTCTACCGGTGCGACCGATCTCCTCCTGGAAGTGATAGAGAATATTGAAGGACTAAGAGATAACGCTGTAGAGGCACTGGCACAAAAAACCTCTAAAAAAAGCATTAAACATCTTGTTGAATGCTTTAAAGATGCAGATCCAAGGGTAAGAGATAGTATAACAGAGGCTTTTAAACTTATGGGAGAAGAAGGGGAAGCGGAAATAGAGGCACTTCTACGGGAAGAAATTTCCTCTCTTCAACCCTACATAGCGGAGATTCTAGAAGAAACCGGGTATGTGGAGAGTAAGATAAGAAAATTAAAACATCGAAACAGCGAAGAACGAATAAAAGCCGCCGAGATACTCTCACTCATAGCCACTCCAGCTGCTTTTAGAGGAATAGTATTGGCAAGTAGAGATCCGAACAGAGAGGTAAGGGTAAAGGTAGTAAAAGCCCTTGAAAAATTGGAAAGTGAAGAGGGTAAAGACATTCTTAAGGATCTCGAGAATGATCCTGACAAAAAAATAAGAAAATACACCCAATGGGCTCTGGAGAGACTTCGTTCCAAATCATTAGTCTAATTAGACAAGTCTAATCCGCACTTACAAATCTCCTCAGAGAAGTGTGTCAAAGGACATCGCAAATCTATATTGACCAACTGGTCTAAATGGTATTAAAATACCCCACTACTTTTTAGGTTTTCAGGAGGTCATCCATGAGAGCAGTAATAAAATCAATTGGGGCGGCAATACCATCAAAGAGGGTAAGCAACGATGAACTTTCAAAAACTATCGACACCACTGATGAATGGATAGTATCTCACACAGGAATAAGGTTTAGACATTTTATAGACGAAAACGAAGCAGCATCGGACCTGGGTGTAAGAGCAGCAAAAATAGCAATGGAAAAGGCAGGTGTTTCGCCTGAGGATATAGATCTTGTTCTTGTAACCTCCTCTTCGGGAGACCACCCGGATTTCCCCTCCACAGCATGCATAATCCAAGACAAGATAGGTGCTAAAAATGCAGGAGCTGTAGATATGTTAGCCGGATGTACCGGTTTTATATACACACTTGAAACGGCAAGAAATTTCATACTTGGCGGGGGAGCAAAAACAATTCTCGTCATAGCTGCAGAGGCTCTCACAAAAATCACCAATTGGAAGGATAGGAATACCTGCGTACTATTTGGTGACGGAGCCGGTGCAGTGATAGTTACGGGAGAAGAAACTGATAAAAGAGGTATAATAAACTCATACCTTCGAGCCGATGGCTCGGGAGCGAGTTACCTGATACGTGAAGCGGGGGGGTCCAGAAACCCATTTAAACCCGGAGAGACAGATCCCGTGGATTTGCTTCTCAAGATGGAGGGCAAACCTGTCTATTATTTTGCAGTACGAGTTATAATAGAGGCAATAGAAACCACCCTAAAAATGAACAACCTTACAATAGAGGACATAAAATACATCGTCCCACACCAGGCAAACAGCAGAATTATAGAGGCAGCCTCCAAAAGATCTAAAATACCACTGGAAAAATTCTTTATGAATATAGACGAGTATGCTAACACCTCAAGTGCTACTATCCCAATAGCACTAAATGATATGGTAGAAAAAGGTCTACTGAAAGAGGGTGATCCTATCATTACAGTCGGTTTCGGCGCAGGATTAACCTATGGGAGTAATCTTATCTACTGGTAAACCTAAGCGATAAAATCCAGAAAACACGCCGAGTAATGCCCCGGTGCTACCTCACGAAGCTCCGGTTTCTCTGTTCTACACCTATCCGTAGCATAGGGACATCGAGGGTGAAAGTGACAACCGGGGGGTGGGTCAATTGCACTTGGAATCTCCCCCTTGGGGATTTCCTCGGTTCGTTTCCGCTTCGGATCGGGGACCGGAACGGCGGTTAAAAGCGCCTTGGTATAGGGGTGATGTGGTTTTTTAAAAAGCTCATTTTTTGTTCCAAGTTCCACAATACGCCCAAGGTACATTATCGCAACTCTGTCACAGAGATACTTTGCAGTAGCAAGATCATGGGTTATAAAGAGATAGGTCAAATCAAAATCTTCCCTTAGTTTGCGCATAAGCTCCAATATGAGCGCTCTGACAGAAACATCGGCCATGGCAATAGGCTCATCCGCAACAAGAAATTCAGGATTGGTTACAAGAGCCCGTGCAAGTACCACTCTCTGACTCTGTCCCCCGGAGAGTTGATGCGGATACTTGCGGTAGAGGAAATCAGCAGGGCTTAAACCTATCTTATCCATCAAATCAAGAACTCGTTCCTTTCTCTCCTGTTTATTTCCCATCCTATGAATCTTTAATGGATGTCCTATAGCCTCGCCAACACTCATTCTAGGGCTCAACGATGAGTTAGGATCCTGAAATACTATTTGTATCTTAGAACGCAGAGCCTCCATATCTCTCCTGGGTATAGAGGCAATATCAACACCTCGGTACTCAATACTCCCGGAGGTAGGATCAAGCAATCGAAGCAATAGTCTACCTGTTGTAGATTTCCCCGAGCCACTCTCTCCCGCAAGACCCAAAACCTCGCCCTTCTTTATCGAAAAGGATATGTTATCAACAGCATGAACATACCTGCGCTTTTTCCCTGCAAAAAGGACATCCAAAAAGTTTTTCTCTACGGGAAAATTTTTTGTAAGATTCGTTACCTTAATAAGATCTTCCATACTACACCCTTAGAACAATGTAAACATTACGTATATAACCAACAGGCCACCTTCCTTCCCCTATAATCCATAGGCTGAGGGACCTTCTCGAGACATATATCCATTGCTTTGGGACAACGAGGAGCAAACCGACAACCCTTAGGAGGATTTACAAGATCTGGAGGACTACCGGGCATTGTAAGAAGCTCCTCTTGATCCAGTTCTATGTTGGGAATACATTTAATCAAGCCATCCGTGTAGGGATGAAGTGGTTCATCGAAAATATCCTCTGCCCTTCCAATTTCCATCACACGTCCCCCGTACATCACAACTATCCTATCCGCAATCTCTGCAACAAGTCCAAGATTGTGAGTTATTAAAAGAATTGTAAGGTTAAATTTCCTCCTCAACCTGTTGAGCAAATCAATAAACCCTGCCTCCACAATGACATCAAGAGAGGTGGTGGGCTCATCCGCTATCAGTATGTCAGGATCCATAATAAGACCCATTCCTATCATTATCCTCTGACGCATTCCACCGGATAACTGATGCGGATACTCGTGCATCCGCTCCTTATCAATTCCCAACTGTTCCAGAACATTCGCAACCATAGAATAGGCCTCATCTTTTGTTACCTCCGGCCTGTGTTGACGAATCGTCTCATAGAACTGGTCCCGTACCCTAAAGAGAGGATTGAGTGATGTCAGTGGATTCTGAAATATCATAGCAATATCGTTACCGCGAATCTTCCTTATCTCATGTTCAGACATCTTAAGGATGTCTCTTCCTTTAAACAGAATTTCTCCGGAGGGTACACGCCCCGGAGGCCTTATCAGTTTCAGGAAGGATAATCCCAGGGTTGACTTTCCGCAACCGGATTCCCCAACAAGGCCTAAAACCTCACCCTTGTTAATCTCAAGTGAAACATCCTCTACCGCCCGAACAGTTCCAATACTTATGGGGTAGTGTATATACAGATTCTTAACCTCAAGGATAGGTCTCTCCACGTTTTTTTCCACTTATCTCTCCAATAGTCTGGGATTTAAAATCTCCGAAAGCCCCTCTCCTAACATCGTAAAACCAAGGGCCAGAATCATTATCATAAGACCGGGGAAGGTTATCATCCACCAGGTCCCGGATGGTAAAAACTTCTTTCCCATGGAGAGGTCCATCCCCCAATCCGGTATACCAGCGGGAAGCCCAAGACCTATATAGGAGAGGGCAGCCTCTGTCATTATTGCATCAGCTATGTTCAACGAAAACACAACCACAACAGTGGCTATAACATTTGGAAATATATACCGCCCAAGGATAACCCATCGCTTGGCACCTATAGCCCTTGCAGCTTCTACGTAGAGTTCCTCCTTGATGGTAAGGGTTTGCCCTCGCACAAGCCGAAAATAGGTTGGTATATACACAACAGAGACAGCAAGAGTAATATTTACAACACCAGGGCCCAACATGGCAGCAAAAGCAATAGCAAGGATAAGACCCGGAAAGGAGTAGACGGAATCCATTATAAGGGAGAGAATTCTATCTATAATCCCTCCGATAAAACCGGAAAACAGCCCAAGCGGTATTCCTATAAGAGAGGAGAGAATTGCTGCCACAAAGGCAACCCCCAAGATCGTACGAGCCCCATAGATTATTCTTGATAGTATGTCTCTGCTGAGATTATCAGTTCCAAGAAGGTGTCCTGGCCCCGGAGGCATAAGCTGGGGACCTGCGTGCTGATCAGTAGGACTGTAAGGAGCCAGGGTCTGAGGAAAGAGAGCCATATATGAGATAAACAGAATAATGAGAAGCCCAACGATAAGAATCCACCACTCGACACCATACTTTTTATGAGAACTTATAAACCACCTAAAAACCCCCCCCACCCTTCCGGCAACAGAGTATTTGGAGGCATACCTGGAGTTTCCACCGTTGTCCTTTGCACTCCCTTTGGTAAGTTTATCTGTATTCAATTTAACCCCCTAACACCAATATATATTACATTCAAACACGATCGACTAATACTTAACACGCGGATCTATTAACGCATAAATTATATCAACAAATAGAGACACCAAACTAACAAAGAGAGCAAACACCACAATTATCCCCTGGATAGTCGGATAATCGCGAAGATAAATCCTCTCCATTAGCAACCTTCCCATCCCGGGCCAGGAGAAAGTCATTTCTGTCAGGATAGCCCCTGCCAGAAGAATGGCAAACTGAAGTCCCATCATAGTAAGTATGGGAATAAAGGCATTCTTTAGAGCGTGTTTATAGACAATTCTTCTCTCTGGAATGCCCCTTGCCCTCGCAGCGAGAATGTATTCGCTTCTCAACACATCGAGCATATTTGCCCTGGTAAGACGGACAAATATTCCAGATAGTACTATACCAAGGGTAATCGAGGGAAGGAGCAAATGGAGTAACACATCCCCGAAGGCATGAAAATCACCGGCAAGGAGGGTATCCAGGGTATAAAACCCGGTCTTCTCAAAATCGGAGACCATAATTCTCGCACTCACTCGCCCGGCTATGGGAAGCCATTTAAGCCACACTCCAAATATTAGCTGGAGCATTAACCCCATCCAGTAAACAGGTATACAGTACACAATATTGGCATACAAACGTATTGTATAATCCCTTCCGGTTCGCCGTTTGCTCGCTGCATATGCGCCCAAAAACACCCCAAAAAGCAGAGTAAAAAACATTCCGAAAACGGTAAGTTCTATAGTTGCAGGAAGTTTCTCTTTTATGGGTTGTGAAACCTTCTGCTTAAATATCATAGATTCACCCAGATCGAAATGGATCAATTGATTGAGATAATCAAAGTATTGAGCAATGATAGGTTTATTAAGCCCCAACTCTTCTTTCTTCTGTTCAATAACCTCTTCGGGAGCATGTGCCCCAAGCATAGCAGAGACGGGATCGCCTGGCATTATACGGAGAATAACAAACACAAGGGTTAACAGTATAAAGATCATTGGTATTGTTAAAACAATTCTCGTAATAATATACTTCAGTAAATTTTTCATAAAAAAAACAAGATTGCCTGAAAGGAAACTCTTTCAGGCAATCTCTATACCTCCTGTCAAAAGGTTTTACTGTGCATAGTAAAGTGCATTGTAGTTAAAGATAAGTGTAGGTCCTATCTTTACACCCTTTATATTTTTCTTTGTAAATACGTACAAATTACCCTGGAAGATAGGAACCGTCATACACTCATCCGTCCACATCTTCTGGATTTTCTTAAACACAGCCTCCCTGACCTTGGGGTCTGTATTTGTCTGCTCCTTCTTAAACAGAGCATCCCATGTAGGATCGGAGAAATAGATACCGAGACCTGCAGAGCCCGAAGTTCCCGCGAAAGCTGCTGTATAATCATCCGGGTCTATATAATCAGGATACCATCCAAGGAGGAAAGCCTCCATCTGCTTGTTATGCATATTATCCTTGTAGGTAGCCCACTCAGCAGATTTAAGTGTAACCTTTACGAGAGGCGTTTTCTCAAACTCAGCCTTTAGGACTTCTGCCATATTAACCTCTGTGTCTCCGTAATGAGACGGGGTGTACCACAGATCAAATTTCAGAGGATTACTTGCGGAGTATCCTGCCTCTTTTAGAAGCTTTTCTGCCAGCGCAATATTACCATCACCAAGAGCCGTCTTAAAATCATCTGTATGATAAATCATCCCCTTGGGTATCATGGAGTAAAGAGGTTCATTCTGATTAAGGAATACCTTCTCCATTATTTCAGGCCTGTTGATAAGAGCACCGATAGCTTTTCTTAACCTCTTGTCCTTAAACACACTCTCAGATGTTTCGAAACAGAGATACCTTATATACGGACCACTCAACTTATAGGTTGTAAACTTTGGATTCTTAGACAGGTCGGCTATATCAGACGGGTTAAGGGTCTTATAGGCGAGATCAATCTCACCTTTCTCAAGTGCCAACCTCATCGTAGTAGCATCAGCAAAGTATCTTATAACAATCCTGGGGATCTTGGGTTTGGGACCGTAGTAGTCTGGATTCGCCTCAAGGACAACCTCTTCATCCCTCTTAAAAGAAACAACCTTGTAAGGTCCCAGACCTACAAGAGCACCGCCCTTAAGCTCTGAGGGATCCCTTACAAGTTTATCCTTTGGATAAACATTGGGATTCACAGGGAAGTAAGGAACAGTGGCAACCAGGGCAGGAAAGTAAGCAACAGGATGTTTAAGGTTAAACTGTACCGTATAATCATCAACAACATTCACAGACTTTACAAAATCGGTGACCAACCACGAGGGATCGCCTTTCAGAGCCATCACTCTATCGATTGACCACTTAACAGCACTGGCCTTAAAGGGAGTTCCGTCTGTAAACTTCAATCCCTTTCTCAGTTTAAAGGTGTACACATCGCCCTTTGAGTTTACGGTATAACTCTCTGCAAGAGCGGGAATAATATTGGTTTTTCCAGGGGGATAACTCAAAAGACCCTGGTAGATATTTTGAAATATCTCCCATGTATGGAAGTCATAGGCACTTGCCGGGTCCATATCGGTAACCTTTTCCGTTGTACCGTAAACAAGTGTCTTAACGGCCTTCTCTTTGGTTCCGGTAGCAAATAGCATTCCGGTCAAAAGAGAAAGAGCCAACAGAACTACGAAGAAACGTTTCATTTCTCCCTCCTTATCTTTTTTTTGATTTATTAGAGTAGTTTAAATTATTCAACATGTCAATAAAACTATATAAACAAAATAAATGATTGACTAAACCTATAAAATACAATATCATTGTCTTTTTTAAAAATCATTTCAAAAATCATTTTAAGGAGGAAAACCTATGATAGCAGAAGTTCCCGAAAAGGTATCCCAGCAAGAGATTACCTTTAAAGTGGAAGAAATCGAACCTCTTCTGTCCGGTCCCAAAAGTCAACTACCACCATTCGAGCCAGCAATGATCAAACTAAGAGACGGAAGTACAATGGTTATAAGAGAATTGAGAAAGGATGAAGCACCCGAACTACTCAAGGTTGTAAAACAGTTAATAGATATCGATCATGATTTTTACGATATTGTGGGAGTAAGAGTATACGCAGAGATACTCGGATGGCTTAGAAACAGGTTAAAAGACCCGTACATGCTGGTAGGGGTAGTTGACGGCGAACTCGCCGCCTTCGCCAACGGACGTGTCAGGGATGAAGAGATTAACATCAGCCTTCATACCCTTGCCTTCAGGAGAGGTGGAAGAGCAGGGGCAGCAATGTACTATGCAAAATGCCAATATGTATTTGAGGTACTCGGACAGCAAGAGTACTGGGCAACATACGAAAGCTACAATGGATGGAAGAGATGGGGTTTCGGAATGGCACAACCCTCATATCCATGGCCAGAGTATCAGCATGAACTTGGTGGCGCCAGGGTTTATTATATCGATCAGGATTACTGGCACTCCACAGTAAAGGATTACGTGAAACAGATTGTCGGCTCAGAATTAGTAAGACCTGTGCCCAAAGAGCTTCTTGAGAAGAGCCAAACCATTAAGTTTCCCGAAAAACCAAACGTATAAAAACCGTATACTAAAAATAAAAGGGGCTACCTTACGCAGAGATAGCCCCTTTTTTTCCTTCCACTTCCGCTTTGTTTTTTTATTCCTTTTTACTTTAAGCTGTTTTAACCTTGATCAACTTTGGTTTTTCACTCTCCTTTAAAGCAAGCTGGAGAGTTAAAACTCCATTGGCCAATTCTGCTTCAATCTTTTCCTGATCAATCGTATTGTCCAATGTAAATACTCTGTAAAAGTCTCCTTCTCTTCTCTCTTTCACAAGGTATTCACCCTTTGTCTCAGAAACGGGTCGCTTTCCAATAATCTCGAGCTCATTGTTTTCAATCCTGATCTCCAGATCATCCTTCTTCACACCGGGCATTTCCAGCTCGAGAATGACTTTCCCATCCTCTTCCCATACCCTGTAGGGCGGTCTTATATTCTTTCTCTTAGTTTCAAGTGCCTTTCTATTACCCTTCATCGTTTCACCTCCTTAATTAGATTTAATTGCAATCTGTTTTGGCTTAGCCTCTTCCTTCTTGGGAAGCACAATGGTAAGCACACCATCCTTTAAGGTTGCATCAACTTTTTCGGTATCAACCCCTACAGGCAGGGAAAGCGTTCTCTGAAAAGAACCCTCCCACAACTCATTCCTGAAATATTTTGCATCTTTCTCCTTCTTCTCGTATTTCTTCTCACCCTTAATCGTAAGCACATCCCCTTCAACAGAGAGTTCGAGATCCTTCGGGTCCACACCTGGAAGATCACAGATAACGGTATAATTGTCGGAACTCTCTATAATATCTATCGCAGGTGAAAAACTCCTATCAAAGAGACCTTCCCGCTCGCTCAACCTCGGAAAATCAAAAATTTTGTTAATCTCTTCCTGTATTCTATCCAGTTCCGCAAAGGGATCTATTACATCTCTGCTCCATCTTACCAGATCCATAGCACACCTCCTCTCTCTTTAGGTTTTAATATTCTCACTAATTCTTTAGCAACTACCATGCCAATCCTTCCATCTACAGTTGTATGTAACCACTTGAGATATAAAGAATTATACACAACACTCTACAGCATCCAAAAGCAGGCACTATCGCACTGTGTCATAAATATACAGAAGAACCACACACTTGCATCAACATGATACACATGGTCATTATTACACACATTATCCGCTGGACAAAGTGCCCTTCCTCATGTAGTATATTTTAGATTGCAAACCTTAAAAGGAGGAAAGAATGGGCGTGAAAAAAGTTCTTCTCATGTTACTGATTACTCTAATATCAATATCCTTTACATGGTCAAACAGTGGTACCTCCGTCTTTGAAAAATACCCAACCTCGATAGGCGGATTCTTCGGTGAAATCGGGGGAATGGGTTTAAGCTATCAAAAATGGCTCTACCCACTAGGTTTTGAGATATCAGGGGGATTAACATACGTTCCCCCGGACAGCATTCAAGCCCCGGAAGAATTTTTCACCTATAACTTAGGGTTTCAAATTATGTACACCATAATAGCCAACGACATAACAGATTGGTTATCAGGAAACCTCTATTCGTTTGGGGGTTTTATACATTACGGCTATCTGTATATCTCGGGTACCTCTAAAACCCCCGTGTACGCAAGCGATCTGGGAGTCGGGGCAGGCTTTGGGATAGAAACAGTACTGCTAAAGCATTTCTCCTTCCCTCTGGAGTTTGGACTGGACACAATATGGACACTGGGCAATCTGTATCCAAAGAAGGCAGGTTTCTTTGCACAGGGTGGCTTCAGGTACAGATTTTAGAGGATACTAATTTAGCGCTCCCAGAGTGTTCGGATTTAACAAACGAATCTTCCCCCTCTCATCTTGCACAACGAGAGTGTTGTTATAGATACAGAAATAACCATTACGCCTCACATTGATTGCAGAGGAATTATGAATTTCAAGCTTAGAATCAAAAGAGAGAAGCTTAAAATTTCCATTCTTAATCCCTATGGCATATACCATGCCCCTGAAATTAAGTATCTCACTTCCCTTCCATACAATCGGTTTACTGCTCTTCTCCGTTACAAGAGTTTTGGGATTAAGCAGAAAAATAGAAACCAATCCCTTTTTCCTTTCAGCCGGGGAAGATTTATCAAAAGCCTTAACAAGAATGCCATTGCCCAAAAACTTAATATCCCTATCAATAATCATACGAAGATCGGAGCTCTGTTTGATCTCCATAGTCTCAAAATCCATTATAACAAGTCTATAAACCATCTCACTACCCGAGGCTCCATACAAAAAGTAGAGGGGCTCCCTATGAGAAACAACGCCTCTCTCCTCCACGCTTTCGCCAACACTTCCCGCCTCGGGTTTAAGCTTACTCTGATCCTCGGCTATCGTCTCTCTCTCCTCCCTGATCTCTTTCTCCTTTCTTGTAACTTCCCTCTTCAATACAGAACCTTTGCTTTTGAGCCTTGCTATTTCCTCTTCCTTTTGCTTCTTCGCCCTCTCCAAACTCTCGATTTCATTTCTCTTCTCTACCATCTCTGCCTCGGAAAGATTTCCTTTGCTCTTTGCTTCCTCCAATTCCCTTTTCTTCTTTTCTATTTCCCTCTCCAACCGAGCTTTTTCTTTCCCTTCCGCCTTAATCTTTTCCTCCGTACTCGCAATCTCAGCCTTCTTCTCCTCTACCTCCCTCTCCTTTATAGAAACAAGTGCCTTCCTCGCCTTTAACTCCTTTCCCTCCTCCCGCCTTGCAGCCTCCACAACCGGTTTCGCAGAAACTTCACTCGTACTAACAGAACTTATCTCGCCCTTCCTTGCCTCGGATGTTAGAGGTATAACAAGCCGTGTCTTCCCCGGCCACTCGTAGTACTTTAGCGAGATTCCAGCATTCTCATTACTGAGATATTCAAGCACTTCTCTCTTGTACCTATCCCTAAAGTAAGTAATATTACCCCTAAAAACAGCGTTATACAGAGTGACAAAAACCGCAATCGCAGAGGCATCGATATCGGAATAACCATATGCCTCCATCAGATAACCACTTATTATCCGTCTAACATTTTTTATATGATCAACACGCGCATTCTTATCTATTGATATAATATCAGCATCAAGTCCCTTTTCGGTAACAGGTCCAATAATATGATAAACACTATACTTTAGAGCGATTCTTCCCTCTTTTCCGTTTCGAGCGAGACGAATCGCAAGAGTTTTTCCTATGTTAATAATCTCCGAACGACTCTGAATGATCCGTTCGGGGCCCATATAGTTAATAAAACGTATATTCCCTTTAATGTTCTTCTTCAACTCCTCAATATCAACCCCTTCAGAGAAGAGATTCCCTAAAACAATTCCCAAAAGGAAAAAAATCAGAAATACAACTTTAACTCTCATAGTTTTACCTCGATACCAATCCACTTTTTATATTATAGTATACACTACAAATATTGCTCTGACCAAACCGGCCTAGATTTTTTCCTTCAAAATCTGCTGAAGCAGCTTACGAGCCGCATTCCTAACCTCTCTCCCATACGGTCCACAGGAAATTCTGATAAGAAGCGAAATAGCATTTTTACTCTTTCGAATTCCATTTAAATGCACCATTCTTCCCAAGCCCTTAACTATTGCTCTCATAACACTGCCATTACTCCCGTAGTGTCTGCTTAACTCCAGAAAAGTTCCAAACACATCGCCGTAGGGATCAAATCCAATTTCCCCGAGAGCCTCAACACACGCCACAATCAGATCGGTATTATTCTCATTCAATACAAATCTCTCAAGTATCACCTCTGCACCCCTAGTTTTTAGTTTGCCCAGCAATTCAATTGCAGAGAGTTTTAGGGTGACCCATGATTTTTCTTCACTACCCAGTACATATCCACATATTTCCTCTATCTCCCCTGCGTAGAGAGGAATAAAAACCTTTCCACCAAGATAATTTTTTATACTCCGCAGTGCTCTCATTGAGAGTTTAGGGCTGTTACTCTTAACACTTGCCATTAGTCCAAGGCAGACTCCACTAATTCTATCACCCCTAACAACACCGACCTGCGAAATATGAAAACTATTGCGTAAATAGGAGTTCCAAATACCATCCGAAAGAGAGAATTTTCGCAAACTCCAATCGCCAAATGAAATATAAAGAGCATGATCCATCATCATCACAGCATTAATCTGCTCATTCATGTGAAATTTATATATTTTAATCCTATCTTTCCCTAAATTACCCGAATCAATGAAAACAAAAACCACATATCTATCCGAGTGAAGTATCAACAAATACCGGGCAGAACCCTCTTTCGCAAAAATAAGTGTGTCCACACCTCTGATACCCTCTACACCAATTGCCCATTTCCCTATCAAAGTACCCCTTTTATTAACAACATAGAGATCCCCCCTCTCGGTAACTCCAAAAATCATACCTCTTTTATCTCCCAACAACCCAATAATTCGCTCCCCTACAAAATACTCCCATAAAAGTTCACCACGAGCATCTATCCCTACGATCTTCCCCGCCCCACCGGCATAAATCCTCCTCTCCATGCCCCCGATACACACCCGAGGCACAAAACCGGCAGCAATTTTCCATCTATTCTCACCATTAGCTCCTATTAGATATAGTGCTCTTTCGGTAGCTACCACAACATCACCATCCTCTGTTACCAACGGGGGTGCAGTGACAGGAGAACCAAACTGATACTTCCACCTTAAAGTACCAAAGTAGCTAATGGCATATAGGGTAGTGCCTGTGATAACGTAAAAATACCCGTTAAACCCCAAAGCTATCCGCTTAGGGATATCCCTGACTGCTACCTCCCATCTCCTTTCTCCGTTAGGGTAAAAACACAGAATATTTCCCTCCACGTCGCCAAGGACAATCGAGCCATCAAACCCAATTACCACCGGTGTTGCAAATTCACAGTCATTCTCATAGCTCCACAATTCCTTTCCACCCTTAGAAAGAGCGTACAATCTAGCTCCCCGAGAGGTAAAGTACAGATTATTATAGGCATCAATGGTAGGCGGATAGCAGATATTTCCAAATGCAAAGTAACTCCACAACAACGAAAGCTTACCCTTCCCCTCTGGATAAACCCACCGGGGGGAAAGTATGTGGAGCAACAGGATAAAAGCTACCAGCAATCTCTTCACGCTAATTAGTATAATATACTATGAGATACCATAGGCAAAAGCAATAAAAATAGGCCGGTTATCTACACATTATACCGGCCTATTAATATTCGGTGCTAAAAACTCTCCAGTATTTTCAACTACTTCCACCTGGAGGGGAAATACTTTGGGAAATAATGCGCCTTAGCTGTATCGGGCCTCCTAAACTCCTCACGTATCGGATAGAACACATCCTGAATAAGAGCACCACTCTCCATTGCCCTTATGGAATGTTTTTCATAATGATCTATGAAATATAACTGTCCCTCCTCCATAACTTTTGTCTGACCGTCTATAGTCACCTGAGCCGCCCCCCTAAGGATAGTTCCCACCTGCTCATGGGGATGACTATGCTCAGGAATCTCAACACCCGGGGAAATCTCGGTAAGTGTTACCATAATATCATGCCCCCAGGATGCCCTTAGACGCACTCCCTCTTTAAGTTCCTGCCAAGGTAGGTGTTCCGGAATAACAAATTTCACCTCTGTTACCCCTTACTTCTTTCTGGCTTCCTCGTGAAGCCATGGGTTGAGAGCTCCTGCAACATCACCAAACTTGGTCAATTTTGCTTTTTTCTTTTTCTCCATCAACTCCTCGTATCTGTCATCATCAACCATGGCTACAATTCTTGAGATACTGGACTCACCATCAACAAATCGCCAGGGGAAACACCCTATGGTAACCCTCTGGTTTAAGAGCAAATCAATATCACCACCGACACATTCGGCATGAATAATACCATGATCAAACATTTCGATATGCATTAACTGATACTTATCATCGGTAAAAACCTCAGCTACGGACTTACCAAATTTTTTCTTAAAAAACTCATCCGCTTCCTTTGCCTGTCTGGGCATCCAATTCCTTATGATTGTATTCATCGGATGATCCGCACTACCGCAGTCCACACCAATCCATCTTAGTTTTTTTCTCTTTGCCCACTCGGCAAACTCTCTATCCGGTCCGGGGTGTTTTACCATGTACCGAACCTCATCGGCCGTTGGCTGATCCCAACCGTAGTGGTGATACCCCGTATGAATAATGAGAATATCACCCTCTCTAACCTCAACTCTCTCCTCCACCTGCTTTGAGGTATATATATCATAATCCTCCACGACATCAGAGAGATCTACAACAACCCCCTCATGCACAAGAAAATCAAGACTCAAACTGGCTATATCCTTCCCTGGTGTATAGAAGTGAATCTCACCGTCAAGGTGTGTACCAAGATGGTTAGAGTGAGTCAAAACCTGGCCGTTAGCACCGTTAGGAGCTAATCGTTTAAAATACTTAACCTGCAACGGCTCGTACGTGGGCCACGGTGGGGTACCAATCCCCAAGGGTATTGTTAGATCAATAAACTTCATACAGTCCTCCTCTAGAAATAAATATATTTAATCACAGACTCAATAACACCCATTATACAGGGTGCCAAAGTAATTTGCAAACGTTACCATCTACCAACCATCCACCTAATCAAAAATGATTAGCCTAATCCCCGTACTTTTCCACAAATGCCTCCAGAGCATCTTCAAAACATTTCATTGGGGGTTTTACAAGCCCCGCACCAACCATTCCTACACCAGGATCCTTATGGGCAATACCCGTATTTATCCTGGGAAGGATCCCTGTTTCCATTATCTTCAACAGATCAATACCGGTAGGTGTCCCCCTGAAATCGAGGAAGGGTATCTGGTAGGTATCATTCTCCGCAACTGTAATCTCATACATCTGTTTGGTAAAGTTCACCGCATCCTTCGGAGTACCACCCACAAACTTAACAATCGCAGGAGCAGCCGCCATGGCAAACCCACCTATACCGGAGGTTTCCGTAATTACAGAATCCCCTATATCCGGAGCAGCATCCTTGGCTGAAAATCCCGGCAGGTACAAACCCTCGACCATTGTGGCAGGAGCTGTAAACCATCTATCCCCCAGTCCAGAAACCCTTATACCAAAATCCGTCCCGTTTCTAGCCATTGTGTAGATTATAGAACTTCCTTCTATATTAGCAGCAGGTTCCACAGTACATTTTGCAGCTGGCATGGTAAGGTTTAAGAAGAAATGATCGTTTGAGTGCATAAACTCCAAAACTCTTGCTATCTTTTCCCTATCCTCATCCAGCCTTACAAGGTATGGAGCAAGCTCCCTTATCAACAGTGAGGTTCCTGCCCTGTTTCTGTTATGTCCCTCATCTCCCATTTGAAGTGCCTGGGATATGAGGTTCTTCATATCAATCTCCCCGTGTTTCTCAATCGCCTTTTTGAGGATAGGGGCAAGCTCTGTCTCCATCCATTTAAGTTTTGCTATAACCTCGTCGGAGAAGGCACCGTATCTAAGAACCTTCCCCAATCCCTCATTAAGGGTACAGTAAGCCCTATTGCCAAAAGTCTTATTCTCTAAAATCCAGACCGGCATACTGTAGGTAGCAACCCCGGCCATAGGCCCAACACCATCGTGATGATGCCACGGGGAAAACTCAATATCACCGGAGGCTGCAAGTTCCTCAGCCTCTTTCTGATCCTTGGCAAGTCCCTCATAGATAAGCCCTCCAATAACGGCACCCCGCATAGGACCGCACATCCTATCCCACGTTAACGGGGGTCCGGCATGAAGAATAAGATTCTTCTTCATCCCGGGAACTACCTCGCCGGCAGTTGAGATGTCCACTATCGTAGGTTTAGCTTTGAGAATTCTAGAGACTGCCTCTTGGTTGGCTTTGTCAATATCTACCTTCATAGAGCAACTCCTCCTACCTTCCCAACCTTGCAAGCAGGGAAGAAATCTTTTTATTTCCACCCGCAGGTGGTTTCCAATTCATCTGAAGGACTTTAACATTAACATCCCTCAAATTCTCTGCAAACGACTCAAGCCCCATATTAATCACAACAAGCTCTTTCTTGAACAATTCATTTATTGGTTTTACGTTCATTATTTCGCCACCTCCCTTATAATTTTTAGGGCAAGCATAGACGCCTGATAGTTAGAGGGCATTACAACACACCCTATTGACTCCAATTTTTTCTTCTGTTCCTCCATATTCTGGAAATCTCCCGCTGTTCCCGTTATGGAAGCTACAATGGAAAGATACCCTCCCCTTTCTCTAAACCTTTCTTTAGCTTTCCTTAATGAATCAAGAATAGCACCCGCAGGATCCTCGTGCGAACCGTAACCAAGTACCATATCAAGGAGCATCACGGCCATCTCCGGATCCTCCATCTCTTTAACTATCCTCTCCTCCCTTGTGGAGGGATCTATCATCGGGTGGGGTCTCCCAACCGTAAAAACATCATCACCAAGATCAACTATTGTATGTCCCTGAGACACATGGGGATCCTTTAACACAAGCTCCGGCTTGGTCTGATTGTTCGAATAGATATTACCTATCTCCTCCTCAAATAGTATCATTGCTTCATCGGCCAGGGTACCACCTGTGTACAATCCTCTTAAATATTTCTGTTCTTTACTCATATTAGCCGTCTCTCTCTTAACTATCGCCTCCACCTCGGACTCCGGTATTGTAAACACCCTCTTTTCGTACTTTTCTCCCTTGGCAAGGGCAACCGCCATACCAGCTGCCTCTTCCAGATTACTTGCATAGTAGAGGTTTCCCTCCTGAGCCCCCGGTTTTAAACCTATAAAGTGTATTACACACGGCTTACCCGTCTCTCTAAGCTTATTAATTACCTTTTTTGCAACATCCTCAGCAGGTGGTTTTGAGATAACAACGATAACTTTGGTTTCAGGATCATTTTTAAGGGCCTCGATACCCATAAGCATCATCCTACCACCAACATCACTATTCTTAAGATCTCGTCCTCCCGTGCCTATTCCCTGTGTAATTCCACCTCCAAACTTATCGATACTACAGGTAACCTCCTGAAGTCCCGTACCGGAGGCCGCAACAAGGCCAATATTGCCCCTCTTTATCACATTCGCAAAACAGAGGGGTTTCCCGTTAATTATGGCAGTACCGCAGTCAGGCCCCATCATCAATAGCCCCCTCTCTTCTGCCAGTTTCTTCAACTCTATTTCATCCTCAAGGGATACATTGTCGGAAAAGAGCATAACGTGGAGATTTTTATTGAGAGCCTTTCTAACCTCACGCGCAGCGAAGGCACCGGGAACAGAAATCACTACCATATTTGCATCCGGGAGCATCTCTATGGCACTATCCAGACTAACCGGTCTGTACTCATCGGTATCCGTAGATTCGCTCTTCTTCTTATTCAGTAACTCCTTGGCAGACTGGATAGCCTTATCCGCTACCTCTTCACTCTCCGCCTCAACGGCAATAATAAGATCATTCGGGGTAGCGGATTCCACCTCCTGGTTGGTTAACCCCATCTCCTTAAGCAGCTCGATATTTACATCCGTTCCCATAGAGACAACGGCGTCCTTAACCCCGTCGTATTGTTTAACCTCTTTATTTATAAGCATTAGGAACACAGAATCGTAGTAAGAATCTTTCTCTACAAGTATTTTTTTCATGCATACCTCCTAAAATAAAATAGTTAACCACCACAGGTACCTCCCTTAATGCCATACGCAGAAAATTAATAACCTAACCTGTGGTGGTTACAATTCATTAAACACCGTATCTCAAATACGGTTTAAACATACAAACCACTCTACTCCAAACTTTTAAAGATCACAAACCTCATCTTGCAAGCGAGAGCAAAACACCTGCAGCAACAGCAGAACCAATAACACCAGCCACATTTGGCCCCATAGCATTCATCAGAAGAAAATTAGCTGGATTTTCCCTCTGTCCCACCTTCTGAACCACCCTCGCAGCCATAGGTACCGCCGAAACCCCGGCAGCTCCTATCATAGGATTTACTTTACCACCAGAGAGCCAACTCATCAACTTTCCCAATAGCACACCAGAGGCAGTACCGATAGAGAATGCAATCAATCCCAGTCCCAAAATCATTAGAGTTCGAATATTCAAAAAATCCTCCGCAGACATCTTAGAACCTACGGCAACACCGAGGAAAATTGTCACAATATTAATCAACTCATTCTGCGCTGTTTTCGAGAGTCTCTCCACAACACCTGCCTCTTTAAACAAATTTCCAAGCATCAACATCCCAATAAGGGGAGTCGAAGCAGGCACAAGCAACGCAGAGGCAATTGTAGTAAGTATGGGAAAGAGTATCTTTACCCTCTTAGAAACAGGTTTTACCTCTGACATCACAATCATTCGCTCTTTTTTGGTGGTGAGGGCCCTTATTATAGGTGGTTGAATGATAGGGACAAGGGCCATGTAGGAATAGGCAGCCACAGCAATAGGTCCCAACAGGTAATCCGCAAGACGCGAGGTGAGATATATCGCCGTGGGACCATCTGCACCACCGATTATCGCAATGGAACATGCCTCCGGAAAGGTAAACCCAAGTGCTTTGGCTCCAAGAAGGGTACCAAATATGCCAAACTGAGCTGCAGCACCCAGCAAAAAAGTGGTGGGCTTTGCAAGGAGTGGTCCAAAATCTGTTAAAGCCCCCACACCCAAAAAGATTAACGGAGGGAATATACCCGACTTTATACCGAAGTAGAAGTAATGTAAGAGCCCATTGTCATCCAACAATCCAGAGAGCGGAAGATTGACAAGGATAGCCCCGAACCCTATAGGAACGAGAAGAAGAGGTTCATACTCCTTCGCAATACCAAGATATATGAGAAGCCCCCCTATACCAATCATCACAATGTTCTGCCAGGTAAGAGCAGCAAGACCTGTTCCTTTAAAGAAGGATACAATCAAACCTAGTACGTCCATCAATTCCCCCTACTCTATCTTTAATAACTGTTGATTCGCCTTAACGTTCTGCCCTTGACTTACCAATATACTCTGAACAATCCCAGACACCGGGGCGTAAAGATCAATATCCATTTTCATCGCTTCCATGATTATAACCGTCTGACCCTTCTGAACTCTCTGCCCCTCTGCAATCTTAATTTCTTTCACCATCCCTGTGATAGGTGCCACCAACACACCGGCCGGAACTGCAGCTTCTTCTTCCTCTTTTGAAAGCTGACTCGACGGTGTGGTAACAGTGGGAGTGGGAGAAACTGTAGGTTGGGGTTGAATAATGGTGGCGGCTTTTTCCACTATATTTTTAGGTTTCTCCTCCGGAAGAAGAGTCACCGTATAGCTCTCTCCCTCCCTTTCAACTATTATGGTGTTTCCCTCCCGTTCAACATCAACGGTATAAACCTTACCCTCAAATTGAAATTTAATTCTCTTCTTCATATTTCAATCTCCAGACCATCTTTGTAATAATTTTCCCCCAATAACCCAGGGGTCATACTTCTCATTGGCGACAGGTTGCCAACCCTTTGCAGAATGCGGGAACAACTCCTCCTCTTCCGCAGAGAGGTATGCTGCAACTGCCGCTATCAACCAGTCGAGTTTCTTTTCCTCTTCCACCACCTCTGTTGTGGTGGTCTCTTTCTCTGTCACACTAGTGGATTGAACATCGTTTTTATCACTAAAGAACTTCTTTAAGAAAACCATTAGCCAACTTAAGAAACCGAGAAACATAAAAACTATCGACATCCCGAGAAAAGTCGTGAACACACTATACACATACTCTTCCATAGATTCCTCTTCCTCTCCTTTTATTTGTAATATACCTACAGTGGGATATTACCATGCTTTTTCGGCGGCCTATCCTCTCTCTTCCTTATATTCATCTCAAGAGAACGTATCAATTCGATTCTGGAATATCTTGGCTCAATAATATCATCCACAAAACCATACCCCGCAGCAATAAAGGGGTTCATCACGGTTTCCCTAAATTCCCTTATCTTTTCCTGTCGCTTCTCTTCGGGATTCTCCGCAGCCTTTATCTCGCGTCTAAATATTATATTTGCAGCTCCCTCGGCCCCCATTACGGCAATCTCGGCAGTTGGATAAGCCAACACTCTATCGTAACCCAGAGCCTTGGAGGCCATGGCAATATATGCACCCCCGTAGGCTTTTCTAATTATCAGGGCAATCTTCGGAACGGTAGCCTCCGCAATGGCATATAAGATTTTGGCACCATGACGAATAATTCCACCATGTTCCTGAGCTACACCGGGTAAAAAGCCCGGTACGTCAACAAGAGAGATAATAGGAATATTAAAGGCATCGCAGAAACGCAAGAATCTGGCTGCCTTATCTGCAGAGTTTATATCCAGGGCGGCGGCCAACACTTTGGGTTGGTTTGCGAACACACCAACGGTTCTTCCGTTCAGTTTGGCAAAACCAACCACAACATTGATAGCATACTCCTTATGAACCTCTAAGAAAGAGTTTCTATCAAAAATTTCATTAATGAAATCACGTATGTCGTAGGGGCGTTTCGGATTATCGGGAAGAATATGTATCAGATCCGGGGTTTCCCTATCAACAGGATCACCGGTTTCAACTATCGGTGGAAGCTCCATATTGTTAGAGGGGAGATAACTCAAAAGGCGCCGTAAGAAGTTCATACACTCTTCTTCTGTCTTAAAACGAAAATGAGCATTTCCACTATTGACACAGTGCGCCTGAGCCCCTCCAAGCGCCTCGTGTGTAATTTCTTCACCCGTAACAGCCTTTATTACATCCGGACCGGTAATATACATATTGCTTATGCCATCAACCATAAGTGTAAAATCCGTAATAGCAGGGGAATATACCGCCCCCCCGGCACAGGGTCCAAGAATAATAGAAAACTGAGGGATAACTCCCGAGCTTAAGGTGTTCGCCTTAAAGATTTTACCGTAGCCATGTAGTGATAGGATACCCTCCTGAATTCGAGCACCACCAGAATCATTTATCTGAATAAACGGGGTGCCATTCTTAGCTGCAAGCATCTGTACCTCGGCAATCCGCTCGGCATGCATCTCACCAAGAGAACCCCCCAGTACCGTAAAATCCTGAGCAAAGAGAAAAACCTGTCTACCGTTTACCTTTCCCGTCCCGGTTACAACTCCATCTCCCATAAAACGCTTTTTATCCATACCGAAGTCAGTAGATCTAACAGTTACATATGGCTGATGTTCGATAAAAGTTCCCTCATCAAGTAACAGTTCGATCCGCTCCCTTGCCGTGAGTTTTCCCTTATCGTGTTGGGCCTTTATCCTCTCCTCGCCACCACCCTTTAACATAATAGAGCGTTTTTCTCTAAATCGCTGTACAGCCTCTTGATTCTCCACTTAATCCCTCCGAATATTTGATTTTCAAATATATTTTAAAACAAATTTTCAAATTGTAAAAGAAAAAAAATTCAAAAGCCGGCATTTCATCCTGACCCTTAACAGCCAGAGAAAATACCGGCTCTATACAACCTATTTAATCGTGATACTCTTTTTTCCCACTCTTAATTCCGAGATATATCCGTTCAGAGGTAAGGGGTAACTTAAAGAAATCTATCCCAAGGGCATCGTAGAGGGCATTTCCTATTACAGATGGAACCGATATCATAGGATGCTCAGCAACACCCCTAGCTCCAAATGGTCCGTCCAACTGTGCATTTTCCACAGGTATCTGGACCATTTTTTCCGGAATATCCTTCGCGGTAAAAATCTTATAATCTACAAACGAAGGATTTAAAAACCTTCCGCGTTTATCAAATTTAAACTCCTCGATGAGGGCACTACCCAATCCTTGAACCACACCACCCATAATCTGACCCTTTAATAATCCCTCGTTTAATACCTGTCCAATATCAAAGGCAGAGGCAAGCTTTATTACACTAACCTCACCGGTTTCAACATCCACCTCCAATTCAACACCATGGGCACCATACGTCCAATCGAGGGCGGGTAATCCCTGTCCGGTTTCGGGATCCAGATTGGTAAGTCCCTGAGCAATATAACGCCCTCGTCCAATTACAGGACCTCCAATCGATTCTCCGTTGGGATAGGTATAACCGTTAACCACTTGTTTATACTCCAGGTACTTATCAGGGTTATGCTCCAAAAATACTCTTTCATTCTCACACACAAGTTCCTCGGGGGTACATCGAAGTACCTGAGCGGCTATCTCTTTTATCTGGCGAATAGCATCCTGCGCAGCCGCTATAGTGGCATTACCAGACATAAAGGCTCCCTTACTAGCAACAGTCTGCCAATCGTAGGGGGTAAAGGAGGTATCACTATCCCAGGGAACGTTTATTTTCTCCACCGGCATCTTTAAAACCTCGGCAGCAATTTGGGCAAGGGCTGTATACGTACCCTGACCGTAATCGGTAAGTGAGGTCATAAGATCAACCGAGCCATTCTCGTTAAACTTAAGGATTGTGGCGGTACTGGTGAATGTAGGCATAGCAGGAGCTTTTTGCAAAACAGCAACACCCTTTCCTCTTACCCTGCCACTCTTCTTCTCTCTCTCGCGCTCCTCCTCGGATTTGTATCCCTTCCAATCGATCTCCTTCGCCACCGCCTCAAGACACTCATAAACATGCCCGTGACTGGGCCCTATCTTTTCTCCGGTTATGGTATAGGCCCCTTCTCGCAAGAGATTTTTCATTCTAAACTCCACAGGGTCCATCCCAAGTTTTCTAGCCACAATATCCATATTACGCTCTATCCCCCAGTGAACTTCAAGATGTCCAAATCCCCTATAGGCCGTGCCAAAAACTTTATTGGTATAAACTATATAAGAGTCTATCTTACAGTTAGGAACCTCATACGGACCGGCACCCGCATATGCACCGGCACGCCCAACGTTAACTCCGTAATCGGCATACGCGCCCGCATCCCAGTAGTACTTAACTTCCAGAGCTACAATCTTTCCATCCTTTGTAACCCCGGTTTTAAAATCGGAATACAGTCCCTGCCTGGAGGGAATCGTGTTAAATTCCTCCTCTCTAGTCATAGTTAGCTTTACCGGCCGACCACCCGCCTTCTTAGAGAGCACATATGTCAACGGCTCCAGGTGTATTCCGGCCTTGCCACCAAAACCACCCCCCACATACGGAACCTTTACCCTGATATTTTCCAGGGGCATTCCAAAACAAACCGAAAACAGATTCCTAACGGTGTAGGGAGATTGGGCAGACGAATATATTAAAACTTTATTGCCGGGCAGTGCCTGCGATATCGCAACATGGGTCTCCATAGCAACATGCTGAACAGGCGGGTTGTAAAAACTCGTCTCTATAATAAAATCTGCCTCTTTAAAACCCTTTTCCACATCTCCATGCCTTATCTTCTGGACATGGGGGATATTAGTATTGGGCTGTGGCTGAAAAACGCCTTTCATATAGCTATACTTTCCAAGATCAGGATGAACAAGCGGCGCTCCCGGTTTCAAGGCCTCCCTCGGGTCCAAAACCGGTTCTAACTCCTCATACTCAACTTTAATTTTCTCACAAGCCATCTCCGCTATGAGCTCAGAATCTGCAGCAACAGCAGCAACAGGTTCTCCCTGGTACCTGGCATAATCCTTTGCAAGAATATCTTTATCTACAACGTAAAGTCCTACCTTGTAGTTAAGTTCTTTACCGGTAACAATAGCCCTTACACCGGGGATTTTCTCCGCTTCGCTTGTATCAATACTCTTAATCCTCGCATAGGCGTACGGAGAACGGACCGTTTTAGCGTACAGCATTCCTGGAAGAACCATATCATAAACGTAAGTTGCAGCACCCGTTACTTTTTCCACTCCATCCTTTCTGGGAATATTCTTACCTATAAGTTCATAATTCTTTCTTTCATCCACCAACATACTGACACCTCCTTACTTATTACCCCTGCGGGCTACCGATTCTATAGCCTCAATAATGGGCTCATAGCCAGTACACCTACAAAGATTTCCAGATATTGCCTCAACAATATCCTCCCTCGAGGGATTTGGGTTACGCTCTAAGAGGTTCTGAGCCGACATTATCATACCCGGAGTGCAAAAACCACACTGGGTACCATGATACTCAATAAATGCCTTCTGGAGCGCGGTTAATTGATCGCCTTTTGCCTCTCCCTCTATCGTCCTTATCTCAGCCCCGTCGGCCTCCACCGCCAGAACAAGACATGAGGTGACCGTTTTTCCATTCATAATCACAGTACAGGCTCCACATTCACCCATACCGCATCCCTCTTTAGTTCCTGTCAAAAAAAGTTTCTCCCTTAAAAGCTGGAGTAGTGTCATATTTGCAGGAACATGCTCCTTATATTCAACTCCATTGACCTTCAAGGTTATATCTAATTCTCTTGGATACTCTCTCATCATACTCCTCCTCTCCTTATTATGCGCAGATCTTTCTAACCAATCTCTTAACATAGACGGCTGCCATATCTCTTCTATACTCAGCCGAAGACCTCACATCATCTATGGGAGAAATAGATTGAAGTGCAAGCTCTGCAACCCTATCCGCCAATTCCTCTACATCGTTGCTCTCTCTGTAGAGTTCATCTGTGCCCTCAAGTAAGATAGGAGTAACAGCACATGCACCTATACAGATTTTTAAGGACTTTTTGTCCGGATCGGCAATACCTGCAACGTTAACTATAGCCAAATCATGCCCCCTATAACGTTGTTTTTTGAGGAATCCCATTTTCCCGTTGGGGACCTCAGGTATCTCAACTCTAATCACAAGCTCCCCTTTCGAAAGAGAGGTCTTCTTCACACCACGAATAAAATCCTTAATAGGAACCCTCTTCTCCCCGCTTTCCGTAGCAACAACTACCATAGCGTCCATAACATAGAGCGCAGGTGCCATGTCAGCAGCGGGTGATGCATTACATATATTGCCGACAAGGGTAGCACGGTTTCTTAACTGATAAGTTGCCACGGTAAGAGCCGACTCACTTAAGATAGGACAGATATTTCTCAGATTCGAATCATCTATCAAAAAATTAAGATTAACCTTAGCTCCTATGGTTATTCCGTTTTTCCTATCAGCTGAAAATACATCAAGATCATCAAGACCCTTTATATCTACAAGCAGATCGGGATGTTCAACTCCATTCCTCATATTGACCAAGAGATCAGTACCACCTGCTAGAGGATGGGCATTTTCAGTCCGGAGAGCCTCTAAAGCTTCTTCCATAGAACCAGGTTTGAAGTAGGCGACTGGTTTTATCATAAGCGAAAGCCTCCTTAACGCTTAAAATTTTTTAAGCTGGCAGCACCAAACAAATAACACTGCCAGCTTTCCCAAGAAAAAACATTAGTTCAAATAAGATTTTAACAGATTTTTGAAAACAGGTCAAGAGCGCTATTACAAAATGTATAAAAAAAATTTTTATAATTAATACAAAAGAGAAACTGTTCTAAGTGTGTCCGGATTCCTCGTGCAAAGACGAACCTTGCAAACGCAAGTACCATAAAAATCCAGTAAAGGCATCAGCACCGGACGTAGAACCATGAGAGATTAACCTCCCAATTACCCTCCTAAACTCTCCCTGCACTCCATTACTAAAATCCCACAATTTTCCCCTTATTGACTCTACAAGATTTATCAACTTTCCAATACCACTAATAAGGTAAAAGGGGAATTGCCCCCTCATGGCCTGCCAGAGGAGAGTTTTCCCACCATAACTTGTAGAATCCAACCTCTGTTCAATGGAATTTCTGTCAACCTCCATCCCTCTAAATAGGGAACTAGCAAGCAGTGCACCGGTTATAAAATCGTCACCTGAGGGAGTAAATCCCATACCCAATCCCACCAGACCGGAGAGATTAAGTGTATTGATACCTTTCCGCCTAACCTGGGCTTCCACACCCCTTAAGTACTCGACTGCATATCCCACATATCTGTCATAATCTCCACCCGCATACCCAAAAAACAGAGCGGCAACAATGGGTACAAGCCCATCCCACTTTGCAACGGAGAGTAGAATATTGCCCAAATATCCTATTCTCCCTTTCCTCAGAAACTCATGTTTCATTCCAAATTTCACAGGGTCAAAATTCACCCTCCCATTCCACTTCTTCTCACAATCAATCTTAACCTTTCTCTCATTTTCATCCTTTAACCACACCTGCTCTCTGGACATAACCACAGGGGCACCTACAAATCTTTGGATCACTCTTCGAGGCAATTCAAACAGCCCGGGTACAAATAAAGAGAGAGAACTCATTTGATCCATTTCTTTCACAATGGAAACAAGTAATCCCCTCTCCCCATACAGAATATTAATCGCTCTGGAATAGACAGAAACTATTTCCCCATGGATCTCACTTGTTACGTCAAAGAACCTGAGGTACTCCTCTCCAACCAGTTCGCTCTCTGTAAATAATCTTTTACCGCTATGAAAATTCAAGGAAGACATGGAAGAAATACACTGTTATTCAGAAATATTACTGTTTTTGTGAGCAGCTTGGCTTGTTATAAGATTCTTACTAATAGCCATCATCCATTGATTGGGATACGGTATTCTAAAAGCAGCTTTTTCCTCTTTCCCTTCATCATTGATAAACTTAATAACAACAGCATTCTGGTAGAGTGGCTTTCCCTTATGAACATCAGAGATACCAATATAGGTAATCGAGCCTTTCTTAATGTACAGCTCTATCTTCCTATACCTTGCCCTGTAATACAGTCCATGTTTTAACAGCACAAGAGCCCCGGAACTCCTTAATGGCCCTCCTTTTTCAGACTCAAGACCAAAATAATTGACACCAAAGGAGGTAATAACAATATCTTCCTCATCAAACTTCTCCATTATCCTCTTACTCTCCCGCTGTCTTACCACTGCAAGGAAAAAAATCACTCCCAGAAAACCAAGTGCAAAAACAAGCCATCCCGGATTTGTAATGCCCTCTAAATAATCCATAGCACCTCACCACCAATACTAATATTTCATTACACCAACCATACCTTAATCCATCTTAGAGAGATACCTAAGAACCCTACGCTTTACAAAGGGATAAAAAACTCCCCTCTTTACACCGATCTCTCGTAAAAAAGACTCTGCAATTTCTATCTCGCTCTTCCCCTTATTTCTCAATTTTCTAATATGCTCCACGTTTATATCAAGCATATGCTTAATAGGATCATCTTCCTTTCCACTGGCCACAAATATGGAAATTACAACAATAAAGAGAGAAAGAATAACCGTAATTGTCACATCATAAGAGGGATCTTTAATTACAAGACGAAGAAGCGACTTGGGATTTCCCGCGTTAAATATTAAATAGAATACAACAACAACCAATACGGCAAGCACATAGTAGGAATACTTCTTAATATTTTTTTTCATACCCAATCTCCTAACCAAGACCTTAAAAACACTTCCAGGAAGAGCAATTTCACAGAATCCATCTTAACAAGAACTAATAATACAAAAAAGCATGGGGCATTTCTACCCCATGCTTCACAAATAACATTTCTCAAGCTTAAACAATCTGAAATGGATAATTAAGTATTAAAAACCTTTCTCTCTTCACCAACCTTCATTTTTCTCCACTCTTCCTCTGCCCTCTCCCAGGCCTCATCACTTGCCTCACTCTCCCAGTAAGCAAGTCCTCTCTCCTCTTTAGTAGCACCAGGGAGCAGGTTGTCCAGAGTGATAGCTATAATACCCGTTACAGCCATACCGGTGGTCAGAATCGCCTGGAGAATATCCCCAAGAACCTTCGCCGTCTGGCCCGCTGCAGACCAGTCAATGTGATGAGCATTAAACTGGGCTGGAAAACTTAGTCCGGCAAAGAATGAGAGACCTATAATAAATAGGTTTCTTGCATTGTTAAGATTTACAAACTGCAGGTTGGAGAGTCCTACAGCAGCAATCAAACCGAAGAGTCCCACATACATAGCACCGACAACAGGTTTGGGAAGAGTTGCAAGGGTTGCACCGAACTTACCGATCAACGGGAGAACTAACATTATTACAGCACCAGCCCTTATGACACGACGACTCGCAACTCTGGTCAAACCAATGGCACCAATATTTTCGGAGTAAGAGGTAGTACCGTTTCCTGTCTGAAACAAACTTGCCACAAAACAACCAAGCCCCTCGGCACCAAGACCTTTTGATATCATCTTCGCCGTGGGAACCGGTCCCTCTGCAATTCTCGCACATGCATAGTAATCACCGATAGACTCAATCATAGAGGCCAGATATCCGGCTAGCATTCCAAACGCACCGGCAACCGTGATACTTGTAATCTGTGGGAATCCCCATTTAAAAGGAATAGCCGGTCTAATCCAGAACCATGGAGCAGTTTTAATTAAGCCAAGTTTCCCTGTAAGGTTAGCCTCATTCCCAGGCGGTATCCACCCGGCAAGTGTTCCAATCAAAGAGGCAAGCCACCCCGTCGCAATTGCAAGCAGGACAGGAAAGAGCAAGAACACCCTCGACTTCCTTGCAAACACCTGAGAGTAAAGGATAAGAGCAATTAGAGTGATTAACGAAATTACCCAGTTAGTGGCCATCCACGGTGCACCAATTCCATAGAGGGCTAATCCTATCATAGCTATGGTCGGACCAATCGCTATGGGGCTTATGGCCCTCTTGATAATTCCCATTAACCCCGAATACCCAAGCACTATTTCGAATACCGATGCAAACATGATAGAAGCCGAAACCTGCTGAATCCCCACTCGCCATCCAAGCTTCTGAGCGGAAACCATACCTACGATAGCAAACATCGGTCCCAAGAAAGAGAACGTACCACCCTGAACTATTGGCAGTCTGTTACCTATAGGTGACTGCTGAATCAAAGTTGTAATACCTGAAACAAAGAACATTGTAGCAATTAAAAGAGCCAACTGATCCTGTGGAAATTTTAAAGCCCCTCCTACAATGAAAGGTATAAGTACAGTGGCACCAAACATCGTTAAGTATTGCTGGAATCCCAACAGGAATGCCAAACCCATCTTAGGTCGGCTTCCGATCGGATAGATAACCCAGCCCTGTGCCTGTCTTTTTTCCTGGTCGCTCATACACAGACCTCCCTTTATTATTTTTTGTTCCCTCACAACGAGGGAAATATAACTAAAAAAGTATTCCGCCTCATTTTACCAGACGGAATACTATTTTACCAGAATTTTTTTTTCAATACCTATAGGAACTGACAAATTTCCTTGTACATCTCAGGTCTTCTGTCTCTAAAGAACTGCCACCCGTCTCTTACCTCCTGAATGACATCAAGATCAATATCGGCAATAACTACCTCGTCCTTATCTTCGCTACCTTGAGCAATAATTTTCCCCCTTGGATCTACAAAGTAACTTGATCCGTAGAATCTCCCGAACTCCCATGGCTTCTCCGTGCCAACCCTGTTAATGGCACCTATAAATACACCATTGGCAACTGCCTGAGCGGGTTGTTCAAGCTCCCAGAGATATCTCGATTTTCCAGCCGTTGTGGCAGAGGGATTAAAGAGAATCTCAGCCCCCTTAAGAGCCAATATTCTAGCCCCCTCTGGGAAATGTCTGTCATAACAGATAAAAATACCTATCTTGGCATAGGCCGTCTCAAAGACAGGATAGCCAAGGTTGCCGGGCTTAAAATAAAACTTCTCCCAGAATCCAGGCCAGGTATGTGGAATGTGAATCTTCCTCATCTTGCCCAGATACTTACCATCGGCATCAACAACCGCTGCAGCATTGTAGTAAACCCCATCCATAGCCTTTTCATAGACAGGAATTATCATAACCATCTGATATTTCTTTGCATACTCCGCCAAACGCTCAGTGGTAGGTCCCGGAACCGGCTCCGCCATCCTGTACCACTTTGTATCCTGCTCTGCACAAAAGTAAGGTCCGAAAAAAATCTCCTGCAAACTTAAAATCTTTACTCCCTTCTTACCCGCTTCTTCAATCAGGGGAATATGTTTTTGAATCATAGCCTCTTTAATTTCTTCCAGCGATCCCTCATGCTTGGGGTTAGAGGCCTGAATCAATCCGCATTTTACAATCCTCGCCATTCTCTTCTCCTCTCACATAAAATTAAATTGATATTTCAATTTTGATTTTAACTCTCTTTGTTTTACCCGTCAAGTACATTTTGCAACCTCTATTTTTATAATGATAAACTTGATTTTTTTCCCCTATCACCATAATCTAAAATCCATGGTAAAAAAGAAAAAAACAATCGTTTACGACCTGGATGATTTTATCTGCAAGTGCGGGTCAAATCAATTAGAAAAAACCGAAATCCCAAAAATCACCCCAAAGCGAGAGTTAAAAGGCTACTTCAAAAAAACAAGGAACCTGGAATCCTCCGATTCAAGCTTTAATCTCCACTGCTCCTACTGCGGAAGAACGTATCTCGTAAAAAAACGCGTAAAAAGGATGAGAATATCCAATCTACCAATGTCATTTGGTTTCAGAAGCATGTACTGGGAAGAGATCAACATCGAACGAGACGGCCTGAGTGGGAAATTAGAGGAGTATTACGAGATAGAAGAGATAAAAACGGAGAAATAAAACAATAAAAATTATTTAAAATCTCTTTTCAAAAAATATTTTAAACTATAAAATATAGTATGTTATAAAACAGTGAAAACAATTTTTAGGAGGTAGTATGGCTGATAATATCAAAGAATTAGTAGAAAGGGCAAGAAAAGCCCAGAAGATAGTGGAATATTGGTCCCAGGAACAGGTAGATGAAATGGTGGCCGCTGCCGGCTGGGAGGTTTATAAGAAGGAGAATGCAGAGCAGTGTGCAAAGCTTGCCGTAGAAGAAACAGGAATGGGTATTTACGAACACAAACTTATTAAACATCAGAAAAAAGCCCTGGGAACCCTCAGAGATCTCCAGGGAGTAAAAACCGTAGGAGTGGTAGAGGAAATTCCTGAAAAAGGGATAATAAAGATAGCAAAACCTGTAGGTGTAATAGGCGCCCTAACTCCTGTTACCAATCCTACTTCAACCCCGGCAGGGAACGGACTTCCCATATTAAAGACACGTAACGCCGTAATTTTTGCGCCCCATCCCAGGTCAAAGAGATGCTCCGCCCTTGCAATAGAGTTTATGAGAAAGGGACTTGAGAAAGTGGGTGCACCTGTAGATTTACTCCAGTACATAAAGGATCCTACACCTGAGTTAACCCAGGAACTAATGAAAGAGGTTGACCTCGTGGTTGCAACCGGTGGTTCCGCAATGGTCAAGGTAGCTTACTCAAGCGGAACACCAGCGTACGGAGTCGGAGCGGGAAACGCTACCGTCGTTGTGGATGAAACGGCAGACATAGAGGATGCGGCAAAGAAAATATTCCTGGGGAAGACCTTCGATCATGCAACCTCCTGTTCCTCAGAAAACTCGGTCGTCATTCAGGAGAGCATCTGGGATAAAATGTTAGAGGCCTTAAAGAAAAACGGCGGCTATCTCTGCAGCATGGAGGAAAAAGCCAAACTCAGGGAGGTAATGTGGCCGGATGGAGTACACCTGAATAAGCAGATAGTTGCTCAGTCTGTAGAAAAAATAGCTGGGATGGCAGGAATCGACATTCCGGAAGGGACAGAATTTCTCATGGTTTTGGGCGAGAAAGTAGGCCCAGAGGATCCCTTCTCCTGTGAAAAGCTATCCCCTGTCTTAACACTGTGGAAGTACGGTCCATTTGACGAGGCAATCGACTATGTAGAGAGAATTACACGGTTCTGCGGATACGGACACTCCTGTGGGATTCACTCTTTCAACGAAGATCACATAATGGAACTCGCCATGAAAAATCATGTGAGCAGAATGATGGTAAGACAACCGCAGAGCTACGGTAACAGCGGAAACTATGACAACGGTATGCCTTTCTCCATGACGCTCGGATGCGGAACATGGGGTGGAAACATAACCTCCGAGAATATAACATGGAAACACTTCCTCAATTACACATGGGTAGCAAAACCAATTGATCCTGTAATTCCCAACGAGGAAGAAATATTTGGTAAATACTGGGCTAAATACGGGAAATAAACCAAAATCTAAAAAACATCGGAAACACTGAAGGCCACTTTTAAAGAGTGGCCTTTGTATTTATGTTTATCTCTTTAACAACTCTCCCCTCAACTCGTATTGACAAAGAATAAAAGTTTTACTCTTATTTTTAAGCAGTAAAGTTGGTAAAAGATGTTTAAACTTGGTATCGATTTAGGCTCAGCAACGGAAAAAGTAGTAATCCTGGATAACCACGGTAAACTCCTATTCAAAAGGTATCTTCGACATAACGGAGAGATAAAGACCAACCTCCTAAAGATCCTACAGGAAATAACTACAGAGTACGGTGAACTTTGGGAGTTTAAAATCATACTAACCGGGACTGCGGGAATGGGGCTTGCCTCCAGAATTGGCATCCCCTTTGTTCAGGAGGTTATAGCCATCTCCAATGCGGTTAAATCCCTTTACAGAGGGGTTTTTTCCCTCATAGAACTCGGGGGCGAAGATGCAAAAATTGTCTTGTTCAACAAAAACCTCCCCCCGGAAATGCGAATGAACGGAAGTTGCGCAGGGGGAACAGGCTCATTTATAGACCAGATGGCAACTCTTTTAAATGTAAGTTTTGAAGAACTCAACCAACTATCCGCCAACTCCACAAAGAGGCTCTACATAGCATCTCGCTGCGGAGTTTTTGCCAAAACAGACGTGCAAGCCCTGATAAACAAGGGTGAAAACAAGAATGATATAGCAAAAGCGGTCTTTATAGCTGTGGCGAATCAGGTTGTATCTTCCCTCCTATCCGGGGCACAACTGAAACCCAAAGTGCTCTTTGCCGGGGGGCCCTTAACCTTCATGCCTGAACTAAGAAAGGCCTTTACAGAGATAACGGACCTAGCGGAAGAAGATTTTATTCTGGCAGACAACTCCGAGGTACTGGTAGCAATAGGGGCAGCCCTAACAGCAGAGAGCAGGGGAAAAACAATAAGCCTAAAATCTCTCGTTCATCTGATAAAAAATGATAAGAAAGAACTGACCAGCATAAGAACACTACCTCCACTTTTTGAAAACAAAAAAGTCTACAGAGAGTTCGTAGAGAGACACAAAAAACTTACAATAGCATCGGTAAAACCAAAAGAAATAGACAGTATAAAAGAGATGTATCTCGGGATTGATGCGGGATCCACCACTACAAAGCTTGTACTAATAGACGAACAAAACAGAATAATCGATACCTTTTATTCCGAGAACAGGGGGAATCCCCTGGACACCGCCATTATTGGTCTAAAAAAACTCAGCAAATATTTTGAAACAACCCCATCCCAAAACAATCACTCCACGTATAATAAAACTAAGTATAATAAAACTAACAGTCGAGTCCATAGTACCTGTAGAGTCAAAGCGGTGTTTGCAACAGGTTACGGGGAAGAGTTTGTAAAAACGGCTTTAAACCTCGACGGAGGGATTGTGGAAACCGCCGCCCACTTTGCAGGGGGAGCCCTGTTTAACCCCAACCTGAATTTCATTGTAGACATAGGTGGACAGGACATAAAGGCAATAAAAGTCGAAAAGGGAATCATAACAGACATCCAACTGAATGAGGCATGTTCCTCTGGAACAGGTTCTTTTATCTCAACCTTTGCCGAGAACCTCGGGCTAACCCTCGATGAGTTTGTAAACAGGGCTCTATTTGCAAAAAACCCGGTCGATCTTGGAACGCGATGTTCCGTCTTTATGAACTCAAAGGTAAAAGAGGCCTTAAAAGACGGTCTTTCTATCGAGGACATTGCTGCGGGTCTGGCATATTCCGTAGTAAAAAACGCTCTGTTTAAGGTAATCAAATTAAAGAGCGTCGAGGATTTAGGAGAGACTATTTTCGTTCAGGGTGGAACATTCAAAAACGATGCTGTTCTAAGGGCCTTTGAACTACTTACACAAAAGCAGGTTTACAGACTCAATATATCGGAGTACATGGGAGCCTTTGGCGCTGCCCTATACGCCAAAGATTTCATAAAAGCAAATCCCAACTACAAAACCAGATTCAGTATTAATTCCATAAAGAACCTGGACTTTGAAAGAAAAATATTCACATGTAATGGCTGCGGAAATAAATGTCTAGTTACTCGATTCAAATTCTCGACGGGAAACGTATTTTACTCCGGAAACAGATGCGAAAAAATTTTCTCTAACAAGAGCAAAAAAGGGGCAATAAAACTCAACTTTTTCAGAGAGAAGGAAAAAGTTATTTTTAACCCGAAAAAACACATATCTGAGAGATTCCTATCTAAACCTACACGTGATTACCCCGTCATCGGGATACCGAGGGTTCTCTCAATATACGAGCACTATCCTTTTTTCCATACCATGTTCAACTACCTCGGAATAAAAACAGTACTTTCAGATTTTACCAGCAAAGAAAATTACTACAGGGGATTAAGAACCGTTACGGCGGACAATATCTGCATGCCTGCAAAGGTTGCCAACGCACACATTCTTGAACTCATAGAGAAAGGGGTAGATAGAATATTTTTTCCATCAATAATATTTGAAAAAAAAGAGGGCAAACCTGCAAAGAACAGCTTTAATTGCCCGGTGGTAACGGGTTACGGTGAGGTACTAAAACGCTCAATAAAAACCAATATACCAATCGATAGTATCCCTATCAGCTTTAGATACGTAAGAGGGATAAAGCACAATATCTACAGATACCTGAAAGAATATGGAGTAACCCGACGAGAGGTTACAAAAGCGATAAAAGCGGGGTTTAAAGCCCAAAAAAAATCTCAGAAGCTCCAAGAACACCTGGCAAGAAAGGTAATAAACAGAGCAGTAAAAGAGAACAAACCCCTCATCGTAGTACTGGGAAGGCCATATCATCTAGATCCGTTAATTAACAACGGAATAATGGACATGATACACGACCTCGGAGCCTATGCCATATCGGAAAACGCAATCCCGGAATTACACAGAATGAGCCTAAAGGGAGTAATCCCACTCACCCAGTGGTCGTATCACAACCGAATATACCTGGCAGCCAAATGGATCATCCAACATCCCTACGAGAAAATCGCGGCTATCCAGCTCAACTCATTCGGCTGCGGTCCCGATGCAGTGGTTGTAGACGAGGTTAAAAGCATACTGGAAACAAAGGGAAGAATATACACCTCGATAAAGATAGACGAAATGTCTAATCAGGGGGCAGCTAAGATAAGAATTCGCTCGATACTTGAGGCTCTAAACCAGAATAAACACTTCGCCTATAAACCCAGAAAGTACACAAGAGCCTTTAACAGGAAAGATAAGAAAAAAACTATTCTCGTGCCCTATTTTTCCAAAATTTACTCAGATTTCATAGAGATAGTATTTAAACATCTCGGTTACAGAATTAAAACACTTACCAAACAGAGTAAAGAAGCGGTGGAAGAGGGTTTAAAATATGTAAATAACGATATGTGCTATCCTGCAATTGTAGTTATAGGGGACATCATAAAGGCATTCAAGGATAGATTAGTAAATCCGGAAAAGACCGTAGTCGCACTAAGCCAAACAGGGGGACAGTGCAGAGCATCCAACTATGTTCCAATACTAAAAAAAGCTCTCATAGATGCCGGATATAGTAAAACACCCGTAGTAAGTCTGAGCACCGATTCCTTCTCAGAGGGGTTTACCTTTAATCCATTCAAACTATTAAAGTACAGCGTCATCCTCTTTGCGGCAGGGGACGCTATCCTCCGGATGAAACTAAAAACCAAACCCTACGAGGTTAATAAGGGAGAAACATCCAGATTAGTCGATGACCTGATTAACGAAGCCAGAGAAACTTTCGAGGTAAAAAAACCCAATAAAAATCTTCTCATCCGGTTTATTCGTGATGCAATTGAACGATTTAATCAAATTGAGGTAGAGTATAACCCATCACAGGTTAAAAAAGTCGGAATCGTTGGAGAGATATACCTCAAAAGTAACTGCTTCTCAAACAACTACATAGTAAATTGGTTGGAGGACCATCGCTACGAGGTAGTAATGCCTACATTTCTCAAATTCTTTGAATACAGTTTTTACAGCCAAATCTACAACAAAAAGAACAAAATTAACATCTGGAGAACGAAACTCATAACAGGAGCAATCACACACCATGCAATAGAACACTACAGGAAAATCGTAGAAGCAGAATTGGAAAATTTTAAAAGGTACGAAAGAGAAGCTCCCCTATCAGACATGGTAAAGAACAATCATCTTCCCCTCCCCCTCTATATTCAGTTCGGGGAGGGATGGCTCTTGTCAGCAGAGATTACGGAGATGATAAATCAAAATATTAAAGACATTATCTCGCTCCAACCCTTTGGGTGTATCTCCAATCACATTGTAGCCAAAGGTATTTACAGATACCTTAGAAATAAATACAACGTTAATCTATTGTTACTTGACTACGAATCGGGAACAAGCGAGGCGAATACCCTAAATCGCCTCGAACTGTTCCTGCTTAACAGAGAGAATCCCACGCAGGATTCATCCCTCGATTCAAATACAAATCCGAAAGAAAAGGCAACACTCAGAACTTAAAATTGGGATCTGAAATCATTCCCCGTTCATTGGAAGAATTAACAATCTTGTCAAAGTATGCCTGTGTAATATACTGAGGCTTATAACTCCCGCCGTTAGATTTTATCTGCTTCATAGTAGAATTTTAATTTAATATAACATCATTTATATAATAAGAAAAGAAATAAGAGGAGTCAGATAGTAACACTAGAAAAAATCGAGTAATTTATCAATCTCAATCTCGGCAGCCCCAATAACCGTATCGGCACCCCCATAATACACAATCACTCTCTCATCCACCACTGCCTGTCCACAGGAGAAAACAACGTTGGGGACATATCCGTTTATCTCCCAATCCAATTCAGGCTCAAGAATCGGTTCTCTCTGTCGCGCTAACACCTTAGAGGGATCGTTTAAATCGAGAAGGGCAACCCCTAAAGAGTACCTACCACCCTTTGTCGTACCGTGATATATAAGTATCCATCCCTCTTTACTCCTAATAGGGGGACCAGCTATCCCTATCTTATTATGCTCCCACTCTGAATCAGGTATAGGCTCCATTACTACCCTATGGTCATACCATCCCTTTAAATCATCGGAGAAAGCGATCCATATATTGGGCTCTCTCCTGTGAAACATTACGTATCTACCCCCTATCTTTTCCGGAAAGAGCGAAGCATCCTTGTTAGGTTCATCCAACACAACCCCGTGCCGTTTCCAATCTATAAGATTCTTAGAACTGGCGAGGCATATTCTATAATCACCGGGGAATCTATCCCCGTAGCCAGTGTACATCATATAAAACGTATCCTCTATCTTTACCACCCTGGGGTCTTCGCATCCCCTTCGTTCCTGTTGGGTATCATTCGACATAATAGGTTTCTCAAGCCTGTTAAAATCAATTCCATCCTTACTCACCGCATACCCCAATCGGCTTATAAATTTTCCCTTGGCTCCACTGGAATCTATATCCGTAGCCCTGTATATCATATGTATAAGCCCGTTATCGTAGATAGCAGCACAATTAAAAACGGCACCCGCCTCCCAATCATGCTCTCTCTTCGGCCCAAGTATAGGTTGCTTAGAAACTCTCCTCAATTTCACCATAAGCCTATCCTTTCAAACCTGTCATAGTTATTCCCTGAGTAAAAGATTTTCTAAATAGTAAAAACAGTACGATTATCGGGAAGGTAAGGATGACAACACCAGCCATCTGTTCCCCAATCTTTTCCCCATAGGTCTTCATGTAGCCGGCAAGAACAGTGGTAAGTGGCATAAAATTGTTGTTTTTATTTAGCACAATATACCACAAATACTCATCCCAGCGTTGCATAAAGGTAAACATCCCCACAATAGTTATTATAGACTTGGAGAGGGGAATCACTATTCTAAATAGTATCAACATTTCACCCCCACCGTCAATCTTTACACTCTCTATAAGATCATCCGGAACGCCCTTAAAAAACTGAAAAAACAAGAAGACCCCCCATGCATTTGCAATAAAGGGGAGTATCATTGCCTGATAGGTATCTATCATGTGAAGTGCCTTAACAACAAGAAAAACCGGGATCAAAAAGAGAATGGAGGGGAAGAGCATCTGAAAAATTATAAAATTATTAAGAAATCTTCTCCCTATAAAATCGTGTTTGGCAAGGGAGTAACCCGCCAGAGAAGAAACCAGTATAACGAGAAATGTCACAGAAACAGCTATGAACAACGAGTTTGCAAAGGCTCTAAGAAATGGTGTACGACCTATCTCATTGGCGGTTACAAAGATAAACTTATAGTGTGCCAGAGTCATAGGTTTTTTAGGAAGCAAGCCCGTACCGGTAATGTCAGTCGGATCCTTAAAAGAGGCTACCGCTACCCACACATAGGGATATATCCATACAATGACCAGCAGGGTTAGAATGGCAATTATTATGGCTCGTTTTATTCTAAAAGACTTCTCCATTCCGATAGAAGTGTTTTCTTTCATTTTTAAAACTCAATCTCCTTTTCAACATATTTCCTTATTATTAAAACAAGGACAAAAGAAATCGCAGCAGTTACAAAGGCAAGAGCGCTGCCCTTGCCGGCCTGAAGTAGCTCAAATGCCGTTTTGTATGTCCAAAACACAAAGGTTCGAGTAGCATTAAACGGCCCACCTTCGGTAATCAGATAAGGCTCTGTAAATATATTGACACTAATTATTGCGGCAAAAACGAGTATCGTAGTAAAAGCGGGATTAAGGAGGGGTAGGGTTATTTTGAAAAAAGTTTTTCCCTCATTTGCCCCGTCAATCTTTGCAGCCTCAAAAATTGACGGGGGAATAGCCTGCAACCCAGCATATATTATAAGACTGTAGTACCCCATTATTTTCCACACAACCAAAAGAGCTATAGAGCTCATCGCAATACTGGGATCCGTAAAGAACGGGATGTTAAGACCAAATTTCCTGAGGAAAACATTTACAACCCCATCGTAGGCGAATAGCCTGTTAAATATTACGGAATAGGCAACACCAGAGGTAACGTAGGGTAATAAAAACGAGATAAGAAAAAAAGTCGAACCAAATCGAGCTTTATATATCATCCAGGCCACAAAGAGCGAAAAAGCAACACTTAATGGAATGTAAACGATAATAAACTGGAAGGTGTTTCTTAAGGTGATAAGAAACAACTCATCTTTAAAAATACTGACAAAATTGTGAAGCCCCACAAACTTAGGAGGAGACATCATATTCCACTTTTCAAAGGTAAGGATTAAAGACCATATACCCGGAATTAGCCAGAAGAGTATCGTAAAGAACACATAGGGAAGTATTAATAACCAACCGGTAGTACTCTTTTTAATCTTTTCTCTCAACGAGACATTTGGTATGGAGACATCCGACATGTTTTTCTCCTTTTTAAAATCAGAGACTTAAATATCCCCAGCCGACGGTTCTTGCGACCACAGCAACAGGATTCATTAACACCGTCGGCTGGTTAAATTATCAAACTATCGGAGCAAAACCAACTACGGCTTTACTTATTCCACAGAGCCTGAACTTTAGGTATCAGATCCTTAAGAGCCTGATCCACAGTTTTCTTACCAAAGATAATCGGTTCCCAGAGCTCCGAGTTTATAAGGTTGTGCACCTCCACCGTATTAGCAATTGGAGCAGGTGGTATGGAGTAAGGAATCTGTTCGGCATAGGCCTTTACCTCTGGATTCTTCTTCCAATACTCCTGGAAAAGAGGATTTGTCATTAAATCTTCACGTGCAGGTGCCTGTCCTGTTTCCTCCAGCCACTTTACTATATGCTTTATATCTCCGAAATACCACTTCATAAACTCCCATGCCTCTTTTTTCATCTTGGATTTCTTAAACATTACCATGCCCTTTGTATCGGCAAAGGTATAAACAGGCTGAGATGCGGGAACAAAATCCGGAACCAGAGTCTTTGCTACAACGTAGGGTTTATTGGGGAATCTCTCGTTGGCACCCTTTACGCTCCATGGTCCCTGGGGATGTTTCATGAACACGACACCCTTGAGGACACCATCCTTTATATCGATAGGCTGAGCGTATTTCTTTTTAAACAGCTCTGCGATAAAATTGAGGTATGCCCTACCATACTTGTCATCAAAGTGTAGTCTCCCCGTCTTAACATCAATGTACGGCTTTCCACCTGAGGCGGCATAGTAGCTATTCTCAAGATCAAACCATCTACTCCACCAGGATGTTTTATAGTTGATAGATGCCCCGAAGATCTTACCGGGAACAACCACTTTAGCTGCAGCCTTCATGAACTCGGAATAGGTGCGTGGGGGTTTGGCAAGACCTGCCTTTTTAAGGAGATCCTTATTGTACCAATCCATCATAGTATTTACATACATCGGCAACTCATAAAACTTCCCATTAATGGCCCATCCCTTCTTTATGATGTTTTCCATCTTGGCCTTTTCAGCAAGCTGCCAGTAATCGGGAAACTCTTTATCAAGCTGAACCACCGCATCGTTTTGCACCAACTGAGCCAGAAAACCAATAAAGATGTTGGTACAAATGTCGGGTTGCGTACCGGTAGCCAACGCTGTAAGGATAACCTCCTCGGAACTCCCACCCGTTGGTATGGTTTTCCAGTCAATCCGTATATTCGGATGACTTGCATTCCACTCATCTACCACGGGTTTCCAATACCTTTCACTGTTTACATTGGGCTGTGTCCACAGCGACATAGTTTTTGCCTTCTGCCCACCGGATTCTCCCTGCCCCTTTGCAAAAACAAACAGAGGAGAAACCAATAGGAGAAGAGCAATTACGATAACCCACCCTCGTCTTTTACTCATCCTAATACCTCCTTAAATCTTAAATAATTTATGATTATCTTAAGATAATCTCCATAATTAATGCTTCCCTCTCACTATAGATTAAACATATTCAAACCTTGCACTTTGAAAGATAATCAAGTATCTCCTGCAATTTTACGGTCGCCAGAGCACAGCAGGTATCAGCCGCCCCATAGTAAAGAAAGAGGGTATCACCAAGCAAAACCGCCCCCTCCGGGAAAACAACATTATTTACATCGCCGTATCTCTCATAATCCTCCTCCGGCTCTAAAACAGGAACCGGGGAGCGTGCAATAACCCTCGATGGATCGTCCAAATCGAGAAGCGCAACCCCGCATCTGTAAACCGAATTTTTGTCCACACTATGATAAAACAGCAACCATCCCTCATCTGTCTTAATAGGCGGCGGGCCCGAACCCACTTTCTCCGCTTCCCACTCGTACCTCTTTTGCAGAACCACATGGTCTTCCAATCGATTAAGATAACCTCTCCAGAACTCTCTATTCGGGTTAAAAATTTCATCAAAGGAATCAAAACTAACCATCTGAATGTTTGGTTCTATCCTATGAAACATAACAATCTTACCATTCACACGCTCTGGGAAAATAACCGCATCTTTGTCACTGAGATCCGGAATTACCTCTCCATGCTTTTCCACAGCGCTAAAATCAAGGGTCGAGGCAACGGCAACTCTATCCCCCCTACCTGAAAAAGCAGGGGCGGACATAGCGGTATATGTAATAAAATACCTTAGTCCCTCGGAATCTTTAAACTTCGTAACCCTTGGATCCTCACATCCAAAGAGATCGTAATCCGTATCCGGTATCATAAAGGGGTCACTCCTGCGACTAAAATGAATACCGTCTTCACTCTCCGCATACCCAATTCTGGATATGTAGTTCATATAACCCTTACCGTTAGGTTTTTTCTCATACCCCTTGGCTACTGCCCTATACAGAAGAACCACCTTACCGTCATCCGTAACAGTAGCTCCGCAGTTAAACACCGTACCGCCATCCCAAAGATGATCCGGATTGGCAACTAAGATTGGATTTTCTTCGTGCCGTTTTAACTCCAATTTTCCTGTTCCCATGAAAATTCAGCAACCTCCGAAATAAAATATTGCGAAAACGTTTTCTTTATGTTATCATTATAGGTGTTGGATGTCAAGAGTTTATTCTATCAGCGAAAAATCATCCGACAAAAATCATCTACTCTGGATATTCACCAAGATAGATGATTACCCATTGAGAAACGCATTTGTTGATTATATTGCTCCGGGGTTCTATAATGGAGACCAAAATCGGGACAAAATCCCATGGTGAGGCGTGGCTTTGGAAGAGTTTCTCTAAAAAACCACACTCGGTTTACCAAACGAGGAATTAACGAGGAATGGCAAAGAACTTTACGCTAAAGGAAATAGCAGCTCAGTTGGGAGTCTCTATATCAACGATATCGAAAGCTCTCAACGACAGGCCCGGAATAAGCGATCAAACACGGAAGCGAATATTGGAATCTCTAAAAGATTTCAACTACGTGCCCAATGCAAGCGCTCGGAGTCTTGTAACATCCAAAACAAAAATCATTGCTACAATTGGCAAAAAACGGGCTCCGCGCCTGAGCTCCGAGGATTACTATCACCGTTCCCTAATGGGTATGGAGGAAGAATTAAAAACCAAGGGATACCATATCATCTCGATATCGGTAACGGAGGAAGAGATGAATGACCCTGCAAGCCTTCCCTTTATAAGAGAGAAACGATGTGATGGATTTGTCCTTCGAGGTCCCAGTATAAAACCCAAGTTCATTCTTCACTTAAAAAGTATGAACTATCCCATAATACTCTTTGGCAACGAGCTAAAGGAAACGGAGATAGACTGTGTGGTTTGCCAGGATACGAGGGGATCGTACCAAATAACAAAACACCTCATAGAGCACGGACACACCGAGATTCTATTTCTCTCCGGACCCTACGAGTGGTCCAGTAACATGGCAAGACGAGAGGGGTACAAAAAGGCGTTGGAGGAGTCCGGATTAGAACCCAAAGTCCTATACATGCCAGACACCACTATTGATTTCGGAGCGGAATACCTAAAGAAGGCCCTTGAAAAACACCCCAAAACAACTGCCATAGTCGCAGTAAACGATGCTACCGCCATAGGAGCAATAAACGCCGCACGTGAAATAGGGGTAAATGTGCCAGAGGAACTAGCCATAGTTGGATTTGACGACATAGAATGGGCATCTATAGCATTTCCTCAGCTTACAACCGTTCATGTTTTTCTCGAAGAGATGGGAAAACTAGCGGCACATCGACTCCTGGAGCTAATAGACAATCCGGAGTCTCCCCCCATAAGGATAAGCGTTGCCACCAAACTTGTCATCCGACAGTCCTGCGGTTGCCCTTAAGGGATGCTTGCCAATATATCTCCCAATATATGAAATCCAATCCCGAGAAATCCTCCAAAGTTGATAAAATGATTGTTGACAGAGAGCGTTATATTATAGAATATATAACGGATAAATAAAAAACTCAGAGGTTACAATGATAGACGTTAGCAACAAATCAAACTCACTACGCTATGCCAGAGCAACAGGCTCGCTTACAGCGAAATCCCAAACAATTAAACTGGTAAAAAATCGTCAGATACCAAAGGGCGATGTAATCGAGGTAGCAAGAGCAGCGGGTATAAACGGGGCAAAGAGAACCGCTGAGTGGGTGATATTCTGTCACCCCATACCACTCGATTGGATAGGGATAAATTTCAGTATAGGTGAAGATACTATCACCGTTACGGCGGAGATAAAAAGCGTCTGGAAAACGGGTGTGGAAATGGAGGCACTTACCGCTGTCCAGTGCGCCCTTATCAACATATACGACATGCTAAAACCCCTGGACAATAGCTTACGGATAACCGACATTCACCTGGAAGAAAAGAGGGGGGGAAAGAGTGACTTACACCTGGAACCTCCCGTATCACTTCGCGCAGCCATCGTTGTAATATCCGATTCTGCATACGAGGGAAAACGAGAAGATAAATCAGGAAAAGAACTGGGGAGACTCCTATCACAAAATGGGATAAAGACCGAAAAAACTATCGTAATTCCCGACGATAGAGAAACGATAAAGGGAACACTGATAAGCCTAAGTGATACCGACAAAGTCGATTTGATCCTTACAACAGGAGGAACAGGAATAGGACCACGCGATGTAACCCCGGAGGCAACTCTTGAGGTAATAGATAGAGAGATAAGAGGGATAGAGGCACAACTACATCGCTATGGGCACGAACGTACCCCATTTGCGATGCTCTCGAGGGCCATAGCAGGAGTTAGAAAAAACACACTAATTATAAATCTTCCGGGGAGCTCTAAGGGTGTAAAAGAGGGCTTTGAGGCCATTTTCCCGGCAGTTCTCCACGTATTCCCCATGCTCAGAGGAGAGGGCCATGACAAATAACCCTACCAAAGCACAGAATCACCCCTCAACGACTACCGTACCAGAGGGTCTGTCCACAAAAAAATTACTCTCCATAGAGAAAGCTAGAGCAATAATAAAAGAAAATCTCCCCGAAAGAGGGATAACCGAAGTAAGAACCGGGTACTCCATGGGGTACATCCTTGCTGATGAGATAAAGGCGGTGGAAGACTCACCCCGCTACACAAACAGCAAGATGGATGGCCTTGCCATCCGTTTACACACTGCTGACAAAAAAAATAATAGGGAATACAAAATAATCGGAGAGAGTAGCGCGGGTAATCCCTTCACAGGAATACTAAACCCCGGAGAGGCAATCAGGATTAGCACAGGAGCATTCGTTCCCCCATCCGCCTCCCTTGTCGTACCCATCGAGCATACAATAATATCAGGCGATACCCTGTATCTTTCCACAGATGCCATATTAAAACCCTCTACCTATATAAGGTTTAAGGGAAGCGAGTTTACAACCGGAGAGATTATCCTCGAAAAGAAAACACTTATAACTCCCGATAAAATCGCCATACTTACAGCTCAGGGAATCGATACCCTCAAGGTATACTCAAGGGCAAGAGTTGCCATAATCACAACCGGCGAGGAAATAGTACCTTCCTCGGAGAAAATAGGAGAATATCAACTCAGAAATTCTAATCTGCCCATGCTTAAAAACCTCGTAACCTCAAGCGGGGGAGAGGTCGTATTTACAACACACATAGGTGACCGAAAAGAGGAAACAAAATCCAAAATATTAGAGGCTGAAGAGGTAAGTGACATCATAATTTCGAGCGGGGGGGTTTCTATGGGAAATCACGATCTGGTAAAGGAGGCGGTAATAGAAACGGGATTCAAATTTCTCTTCTGGAGGGTTAAACAAAAACCCGGGAAACCCCTCTTCTTTGCCGTAAAAGAAACAACTGCAAAACCAACAAAAGACACTCCAATCGAGAAAAAACTCTTCTTTGGTCTTCCGGGAAACCCTGTTTCCTCATTCATGACCTATCTACACTATGTTCATCCTACGATATGCTATTTCAGAGGGATAGACTTTTCATCGGCCACACCAACAATTACGGGAACACTAATCAGAGAGGCAACAAACGATATAGAAAGGTTTCACCTCGCCCGAGTGTTCTACCAAATTGCCGGAGATAAAACAAAAACTCAGAATGCCAATAAAATAACAATAGAGGCAGAGGTCCTCGAGAATCAAGACTCACATAAACTAACATCCATTACCCGTGCAAGAGGGTATACAATTATTCCACCGAAAACCACTCTGAAGAGGGGTGAAAAAATAGAAATATATCCATTTCCCTGGTACTCTACCACTCACTGGGAAACATTCACATATTAAGCTAATACACGATGAGCCTATAGGAAAAGACGGAGGTATAAGCTATGGCATCTGTTGATGCAATATGTATAAGCACAAGAAAGGGAACAACAAAGCAAGAGGTGCAAGAGGCCAATTTCTTAACTGACTACGGAATAGAGGGCGATGCTCACGGAGGAAAATGGCATAGACAGGTTTCGATTCTATCCAGAGAGAGTATAGACAAATTTAAAAGGCAACTAAAGACCAAGGATGAAATTCAAAAAATATACAACGGTGCCTTTGCAGAAAATCTTATAATAGAGGGACTGATTCCCTCTGAGATTAAAATCGGGCAGAGATTACGGATAGGAGAAGAGGTAATCCTCGAAATTACCCAGATTGGCAAAGAGTGTCACAACGACTGCATTATTAAAAAACTGACGGGAAAATGCGTAATGCCTACAGAGGGACTGTTTGCCAGGGTAATAAGGGGTGGCAGAGTAAAACCCGGGATGAAAGTGGAACTGTACAACATGGCAGCCCTTTCCAATCACTAATTTTTTGCAACAAATATCTTCTCGTAGAGATCCTCACCATAACTTGTACTCAGTGGTTCTGCCTCTATCAGTTTGAAGGTTCGTGTCCCGTCTTTCTTACGCTCTGCACGGAGGAAAATCGCATCCCCCATTCCTCTGTTAGAAAAGCTATGGGCAAACTCGTAGAGATGGGTAACAAAAAATACTTTGATTCCTCTATCCAACAGGGCATTCACTATCTGGCGTGCAATCTCGGAGCCCTCTCGCTCATTCGTTGCCGCAAAGGATTCATTAAATAGTATCATGGAATTAGGGGTTATATTATCAACAATATCGCTCATTCGTTTTAATTCTTCATCCAGTTTGCCACTCTCCATAGTGGTATCCTCTTCCCGTCTATAATGGGTAAAAAGCCCCTCACAAACATTAGCAGAAAACGATCTTGCCCCTACAAACATGCCACTCTGCATCATAAGCTGGGAAAGACCAATACTTCTTAAAAATGTTGATTTACCTCCCTGATTTGCCCCTGTAATAATGCACAATTTCTTTCCGTTAGCGTTTATATCGTTACCAACGACTTGTCTACCCATAGTTAACGCAAGAGAAACATCGTACAAGCCATCAAAGGAATGAACCCGCTCACCAGAAACACTCGGTGTGGGAAAACAAACTGAGGCTCCTATTGAAGAGAGTTTCTCGTACAGATTTAAACAACCAACATAAAACGCGAGTTCTACCCGCATCATCTCAAAAAAACTATCAATATGATCGGCAGACTGAGCCACCGCATTGGCAACAAGGTTAATTCCTCTGTCACGCAACTCCGAGAGAGCCATTGCTCCGTGTTCATCCCTCGGATTAATATAGAAACTATAAGAGGGTGGTTTTCTGGAAACTACCCGTTTAATCCAACTCTTACTATCCTCGTTCGGCCTACGGAGTACATAATCCGTGCCCTCATTACCCTTTCCCAACCGAGCGCTTACCAAAACCCCGTCGGAAAAGCGTAGACGTTTTAGGTGCCTCTGTACCGTAGCAAAGTATTCATCATCTAACTCACTTCTTATCATTGCAAAAAAGGTTCTAAACCCATCGGATTCAAACTTCTCAACATTCTCATCAGCAATGGCCTTTAATTTTCTAAGCAACTCTACAAACATCTGAAGCATTCTTATAGAACCATCAAGGATAGCACTCGGATATCGGCTAAAAATACCCAACCACCGCTTCCTCTTATTCTCAACCGATTCCAATGATATAGCGTACAATTCCCTTACAACCGAGGGATTTTTAAGACAATCCCTAAGAATATCCTGACGATACTCTATAGCCTCAGGATCGGTCAAACCGGAGAGAATTGCTCGCTTAGCCACCTCGAATAACAATTCATCCCCATTTGCCATGGCATCAAACAGGGTCGTTAATTCCAAATCTTGTAAGAGCTCTTTCTCATTTACAGGGAGATCTCCCTCCATATTAAAATCAGCATCTCTATACATGAGGTGAACTTTCATAATTACCCTCTTTCCTTTATTCGTCGCTTTAGAGATTCATAGGTAAGACCGTACTTTTCTGCAACAGAGAGAGCATAGGCAAGCCCGTCCGCCGGTTTTCTTACAATTCTATAGGTACGCACCACAGGATTTTCAGGTACAACGGTACTCACCATACTCACCGTCTTTTCACTTAAAACGGACAACTCGTCCATAAAAGTCACTATCACACAGAGGGAATCCAACTCCATTATTTTCCTCATAATATTCTTGCTCAGGAAAATCCCATCATTCAAGGTGGTAGAGGTGAATATCTCATTCATGATAATAATACTGTCGGGGGTGGCCTTAAGAAGGATATCATGAATCCTCACAAGATCATCCTCCAGCTTACCCCGTAAGTTCTTTATATTTTCCTCTTTCTCAAAATGAGTAAAGAGATTATCAAATAGGTACAACCTGGCCTCCCGCCCAGGAACGGGACACCCCAGATTGGCAAGATAATGAATCTGCCCGAACGTTCTTGCAAAGGTTGTTTTTCCACCCTGATTTGGACCGGAAACCACTATTATTCTCTCCTTACCCCTAAGATAAAAATCATTAACCACAACCGGTAGGCCCCTGAGGACAAGTTTGTAGGCAAGGGCAAGATCAAATGTGTCGTTAGCATAGATTTCTTTATCCTCGCTAGCAATCTCAGGATAGCAAAACCTAAGTCCATCGCGTTTTACTACGGTGATATAGTCAAGATACGAAACGTAAAACTGAATCTCACGGTCAAATGTGGCTATCCTGTTATCCAAAAAATCCTTACGTTTCAGAAAATACTCGTCAAGCCTCGAAAAAATCTCCGGATAGAGACGTGCAACCAGTTCCAAAATTTTCGCTTCCACATGATTCATACCCGTACCGGTCGGAAGCTTAACCGTATAGTCTTTAACGGCACCCTGTTTAAACTTCTCGAATACTTTTTCCACCTCTACACTGTAATCTGCCTCCGATTCGTACCGGCGTACCCTGCCACCGTTGGATTTTATAAGCACACAGTACCTTATACCAGCAAGATCCTCCTTCAATTTTTTCGTCTCCGCCAGAAAATTGTTAAACCAGTCGGAGTCTGCATACTCACTAAGATACTCGCGGAAAGCCAATAGTCCCTCCGACTTTAAATCCGTACTCTTAAGGTCACGCACAAGGGTGGTAATAGCGTCACAATACACGTTAAGGGCCTCTAAAAACCAACCCTCCTTATGGTACCTATAGTAAAGCTTATCCACAAGGGCAAGGTACCTGCGCATCACTCTCATTCTTTCAGAGAAGATCTTTATACTCCCCAACAGAACCTCGTTTTGCAGATCCTTAAATACCGCCTGACGGAAAAGGATAGAATCCAGGTTAGTTAACGAATAATAAAAAAATGGTTTTAAGTTGTAGTCCTCTTTACCAGCAGTAATAGAGTCTACAACTTGATCAAGGTTTAAATCACCGAAGAAGGGTGGCTCACTAAAGCTCTTATCGGACACATCCGAACTCTCTGGTTCTCCCGGATCGGATACACACTCCAAAGAATCCCCGAAGAGTATACTACGAAACTCAGAAGGTTTCCTGCTGCTACTCTCTCTATAACAAGCAGATCTCTTTCCACTCGCTTGGGACTTATCCCCCTCCTGCAAAGCCGTTTTCTCTACATCATCAGAACCTTTTGTAACACTCTCTGTAATTACAGAAGTCGAATCCTGGGACATCTACTCCGGTCCTCCTTCCCGTCAATCTTTTAACTCACATTCTAATGCGCAGGCAAGGCGGAAAAACATGAATCCAGAGTTCGAAAACTACTAAAACTAAAGTGTAAACACAAAAAAAGCCGCTCTGTAGCGGCTCATTCATCAAATATTCGTTCCAAAATGACTCCACAAAGAACTCTCCGCCACAGATACCTGCGCGGCAGGAGTCATCAACCCTAAGAGGGTAATTATCAGGGGGACCCCATCCCCAGGATATCTTTCAAATAACAAAGACACACCCTATCTACATCTAATTAAAGCGTAATAAAAGGATCAACAAAAGTCAATAGGGATACCCCACCGTGTTTAACACAAGCACTACCTTCAAATCCTACCGTATAAAATAAATTCTACGCTTCCTATACGCTACCCACACTAAAGAATTGTTACTTAAAACCATGGATAGCCTTGAAATTCTCCACTCTATCCAGATATTCTCTTCTGAGTTCCTCTTTCGCCCCCTCATTCAGAAAAGAATACTCAACAGCCATTAAGTTAAGTTTTATCAAATCCTCAAGGGAAAAATCCAGGTAATCCACAGCCTTAAGATAATCACCTGTTAAATCAACCCCTTGAATCATCGGATCATCGGAGTTCAGCGTAACAGGAACGCCCCGTCTATATAGAGTTCCAATAGGATGATTCTTCTCGTCAGTCCAAGAACCGGTTTGGTAGTTGGAAGTAATACACTGTTCAAGGCATACATGCTTTTCTATCAGATACTCCTGGAGTCTTTCATCATTTATCGTAGAAATACCGTGGCCTATCCTCGCTGCGTGAAGTTCGTCAATTGCTCTCCATATCTGTTCTGCCGGGCTAACCTCACCGGCATGGATAGAAGATTTATACAATCCGTCGTCATTTATGATCTCAAAGAATCTCCTAAAAAGTTCCGGGGGATAATTAATCTCATCTCCGGCCAAATCAATTCCAACAATATCTTCCAAATCCAATTTCTTAAGAGCATTGTAGAGACTTATCATCTCTTCTTCTGTCTGTTTGCTTCTATTAAAGGTAAGCAGATACTTAATTTTTATCCCCGTCTCCTCTGCCGCTCTATTTCCAGCTTCTACGACCAGTTTGGTAACCTCTCTACGATCAAAATCATTCTGTAAGGCAAAGTGCTCCGGCGAGAATCTAAGCTCGATATAAAATATTCCATCATTTACAAATTCCTTCACCGAATGATACGCTATCCAATAGACATCATCGTAAGATCTGTACCAATCATTTTTAAATTTTTCCAAAAAAAGCAAAAAATCAGGCTCGGAATCCTTGGGAAATTGGACACTCTCCCTGAATTTGTCAAATTCTTTGGGAGCATTGATATTGTTCTTTATGGAAAGTTCAAAGAGTTTCTCAACGGGAAAAGTCCCTTCAAGATGTCTGTGCAACTCAACCTTTGGAAAATTCCTTAATACTTTTTCTGTTAATATATATCGCTCCTTCGTTTTGTCCCTCTCCAATTGCAATCTGCCACTCCTCTTCCTCCCCTCCCATATATAGTAATATATTCAAAGAAAAAAATATTTCAATTAATAATTATTATTATAATAATATAACACATATTTTTTATTTTTGTTATTTGTATATTTTATTATACTATACATCCGTAAAAATAAACAAGAAAGGAAAACTTTTTGAAATTATCAATAGTAGGATTTTGGGGAGCATATCCGGAAGCAAACGGAGCAACATCGGGGTACCTGTTGCAAAACAAAAATACCAATGTATTAATTGATTGTGGCTCATCCGTTGTATCTAAATTACAAAACATAATCGCCCTAAAAGACCTGGACGCCGTGATCTTATCCCACTATCACGCAGACCACATGGCAGATATCCACTGCCTCCAATACGCCACACTCATAGACATGCAACTTGGCAAACGGAAAAATCCCCTTCCAATATATGCACTGGTTGACGAAACCCATTTTGAAAGCCTTAATTTCCAGGAATGTACAGAGGCAATACCTATCAGAGAAGAGTCTAGCGTTAGCATAGGTAGCTTCCATTTTAATTTTATAAAAACCGTCCACCCCGATCCATGCTTCGCAATAAGAGCAACAGAAAACGATAACTCCGTTACATACACTGCGGACACCGGTTGGTTTGATGATCTGATAGATTTTGCAAGATACTCCGACTTACTCCTCTGCGAAGCAAGCCTATACAATGAAAATTTTGGAATGATAGAGGGACATCTGACAGCAGGAGAAGCCGGAAAACTGGCAAATATGGCAGAAGTAGAGAACCTTATACTCACTCATCTACCACACTTCGGAGACATTAATCGATTAATAGTAGAGGCAAAAGCTGAGTTCAATGGTAGAGTGGAAATTGCATCCGAATTTAAAACAGTAGAACTCTAATCATCCGATCAAGATTCGCCGGAAGAAGACTAACTCTAATATATATGGGTTGAAATATCTGCGAATATATTTAAACTATATTCACAAATTTAAACCATGAAACTACTTGTTTTCATAGTAAAGAGATTCTTAAGACTTCTCATCACAATATTTTTGGTTTCAACTATCATCTTTTTCATCATCAGGGTGATCCCCGGGGACCCGGCAGTTGTAATTGCGGGAATAGACGCCACAAAACAGGAAATTCAAGCAATAAGAGAGAAACTGGGTACCGATAGACCTCTTATCATCCAGTACACGGATTGGCTAAAACGAATCGTGGTCTTTGATTTCGGCAACTCCATGATGACAGATCAACCCGTTAAGAAATTGATCCTCCAACGTTTTCCTCTAACCCTTACACTTGCAGTATTGGGAATTATCTTCGGAATTATTATAGCAATACCTATAGGTATCCTCTCTGCAGTGCACAGATGGTCACTATGGGACTATATCGGCATGACAATCTCACAGTTAGGAATGGCAATACCCAGTTTCTGGCTGGGGATACTACTCCTCTTAATATTCGCCGTAAAGATTCATCTCTTTCCTCTCTTTGGGTCCGGAAGTTTTAAATTTTATATACTCCCCGCTATCTCCCTCGGGTTCGCCCGGGCAGCGGTTATTCTAAGATTAACAAGAGCCTCAATGGTAGAAGAGTTAAGCAAAGAATACGTAATTACAGCAAGGGCAAAGGGGTTAACGGAGAGGATGGTAAAATATAAACATGCCCTAAAGAATGCGCTCCTTCCTGTTGTTACGGTAACAGGAATACAATTTGGATATATGCTGGGGGGAGCAATCATAATAGAACAAGTTTTTTCCCTCCCAGGACTGGGTCGATTATTTCTTACCGGTATCTACCAGAGGGACTTCACTCTTATTCAGGGGGGGGTAGTCTTCGTTGCCATAATTTTTTCACTTATTAATTTTTTAGTTGATATTCTCTACAGCGTATTAAACCCCAAAATAGAGATAAAATAGTGAAAATAATGAAGGGAAGAAATAATTTTATCCTTAAAGTTAAAAATCTTGAGGTTACTTTCGAACCCAACCTCCGCGCACTAAGAGGAATAAACCTCAACGTAAGATGGGGAGAGATTCACGGACTGGTCGGAGAATCCGGTTCCGGGAAATCGGTCACCTCAATGACAATAATGGGACTACTTCAAACACCCCCCGCTCACATCAACAGCGGAGAAATTATTTTTAACGGGAGCAGTCTGCTTAGCTTAACACCGGAAGAGATGAGACTTAAGAGGGGAAAAGAACTTGCAATAGTATTTCAAGAACCCTCCAAATATCTAAATCCGTCCCTAAAAATAGGAGAACAAATAGGGGAAACATTAAGATTACACCTGAACATGAGAAGAGAAGAGAGCCAAAAACAAACCCTAAAACTGCTTAAACTTGTCGGCCTACCGGGTGAGGAAAGAATCCTCAGCAGCTATCCACACGAACTCTCCGGTGGGATGAAACAGCGCGCACTGATTGCGATGGCGATAAGTTGTAATCCCCTATTTTTAATAGCAGATGAGCCCACTACCGCTCTGGATGTTACTCTACAACTCCAAATTCTAAAACTAATCGGTGAATTGAAGAATTCTCTAAATATGAGTGTGCTTTTTATCTCTCACGATCTCGCCGTGATAAGGGAGATTGCAGACACCGTTTCAATAATCTATGCAGGCAAAATAGTGGAATGTGGCAATGTAGAGGCCATATTTAACAATCCACTGCATCCATACACCCGGTTGCTCCTTCTCTCCATTCCAGATCCCTCAAAGAGGGGCAAACGCTTAAAATCAATCCCGGGAAAAGTTCCGAGTGCAGATTCAATTCCACCAGGGTGCGCATTTCATACCAGATGCCCCATAGCTAAAGGGATATGCAGAGAGGTAGAACCGCGCCTAAAAGAGGTAAAACAAAATCACACTGTGGCATGCCACTTTCCCGGAAAGATTGTAGAAGGGGTTTAAAAAGTAAAAAGATGAAAAGTAATCTAATAGAGGTAAAGAACCTGGTAAAAGAATTTAAACCCAGAGGACTCATAGGGAATATTAAGCGGGGGGTCAAAGCAATAGACAATATTAGTTTTTCCATAGAAAAAAATATTGTTTTCGGTCTCGTAGGAGAATCGGGATGTGGCAAAACCACAGTGGCAAGAACACTCTTGCTTCTCGAACAACCCACCTCGGGTGAGATACTCTACAGAGGGGTTTCACTTACCAGACTCCCAAAGAAAACACTAAAAGACTATAGACGAAATATGCAGATTGTTTTCCAGGATCCAAACAGCTCCCTAAACCCAAAATTAAAAATAGCTACAAGCCTCGGCGAGGGTTTAGGTAATATAGGCGTTTCAGGGACAGAGAGAGAAGAGATAATAGATAAATATCTGGAGCTTGTAGGAATTTCCCCAAAATTAAAGAACAGATATCCACACGAATTTTCGGGAGGACAGAAACAACGTATAGTTATAGCAAGAGCCCTTACATTAAATCCAGACTTCCTTGTTCTGGACGAACCTGTTTCCAATTTGGATGTTTCTATCCAGGCTCAAATTATCAATTTACTAATAGATCTGAGGGAAAAACTAAAACTCACATATCTATTTATATCTCACGACTTAAATCTAGTGGCTTACCTTAGTGACCAAATTGCAGTGATGTACAAAGGGAAAATTGTCGAAACAGGAAGCGCCGAGAATATTGTGAATAATCCTATTCATCCGTATACTATAAAACTTTTAGACTCCATACCGGGGAATCCCAGGAAACACGGAAGTTCCGAAAAATATTTAACCACAACAGCCGAAACCGTGGATGGAAAGAATATAGGACCCACTTTAGAATGTCCATACTACAACCTGTGCCCTATAAAAGGGAAGATATGCAGGGGAAAAATGCCAGAGCTTAAAAAAGTAGGTGATAAACATGCGGTGGCATGTTTTATCATAGATAGATAAACATAAGGAGGAATCAATGAAAAAAAGAGGAGGAAAAATTTTATTCCTATTACTAATTGCTCTACTACTAACTCCCGGCCAACTCATCGCCAAGGGACAACGGGAAAAAAGAGTCCTGAACGTCTCTATCTCCGGAAATCCCGATACCCTGGATCCCCAAAAAACCTCCGGAACCCTAACCTTCCAGGTAGACAAGAGCATATTCGATACTCTTGTCGAACCGGATCAAAATGGCAAGATAGTACCGGCACTGGCAAAGAGCTGGAGCGTATCTCCGGACTCCCTCACGTGGACGTTTAAATTGAGAAGGGGGGTGATTTTCCACAATGGCGACAAACTAACCTCAGCCGACGTAAAGGCTACCTTCGAAAGGATTTTGGATAAAAAAACCGCCTCCCCCAAGGCCAAAGAATTTGCAGCCATAGAGAAAATTCTAACCCCTGACGACTATACAGTAATATTCAAACTAAAACAAAAATCGGCTCCATTTCTTGCCTCACTAGCCTCAGGATGGGGGGCAATACTTCCAAAACGCCTGATAGAAAACGGACACGATTTTGCCTCCAAACCGGTAGGAACAGGTCCTTACTCACTGGAGGAATGGGTACGCGATAGCAAAATAGTTCTTAAGAAAAACCCCAATTACTGGATGAAGGGACATCCGATAATTCAGACGGTGGTAATCAACATAATACCGGAACGCTCCGTGGTAATTCAGGGAATGCTTGCGGGACAACTTGATATCGCATTTAGAATCAACAGGGAAGATATTCCAACACTCGAAAAAGACTCAAATATAAAGATAGAAAAGAATCTCTCCGCGTTAATTCTTGTTATGGCAATAAACTGCAGCAGACCTCCTCTCAACGATCTGCGCGTAAGACAGGCAATAAACTATGCAATCGACAAACAGAAGGTTTTAGATATTGCGTACGGCGGAGGGAAGGTAATAGGCACATTCATGGACTATTCAAATCCCTACTACAAGGATTTTACAAATCTCTATCCCTACAATCCAGAGAAGGCGCGAGAACTCTTAAAAGAGGCCGGGGTAACAAAGGATAGAGTTTTCCAGCTAGTACTTCCACAGAACTATGCACCCCATGTAAAAGCCGGAGAGATGTATCAGGAGATGCTTTCAAAGGTTGGAATGAACGTTAAAATCAAGCTCGTAGATTGGCCTACATGGATAAGCGAGGTCTATAGACAGAGCAAATTCGATCTTACGGTAATAGGACATACGGGAAAGCTCGATCCGGACGGTACCCTCGGGGGCTACGGCGGAGGAAGGTATGTAAAATGGAAAAACAAGGAGTGTCTTGACTTAATAAACAAGGCAAGAGTAACAATGGGTTTTAAGGCACGAAAGGCTCTATACGATAGAGCACTGGAAATAATGGCAAAAGATGTCCCGTTTATGTACCTCGGAACACCCTATGTATACAACGCCCTCAAGAGGGATGTAATAGGATTTCGAGTTACACCAAAACTGGACACCCTAGACTTTAGGTGGACAAAATTTGTGGGACAGGCGCAATAGAAAGAGTATCAATGAGGCATAAGAGAACCATAAGAAACAGATTATTCTACGCCGCAATAATATATCTTGCAATTCTGGGAGCTGCCGCAGTAGCAGCTCCCCTAATATCTCCCTACAATCCAACGGATCAACACCTAAACGATCGCTTAAAACCACCATCCGGGCACTACCTACTGGGTACCGACGATTTCGGAAGAGACATCCTAAGCAGACTGATCTTTGGCTCTCGTTCCGCTCTGTTGGTTGGAATAGTCTCCGTTTCTATCGCAGGAGCAATAGGAGTAACGGCAGGACTAATCGCGGCACTATCGGGGGGAATTATCGATAATATCCTCATGCTCCTTATGGATAGTATCCTCTCATTTCCAACCGTGCTGCTTGCAATTACAGTAGTTTCATTTCTGGGATACGGACTGCTTCAGGTAATGCTTGCTATCGGGGTAATATTCAGCCCTGTATTCGCCCGTCTAGTACGAGCGGAAACCCTCGCAATTAAGACAGAGGGATTCGTAGAGGCCTCCAGAGCCCTGGGGAGTTCAACACTAAAGATAGTATTCCTCCATATAATTCCTAACCTGATAGGTAAGGTGATTGTCCAGGGATCCATAACCTTTGCAATCTCGATATCTATCGAGGCATCTCTCTCATTTTTAGGGTTAGGCACACAGCCACCCACTCCCAGCTGGGGTCTAATGCTAAAAGATGCGAGAAACTACCTCGTTCAGGCTCCTTGGATGGCACTATACCCGGGTATAGCCCTGGCCCTTACAGTACTATCATTCAATATAATAGGTGATACACTCTCAGAAAAAATCAATCCGCGTCTTCAACAGTAACAGTCTACAGACCTAACTTACTATTTCCACCTCCTCGCCTCTCCTCTCCGCGGAGAGATAAGCGGAATAGATAACAGAAACCGTGTCAAACGCAAGGTCGGAAGAGGAGAGTGATTTCTTGTTTTTACTCATACAATCATAGAAATCTCTGAGCTCCTGAACATATCCGTTCATCCAATTTTCGTCCGGGGCCGGTTTGCTCCAACCCTGTTTGGTTCCTATCTTTTCTACCACGTATATATCCTCAAACTGACTCTCCAGGGGATTGTACGTCTCCAGGGCATCAATAGGGTTTATATTACATCGTGTTCTATGATTATTGGCAAAAACCTCAAGCCAATTGTGTACCCCGCCCAGGACTATCTCACTTGCAAATATATCAGAAACAGTTCCGTCTTCGAAAACAACATGCATCACGGCAAAATCTTCAACATCCTCATAATCCGTTCTAAGGAAACCCTTATCGACATACCCGGGAAGGCGTGTTATCTCGTGGGTTCTCGCGGTAACACTCTTGGGCCTTATAGGTTCACCATTCCTTGTAAGACCCTCCACTCGCTTAAGGTACAATACAGTTGTTAAGGGATGCGTCCCCTTTCCCATGATAGATCCCCCCCCAGAGTATCTCCAACTTCCATAGGTTGGAGAATGGGAACCCGAATGGGACTCCTCCGCTATAATCCAGAGTATCTGAGCCTCCGTCTTTTTTATTATCTCTACCTCCTTCTGGACAACAGGAGTGTATACCCAATTCTCGGCATAGTATATATTGGCTTTACTATTCTTCTCCGCCTCTAACATACGCCTTGCACTATTTATTGCCCCTTTCCGCATTTTATCCTTAGGGTACTCGTCACCCCTAAATCCCTCGGAAACATCAAGAGACTCTCCATCATCACCGTAAGATGAGGGACCAAAGAAGCCGGTAAAGGGTTTTTCCACTATAACATTGACATCACGTTTTAAAGCCTCCACTGTTACGTACTCATGCAGAGCCGGAGGAACACACACGTGCACCACATCCACCACACTAATGAGCTCCTCCATACTATCAAACGCCTTAATTCCACGGGCCTCCGCATATCTTTCCCTGCTCTCGCTTCTTCTGGAAAAAACACCTACAACATCTACATTGGTCAGTCCTGCCGCCATAAGCGCCTCATAATGAAAACTTGCCGCAAATCCGGCCCCAACAAAGCCCACTCTTATCCTGCCATTCATACGTTTCTCCCTCTAAACACCGATTTCATCCCTCCTGCGATGGCTCCCACGAGAGATCTAAACCACTTCATTCTACTAACAATTGTAAGGACGATTATCACAACTATAACAGCAGAAATTGGACGGGTAAAAAAGGGAATAAGATTACCATTTGATATAACCAATGCACGTCTCAAATTGGGATCCAAAATCTTGCCCAGGATAATTCCAAGGACAAGGGGTGCTATCGGATAATCCATAACACGCATATAGTACCCGAGTATCCCAAAAACAACCATAACACCAACGTCAAAAAGTCTGCCATGTAAAGCATACGCCCCAACGGTACAGAGTACAAAAACTATAGGCATAAGTTTCTGTCGTGGGACTAAAAGTATTTTAACCAAGGTTTTAACAAGTGAAAGACCCAATACAAACATAGCAGTTGTAGCGAGGAGTACCATGGCAACAACCTGATAGACAAACTGGGGATTTTCCAGCATAATCAACGGCCCCGGTCTCACACCGTGAATAAACATAGCGGCAAGTAAAACCGCCGCAGGTGCAGAACCGGGGATTGCCAGTGAGAGAACAGGTATCATAGCACCTGCAACGCAGGCATTATTACCCGTTTCCGCAGCCATCAAACCCTCAAAAGAACCCTTCCCAAACTCTTCCTTATGTTTACTAGACCTTCTAGCCATATCATACGAAACCCAGGCGGCAATATCCTCACCAACCCCGGGCACCGCACCAATAAAGGTGCCTATTATTCCGGAGCGAATAATTGTTTTCCAATATCTAAGAACATCCCCCGGTCGCGGGATAACTCGTTTTATCTTTGTCTTAATAACCTCAAACTTGGGAAACTTCATAACCATAATAATCTCGGCAAATCCGAAGGCTCCTACCATTGCAGGGATAAGGGCAATCCCGCCCGAGAGCTCCACCCACCCGAAGGAGAAGCGTTTATAGGCATACATGTTCTCCATTCCAATGGTAGAGATAAAAAGTCCCAAAAATCCTGCAATCCACCCCTTAAGGGGATCCTTCGGAGCGGTAAGGTTACCGGATATTACCACACCAAAGACAGCAAGCCAGAAAAACTCAAAAGACTGAAACCTGAGAGCAAAATTCCCTATTAAAGGGGTGAAGAGGGCAAGCATTAACATTCCAATAATTGAACCCAAAAAGGAACCCGTCGTACTAATTCCTATCGCCTGTCCGGCAAGTCCCTTCTTAGCAGCGGGATACCCATCGATAGCGGTAGCAGCATTAGCAGGGGTACCGGGAATATTCAACAGGATAGCACTCCTACTACCACCATAGATTGCCCCTATGTACATACACACAAGAATAATAACAGCATTAGCCGCTGCCATCTTAAACGTAAGTGTAGTTAGAAGAGCAACCCCCATCGTAGCAGTTAAACCGGGAAGCATCCCCACTATTATACCGAGCTGAGTCGCCCAAAGGACATCGAAAATAACCCGGAGGTTCAAAAATCCAAGAAGAGCCTCTCCAAACATCCGTAAACCTTCAAGCATCACTTCCTCCCTTTCGCACTACCTACGGCAGATTAACAAGAAAAAGATACTGGAAAACATAGGTAACAGAGGCAGACGTAATCACCGCCATAACCAGAGCCACAAGGAGCATCCTTCTCTGTTGGATAATGGTTTTTCCCTTTTCATACTCAAAGATTATCACAAAGATAAAAACATACAGAGCTGTCACAAGAGAAAAGGGAATCCTACCCAGAAGAGCCCAATAGGCCACACTAATAAAAATGGTGAGAAGAATTCTCCTCGTCATTGGCTCTCTAAAGAACTGCTTAACGGTAACCCTGTTAAGTCCAAGCTTGTAACCCTTCTGGATTATCGATCTCACAAGGAGAATTAATCCCAGAAAAGATATCGTTACACCCAACAATCCGGGAACAACACCAGGTGCGGAGTAAGGATTGGCATGAATCTCTTCAAATCTTGGCATCTTTGCAGAGAGATACACAACCACAATCCCAAAGACTATCAAAAATATCGATGTAACAAAATCTGCCTTTGGCATATTGCTTTCTTTCATTACAACTACTCCTGGATACTCTAAATTTAATTTCGGTCTATACTCTCAAATATTACAGCAGGACACCATTCGGTATCCTGCTGTATTTTTATACTATTTCTATTACTCTTACCCTATACTATTGGGGCCTTGGAATTCCAATAGCTTCGGGAGACATTTTTGCCTTCCCGGCATCGTAATAGATCCATAACACCTGCTGGAGAAATGGGAATACCTTTTTCTTGGCTTCATCTCCCCAGGCCGGATCAAAAATAGCCCCACGAGATGCCGCATAGTCTTTGAGTTTCTTGGAGTTTTTAATCACCGTATCCCATAAAATACCAAAAGTCTCTATAACTTTTTTGGGAGCATCCTTCGGAATCCATATACCAAAGTAGTTAGGAGCACTCTTAAGTTTAGGGATCCATTTATTTATCGATGGAATTTCACCGTAACCCTTTAACTCAAGAGGTTTATCCGCAAGCACGGCAAGAGGTCTTAACTTTTTACCTCTAATCATGTCCGCCTGCTCTACAGCAAGCTGGGTAACAACCTGGCACTCCCCCGAAACCGTAGCAATAACGGCAGGATTACCACCATCATAGGTTACATGCTTATACTCGATTCCCGTATACTTTCTTATAGCTTCAATTGCATTATGACCGGCAGAACTCTGCCCTGCGGTCGCAACAGTAATTTCACCCGGATGTTCTTTAAAAGCCTTTAAGAGATCCCCAAAGGTTTTATACGGGGTATTTGGATTAACCGATACAACAGCGACATTCGCAACGTCCAGATACAATACCCAATCATCCAGTGTGGTATCAAGAAACCCCAGAACCTTATAGCCACCCAGATCCGCAGCCGCACCAGCAGTCCACGTATAACCATCATGTGGGGCATCCAAACAACTCTTTGTACCAACAGAACCCGAAGCACCAGGTTGATTCACTATGACTATCTTCTGTCCAAGATGATCCTCCAGTTCACCCGCAACAACCCTGGTTACCTGATCGGTAGATCCACCAGCAGCCCAAGGAACAATAATTTGAATGGGTTTCGTAGGCTTCCATGGAAGTTTTTCCTTCTTTTCCCCTGCTCCCCCTGCAAAAAGCAAACTTGCGCTCACCAGAAAAATAAAAAGCAATAAAATTTTCCGCACCATCCCATACCTCCTCTTTAAATTTTAAATTTATTTTTTATGTTTTTTATTGTATAGTATAAAAATGCAGTTGTCAATGAAATAAATTACATCAACTGTATACCAATAACATCCATAATGGAGGAAACTATGAACAAGGAAACAAATAACTCAACAAGGACAATCCTCTTGGGGGGCATAGTAATCCCTGCCCATCCGTTAGCCCTAACAGGAGAGAGAAAACTTGACGAGAAACACCAAAGAGCTCTAACACGCTATTACCTAGAATCCGGGGCCAGAGGAATTGCCATAGGGGTACATACAACTCAGTTTTCCATACGGGATAAAAAGTATGGCCTCTACAAACCACTTCTCGAGCTAACAATGGAAGAGATAAGAAACCATGAGCGAAAAAGTGCCCAAAGCATCGTCAAAATAGCGGGAGTTGTCGGAAGCACAGATAATGCAATAAAAGAAGCTATACTTGCAAAGGAATTGGGTTACGATGCCGCCTTACTAAAATTGGATAACTCCATAGTAGCAAATCACAGAGGCAACGGAGAGAAAACCATAGAGTTGACTATAAAACACTGTAAGGAAGTGGCATCAGTGATTCCCCTATTTGGGTTTTATCTTCAACCTGCGCTGAGGGGGATGCTCCTTCCATTTGAGTTTTGGAAAAAATTTCTCGAAGAGATTGAGAACGTACTGGCAATTAAAATTGCAACCTTTAATAGGTATCTATCTATCGACGTGGTGCGGGCACTTATCGAGACAAAAAGAGAAAATGAGGTAGCACTCTACACTGGAAACGATGATAACATAATTCAGGATCTGATCACACCATTTACTTTCAAAAGGGAAGGAAGAGCGGTTAGAGTATTTATAAGAGGGGGACTATTAGGACAATGGGCCGTATGGACAAAAAGAGCAGTTCAATTGTTAGAAGAGATAAAGCAGTTCAGAGAAAACACGATAAAACCCTCAGGAGAAAAATTGTTCACCTACATGCGACTTAACGTTGAACTAACAGACGCAAATGGAGCCATTTTTGATGCGAGAAACAACTATAGGGGAGCAATACCCGGTGTCCTGGAAGTTCTAAAACGCGCCGGCTTGGTCTCTACCAACCTGTGCCTGAACCCGGAAGAAAAATTATCACCGGGTCAATCAGAAGAAATTGAAAGGGTTATCTCTTCGTACCCACATCTAACGGATAATAGTTTCGTAAAGGAAAACCTACACCGCTGGTTAGAGGGTTAACCTACATTTATCTTGTCTGCTCTCTGCTAAACTTTGTAAAAAATCTCCTAAAGAGTGTTGGAAGTTTTTTTCTACTAACATTTCCGGGTAATTTTCCTGCATATCGCTCAAGGTCTTCCTCCTTACCGGCAATTAGGAAAATATCTTCCTGCTCTATCCTGTACTCCGGTGAAAAATAAAAATAATCGGGATTATCCTCTTTTCTATAAGCAACAACATTTAACTTATACTTCTGCCTTAGATTGGCCTCTATCAACGTTTTACCTATTAAATCCTTCGGAACCTTCATCTCTGCTATTACAAGATCCTTGCTTATAGGCAGATAACTAAAGAGAAGTGACGAGACAAGGAGGGGAGCAATTCTTTTAGCTGCCTCTTTATTTGGAAGAACAACCTGAGTGGCACCAACTATCTTTAGTATCTCTGCATGCTCATCCGTTTCGGCCTTCGCAATAATCTTTTTTATTCCCATCTTATTCAAATAATTGGTAACTAATATCGAGACCTCAAGCTTTTCCCCCAGATCAACGATCGCAGCATCAATCGTAGTAGGCACCAATCGGTTAATTATCTCCTCATTTATAGCATCAGCCACATAAGCGGCAGTTACCTTTTCCTTATATGTCTCTATAACCTCTCGACTCTTGTCAATAATAAGTATCTCACAATCCACATCGAGTAGTTCCTCCAGTATTCTCCTCCCGAATCTACTTAAACCGATTATTGCAAATTGCTTCATTATCCTATTAACACCTCCCCCCTTGGATAATCTACCAGATGTTCCGGGTACTTTTTGTACTTAGGCATAGCAATAGATATCAGCCCAACCCTTCCGGAAAACATAGTCAATATTATCACAACCTTGCCCATAATTGATAGATGCGAAGTGACCCCCATTGACAAACCAACTGTACCAAAGGCAGAAAAAGCCTCGAAGACTAGAGCTAAAAAACCCCTCCCATTCCTGTATACGCCATTAGGATTTCCCTTTGCCAATAACAATTCAGAAACTGTCAGGAGAAAAATACTAACAAAGAGTATTAGAATTGCCTTGAGTGTAAAACTAAGTGCCTTGGATATAGTCCGTTGGGAGATCTTCATTTTAAAAACTTCAAGCTCATTTCTCGAATCCGGCTCCCTTAAAGAAACCAAAAGCACTATAAAAAATGTTGTAACCTTTATTCCACCTGCTATAGAACCGGATGAGCCCCCCACAAACATTAGAAACAAAGTTAGGGTCTTAGAGGGAATGGTAAGCGCCGACTCTTCCACTGTATTAAAACCTGCTGTCCTCGTTGTTACAGACTGAAACAAGGAAGCTAACACCTTACTTCCAGTTGTCAGACCAGAAAAAGTATTTTTCGCTTCTAGGAGATAGTAGAGAATAGCCCCTCCGACAATAAGTACCCCGGTGACAGAGAGAACAATCTTTGTATGGAGAGATATTTTCCTTCGAAAACCCAGTATTCTTTCACTCACATCCTGGAGTACCACGAAGCCAAGCCCACCAAATACTATAAGAAACATTATTACCATATTCACACTAACAGAGTCCCTATAACTCTCCAGACTGTTTCTAAAGAGAGAAAAACCGGCATTACAGAAGGCAGAAACCGAGTGGAAGAGAGACAAGAAAAAAATCTTATTTTGCCCAAAGAAGGGATTACCCCTTGAAAAGGGTTTAAACAGAAGAATGGTTCCCAGAATCTCAAAGAATAGTGTCATTAAGACAATCTTTTTTATTATCCCCTTGGGATCAGAACGCATAGAGTCAATATAATACTCTCTAACAGCATCTCTGTCACGGAGAGACATTCTTCTAGCGGGAATGGCAAGATACAGAGTTGTAAAACTGATTATTCCAAGCCCGCCAAACTGAATAAGAAGAAGAATTACAATCTGCCCAAACAGGGAAAAATCAGGGGTCTGAACCGTTATCAATCCGGTAACACACACTGCAGAGGTTGAAGTAAAAAGGGCATCGATATAGCGTAAATGTCCCCTGCCATCCCATGCCTCTGGCAAAGAGAGAAGAACAGAACCCACAAAGATAAGGATTAAAAAATAGGCAAAGAGAAATAATTTTTTATTTCCACCCGTTTTTCGCATAGAATCTTCCCAACTCAAAGGTCTAACGCGTTTAGCCGCGTTTAGCGCAACACGGGCTATCCTAACACAATACAGAGAGAAGGAAAATATCCAAGTCGAAATACAAGGAGGGAAATATTAATTCGGACAATAAAAAAAGCCTGGCAACGACCTACTCTCCCACCCCCGGGCTAGGGGCAGTACCATCGGCGCTGGAGGGCTTAACTTCCGTGTTCGGAATGGGAACGGGTGGTTCCCCTCCGCTATGGTCACCAGGCTAAATATTTCCATA
>CAZQTC010000015.1:0-99288 GCA_964596425.1 uncultured Spirochaetales bacterium | reverse complement strand
ACAATAGTATAACAACTCTTTTTATCGTTTGGAGGGCGTTATTATGAAAAGGTTGAGAACTATAGTGGGTGTGTTGTTTGTGGTTGCTCTTTTGGTGGTAGGGTTTTCCGGGTGTGATTTAATAAAGAGCTGGTTGGGCTTAGAAGAGGAATTGACTCTTACGGAGCCTACTGACGGTGCTTACCTGTCTGTAGCTAAGAGTGTTGTTTTTAAAGGGACGTACAACAATCTGGATACGATTAAGCTGGAGATTGGGGATAAGGTGTATGATAAGATGGATATTTTGACTGGGAACAGTTGGGAGGTTAAAGTAGATCTCTCTGATGTGGGAATTGGAGAGAAAGAGGTTAAGGTTTTGGGTTATCATAAGGATTCTTCTTCTGCTGTTATCACAACTAGTCCTATAAAAATAACCATTCATAACTGGCTGGATGCCAAGAATGAGGATGATTTGTATAAATACCTTATACTTGAAGATGAGGGTTACGAAGGAGTCCCGGCTGAGATTACCGATATCGCTACGGACGGAACCTATGCCTACGTTGCAGGGTACTATGTAGCTGATACCAGCGGTGGATACCAAGCTTTTGTCTACAGACTGGATCCTGTACTCGGAACGTGGGATAAGAAGATTGTTTTTCCGTCTGAAGACAATTTTGGGAATTATCCGCCGGTACTCATTGCCCTGGGGAATGGTAAGGTGTATGTTGAGTATTCTATATATGGTGGAAAAGGGATTTATTTGGAATGTCTTGATACCGATTTGAATACGGATTATGAGTATAACACAGGAGACCTTAATATAGCTTATGGAATGTGCTATAAAGATGGATATATATACCTTGTGGGTGAAGATTCTACCGTTCACAATGCTTTTGTTATTAAATTTCAGGATAACGGGACGGCCTTTGTGAGTTCTGCGAGCACTACCTTTGATCCAAATGGTGCGGGTGCCTTGGGGTATGCTGTTTCTGTAGCGGATAATACGGACGTGTATGTGGGAGGTATGATTGTTAATACTACCACAGAGTATGCCAGTCTTAGAAGGTATGACAGTGGGTTAACAACGTTAAAGGAATGGTGGGAGGGGATTTCCAATGGGGATATATATGGTATGTATTACTCGTCATCCAAAGACCGCCTATATGCTACCGGGGTGTTACGTGTACTAGCGGATAGAGAAACAATACTCTATGATATTGATCCTGCATCGATTAATCCACCTAGCGATCACTCTTTCTCCGAAACTGTTGATTCGTCTTCGGTGGAGGATGAAGCAGGAAAGGGCATTATTTATGATACGGATAATAGTTATACCGTTGTGGTCGGATACCAAAAAGCAACAGATGATATTGCTAATGCAAGAGCAGCCATATGTGTAAGGAACTCAGGCTTTTATAGTGAAAAGACCTTTATCTTTAACGAGGATAACTATGGCGAATCCTCTCTTGATAACGTAGTAAAGGTAAACAACGGCTACTATGCCGTTGGGTATGCCAAGGATGCGGATGGTTATAAGCGTCCCCTCATTATGTGGGTGCCCGATTCTTACGACGAAGACTAGGATCGTATCTAAGCAAATTTTAAGGGGAGTCTGTTAGGAGAGACTCCCCTTTTGTTTCTTCCTCTATCTCTTTAACTGCATATTCGTAGATAGTTCTGGTTCTTGTTATCTGAAACCCTATAACCGCTCCCATGGTGGCGGGAAGACTGTAGTGTAATCCAAAAATCTCCACACTCATTACGGCGGCTGCTATAGGGATGTTCATACTGCTTGCCAGAACACTGGAAAAACCGGTTGCGATAAATGCGAAGTGGGTTGCGCTGTTCATATCAACACCCAGGAAATCCGAGAGTCCGAGTCCCAGTAGCATGCCCATAATAGCGGCAGGACCTGTAAAACCCGCACTCATTCCGGAACCCACCGTTACGGTATTTCCCAGGGCTTTTAGCAAGAACAGCACTAGTAATGCTATATAGAGGGGTATTGTATGGGGGATGTTACCGTACAGGATGGATGTGTCTCTGGAAAGGATTGCACTCATCAACCCCGAACTTGTTCCTGCCAGCTCTGGATTGACAATCCATGCGAGTAGCCCTGCTATAAGGGAGCCCGTTAGTACCTTTATAAGTATGGAACCACTCTCTCGCTTTAAGAGCCTTGCGATTGTTGAGTAAATCCACGTGTAAAACCCTCCGGCCAGTCCCCCCAGAATCGAGAGGAGAAATATCCATCCTATCATATTCATATTCATAAAATCTCTTGTTACATTAAACGTGTAGAAAGAGCGAAGGTTGAAGGATTTGGAGAAAAATACCGCGGAGGTACTTGCAAGTAGTGCGGGAAAAAGGTCTCTGTAGTTCATTTTATCCTTTTGGATTATCTCTACCGCAAATATTCCCCCGCCTATGGGGGTGTGGAATATGGTCCCCATTGCCGCGGCCATTCCGCAAATGGCAGCGGTTCTTATGTCCTCTTTGGCAAATAATTTTATCGTGGTTTCCGGGAGAAGATGATGAGTCTTTTTTGATTTTTTTATTCTTGCGATTCTTATTCTCTTTACCCTCTGTGCAAATGCGGAAACAACTCCTGCGGTAACCCTTCCTACCGGTCCCACGATTCCCCCGTTGCCGTAGCTTGCCAGTGTGGCCAGAGCGGCGAGATATTTAAATATGGTTACCCTGAGACTGAATTTTCCCCCTTCACTCTTTAGAGATTTTATGTATGATGGGATTCCCTCTCCTCTGGCCCTCGGTTCTATCTTGTAGAATACAATTCCGTTTAAAAGGGCTCCCATAACGGGGAGTATGAAAATTGGTAGGTGTGTGGTTTTGCCTATTTTGTTTGTGGTTCCGATAACAAATGCGAAGGAATGCACGACAAGTATTCCCAGTAAACCGGATAGTAATGCGAGGATAACCCATTTTACGAGGTGAATATAGGCCAGTCTTGTTTCGTCTTTAATAATCTTCACGTGCCGGAAACCGGATAAAATATAAGGCTATTCTACATTTATTTTAATGTTGTTCAAGAGCCCAACTTCAAGAGCCCAACCTATACCCGGATTTTCCAGTTTGTTTGTGCGGTTGCATATACCGTATTTGTTTTCATGTCCCTTACCGTGTGAATGTAGGAGAGACTTTCCGTGTTCTCTTTGGGTTCGATAGGCTCCGTTAGTGATTTGAGTGTATCGTTGTAATGAGCTTCACCCACGAAATGCCCCTCTATCGAGTGTAGGAAGTAATCCCTTAGCGTGTCCTCCGGAATGGTTTCGAGCAGCCATTGGAGATACCTGATATTATTCACGTGTTCGTTGGAGTCGGTGTCGTAGCGTTTTACCTTGAAAATCTCCGTGTGTCTTGCAGAATCTATTCCCTCTAACCCCCTATAGATATCGTAGTTTACACTCTCCTCTGGGATGCACGACCAGCGCTCCCGTATTTCATCAAACACCTTAACGGCCTTTTTCTTCTTTACGTTGTAGAATAACCACTGTCCCTTTGCCCTCCCGATTATTTTTCCATCCTCTCCGTATATAATATTCTCTCTTGTTCCGCGTATTAATCTGTATAGTGAAAGCCATGTCTGAATTGTGATTTTTTCCTTGTACCTCGGGTAACGCACCATCTCCATATAACCGGAGAGCAGGATCCACCCAATGTTGTATTTTTCCATCAGGTCATAGAGGCCGTATCCTATTGATAGACAGTGATCCGCTGCCGCTTCCTCCAGCAGGGTTAGTACTGTGGTCGGTGATGCCTCTCCGTGCGAGTTCATCTCGAAGTATCTAAGTTCAAACTGCTTTTCAAATTTCATCTCTCCTGTACCCCCTGGTTTGTGTGAATGTATAGGCTTCCTATGTATTATAGTAATAATTCTCTCTTTATTTTTAAGCGTAAAAGTGTAAAACTATTGTAATTGATTTGTGATATCGGGAGGTTTGAAACGATGCCTATTCCTACCATTTATGCCGATTCGGGGAGGGTCTTTATAGTGGATCAAACCCTTCTACCCTTGGAGAAACGCTATATAGAGATAAGGAACGAACGGGAGATGTGGGAAGCGATAAAGAAACTTCGTATACGAGGGGCACCTGCCATAGGAATAGCTGCAGCTTTCGGTGTGTGGCTGGGGGTTAAAAACTATAAAGGGGCCGAATTTGAGCTCTTTAAAAAGCGTTTCGATGAGGTCTGTGAGTACATCTCCACCTCCAGGCCCACGGCGGTTAATCTATTCTGGGCTATCGAAAGGATTAGAAAACTTGTTGAGCGGACAGTTAAAGAAAGGGGGACTAAAAGGTTAGAACCGGGTGAGTTGATAGGGCTTATTTATAGTGAGGCTCTTAAGATGATAGATGAGGATAACACGGTGTGTCGGGCGATAGGAGAGAATGGTGTGAAACTTATAGAAGATGGGTATTCACTCATTACCCACTGTAATGCAGGAGGACTTGCCACTGCTATGTACGGTACCGCCCTTTCTCCGATATTTAGGGCAAAGGAGCTGGGTTATAAAATACATGTATGGGTCGATGAAACCCGTCCTCTCCTGCAGGGGGCAAGGATTACCGCCTTTGAGCTTGTGGAGGCGAATATTCCCGCTACTTTGATAACCGACAGTATGGCAGCCTTTGTTATGAGTCAGGGGAGGGTGAATATGGCTATTGTAGGTGCTGACAGAATTGCGGCTAATGGGGATACGGCCAACAAGATAGGAACGCTTAGTCTTGCCATTGCGGCTCATGAGTTTAATGTGCCCTTCTATGTTGCGGCTCCCATCTCTACCTTTGATACGAGTGCAAAAACGGGTAGGGAGATTCCTATCGAGGAGAGATCGCCGGATGAGGTTGTAAAGGGATTCGGACAACAGACGGCTCCCTCTGGGATTTCTGTTTACAATCCCGCCTTTGATGTAACCCCCGCGCGTTACATTACCGGTATCATTACCGAGAGGGGTGTGATTTATCCCCCGTACGAGAAGAATATCTTGAAGGTCTTTACCTCATAAGGTTTTATAACACCCTCTATTGTCTCTTTCTCTACCACTGGTCCAATGCTCTCTTCCATTAGGTTGCACTCTTCCCACCTTTCTATCTCGTAATCGCTTGTTATTCTAAATGGGCTTAGCCCCCCGCTGTACTCATGGATTCTTAAAATGACGGGAGGGGAGGTTTGGGGTTTGTCGGATTTTAGAGGGGCTATCTCTGCCAGTTTTACCGCATCCACATGTATGCCGCTACTCTCGAGCTTGAAAAGCTGTTTTTTTGCTAGATCACCCTGTGGGTTTGTGGCAGCAAGGAAGATTAGGAGGGGATCGTTTAAATCCCAGGCCTCTGCGTGAACGTTTCCCTCAAACCAGTCTCCGGGATGTGGTAAGAGCGAATAGGTAAACCGATGAACCCCCATGTCCGCTTCCGGATCAGGACTTGTAGGAGCGCGCAGGAGAGACAAACTTAAGGTTCCGCCCCTTATGGCGTAACCGTACTTTGAATCGTTTAGCAAAGCTACCCCGAATCCCCGTTCCGAGATATCCGCCCACTGGTGTCCTACTACCTCAAATTTGGCCTCCTCCCAGCTAGTATTGCTGTTAGTCGGTCGTTTTACATTGCCAAACTGTACGTCATATGTGGCCTCTGTAGCCCGGATTTCTGTGGGGAAGTATACCCGGAGCAATTTCTGTTTTTCATACCAATTAACTGTGGTTATGAAATCAATTCTCCTGCTATGGGTATAGGTTCGCATTGTTTGTTTAAGTTTAGAGTTGCCAAACTCCCACTCAAATCTCAGGTCGCAGAACAATTTTCCCATGGAGGTAAGCTCGGCTCTTCTGGTGCAGTTGTTTAGCTCTTCGGGTTTCTCTCTGTAGTAGATATTTATGTCCCATGCGTCAAAGTTTATTGGTTTGTCCTCGAATAGTATCAGCCTGTTCCCTCTCTCACCGGGTTTTATTACTTCTCTCTTTAATTCTTTATCGTAGATAGAGCTAAGTCTCCCATCTGTGTCCCACTGTATTATGTAGTAGGGGGTTTCCAGATAATTTTTGTTAGCATCGAATACAAATGGGAAGTTTTCGCCAGACGGATTGGAGGGGGGAACGTTTTTGATTTCTACTCTTTTACTCTCAAAACTCTCCAGTTTTTCTATGTAGATGTAGGTTCCCCCGTCGGCGGTTTGAATGTCTAAGATTTTGTTCTCATCGTTGTCATATAATACGATATCGTTTTCCGGTTTTAATGCCTCTACAAAAACTAATCCTTTCCTTCTAAAGCCTGTGGTATTTACGATTCTAAGAGAGTGAGTGGGATTTGTGTTGTTTAAAACGGCCTCTTCGGGTTTCTCGAATCCCAGGGTTTTAAGCACCCCTGCTCCAATACGATACGCCTCTTCGTACTCTTTTTTTACATCCTCGTACACCGGATGGATGCTGGAGCCGGGAAGTACGTCGTGAAACTGATTTCTTAGTATTATCTTCCATCCCCTGTTTATTTTTTCTCCGGGATAAGAGTCTGTTTTTCCGTTCTCAAGTGTCTTCATAATTGAGAGAATCTCTATATTTCTGTATAGAAGTTCCAGTTTTCTGTTGTTCTTCTTTACAAAAGCCTGAGATGTGTAGGTGCCCCTGTGAAGTTCGAGGTACAGTTCCCCGTCCCAGGTTGAAATTTTACCCCGCCTGTCGGGGAATATCCTGAGTTTATCTCTCTCCCTCTCTTTCTCTGCTCGCTTTAGAAGTCTCTTAAAGTAGTCCCACGCCCTCTCCGGAAAAACCTCGGGAGCGGGTTTTATTTTTTCCAGAGCTCTCCTGCTCTCTAGCATCTCTCTGTTCACTCCCCCACCTCCGTCTCCGTGACCGTAGGAGAAGAGGAGTTCAGTGTTCCACCCCTTTTCGCTGTACTTTTCCCATATTCCGAATACCGAGGGTGCATCAATAATACCGTTGTAGGTTTGGTGCCATGAGGGGAATTGGCCGTAAGAGGGAATGGTGATAAAATGGGTTAGTATCTCCGTGCCATCTATACCCCTCCAGAAGAAGGTATCATGGGGAAATCTGTTGTACTCATTCCAGCTTATCTTTGTTGTCATGAAAACCTCTATACCCGACTTTTTGAGTATCTGTGGGAGTGCCCAGGAGTAACCAAATACGTCGGGAAGCCAGAGGATTTTATTGTCCACCCCAAACTCTTCTTTAAAAAATCTTTTACCCATCAGTATCTGTCTTACAAGAGATTCGCCATTTGTCAGATTGCAATCTGCCTCTACCCACATAGAGCCCTCAGGTTCCCATTTGCCCTCTTTGATTTTCTCTTTTATTCTTTCGTATAGCCATGGATTGTCCTCTTTAACAAACTCGTAGAGCTGTGGTTGGCTCTGGAGAAATATATACTCCGGATATCTGTTCATCAGATTTATTACGGTTGCGAAACTCCTTACCGCCTTTTCTCGTGTGTGTTTGTACCTCCATAGCCATGCCACGTCGATATGTGTGTGACCTATGGCGCTTATACGTACCGGATTTTTGTACTCGATTTCCTCGAGGTGTTGGGTGAGGTATCCATAGGCCTCTCGAATAGATGAAAAGAGGCTTTTATCCGGATTTCTGTGAGGGTTGTCTATGGGAGAATAGGTAACGCTCCAATCTATCAGTTTGGCCGTGTCGTCTAGGATGTTGAGTAATTTCTCCCTGTTAGGATCTGTAGGAGAGAGCTTTTTAATAGTACCAAGAATCTCTTTACCGAGGAAGTAGAGCTTGTCCGCTTCTCCGTTTAGAAGCGCAAGAAGGGCGGTATCGATGGAGAGAATGAACGGGTAGTCCTTTCCCCTGTTTTGGTTCATTCCAGACCATAGGCGAATGGTTATCTCGATGGTCTTATTTTGCACTTCTCCCTTCAGAGAGGGAAGGACTACCTCTTGGTGATTTATATCGATTCCCTGAAGGATTTTACCGTTTATGTATACCAGTCCCTCGAACTCTCTCTCCCCCGGTGGGTATATCCTTGGAAAATTAAAAACCCCTACTACATCCCGGTTTTTCCACTTTTCGGGAATGTCGATAGAGGCTTTTAACCAGAGATAGTTGTCTCTTCGAGTAATCCAGGCCTCCCCGGCTTTCAATTTCTCTCCCCCGAATCGGGGGGGGTGTTCCTCGTCTATTAGGAAATCTTCTATAAAGAGGATTTCCTCATACCTACAGTGCTTTAACTCTTCCCAGTATTTTTGCAGTTTTTCTTCCGTCAGGTACATTGCTTTTCTCTTCTTTCTATAGTTTATTTTATAAGAATCTTTATAGAACCCTCCGGGGGAACATCGTGAAGATTTTTGATGTAGGCCATTATGATATCCTTTAGGGTGTTCCCGACAAAGGATTTAAGGTACACCGGATTGTTGTTTATGTAGAGTTTAATATCTCCGTGAAGTGGTTTGCATTCGCTCATGCTTTTCTTTCCGTTTAGCACCTCTGTTATAAACTCTCTGCAGGAGGAAACTCCACACTCGCCGCAGTCTATGTCGGAGGGATATTCGGCGCTTAAAGATGTAAAAAAGGATACATTGTTCCGGGTGTAGGAAAGGTGTTTCAATCCTTTGAGCTCTTCACGATTTATCTCTTCTATACCCATCCCTGTATAGCCTATGTATATGCCGTAGTTACCGATTTCTTGATAGAGTTTAAGGATTTCTTCCTCGGATTTTCCGAATATTATCTTTGGAATGGGGCCGTCATAGTGTTTGAAACCTTCTATTAATACATAGTCGGCGTTAAGTTGTTTTAATGTGTTTCGAATTGTTTTCCTCTCTCCTGAGGAAGCGTTTCCTCTTTGAGTTGCAAGGTGGTTCTTTGTGTATGTTACGGTTACCTCCTCTGTTAGGGCAATGGAGGTTTTTATTCCGGTTTCAAGCATGGTTTCCGTGTCATGCAGATTTTCTTTGGTTTTCCAGGTGGAGGGATCTGTCACATGTTTTAGATATGCAACGGAGTAACCAAGCTTTGCAAGCTCACTTGCCAGGTTTTTTATGAAGGTTGTTTTGCCCGTGTTATGGTATCCGCAGAATATAAAAGCTTTCATACTGGCCCCTTTGTATGGTTGTTTATTCGGCGTATTCTATTCATTATAGGGTCACTTGTTCAAGATTTATTTTAGTGAGAAAGTTTTTGTAAAAATATGATTGAAAGATAATATTTTCACTGGAATATTTTTGAATAAATATGTTATATTTGAATTAAAATAAAATGCTTGAATAAAAAATCAGCTTGTAAGGAGGGTAAACTGACCAGTCAAGAATCGCGGAGAAGATTGATTCTGTCAATTCTCCAGGACGAGAAGGTTCATAGTCAGGAAGAGCTTCAACAGCGTTTAAAGATGGCAGGGATTGATGTAACGCAGGCTACCCTTTCCAGAGATCTGAAGATGTTGGGGATAGCACGGGTACCTGACCCCGAAGAGGGATATATATATGCGGTGAACAGAGCAGGCACAGAAAAGGTGCCGGAGCCCTTTTTGAAGGATGATATAAAGAGAGGAATTATCAGTATTCAATTTTCCGGAAATCTTGCCGTAATTAAGACCAAACTCGGTCATGCTACGGGGGTAGCCTTTGCAATTGATCAACTGCAGATTCCGGAGATTATCGGTACGGTTGGGGGAGAAGATACCCTCTTGGTTGTGCTAAAAGAGGGGACAGATAGGTCTGCGTTTATGAAACAGCTCCTTGGAGATTAATGTTAGATTAATCCTTCTGGAGGATTGACAGAAGGGGAGTAAAAGGTATTACTTTGTTGTGTCTCGCACATGGTCTGGGAGTGAAGGGGTTATAAAACGTCTTTAGTATCTTGACCCGAAAAGTAAAAATATATATATTTTTTGTACTCCGGGATGTAGCCTAGCGGCTAGGGCGCCTGCTTTGGGAGCAGGAGATCGGAGGTTCGAATCCTCTCATCCCGATTTTGTACGTCCATAGCTCAGCTGGATAGAGCAACAGCCTTCTAAGCTGTGGGTCGCAGGTTCGAATCCTGCTGGACGTGTTTTTGAATATACTAAACTTGACAATTTTTGCTAATTTTAGCATATTTCAGGTGGTTAAAATATTTGTTCTTTTATAATTCCGTGGTGGGTGTAGTTCAACTGGCAGAGCACCAGACTGTGGATCTGGTTGTTGTGGGTTCGAGCCCCATCACCCACCCGAGAGAAGGTAGGTGGATAGCCGCTAAAAGCAAGCAGGCGTCCGTAGCTCAGCTGGATAGAGCGCCGGACTTCGAATCCGTAGGTCGCAGGTTCGAGTCCTGCCGGGCGTGTATATAATATTTGTTGTGGGCCGTTAGCTCAGCTGGGAGAGCAGCAGACTCTTAATCTGCGGGTCGAAGGTTCGATCCCTTCACGGCTCATAGGACTTTTGGGCTTATTGACCCGGGGGTCCGTGATTGGTTATAATTCTGCGAGAGTGGTGAAATTGGCAGACACGCCAGACTTAGGATCTGGTGCCCGTAGGGCATAAGGGTTCGAGTCCCTTCTCTCGCAGCTATTATTGTAGTTGTGGTTCGTAAGCGCTGGAGGGTTTGCTCGGGCAAACTGTGGAATTGTGAATGGTACGGTGTATGGATTGTTGTTGGTTGTGAGAGATTGGCTATCTTTGGATAGCGGCGGTAAGGGTTGAATGCCGGATTGTACTACAAGCGGGAATAGCTCAGCGGTAGAGCTCCACCTTGCCAAGGTGGATGTCGCGGGTTCAAATCCCGTTTCCCGCTCTAAAGATTGAACAATCTGGATTAGGGGCGATCTGGAGATTCCAGGTCGCCTTTCTTTTACAATCTTCGACTGTATAAAAATAAAATTACTAGTAAAAAATAATAAGGAGACGAGTGTGGAATTAGAGAAAACGATAGAAGAACTTGAAAACTCAAGTGTAAAACTTCAAATAAAGATACCCTCTTCCGAGATAGAGAAGGAGTATAATGAAATAGTGAATAAGTACTGTAAAACGGTACAGATAAAGGGATTTAGGAAGGGTAAGGTTCCCCCCTCGATTCTAATCAGGAAGTTCGGGCCTGCCCTTCTTGAGGAAACCGCCGAGAAGATTATTGAAAACAGTATTACGGAGGCTCTGGAGGAGGTAGATAAAAAGCCTATATCCTATGCGCGCCCCGAGGTTAAAACCGAGGAAAAATTGGAACTTGGTAAAGATTTTAGTTTTGAGCTGATCTATGATACCTTCCCGGAGGTTGAGCTTGGTAATTATAGAGAAATAGAGGTTGAGGAATTAGAGACGGAGGTTACCGATTCGGATATTCAGAAGGAACTTGAGCTTCTCAGAGAACAGAATGCAATAGTTGTGGAGAAGAAGGATCCTGTTGTTGCGAAGGATGATATTGTTACGGTTGATTTTGTCGAGCTGGATGAGAGTGGTAATGAGATAGAGAATACCAAGAGGGAGTCTTTCGTTTTTCAGGTTGGTTCTGGGTATAACCTGTATAAGATAGATGATGATATTGTTGGAATGAAGAAGGACGAGGAGAAGGTTATAGAGAAGGAGTTTCCCGAGGATTACGAGTATAAGGAACTAGCGGGTAAGAAGGTAAGGCTGAAGGTAACTATTAGGGGGGTTAAAGAGAAAAATCTCCCGGAGATAGATGACGAGCTAGCTCAGGATATAAGTGATAAGTATGAAACCCTGGAAGATCTTAAGAAGGATATTAGGAAACGTTTAGAGGAACTTGCCGAATCAAGAATTAGGGAGCATAAGATAGCTCAGATTTTAAAGAAAGTAGTTGAAGATTCCAAGATACCGCTTCCCAAATCGATGGTGGATTTTGAACTGGAGACAAGGTGGAATAATTTTGTTAGGCAATTTAGAGCGGATGAGGATACCGTGTTAAAGCTCCTTCAGGCGGAGGGTAAGAGTAAGGAGGATCTGTTAAACGAGTGGAGGGAAGAAGCGGAGCGGGGTCTAAAGGAGGCACTTGTAATTAGGGAAATAATTAAGAAGGAAGGTATAAAAGTTACCGATGAAGAAGTAGATAGGGAAATAAAAGAGGAAGCGGAAAGGGCAAATACCACCTTTGAGGATTTGAAGGAGCGTGTGGTTAAGGGAAATCTGCTGGAAAATCTTAAGGATGATATAGCGAGAAAGAAACTATTTGATTTTCTATTGGAGAGTGCCAAAGTGGTAAATAAGAAGAAGGTTAATTTTGTAGACTTGCGAGAGGGAAACTATTAAATTAGAATGAGAAAAAAGCTTTAATGTTATTGGGAGTAGAATGGATAGTAAAATTTTTATGCCAGAAAAAACGGAAGAGCAGGGGAATACCCTTGTACCTATAGTTATAGAGCAAACGGGTAGGGGCGAGCGCTCTTACGATATATATTCCCGTCTCTTGAAGGACAGAATAGTATTTGTCGATGGAGAAATAGTGGATGTTACCGCAGATCTTGTGGTCGCTCAGCTATTGTTTCTTGAATCTCAGGATCCAGAAAAGGACATACATCTCTATATAAACAGTCCTGGTGGTTCTGTAACGGCAGGACTTGCAATTTACGATACTATTCAATACATAAAACCGGACGTGAGTACAATTTGTCTTGGTCAGGCTGCTTCGATGGCGGCCCTACTACTTGCTAGCGGAACTCCGGGGAAGCGATTTGCTCTTCCTTCTTCGAGGATTCTCATCCATCAGCCGTGGGGTGGTGTTCAGGGACAGGCCGTGGATATAGGTATCCAGGCACGTGAGATCGTGAGGATCAAAAAGTTAATAATTAAGTATTTTGCTACCCATACCGGGAAAGATGAGGACACTGTTGCCAGGGATTTGGAGAGGGATTATTACATGTCTGCGGAGGAGGCGGCTAGTTATGGGGTGGTAGATAAGGTCCTCAGAAGGAGTAAGAATGGCAAGGATGACAAAAAATGACGGCCTGAAGGTCTGCTCATTCTGCGGTAAGAGCGCGGATATGGTACGCAGACTTATAGCGGGACCGGGGGTTTATATCTGTGATGAGTGTGTTAATGTTTGTAAGCGCATCCTCGATGAAGAGGATGAAATGCTTGCAAATGAGTTTCAAGAGGATATACCCAAGCCGAAGGAGATAAAGGAATACTTAGACCAGTATGTTATAGGCCAGGAAGAGGCAAAGAAGGTTCTCTCTGTCGCGGTGTACAATCACTACAAGCGAATTTCGATGGGAAGTAAGATAGAAAAGGATGTGGAGATAGAGAAGGCGAATGTGCTTCTTATAGGTCCTACCGGAACGGGAAAGACACTGCTTGCCAGGACCCTGGCTAAGAAGTTGAAGGTTCCCTTTGCGATTGCCGATGCGACAACCCTTACCGAGGCCGGTTATGTTGGCGAAGATGTGGAAAATATTTTGTTAAAGCTTATCCAGAATGCGGGTAATAATATTCCGGCTGCAGAGAGAGGAATAATTTATATTGATGAGATAGATAAGATAGCTAGGAAGGGAGAAAATGTTTCTATTACTCGTGATGTCTCGGGCGAGGGTGTTCAGCAGGCACTTCTTAAGATAATCGAGGGAACTGTGGCCTCGGTACCACCGCAGGGTGGAAGAAAACATCCCAACCAGGAGATGTTGCGTATTGATACGAGTAATATCCTTTTTATATGCGGAGGAGCCTTTGTTGGGCTTGACAGCATAGTGGAGTCCAGGATCTCTCAGCATCCCATGGGTTTTGGAGCAGATGTAAAGCCTACGGGGGAGAAGGATCTTGTGGAGTTGTATTCTCATCTCCACCCGGATGATCTTATCAAGTTTGGATTAATCCCCGAGTTTGTAGGAAGGTTGCCTATTGTTGTTACACTTGAAGAGCTTAACATAGATCACTTAAAGCGAATAATTACAGAACCTAAGAATTCGGTTGTCAAACAGTACAAGGCTTCGATGAAACTGGACGATGTTGATCTTGAATTTGAGGAGGAGGCTATAGAGGCTATTGCAAAGAAGGCAATTGAGAGAAAAACCGGAGCAAGAGGACTGAGAGCTATTGTTGAATCCTTGATGATAGATATTATGTTTGATATCCCCTCTATTGAGGGACATAAAAAAGTCGTTGTAACCCGGGAAGTGGTGGAGGATGGCGTAAAACCGGAAGTAATAATTCTTGGGGAAAAGAAAACCGCATGAAGATGTTTTCAAAAAAGACCGATCTTCCTCTCGTACCTCTAAAGGATCTTGTGGTATTTCCTCATATGATAACTCCTTTTTTTGTGGGGAGAAAGAAATCTGTAAAGGCCGTTGAGATTGCCAATAGACAGAGTAAGAAACTCTTTCTTGCCACCCAGAAAGATACGGCAATAGAGGAACCAAGCAGGGAAGATATCTATGAGATTGGAACGATAGTCCATATACTTCAGATGTTAAAGCTTCCCGATGGTACTATAAGACTCTTGGTAGAGGGGGAATCGAGGGCCGAAATAGTCAAGTACTCCGAGACCCAGGAATACTTCAGGGTTCAGGTAAAACCCATACCGCCGGATTCCGTTATTAACAATCATATTGCCGCACTTATGCGGATGATAGGAGAGGAGTTTAACAGGTATACCTCCCTCTACAAAAAGGTACCGGGGGAGGTTATTGCCTCTGTTGAAAAGGCGGAGAGCCCCGATAAGCTAATTGATACGATAGCGGCTAATGTGCCATTTAAGCTGGATAAAAAGATAGAATTGCTCTCCGAGACTGACACGGAGAAGAGGCTCGAGAAACTACTTAGTATACTGATAACAGAGAATGAGGTTCTCGAGATAGAGGAAAAGATTAATAAAAAGGTACGCAAAAAATTAGAAAAGACTCAAAAAGAATACTTTCTAAACGAGCGCCTTAAGGAGATACAGAGGGAATTGGGCGCCGAGCAGGATGATCCCTCCGGTGCCAAGGAACTGGAAGAGAGACTTAAAGCCAAGAATCTTCCCGAAGAGGTCTGGAAAAAGTGTGAAAAAGAACTCAAGCGTCTCGCCAGAATGCAACCTATGTCCCCGGAGGCGGCAGTTTCCCGTACCTATCTTGAGTGGATAGCGGATCTGCCGTGGAATGAGGTAACCCAGGATAATAAGGATATAAATGTTGCAAGGGCAAGATTGGATGAGGATCATTACGACCTTAAAAAGGTTAAGGAAAGGGTGCTTGATTTTATCGCTGTTAGACAGTTAAAGTCCAAGGTTAAGGGGCCGATTCTCTGCTTTGTTGGGCCTCCGGGTACGGGAAAAACCTCTCTGGGAAAATCGGTTGCGCGTTCCCTTGATAGGAAGTTTGTAAGAATCTCTCTTGGTGGGGTTAGAGACGAGGCTGAGATAAGGGGGCATAGACGAACGTATGTAGGAGCTTTACCGGGAAAGATTATCCAATCCATGAGAAAGGTAGGTACAAAGAACCCGGTTTTTCTTCTGGATGAGATAGATAAGATGAGTTCAGATTTCAGGGGAGACCCTGCGGCGGCACTTTTGGAGGTTCTTGATCCCGAACAAAACTCAACATTTGTTGACCATTATCTGGAGGTTCAGTACGATCTCTCGGATGTTATGTTTATAACCACTGCTAACTCTGTTCATAATATTCCCTACGCTCTTCGCGATCGTATGGAGGTTATCAATATACCTGGGTATACGGAGTACGAGAAGGCAAAAATAGCCGAACAGTTCTTAATTCCCAAGCAGTTAAAGGAAAACGGACTCGAATGGGCGGATATAAAGTTTAGACGCTCCGCTATCCTCAAGATAATAAGAAACTACACGATGGAATCCGGGGTGAGAAACCTGGAGCGGGAAATAGCTAATGTGCTTAGAAAATTAGCGCGAGAGGCGGTTAAGAAGGGTCTGAATGAGGAAAAGGGAGATAAGTCCTTTAGATACACCGTAACGGAGAGGAACCTGGAGAAGTTTTTGGGAAAAGAGAAGTTCCAGGAGACAATGCTCTTCAAAGAGGTAAAGCCAGGTCTTGCCTACGGACTTGCATGGACGGAGCTTGGAGGAATGCTTTTACCCGTGGAGGTTGCACTCCTTAAAGGTAAGGGCGAGCTTTTACTTACCGGGAGTCTTGGAGATGTAATGAAGGAGAGTGCGAGGACTTCTCTCTCTTTTTTGAAGGCCCATGCCGACGAGTTTAATATCCCCCCTGATTTTATGGAGGGTAAGGACATTCATGTACATGTTCCCGAGGGGGCTATCCCCAAGGATGGACCCTCTGCAGGTATTACAATAACGGCAGCAATTCTATCTGCAATTTCATCAATCCCGGTAAAGAAGGGCTATGCTATGACGGGAGAGATTACCTTAACGGGGAGAATGCTCCCAATTGGTGGGGTTAAAGAGAAGGTTTTGGCAGCCCATAGGAATAAGATGACCCATGTCTTGCTCCCCGAGTATAATAGGAAAGATATAGAAGAGTTACCCAAAGAGGTAACCTCTTCTATAGAGTTTGTGTTTGCCGATTCTATTATTAGTGCTTTAAGGGAACTCTTCCCCCGGGAGATATGGGTTGACAATTCAGGGGTAGTTTCTGCTCCAGAAATCGAGAATGCTAAAGTAAAAACCCCACAGAAGAAGGGTGCCTAGTTAAGGAAATTTTTATATCTATTCGCTTTGTTTTATAAATTTTGCAAATTTTCTTCCGAACTCTTCGCCCTCTTGAAGGTCTTTAAGTGAAGGCTTCCCGATGAACGTAAGGGAGTCTGTTAATTCCCACTTGAGGGGTTCTGTAAGTTTTTTGAGTTCTCTCAGTGCCCCGCCGCTCCAACCGTAGCTTCCGAACATCGCCATCTTTTTGTTTAGTACACGCTTGATGCCGGCCATGCTTATTGCTGCTGCCATTGGGGGGAATATGGAACCCTCGTATGTGGGCACCCCTACCATAACGCCCCTGTTTACCCAGAGGGAGGGGAGTATATAACTTATATGTGTCCGGGCGACGTCAAATACCTCTACTGTTACTCCTTCTGCAGAGATGCCCTGGGAAACGGCATTCATCATTGCCTCCGTATTCCCGTACATGGAGGCATAAATTAGTGTGACACCCCTTTCTCCCCCTCCGGATGAATACTCTGCCCATCTTTTGTAGAGTTCAACGATCTCACCTGGATTTTTGCGCCATATAAGCCCATGCGATGGAGCTATCGTGGATATATCCAGGCTTGTTAGTTTGTCGATTGCCTTTAGCACAGGGTTTGAGAATTTCGCTACGATATTTACATAGTACCTTAGGGCTTCTCTCTTGTAAAACTCTAGGTCTTCACAGTTATCATCGAAAATAGCCCCCCTTAATGCCCCGTAACTTCCGAAGCCGTCGCAGGAAAATAGGGTCTTTGTTGTTGTTTCGTATGTCATCATCGTTTCAGGCCAGTGAACAAAGGGGGTATGGTAGAACGCTAATTTGTGCTTTCCCAGGTCTAAGGTATCGCCGTCTTTTACCTCTATTACATTCTCCGTTATATCGTAGAACTTGCTCAACATCTGTTTGGTTTTTGGGGTGCCGATTATTTTAAGCCTGGGGGCGATTTTTCTCAGAATCTGAAAAACCCCTGTGTGATCCGGTTCCATGTGGTTTATTACTACGTAATCAAGTTTCTCAAGTTCTATCTTTTCACCTACATTATCAAAAAATGTATCTGTTTTTATCGCCTTTGAGAGATCGATTATTACCTTTTTTTCATCATCAATGAGGTATGAATTGTAGGTTACACCCTCCTCCGATATTGGCCACAGCCCCTCGAATAGATCTGTGGTTCTGTCATTTACCCCTACCCAAAATATATCAGGGTGTATCTCAATGGCGGGCATTTTGTACCTCCGTGGTTTTTTCTATTACTTATATTAGTAACATACTAAAGATTACAAAAATAGTAAACTATAATTTCTCTATGTATCTAAGTCGCTCTGCAATGGGGGGATGTGTCATATATAGTATCTTTACCCATTTAGGTGGATTGACATCGGAGAGATTTCTGTTTGCAAGTTTGGCGAGCATTGATATAAAGTGTTCTTTTGAGCCTATGTAGCTTACGCCGTTTATATCGGCTTCATATTCGAAGTGTCTGGAAATAGCATTTGTTACTATACCGGATACCGTAGATAGCAGGATAAACACAAGGAGAAAGAGAAAGAGCGAGGGAAATATGTTGTTCAAACCCTTAAAGAATTCTGGATGAGACTTTAGGAATATCAGATGAATCACCAGAGAAATAATTATTGTCTCTATGAGGCTGATGGTTATTAATTTAACGATGTGATTTTTCTTTCTATGTGCGGCTTCATGGGCAATAACCGCTGCAATTTCTTCCTTTGTGTAATTCTCTATCAGGTTGTCGTAGAGAATTATCCGTTTTGTTTTGCCAAGGCCGGTGAAGAAGGCGTTATCGTGGGAGGTTTTTTTTGATGAGTCCTCTCTAAAAAAACCCAGGACCTTTAACTCTGCTCTTTCGGTAATTTTGCTTAGAGTTTTCACAAGTTCTTCATCTTCAATTGGAGTGTACTTGTGAAAGAGGGGTAGTACAAGGACGGGAAATATTATGGCAATAACACCTTCGAGAACGAACATCACCAGAGCAAATACTATCCACCAGTATTTGCCTGTAAGGTGTATGACCCAGCCGAGAAGCAGAAGTACTATCCATGCGAGTACTATACTGAGTAGTAATGCTTTGATATTATCTATCATCCAGCCCCCAAAGGACTGTTTCATAAAGCCGTACCTTTTTTCGATCACGTAGTTGGATTGATAACTTGGAATAAAAAGGATAATTTGAAATCCCAAGAGAAGTATGATTGCCCAGGTCATAGACTGAAAGGTAAATGACACACCGGAGAGCCTATTAGCTATAAAGTCTCCCGTATCTGTGACTACTAACAGGATAAGAACTCCTATTTCTACAAATAGCGAAATGAGAGACCATACTCGTTTTTCTCTGTTGTACCTCTTGGCAGTTTTTTGTTTTTCACTGTCGATTAGTGAGTGCATTCCGTGTTACTTCCCCTTTACGGATTATTTAGCGAGGTTGTTTAATGCCTCGACTGCCGATTTATAGTCTGGATGATCGTGGTTTTCTTTTACAATTTCAATGTAACGGATAGTATCGTTTTTATCAATAATGAAAATAGCCCTGTTCAAGAGACGTAGTTCTCTTATGAGGATTCCGTAGTTAAGTCCAAACGATGCGTCTCTGTGGTCTGATAGTGTTATGATTCTGTTAACCCCCGTATCCAGACACCACCTCTTTTGAGCGAATGGGAGATCCATACTTATCGTTAATACTACTACATCGGAGGAAAAACGAGTTGCAAGTTCATTAAACTTCTTTGTTTGAAGGTCGCATATCCTTGTATCCAGAGACGGAACAGCACTTATAAGTTTTATCATACCCCGGAAGTCGTCGAGGGTTTTGGGCATTATATCGTTGTCGACGACAAAAAATTCGGGTGCATGTTCTCCAACGTGAACCTCATGACCTTCGAGTGTTATTACATTTCCTCCCATTGTGGTAATTTGCCGCTCCATACATTTCCTCCCCTGTGATTTGTTATCTATAGAGTATACACGATATGAGGGGGAGTTAATAGGAAAATTGGTATCAAAAGAAAAACCTTTTCCGCGGTGAGGTTGGAATGGTTTCTAAAGAGGGGTTTTTCGGGTATAATTATTTTTTAAGCGAATACCTTAGGCGAATATTTGGAACGATGAAAATCAAAGAGAAGTTCATTCTTATAAACGGGTTTATTTTTCTCTCCGTTCTCATGATATCGGGACTTTCTATATGGAGTGTAAATAAAAACAGGGAGATAGAAGCTACAATAAAAAAGGGTGTGGAGCTAATCGCTGAGGAAAGAAAGCTTCACGGTATCATGAAGGATCTTATGTTTGACATATTTACCCCACAGACGTATAGGTTGCTAAAGGATCTCCTCTATGCTCCCCGTTTCAATACTACCTTTCTCAATTTTCAGAATGAATCGATGAAATTTAAGAGAGATTACCTTGAGTTCATGTTTTCTCCTCAGGTAAAACGTTTGCTGAGGGATGAGGAGCTTAAAGATGAGTACTCTACTGCTCTCTTAATGAGTAAGAAGGCTTTCAAGAAGACAGATGCAGTCCAGAGGGGAGTGCGTAGACTTATAAATATGGGAATCATAGGAGAGGAGGGGGTGTACCAACAGATTCAATTGGATAAAGGTGCTGCCCTTAGAGAGTTTTTTGATGACCTTAGAGCTACATCGTACTATCTTACCAATAATTTTGAAAGTTTTCTTACTCATTTTATCCGTTCTTTGGAGAGGGAGAGTCTTGTAATCAGACGCCAGATGCTTGTGATATACATAAGTATAATTTTGTTTATTGGTCTATTGGTTGTTGTTCTTACCGTTAGTTTTTCCAATAGAATAACAGAGAGGATTAAAAGAGTGGAGGATATATTCCAGAAGGCATCCACGGGTGATTTTTCCACAAGGTTGAACATAAATACAAGCGATGAATTTGGACTTCTGTCCAATCATTTTAATGTCTTTATTGGGGATTTAAAGAGACGCACCGATAGGGTATTAAAACTCTTTGAGGATGTAGGTAGTACCATAGGGGGTGGGGTGGGGGAAGAAAAGGAGTTTAGTCTGGAGAGCCTTCTCAAATCCATTGTCAAGTCCGGGGTTGAGGATTCTGCTGCCGATTTGTCTGTGATTTTTATTGAGCCCTCACTAAAGAATAAATATTCTGTGGGCTCGGATTTTATAGGTTACTATGGGGGAAAGGTGATAGCTTATGAGAGTAACGGTGATTTTAAAGGTAGTGGTTCTGAGGGCAGTGATTCCGGGGGAATCGAGGAGTTTAATAGGATTGTGGATGCTTTAAAAGGAGAAAATTTAATTTCTAGTGTTAATCAGAACGGTTTTGTTAAGATAAAAAACTACCTGCGCGATGGAGTACCCCCTCTATCGATTGTTGGGTTTTCTATTAATGTAAGCAAAACATATTTTGGAACTATTTTCTTCCTCTCTTTCTCTTCCAAACAAATTTTTACCGATTTGGATTTTATTCAGTTTAATTCGTTTTCCAAGTATTCCTCTGTGGTAATTGAGAATTTTATTGCGTATAACGCTCTTCTTAGGAAGGGTGAGGCAGAGTATATGGCGTTGCAGTCGCAGATTAATCCCCATTTCCTTTACAATGTTTTAAACGGGTTAGTTGGTCTTAACAGGATGGGAGAGAAAAAACTTCTGGAGAATGCGATTTTTTCTTTAAAGAATATGTTGAGATATACCCTGGACCAAAGGTTATGGACGACGGTTAAAGAGGAGTTTGCTTTTATAGAGGAATACTGTGCCCTTCAGAAATTACGGTTTCAGGAGAGACTGGATGTGATGATACGGATGGAAGAGGATGTGGGAACTTGTCGTATTCCAAAACTTATTCTTCAGCCTATTGTGGAGAATGCGATAATACACGGCATAGAGCCGCTTGATATGGGTGGAACTTTAGAGGTTGAGGCATTCAAACGTCATGTTGATGGTAGGCAGGCGCTTGTTCTTGTTGTTAGGGATACTGGGGTGGGTTTTGATAATAGTAGAGGCATTGAAGAGGGAATAGGAATTGTAAATGTGAAAGAGAGGCTTAAGGCAGCTTTTAGAGATGTTAACTTTACAATACGGGGAGAATCTGGTAAGGGTACCGAGGTAACGATGGAAATAGGAGAGGACGGAGCTTTGTAGGATGAAAATACTAATTGCGGACGACGAGAAGCTTGTGTGTTTTACCCTGGAGAGTATGTTAAATGAACTGGGTGTCCATTCCAATAGTATAGTGAAGTGTTTTAACGGTGAGGATTTTCTTAAGCGTCTCTCAGAACATCTTCCGGATATAGCCTTTGTTGATATTAAAATGCCAAGGGTAAACGGTATAGATGCCATAGAGAGGGGAAAAGCTCTTTCGCCAAAGACCAAATATTATATACTAACCAGTTTCCCGGAATTTGATTATGCTAAGAGAGCTATAGATATAGGAGTAGCTGGATACCTGCTAAAACCTATTAGTCTGGATGAGCTTAAGGGAATACTGAGTTCCTTTAAAGCGGAGGAGCAGGAGTATTACCGACGGGTTAATGCCTATTTTGAAAACCTTATAAATGCCCTGTTTAACAATACAATCTCTGTAAAGGATGAGGGTGTTAGAGATATAAGGAGCCTGAATTTTTTGGGGGTGATTGTTGTTATTGATAGTCCGTCTCCGGAGGATGAGAGATCGGAGTATCAAGTGGCCTTTTTTAATAATCTTCGGAAGGATTTTAAATCATTTGTTAGTGTGGGGATTAATTATGCGATTTCCACTCTGGAAAACGGGTATCCCGTTGTTGTTTTGGGGTGGGATCCGTCGAAGGTTAGGCAACACCTGGGGAGTGGAATTGTTGAGCATGTGAGAAGGAAGTTACTAGCTGGGAGTAGTGAGAATGTTCGTAGTGTCCCTTCTTTTATTTTTACAGAGGTAAGTTTGTCGTATGAGGAGTTTGTTGAAAAGCTCGATTATCTTAAAGATAAAACCTATGTGCGTTCCGTGTTGGGGATTGGAGATGGCATCTCTGAGGGAGAGGTAGCGGAGGTTCTTGAAAATGGTGAGATTAATAGGTTAGCGCTTAGGGCGAGTAATCTAATAGATGCGTACAGCGAGAGGGACTACTTGAGCTTTCTCAAAATTACCGATGAGTTGAGTGGAATGCTCTCTCGTCTCTCGGAAGGGGATGAGACTCAGAGAACTTTGAGTTCTCTCTGTCGTTTTTTTGAGGTAAATCTCGATTTAAAAATTCAACCTTTGAGACTTATCGATGCCCTTAGGGAAGCGGGTTCTTCACTCATAGAGAAACAGATGGAAGAAAGTACCGATTCTGCGGTTATTGTGGAACAGGTTAAGAGGTTCGTAGAGAAAAACTACATGAACAATATTGGCATAGCTGAAATAGCCTATAAATTGAATCTTACTCCCAATTATTTAAGTGCTCTCTTTCATAGAAAGACGGGTAAAACCTTTATAAATTATCTAACCGAGATAAGAATTGAAAGGGCAAAGGAGTTTCTTGCCGATCCCTCAATGAAAGTATGCGATGTAGCGGAGAGGGTTGGTTACTACAGCACGAGGTATTTCAGTAAGGTTTTTAAGAGAAAAGTTGGGTTTCAGCCCTCTGAGTATATTAAGCTTCTTGTAAAGAATCCCCCTGCAAAAAAATAATTTTAGTGTAGAAAAATACACACAAATCGTAGTTTTGTGACATTTTCTTTTTTTGTCTATTCTTTATCCTCATACAATGGAAAATCATTTTATAAGGAGGAAGAGTAAAATGAAACGAGTGAAAAGATTGCTTCTCATCGCTATCGTTCTTCTTAGTGTGACTGCTGTTGTTTTTGCAACGGGGCAGGCAGAAAAGAAGAAAACTGGCAAGATAAGAGTGGCAATGGTTGTAAAGAATTTGGGTAATTCATTCTTCGAGGCCTGTCGGGATGGAGGACTGGAGGCTGCAAAGGAACTTGGTAATGTAGAGCTTATATATCAGGGACCAAGTACTCCTACCGCAGAGGGGCAGATAGAGATAATAGACTCATTGATTGCTCAAAAGGTTGATGCCATAGAGATATCTGCCAACGATGTCGATGCGCTTGTTCCCATCTGCAAGAAGGCTATGAAGGCGGGAATCAAGGTAATCTCCTTTGATTCTGCAATAGCAAAGGACGGTAGGATTCTCCATCTCGCTCCCTCAAGCGATGAGTTTATAGGGAGAAGCCAGGTTAAAATGATGGCGGAGATGATAGGATACAAAGGGGAGATTGCAATTCTTAGTGCCTCCTCTCAGGCAACAAATCAGAATAGCTGGATCAGATGGATGAAAAAAGAGCTTCAGAAGCCTGCATACAAAGATATGAAACTTGTTGCCGTTGTGTACGGAGACGATCTGTCTGATAAGAGCTACAGAGAGGCTATGGGACTCTTTAAATCCTATCCGAATCTGAAGGGAATAATCTCTCCGACAACCGTAGGTATAGCTGCCACCGCTAAGGCTCTCGAGGATGCGGGACTTGCCGGTAAGATTCAGCTTACGGGTCTTGGACTCCCCTCCGAGATGAAACAGTACATAAAAGATGGTACCTGCAAGAAGATGTCGCTGTGGAATCCAATCGACCTTGGTTATTCGGCTACCTATATCTCTGTTGGGCTTGTAAGAGGCAAGTTTAAAGGACAAGAGGGAGAGGTAATGAAAGTCGGAAGAATGGGCGATATAAAGATAGGCCCGGGAAATGTTGCGGTAATGGGTGAACCTTACGTGTTTGATAAGAGCAACATTGATAAATTTGCTAAGATATACTAATTTGTTCGTAAATCGAGGCAGGATAGGTTTATATCCTGCCTCTTGTTGATTATTTGAGGTAGTTAGAGGTGATAATCCTGTGAACGAGTTGATACTTGAGCTAAGAGGGGTTTCTAAGTCATTTCCTGGAATAAAGGCACTTGATAGAGTGGATTTTAAGATTCGTAGCGGAGAGGTACATGCCCTCATAGGTGAAAACGGAGCGGGCAAATCCACTCTGGTAAAGATACTTACCGGTATCTATCAGCCTGATGAGGGGGAGATTGTTCTAAATGGTAAGAGGGTAGAGTTTAAAAATCCCATTGTTTCTCAAGAGGCGGGTATAGCTGCAATACATCAAGAGGCTACAATGTTTCCCATGCTATCCGTTGTGGAGAATATATATATGGGCCATCACCTTAAAAATCGTTTTGGCTTTGTCAACTGGAAACAGATGCGTAAAAATACGAAGTATCTCCTCTCCAGATTGGGCCTTGATATTAACCCCAACATCCTTGTTAAAGATTTAAGTACCGCGCAGAGACATATGGTAGAGATTGTAAAGGCCCTGTCGTTGAATGCAAATATCATTATTATGGACGAACCAACCTCGGCTTTCTCGATGAGAGAGACGGAGGAGCTGTATAAGATAATAAGGCAGCTAAGAGAGGAGGGGAAAGCAATTATATTTATCTCTCATAAATTTGAGGATATATATGAAATAGCTGATTATTTTACCGTTTTAAGGGATGGGAGGTATGTTGGGGAGGGTGTTGTTTCTGAAACCCCGCAGGATAAGATTATCAATATGATGGTGGGCAGGAGTCTTACCCAGATGTTCCCCAAGATAGATGTTGAGATAGGTGATGTCGTAATGGAGGTAAGGAATCTTTCCCTTAACGGACTATTTGAAGATATTTCTTTCGAGCTTCACAGGGGGGAAATTCTGGGATTTTTCGGTTTGATTGGTGCGGGACGATCTGAGGTTATGGAGTCCATTTTTGGAATAGTGAAACCTGAGAGGGGTAGTATATCCCTTGGAGGGGAAGAAATTGTGATTAATAGTCCGGATGACGCGATTAAGCGGGGCATAGGGTACGTGCCGGAGGACAGGCAGACGGAGGGCACAATACTTTCTATGAATATAAGGGAAAATGTGACTCTTCCCATAATAGATAAATTGAGTGGCAGGGGAATTCTGAACAGGATTAAGGAGAATGAGATTACAAATAAATACGGTAAGAGGATGGAGATAAAAGCCTCCAGTTGGGAACAGTTGGTGAATAACCTATCGGGTGGTAATCAGCAAAAGGTAGTTCTTGCCAAGTGGTTGGCAACCGAACCAAGAATATTGATTCTGGATGAGCCTACCAAAGGAATAGATGTGGCCACAAAATCAAGGGTTCACGAGTTTATCTCCGAATTGGCGGCGCAGGGTTTGGGCATTATCCTGGTTTCCTCTGAGATACCGGAGATTCTGGGTATGTCGGATAATATTGTTGTAATGCACGAGGGTAGAATAACCGCAAGGTTTAAGAGGGAAGAGGCAAGTTCTGAAGATTTGCTAAAGGCAGCCATGGGAACTTCTTTGGAGAGAGCGATATGAAAGCATTGTTGAAGAGGAGAGAATTTAGCCTGTTTATATTTATTCTGTTCACCGTATTTGTAATAAGTCTAAGAGCCCCCAGGTTCCTTGAGTGGAGTAACCTTTACGACATCTTAAACGATACGGCAATTTTAATCATGGTGGCAATAGGGCAGTTCATGGTAATAACCTCCGGTAACGGTGGAATTGATCTCTCCGTTGCTTCGGGAATTGCCCTTACCGGTATGATTGTTGGAATGTTGAACCAGTATCATCCGGAGATACCGATAGGGGTTATCATTCTTATCGCCATGTTTGTCGGTTTGATACTCGGCTCATTCAATGGGATACTCGTCGCTTATGCGGGTATTCCGCCGATTATTACTACCCTTGGAACTATGAGTATATATCGTGGGTTTGTCTTTGTTTTGAGTAAGGGGGAGTGGGTTAGTGCGGATGAGATGAGCAATTCTTTTAGGCATCTTCCCCACGGTACACCGTTCGGTGTTACCAACATAATTTTGTTTGCAATAATTGTGGTGGTTTTGGCGTATATATTTACTACACGGACAAAGACAGGAAGGGAGATATACGGTATAGGGGGTAATAGAACGGCTGCTCAGTATGTCGGAATAAATATAAGAAAGATTAGTTTTATGGTTTATGCAATAAGCGGTGTAATTGTTGGTCTGGCTGGACTCTTATGGGTATCAAGGTACGCATCGGCTCAGAATGATACCGCTATGGGTTTTGAGCTTCAAACGGTAGCGGCATGTGTTATAGGTGGGGTTGCTATTATGGGGGGGTCGGGAACTGTTCCGGGTGTGGTTTTGGGTGCCATATTTTTGGGGATAATTAACAATGCTCTCCCTGTAGTAAATCTTTCACCCTTCTATCAGATGGCTATTCAGGGGTTTGTAATCATATTTGCAATTGTTGCAAATACGGTTGTTGGTAGAAAAACACAGGCCTCTTTGGCGAGAAAGGCTAAGGTGTAACGAGGATGCAAAGGATGAAACTCTCAAATATTTATGCTAAGTGGGAATCTATTCTTTTTCTCCTCTTTATTCTTGTGGTGGTATTTAATTCGTTTCTCTCCCCCTACTTTTTGGATTACTTCAACATAATGAATACCACCTTTAATTTTATGGAGAGGGCTCTTGTGGCGCTCTCTATGACCTTTATAATTCTCTGTGCGGATATTGATATTTCGGTAGCTGGGATTATTGCGCTTTCCTCTCTCTTTATGGGGATGGCTGCGGCTCATGGAGCTGGAACGGCTACTCTTGTGGTAATAGGATTAGGGGTTGGGGTTGTAGCGGGACTTCTCAACGGGGTAATAATTACAAAATTTGATATACCATCTATTGCCGTAACTATTGGAAGCATGTCACTCTTTAGAGGAATTGCCTACGCCGTTTTGGGGGATAAGGCCTATACGAAATATCCCAAATCCTTCGAGTACTTTGGTCAGGGATACATTCCGGGTACCGTTATTCCCTTTGAATTGGTGCTTTTTATAGTGCTTGCCGTTGTGTTTGGTTTTGTTCTCCACAGAACCTCTTTCGGGCGAAAATTGTATGCCATAGGCAATAACTCTACGGCGAGCAAGTACTCCGGTATAAGGGTTAACAGGATTCGTATGTTTCTCTTTTCTCTAAATGGGTTTATGTCAGGACTTGCTGCAATTCTTCTTACCTCGAGAATAGGTAGTACGCGACCCAATATTGCTAACGGCTGGGAGCTTGAGATTATCACTACGGTCGTGCTTGGTGGTATTGCGATTACCGGTGGTAAGGGAAAAATGATAGGGGTGGTAATAGGAATATTTCTTATAGGTTTCTTAAAGTTTGGTATGGGGCTTGTAAATATTCCCGGTAAGGTTATGAATATCGTTATAGGTTTTCTCTTAATAATAGCTATTATGTTACCGGAACAAATAGAGAATTTAAGAAAAAAGGCAGGGTCATAAAGCCCTGCCTTTTTTATGTTGTTTTATTTTTTCTTCTTTGAAAAGGTTAATCCCTCCTTGCCTCTGTCTACTGTTACCGTGTCTCCTTCCACGTACTCTCCTGCAATAATCATCTTTGCAAGCGGGTTCTGAATGAGGTTCTGGATTGTCCTCTTCAATGGTCGTGCTCCGAACTGGGGATCAAACCCAACATCTGCAAGGTACTCCTTTGCAGCCATTGTAACCTCTATGTCTATCTTGTGTTCCTTAAGTCTCTCTCTTAGGTGCCCTAGCTGAATATCAACTATCTTGATTATGTCGTCCTTCTTTAACCTGTTGAAGGTTATTATCTCGTCGATTCTGTTCAAAAACTCAGGCTTAAAGGAGGCTTTTAACATGGCATTGACCTTTTGCCTGATCTCTTCCTCATCCTCAGTTTGTAGAATGATGTCACTGCCCAGGTTACTCGTCATAATTATTATACAGTTTTTAAAGTCAACAATTCTCCCCTGACCGTCGGTTAGTCTTCCGTCGTCCAGTAACTGAAGTAATACGTTAAACACGTCGGGGTGCGCTTTCTCTATCTCGTCGAACAGAACAACGGAATAAGGCCTTCTCCTTACGGCCTCCGTTAGTTGACCCCCCTCTTCGTATCCAACGTACCCAGGAGGAGCGCCTATTAATCTGGAAACGGAGTGTTTCTCCATGTACTCACTCATGTCAATCCGTGTGAGTGCCCGCTCGTCGTTAAAGAGAAAATCGGCAAGGGTCTTTGCAAGCTCTGTTTTACCAACCCCCGTGGGTCCTATGAATATAAAGGAACCGAGGGGTCTGTTGGGATCGGAGAGCCCCGATTTGTTTCTTCTTATGGCGTCCGATATCGCCTGAATTGCCCTCTCCTGACCAACCACCCGTTTGGAGAGAATCTCCTCGAGTTTGAGCAGTTTCTGCTTTTCGGAGGATAACATTTTGGAAACAGGGATTCCCGTCCACTGAGAGACTATCTTTGCTATATCCTCTTCCGATACCTCCTCCCTTAAGAGTCTTGATTCTCCATGAAGATTCTCAAGCTCCTTGGTTTTCTCTTCCAGTTTCTTCTGGACCTCTGGAATTCTACCGTGTTTTATCTCCGCTGCTTTGTTGAGATTGCCCTCTCTCTCGTACTTTGATTCCTCTATATGGAGTTCCTCCAATTGTTGTTTGAGTGTTCTTATCTCCTCTATTATCTTCTTTTCATTCTGCCACTGTAACTGCATTCTGTCGCGTTCCGCTTTGAGCTCCGCAAGCTCTTTCTCCAGGTTCTTAAGCCTCTCCTTTGAGGCAGGATCATCCTCTTTGGAGAGCGCCTGTTTCTCTATGTTTAGTTGGAGAATCTTCCTCTCTATCTGATCCAGTTCTGTGGGTTGACTCTCTATCTCCATCTTTAACCTGCTTGCCGCCTCGTCTATTAGGTCTATTGCCTTATCCGGTAAAAACCTTGAGGTAATGTACCTGTGCGAGAGTGTGGCCGCAGCTATTAGTGCCTCATCCTTAATTCTTACACCGTGGTGAACCTCGTAACGTTCCTTTATACCGCGCAGTATTGCGATGGTGTCTTCAACTGATGGCTCCGCCGTGTAAACCGGCTGAAAACGCCGCTCGAGAGCCGGATCCTTCTCTATATGTTTCCTGTATTCATCCAGGGTTGTAGCACCTATCGCTCTTAATTCACCCCTTGCAAGTGCCGGTTTTAAAAGATTGGAGGCGTCCATTGCCCCCTCTGCCGCACCTGCACCAACCAGGGTATGAAGCTCGTCTATAAAGAGTATTATAGTACCGTTTGATTCCTCAATTTCTTTTAAGACCGCTTTAAGCCTGTCCTCAAACTCGCCTCTAAACTTGGCTCCTGCAACCAGTGCTCCCAGGTCAAGTGCCAGCACCCGCTTGTTCTTAAGGGAATCCGGAACATCTCCCGCAACGATTCTTCTCGCAAGTCCCTCCACAATTGCTGTTTTACCTACCCCGGGTTCCCCTATTAACACGGGATTATTCTTTGTTCTCCTGGAAAGGACCTGCATTACCCGTCTTATCTCCTCGTCTCTTCCTATAACAGGGTCTAATTTTTCTCTCCTTGCAAGCTCTGTTAGGTCCCTGCAGAACCTCTTTAGGGCCTGATACTTATCCTCGGGGTTTTGGTCTGTTACCCTCTGACTTCCCCTTATCGACTGGAGGGCCGCTAGAATCCTGTCCTTTGTTATTCCCATACGCTGCATCATATTGCTTACAGGACTCGATACCTCGGATGCAGCGAGGAATAGGTGCTCTGTGCTTATGTATTCATCCTTAAGCTGAGATGCCTCCTCCTCTGCCTGATGCAGTACCCTGTTTAATTCGGGAGACAGATATACCTGAGTGGAATCCCCGTAAACCTTGGGTTTTGACTGCAGTAATCTATCTATCTCTGTCTTGAATACCCCCCTGTTAATCTGAAGGTTGTCGAGAAGAGGGGGTACTACCCCATCCTCCTGCTCTAAGAGGGCTGAGATTAGATGTTCCACATCGAGCGCCGAATGCGCGTACTTGTGAGCTATGGATTCTGCCTCTTGAATGGCTTCTTGAGCCTTAATGGTAAACTTGTCAAATCTCATATTTCTCTCCTTGATTTTTACGGAAGCGGGAAGGAAGTAAAAACTCTACCCTTTTTACAGGGTAGAGTTATCGTTTTCTGCTTATCTTTTTACATCTATAAAATAAGAAAAAATATCCGTGGGGTCAAATAGAGAGGGGGATAAAAATGCGACTATTTGCTCTATATGGCACTACTGAATGTTTTATTCGATATTTTTTTATCGATATTTAGCCTGCGGGCTTGATTGAATATAGTTTTTTCTCTATAATCTTGTTTGAATATAGACATTATATAATATTTTGAGTATTAAATAACGGTTAGTTAAAACCTTTTCTATTGACCGTTTCGTAGGGAGATTTTTTTCTGTAAGCGGTCGGTAGGAGGAACGGGAAAAGTTAAGACGTTTAGTTTTAAGGAGACGTTATGAGCACGGTACTGTGGATAATACTTTACCCATTTATAGCTTTTTTTATTGGTATCTTTTTTATGGGGTATTCGAGAAAATTCAACGCACGGGTCCAGAGAAGAATTGGTCCGCCTATTATTCAGCCACTCTTTGATATTTCAAAGCTGATGTCTAAAAAGACGAATATTTCCCATGGTTATATGCATGATATAGCTATGTTGATGCTCCTTGGAGGAACGCTTCTTACCCTTATGTTTATACCGGTTCCTGGATTTCACTACTTTTCCCAGTACGGTGATATGCTTGTTATTATGTACATAATACTTGTTCCTCCTCTGGGAATGGCGTTGGGGGTTGGAGAGACTGCAAATCCCAATGGTAGTATTGGTATTTCGCGTGCCCTTATGCTTCTTGCCGGTTACGATGTTCCTTTTACCCTTTCGTTTATAGGAATGGCTATCCTTAATCATACTACCTCGCTTTACAAGCTAATCCAGATACAACAGTCGGGAGGAATTGCAACCTGGGGTATTGTGACCAATCCCTTTTTAGCTGCTGCTGCGTTGATAGCTCTGCAGGGAATGATGTCGGAGAAACCTTTTGAGGTTATGATAGCCCCCCACGAGATTGCAACTGGTCCGATGACAGAGATGGGGGGGAAGTACCTGGGTATCATGTTTATTCAACATGCAATAAATATCTTTATAGAATTGACTATATTTACAAGTCTCTTTCTTGGTGGCGCTCTTAACTGGGTGGAGTTGATAGTAAAACAGTTCATCGTTTTTACAATAGTTTTGAGTGTTAATGTTGTCTTTGGTAGGTACAGGGTTGATGATGCCGTTAAGTTTATGTGGAAGATCCCCGTGCCTCTCGCTATTATCGGAATACTCTTTGTAATCTTCTAAATATTTGGAGAATGTAGATGGAAAAACAGGTAACAGCTAGGAATGTTTGGGAAAGGATATTTACTAAGCTCAACAAGAGATCCTTGTGGATGCTCCATTACTGTACCGGGTGCGGTGCTATCGAGCTCCCGCCCACCATGACTGCGCGATTTGATATGGAGCGCTTTGGTATAATGCCCATGGTTACCCCCCGTCAGGCGGATATTTTGCTTATTACGGGGTATCTATCCCTCAAAACATTGAAGCGTGTAATCCTTACCTATGAGCAAATGCAGGCTCCCAAGTGGGTTGTTGGTTTTGGTTCCTGTACCATAAATGGGGGAATGTACTGGAACTCCTACATTACTATAAAGAGTCTCGATCAGTATCTCCCTGTGGATCTCTATATTGCGGGGTGTATGCCGAGGCCCGAGGCTATAATTGAGGCTTTTAATACCCTTATTAAGAGGATAGATGAGGGTAAGGCCGATGCCTGGAAAGATTATTACAGAAACTACGATTTTTACAAGGAGAACCAGCGAAAGGTTCTCGGCGAGTTTGAGACCTACGTAGATATCAAGGCCGATGCTAAAAGGTTTGGAATTGTCTAAACCCTTTACATTCGAGGAAAAGGAAGGTTGGTATGGAGTATGTAGAAGAAAAAAAGGTTGTAGATGATATAAAATCCGTTTTTAAAGAGGTGGATTGTATAATAAAGCGAGAGAGAAGGGTAGAGGTTAAACTCCCCAAAGAGAAATTATTGGAGTTTGCTCTTAGAATGCAGACGAACTGGGATTTTCCCCATCTCTCTGCCATAAGCTGTGTAGATTGGATAGATGATGGGGAGTTTGAGCTTGTCTATCATTTCTGGAGTTACAACCGCAAGGTTCTTGTAAGTGCAAGTATACGGATTCCCAGAGAGGAGAATGCCCATTTCGAAACACTCTCACACCTATGGCAACCAGCTAAGTTCTTTGAGCGGGATATCCATGAGATGTTCGGGATAACCTTTGATGGCAATGATGATATGAGCAAGTTTATTCTTGAAGAGTGGGATGGTCCTCCTCCTATGAGAAAGGATTTTGTTACTAGAGAGTATGCTCTTAGTTTTTATCATTTCAGAGAGTACCATCCGGAATGGATGAAAGACCTTGAAGGGGCAGGAGAAAAGTAATGGCGGAAGTTAAAGAGAGAAGAGTTTATGACCTTTTTATAGGGCCGAATCATCCCGGTATCGAGGGTAACTACTCCATGCAGCTCACCCTTGAGGGTGATAAGATTGTTAAAGCAAAGACTCAGGGGGGGTTCCTCCATAGGGGATTTGAAAAATTAATGGAGGAGCGTCTCTTTATTCAGAATATAGCTATTGTCTGTAGGATCTGCGTTCCGGATCCGGATCCTAACGAGGAGAACTATGCGAGAGCTGTGGAAGAAATTGCCGGTATCGAGGTTCCTATTAGGGCAAAGTACATAAGGACTCTGGTTTTAGAACTCTCAAGGATAGCCTCTCATCTTTTTACCTTTGGGGGACATGCGGGGACTATAGGTCTCTATACCATGCCAAACTGGTCTATTGCCGACAGAGATAGGATTCTGGATCTCTTTGAGGAGTTGACCGGTGCTAGGGTTTATCATATCTACATAATGCCCGGAGGGGTTAGGAGGGATTTCCCTGCCGGATTTAAAAAGCATGTAATGGAGGTAATGGACTATATTGAGAGTAGGATCCCTTACTACGATGATCTGTTGTTTGATAATGCTATACTCTATAAGAGGGCAAAGGGTATAGGGAAAATGAGCCTTGAAGATGCGATTAAGTGGGGGGTGACGGGACCCAATCTAAGAGCCTGTGGGTTGGCTGCTGATGTTAGGAAGGACGATCCCTATGAGGCATACCCCTACCTTGATTTTGAAATTCCTACGAGAACCGAGGGGGATGCATTAGCGCGCCTTCTGGTGAGAAGAGCGGAGCTTATACAGAGTATAAGCATTGTAAGACAGGTTATAGAAAATATTCCGGAGGGGCCTGTGTGGAATAAGATTCCCAATCCCTTAAAGTGGAAGGTGCCTGCCGGGAGTGCCTACGTTAGGTGTGAGTCTTCGAAGGGTGAATATGCCTACTATATGGTGAGTGACGGGGGAAGGAAACCCTATAGAGTGCACGTTAGAGGTGCCTCTGTAACGCATGGTGTACATGTGCTGGAAAACCTGTTGGTGGGTAGCAGGATAGAAGATGCTTCTCAGATAATGTTTAGCCTGGATGCCTGTCCACCTGAGATAGATAGATAGAAATAGATCGATATAGGTAGGAGTTAAGGAGCTTTGTATGGCAGAGGATAAAAGACCCAGTATTTTAAGACCCTTTAAGGCTTTGAAGTTTATAGGTGAAAAGGCTGTTACCATTAAGGTGCCCAAGGTAAAGAGAGAGGCGGCACCAAGGTATAGGGGGTTTCATATCAATGATTGGGATAAGTGTATAGGATGTGGAACCTGTGCGGAGATATGCGATAACGATGCCATTAGAATGATAGAGATCCCCGGTCTTGAGAGTGGTGTGGGAAAGAGAAACTTAAGACCTGCCATAGATTACGGTAGGTGTTGTTTCTGTGCTCTATGTGTGGATGTCTGTACTACCAATTCTCTCTCTATGACCAGGGAGTATACTCATATAGATGTAACTACGGACAGTTTCTACATACTTCCTGACGAAAAGGGAATTCATGGGATTGAGTTTCCAAGGGGTTATACCGCCGATAAAGATATTAACTTTCTCGATACAGAACGGGTGGAGATGGAGCAACTTTCGGCCGAGGAGAGAATTACCTCCTTTGTTGAAATTGTGCGTGGTTTCTCCAGGGAACAGGCAATTAAAGAGGCCTCACGGTGTGTCGGATGTGGACTCTGTACAGATACGTGTCCTGCTCATATGGATATACCTGAGTATATCGATGCTATCTGGAACGACGATGTAGAGGAATCGGCGAGGCAGATATATAAAACAAACCCCCTGCCGGAGGTTTGTGGTAGGGTTTGTACTCATAAGTGCGAGACGGCGTGTAGCATAGGCGTGAGGGGTGAACCGGTAGCTATAAGATGGCTTAAGCGTTATGCGATGGATAATGTCCCTCTGGAGAGGTACGATGAGGTTATCGGTGCCGAGGTTGTAAAATCGGTGGGTAAGAGTGTTGCTATAGTTGGAGCGGGTCCCGCGGGGCTCTCTGCGGCATATTACCTGTCGCTGATGGGCTACAGGATAACCGTGTACGATGCTTATCCCGAACCTGGTGGTATGATGCGTTACGGAATTCCGGAGTATAGACTTCCCTATGATCAGCTTGATAAGGATATAGCCTTTATCCGAAAGATGGGTGTCGAGTTTAAAAATAACACCCGGGTAGGAAAGGATATTAGTCTTGGCGAGCTTCACAATAGCTATGATGTGGTGCTAATTGCAACGGGACTTCATGTGGGAAGGAGTACTCGTGTCGAGGGAACGGATCACAAGGATGTCTTTCAGGCTATAGATCTTCTTAGGAAAATTACTCTAGGCGAAGAGATAAAGGTAACGGAAAAGATTGTTGTAATAGGGGGCGGAAATGTTGCGATGGATATTGCAAGGTCCCTTGCAAGACTCCAGAAACAGAAGTATGGAAAGGTTGATCTTGTTGTAACCTCCCTTGAGACAAGGGATATAATGCCTGCGGATGAAGAGGAGATTGTAGAATCGGAGGAAGAGGGAATTAGATTCTTCCCGGGTAGAGGTCCGAAGAAGATTGCAATTGAAAATGGGAGGATAACGGGGCTTGAAACCGTTAAGTGTACAAGGGTATTTGATGAACAGCACAGATTCTCTCCCCAGTTTGACGAGTCCGATAGGTTGTTCCTGGAGGGGACGATGATTGTGGAGGCCATAGGTCAGGCTCCGGATATGGAGTATCTTGGTGAGTTTAGTGATAAACTAGAATACGCAGGTAGGCGAATTAAGGTAGACCAATTTTATCAGTCAAGTCTTCCGTGGCTCTTTGTTGCCGGTGATATTGTTAAGGGGCCGGATGTAATAAACGGTATAGCAAGCGGACATCAGGCTGCCCTTGGAATAGATCAGTACCTTGCGAATAAGCCTGTTAAGATTATTGCAACTGTTGATGAGGTTCTCGATATTGCTCATGATTTCGAGAGGGTGTCTGAGGATTTTTATGCTAAGTATCAGGGAAAGTTCTCGGGTGATTTGGCTATCCTTGTAGATGAGCTTAAGGGTAATGCATCTCTTCACAGAAAGAAAATCGAAGATTTTAAGGTTAACAGGAATGTGCGAATCTTTATGAATAACAAACTTAGCAGAGGGTTTGCCGAGCATAGTTTTGACTCTGTGAAGAGTGCTGTTGGACTTGTGGAGGGAAAGAGGGAACAGGAGTTTGTTAAGATTGCCCTCGAGAGGACGAAGAGAGCGCATTCTTTCTATAAAGATTTCCAGAAGATGGTTAAGTATAAAGAGCTAGAGTACATGCTGGAGCTCTTTATGGAGGATGTTAAGAAACTTAAGAGAAAACTTGAGACACTTGTAAGGTAGAATTGTATAACGGTTAAGGAGATATGATCGATGAGAAAAGTGAAAGGATTTATACTTCTATGGCTCTTTATGATGATTGCCTGGTTAATGGGTACGGGAACCTTTAGGACAGATGAGCTTGTAACCGGATTAGTTCTCTCTTTCGGTGTAGCGGTGATATTTATTCATTTTTCCAGTATCTACAGGGGAGTAAAGTTGACCCCGAAATCTATAGTTCTGATGCCGGTTTACCTTATTGTGTTCCTATGGGAGATGATTAAGTCGAATATTGATGTCGCAAGGAGGGTTATTACTCCCTCGCTTCCCATCAATCCTGGTATTGTGGAGGTTAAAACAAAACTCCACAGTGATCTTGCAAAGTTGATACTGGCTAATTCCATCACCCTTACACCGGGTACGTTGACTATGGATGTCAAAGATAACAGCCTTTTTATTCACTGGATTGATGTTAGGGCTGAGGATATACAGGAGGCTACCGAGAAGGTTAGCTGGAAATTTGAAAAGATTTTAAAGGAGATTATCCAATGATAATCACTATTTCGATGATTTTTATAGGACTTGCTGTACTGCTTGCCTTTATTAGACTGGTAATAGGGCCTACTTCTTCCGACCGTCTCCTTGCGGCGGACAGTATTACTACTATCACTACAGCAGTGATAGTTCTCGTTGCCTATCTGTTGGGAAGGGTTATCTACATGGATGTGGCAATTGTTTATGCCGTTCTTGGTTTTGTTGGTGTTGTGGCAGTTGCAAGATACCTGGAAGGAGGAATCTAGTGGAAATAGCTGGAGAAATTTTGGTTTTGATAGGTTCTATATTTCTCTTTTTGGGTGCTCTGGGAATACTCAGGATGCCTGATGTTTTCAATAGGCTTCAGGCCGGGACAAAGGCCACTACACTGGGTGCTTTGTCTCTGATTCTGGGAATTGGGTTTATGAGCAGTGGTTATCTCTGGAAGTCCATTGTTTTGGTTATCTTTATTGTTCTTACCAATCCGATTAGTAGTAGTACGATAGCACGAGCCAGCTATAAATTAAAGGTACCTATATTTAAGGGAACTGTGATTAAAACCGAAGAGAAGGATTTCTTAAAGGAGGAAAAGAAATGATAGAGTACTTCTTCCTGTTTCTCGTATTGGTAATGCTTGGCTCGGCTATTGCTGTTATATTTATACGGAATATTCTGGGCGCTGTTATAGTGGTTACCGTCGTAAGTCTTGTTGCCTCTCTGCTATTCTTGTTTATTGCCTCCCCGGACGTTGCAATTACAGAGGCAACGATAGGGGCTGCCCTTACAACGGTTATCTTTGTTCTTGCGATAAGTAGAACTAAGAAAAAAATTGAATAGATAGGGTTTGAGATATGAGAAGAGTTATTAGTCTGGTATTGATTCTGGGTTTTGGTTTTTATCTCGTTACTGTCATAGGAAAGATTGCCTTTCCCTCCAGCGGGGAACAAAAAGGGAGTGTCGGGGTAGCAATAGTAAATAATGCCGCCGAGCAAACGGGAGCTGCCAATGCTGTGACCTCGGTTGTGGTTCTCTACAGGGGGTTTGATACCCTTGGTGAGGTTACTGTACTCTTTCTGGCTGCTCTTGGTCTGTCATTGCTTATGAGAGGAGAACGATTTATTGCTGCGAAGATATTTGATGAAAGCTTTATCCTGAAGACGGGTAGTTTCTTGCTATTCCCATTTATAACTCTCTTTGGGCTCTACATAATTGTTCATGGGCATCTTACTCCGGGGGGAGGTTTTCCGGGGGGTGTTATTATAGCGACTGGTTTTTTTATAGTTATAATGACCTCCGATATTGTCCGATTGAGAGAGAACCTTGTCTCTCTTCTTGAGGGACTTGCAGGTCTTACATTTATAGGTTTGGGAATTGTTGGTTTGTTTGGAACTAAGGGGTCTTTTCTGGCAAATTTCATGGGTAAGGGTGTGTTTAATACCCTCTTAAGTGCGGGTATTATTCCCTTCATATATGCTGCTATCGGGGTTAAGGTTGGTTCTGAGTTGACGGGAGCTGTGGGATCGATGTTTTTATCACCTTACGGGAGGGAAGAGAATGAATAGTTTGGTGACTGTTGAGAATATAGTGTATCTTGCCTCGTTTGGGCTTATTTTGATTGGATTATTTATAGTGTTTTCCGATAAGAATCTTTTAAAAATTGTGATTGGAATAGACATAGCGGAGACGGGGGTTAATATACTCCTCGTGGCTACGGGGTATATCCATGGCAAGACTGCACCAATCTTTTCAAAATTGGGACTTAAGGCTTCACAGATGGTGGATCCTGTTCCTCAGGCCTTGGTCCTTACCTCTATTGTTATTGGATTCGGTGTAACGGCTCTTGCTCTGGCCTTGGTTGTAAGGCTGTACCAAAAAACGGGAAGTCTGGATGTTTCTAATATAAGGGGGCTAAAGTGGTAAATCCTATACTCTTAATTTTGGTGCCTCTGGCAGCGGCATTTTTTATTCCTATTTTGGCGATGGTATGGAAGAATGGCTCGCGGTATGTTGCACTTCTTGTGGGGTTGTTCAATGCGATAGTTAGTATAGCTCTGTTACCTGTTGTAATGACCAAACCCATTCATGTAACTATTGCCGGTTTCAAAGCGCCGATAGGCATAGATCTTCTTGCAGGTCCCTTGGGTATGGTCTTTGCTGTTATTATCTCTGTAACAGGTTTTCTGGTTCTTATATATTCCTTTGATTATATAAGTGATAAATCGCAGAGCAGGTACTATACCCTATTCCTATTGCTTTTAACGGGTTCACTGGGGATGGTTTTGACGAATGATATCTTTAATCTCTTCGTATTTTTCGAGATACTCTGTATATCTTCCTATATTCTTGTAGCGTACAATAGGGATGAACACGGGCTTGAGGCTGCAATAAAGTATCTCATCCTTGGTTCCGTTGGTTCTGTCCTGTTTTTACTTGCGATTTCTATAGTTTATCTCAAGCTGGGCACTCTCAATATGGCTGATATCGCGGATAAGATTGAGGGCCTTACCGGCAGTGCGAAATTGATGGTTGTAGTTCTTTTGCTCTCCGGTTTGGGGGTTGAGGCTGCAATTTTCCCCCTAAACAGCTGGTTACCAGATGCACACTCATCTGCTCCCTCTTCGATTAGTGCTCTCCTCTCCGGATTTGTCATAGAGGTAGCTCTGATTGTGCTGATGAAACTTATCTACTCTGTTATGGGGGCACTCCAGGTGCTGGAGATTGTGAGTGTTATCGCTGTTGTAACACTTCTTGTGGGAGAGTTTTCCGCTTTCAGGCAGGGTAATATAAAGAGAATTCTTGCCTATTCCAGTATAGGTCAAATTGGGCTAATCCTCTTTGCTCTAAGCCTTAACAGCAGAGCAGGAATAAGTGCGGGTGTACTCCAGGTAATTAACCATGCCGCTTCTAAGTCTATTTTATTCCTTGTTAGTGGGTATTTTATCCTTAGAACAGGTTCGTATGAGTATAAGGATTACGGCGGGATTGCTAAAAAGATGCCTGTGAGTTCTCTGCTATTTACCTTTGCGGCTCTTTCGCTTGTGGGTGTACCTCCGTTCTTGGGTTTTTTTAGTAAGATTCAGATAATAGTTGCTGCAGCAAATAGCGGTTCCACACTTTTAGTCTCCCTTATTGTGGGGATACTAATTGGAACCATTATAGAGGGTGTATACTTTTTGAAGGTGGTTCAGGTTCTCTACTTCGGAAACTCAGAATCTGTCTCTCCTGTGGCTTCCGAGGTAAGAGAGGCTCCGTTTAGTGCTGTGCTCCCCATAGTGCTTATGGGATTGGTGGTTGTTGTGGGATTTCTGTTTCTCCCCCAGTTTAACAGTGTTACGGGGAGTGTTGCGACGGAGATTGTCAGGAAATTAAGTTTAGCTTCATTATTCTGAGGTTTGGAGGGATTATGTCATTCAGCATGATGTTTTTATTGCCCCTTATAGGGATTGTTCTTTGCCTGATATTTATCAGGGTAGAGGTTGTTAAGAAGTTTTTGAGCCTTGTTCTCTTTGGAATACTTATCTATTTTAATGTGGTACTCTTTGGCTATGTGGGTAAAACTTTTAAGTTCCCCTTCTCTATAGTGGGACAGAGTTTAACTTTTAGGGTTACCTATTTAAACCTCTACTTTAGTTTAATGATAAGTGGTATATCGTTTCTTACCGTGCTATTCTCCCTAAGATTTATGGAGGGAAAGGAGAATGCTTCCCTGTACTATCTGTGGCTCTTGGTAAAAACCTTTGGAATGTTCGGAGTAATTTTTTCTAACGATTTTCTCACTTTCTTTATTGCCTGGGAGATAATGAGCTGGAGTACGTATCTCTTGATGATACAGAGCGGCGGGGATGCCGTGCGGGCTTCCTACAAATACCTTGTTTATGCGATTTCTTCCGCTATGATCCTCCTTGCCGGTATTGCGATACTGTACGTGCACTTCGGCAGCTTTGATTTTGCTAAGATTTCTGCCGGTTATGGGGATCTCTCTACAGGTGTACTTCTTCTTACGGCTATACTCTTTGTTGTATCCTTTTCCGTGGAGGCTGCTGTTTTCCCGCTTCATTCGTGGCTTCCAGATGCATACTCTAAATCGTTTTCTCCGATTACCAGCTATCTGGCGGGAATATCTACCAGAATGGGAATATATGCAATAATTCTCTTTCTCTTTGGCATAGTTGGAGCCAGGGTAATAGATAAGTTACAGATAATAGGGGTGATCAATTTTAGATATATCCTGGGTCTCTTTGCGGTTCTTACTATGGTAATACCGACCTATACCGCTCTCTTTCAGAATGATGCAAAAAAGCTTGTTACCTGGCACGGTATTGGTCAGGGTGGGTATATGCTGGTTGGTATTGTTTCTGGTAGTGCCCTGGGTATAGCCGGGGGGATTTTTCACGTTCTAAACCATCTTACATACGTTACTGTGATACTTTTCAGTATAGCTGCTGTAGAGTACAGAACAGGAACAACCAATCTGAACAAACTGGGTGGACTTATTAAAAAGATGCCTGTTTCCTTTGTTGGCCTTCTCTTTGGTATAATAGGGCTTGCCGGAATACCCCCGATGAACGGTTTCGTTTCCAAGTGGTTTATATATAGGGCTCTGATACTCAACGGCTATCCCCTGCTTGCGATAGGTGCAGTAATAGGTACGCTGGGAACTATTCTCTCTGTGTATAAATTAATCCATAATATCTTCCTGGGACAGCTTCCGGAGGAGTACAACAATGTCAAAGAGGTGCCTATAGATATGCAGATACCTATATGGATTCTTGGACTTGCCACAATGGTGTTTGGTGTCTATCCGGGACTTGCCGTTTCGTTAATTGCTAAAATACAGACCTCACTTGGACTTGAGGCGGTTAAGTACTCAATGAATGGTGTTGTCTCCTCTGCTGGGCAGCTCAACATGTTGGTAATTTCAATAGTTTTTATGGGAGGTCTTGCGGTAGCCTATATTGTCTATCTACTGGGTCACAGGAGAAAACATGTTGTACAGTACGACAACTATGCTGCCGGGAATTTCCTCAGCAAGGATATACCATACAATTATAACTATCACTTCTATGCAGGTATAGAGCATATCTTCGAACCGTATAGAAAGAAGATTGTGGAGAGAAGCGAAAACTCCATTGCCGCTCTGGCGGAGGCGGTGGGTGAGTATTTGAGGCGTATATATACCGGTAATGTGACTACTTACGCCATCTATATAGTAGCTTCATTTTTGATAGTGGCAATTATTGCAGGAAAATTGTTTTAGTAGTACTATGTACGAATGGGAGCAAGGATAGAGAGAGAGTCTTCTTTACCCTTAAAGGTAAAGCTTGGTTTTGGAATATGTGATTTAGGAGGTAACCTCTACTTTACAATAATGGGGTTTTACCTCCTTTTCTTTTTAACCGATATCGTGGGGCTTCCCGCCGGTCTTGCGGGAACTGCCCTTATGATTGGAAAGATATGGGATGCCATTACGGATCCATGGGTTGGGTATCTGTCAGATAGAACAAACTCCAGGATGGGGAGGCGACGCCCCTATATACTTGTTGGGTCTATTACCCTTTTCATCTTCATGATAGTTATGTTTATTAATCCCCATATAGATAACAAGTACCTGTTGTTTTTATGGGTTACCCTTGTTTACTGTCTCTTGAATACCGCCTATACACTTGTAAACATTCCCTACGGTGCCCTTACCCCTGAGTTGACCCCGGATTTTAACGAGCGAACAGTGCTAAATGGCTACAGGATGAGTTTTGCTGTTATCGGTACCCTTACCGGGGCAGGGGCTGTTTTACCGCTAACGGGACTGTTTAAGAATAGAGATGTTGGGTGGACTGTTATGGGTGGTGTGATGGGTGGGATTATGATGGCTACGGCCTTAATTATGTTTTTTACGGTTAAGGGGCGTGATAGGGGAAAACCCATTGCGAAGAGGAACATAATAAAATCTTATATAGAAGTTTTGAAGATAAAACCCTTTCTTCTTGCATTGATCCCGTGGACCCTCCATATATCCGGTATCACGGTAATTCAGGGTGGTTTGCTCTATTATTTTAGGTACATATATAAGAATGAAGGATTTTTCCAGTTTGCACTTCTATCACTCCTTGTAAGTAGTCTTATATTCATCCCCGTTTGGGTGAGGGTTTCGAAGAGAATAGGTAAAAAGCTGAGTTACAATATAGGTATGCTGATATTTGCCGGGGCAGTACTTTTGTTTTTCGCTCTGGGACAGAAACTAGGGGTCTATTTTGCTCTGGGTGTTATGGTTCTTGCAGGGATTGGATTTGCCACTCAATACGTTATGCCCTATTCGATCGTTCCCGATGTTGTTGAGTACGATTTTGTAAAGAACGGGATAAGACGCGAGGGAGCCTTTTACGGATTATGGACTTTTACCAGCAAGCTTGGGCAGTCATTTGCTATAGCGTTAAATGGATGGATACTTGCACTGTTCGGGTATGTTCCTAATGTAGAGCAAAGCAAACTTTCTATACTCGGTATAAGGCTTATAAGCGGGCCAATACCGGCTATGTTTTTCATTGCCGGGGTAATTGTTCTTTCTTTCTATCCTATCACAAAGAAATACTACGATAGAATGATTAAAAAGGGAATAGCGAATTAGAATTTTCCCCGTTCGATTCTATAGGCGTCTCTCATATTAAGGCTGGAGACAGAGGTTAATTTTGTATTATCCGGTATAACCTTATCCTGACGTATGAAGGAGTTAAGACCTATGGTACAGTTTTTCCCTATCACAACACCCGGAGATATGTAGCAATGAGCACCTATCAGTGTGTTATCCCCTATCCTGATCGGTTTAAGGATGAGTTGATAGTTCTCGAATAAATGACAGGATATATCCGTTGCCCCTCCCACTATCACGTTGTCCCCTAACTCTAAGAGGTATGCATCGTTTAGATTCCACGTATTTAGTTTAACGTTTTTACCCATTTTGCATCCTATGATCCTGAAAAATATGTTGGTAAAGAAGGTCATCGGTATTAGTGGAAGTATGAGTCTTATGGCAAGGGTGTACACACCGGAATATATGAGCCATCTCAAAGTTGTAACAGACATTGCGGGATACTTTCCGGGTTTTATACCCAGCGAGAGTAGGCGAATGGTAGAAGACATAACAAGGGCACCTGAAAGAAAAAAAATATAAAAAGCCCCACCTATTGCCAGCGAAAAGAGAAATACATTCTTTAGAGTGAGAGTGCCAGATAAAATTTCAGGGCGTATAAGCCAATTAAAAGAATAGAGAACAAAGTATACCGCGGGGGCCAGACTTAAACCCAGTATTATGGCATAAAATGTATACACCAACAGAGTTAAAACAATCTGTACCCCTCCGGATTCTGCTATTCGTTTTACCAATCCCATACCGCATTAGCATTATACGCCTTGAAGAGATCTAAAATCAATTGCTGATTTTACTAATGTTTGTTATGTTACCCTAGTAGTTAGAATATCTTCTTCTGCTGTGGCCCTCTCTTGAATCTCTGTTGCGTGCCTCCGCTACCCTTAGCTCTCTGCCATCAAGTTCGTGACCGTTGATTGATTTGATTGCGTTGTTGGCTTCATCGTCTGTTTCCATTTCGATGAAAGCAAAACCTTTAAATCTACCGGTGTATCTATCCGTTATCATGTTTACAGATAGTACCTCACCGTAATTTGAAAAGAGATCCCTTATTGAATCTTCTGTGGTGTTGTAGTTCATGTTGCCTACGTAAATTTTTTTGCTCATTAGAAAAAATCCTCCTGAAAAATACCCCTTAAGGGGTTATGTGAATGGATAAGGTAATAATATGAGGGAGTTTTATTGTAGTCTATTCTGTAGGGATTGGTATTTGACTGGTTAGAATACTAAGATACAGATAGGCACGTGAACTCTCTCGATACAATACTTTATCCAACAAGAGGGAAGGTATCACTTTTTTTATGGAAAGTCAATTGTTAATGCTTCTCTTTTTTCTTTTTTATCTTTATCCCGTGAGAACGGGCGAATTCGGCTATAATTTCGCCTGCACTCTTTAATGGCCTTGTACCCAGTTTTTTGAAGGTTGTCTCTCCATCGATTAAAACAGGGTATCTTAAGAGTTCCAACTGGAAAGTATTGGTAACTGCAAGTTTAATCCTTGTGGCAAATAGTGCTAGTGCCTTTAGGATCCTGTAGGGCATATAGAAGTATCTCTTCCCCAGCATCTCGTATAGCTGTTTCATTGTAACCACATCCTTACCTGCAGCGTGATAGATACCTGAGGTACCATTTTTCATTGCCTTGTAGCATATCTCCGCTACCTCTTCCTCGTGTATTATCTGAAAAGCCCCCTCGCTCCCGTAGGGTAGTACGGCAAAGGGTTGTTTTAGTGCGGAGAGTAGAATGCGGGAGCGAAGGTTGGGTCCGAATACCCCCGAAAAACGTACTATCATTACCCGCATTTCGGGATTGGTTGCCATGTACTTCTCACAGATACCCTCTACTATGGTTTTATGTAAACCGTACAAGTCTCCCTCGTTGGGTCTGGGATTGTCGTTTTCCGAGTGCATCCCTTTGGCACTTTCCCATGCACCGAATACTGAGATGCTTGAAGCTACAACTACACTTTTAATACCTGCACTAACCGCACAGTTTAATACATTTTCCGTTCCGTTTACATTTATGTCGTACATAAGGTTCTCATCCGAGATATTTTCGAGTATAAATGCCAGGTGGAATAGATCCGTTATCTCGTTCTCGCTTAGTATCTCGGCAATTTTATTTGATCGAATATCGGTTTGTACAAATTTAAACTTTTCATTCTTTATCTGTTTGGCTTTTATATCAAGCCCGAGTACAAATTCCACATCATCCTGTTTTAACAGATAATCGCGAAGTACAGAGCCTACGTAACCGTTAACCCCTGTGATGGCTACCCTATGTTTTTCCATCTCTACCCTCCTCTTTGCAGATGTATTGTGACTCCTTATTTACCAATATATGTTGAAGGGGAATATTTTCAATGGTGAAAACGTAATAGTATTGTAAAAGTTGAAATATTGAATAAACTGTAGATGTAAAATTTTTAATTTTGTAGGAGGCTTTGAGGATTATGGAGGCTGTTAAGTGGGGAATACTTGGTGTTTCTGGTCATTTTATAAAGAGGGTTGTAATTCCCTTAAGAGATTCCAAGCTTATAAATCTCTGGGCAATTGCCTCCAGGGATGAAAGGCGTGCGGAGGAAACGGCAAAGAAATATGGATTTGAGAGGTTCTATGGCAGCTACCAGGCTCTCCTTGAGGACGGGGAGGTGGAGGCTGTATATATACCGCTACCCAACAGTATGCATGTAGAGTGGGTGAGGAAAGCCGCCGATGCGGGGAAGCATATACTCTGTGAAAAACCTCTGGCGCTCAATGCCAGAGAGGCCGAGGAGCTTGTGGAGTATACGGCTAGGCGCGGTGTTATACTAATGGAAGCCTTTATGTACAGGTTTCATCCCCAGTGGATAAGAGCTAAGGAGCTTTCTCAGATAGGGGAGATAGGAGACCTTAGTGCAACCCAGTGTTTCTTTTCCTACAACAACAAGGATCCCAATAATATAAGGAATAAGAAAGAAATGGGAGGAGGGGCGATATATGATATTGGTTGCTATGCCGTATCAACTGCGCGCTTTATATTTGGTGAGGAACCATCGAGGGTGGTTGCGCTTGGCAAGATAGATCCGAACTTTAAAACGGATGTTCTTGTTTCTGGAATTATGGATTTTAACGGGAAACAGAGTATTTTCACCGTTGGTATGCAGATGTTTGCTGAACAATTCGTTTATATATATGGCAGTGGTGGAAAGATTAAGGTTAATATTCCATTCAATATGTACCCGGATGTTCCTGCCAAACTTACCGTAGAGACCAAAATAGGTGTTCGTGATGTTCTAAGTGGCCCTGCCGATCAGTACGGTCTGGAGTTTGAGGCATTTTCCAGGGCTCTTAGAGAGGGAAGAGAGGCACCAACACCTCCAGGTGATGCCGTTAATAATCTAAGGGTTATGGATGCCCTCTTTCGTTCTATGGAATCGGGGGTTTGGGAAAAGGTCTAGATAATCGAGATCTCGATGAAAGAGCCTCTCTCACATCTAAATTAGTGAGAGAGGTTTCTCATATACTCCTCTATCTTTTCTATCCGCTCGGTTAGGAGTCTCAATTTGTTCTTCTCGTTATTTACAACCTCTTTGGGAGCCTTTTCTAGAAACTGCTGGTTACTCAGTTTTTTCTCCGTTCTCTCCTTCTCCCTAAGAGCTTTTTCTTTCTCCTTGGTGAGTCTTGCAATCTCTTTTTCTACGTCAAAGTTTTCACCCGGATAGACAAAAACTCTAAAGCCCCTTCCTATAGCAGGTATTTTTTTACCCTCCTCCAGGGCTTTGGGCGATATTTCCAGGATGTCGGAGTTTGTTAGCGAGGAGATAATTTCTCTGTGTTTTTCGAAGTATTCTTGAACCGGATGGTTTTCCTCCGTCTTAACGGAGATAGCTGTCCTCTGGGTTATTGTAAACTCACTCCTTATTGTCCTTACAAGTGTTACGAGCTCCTGAATATAGCCGAATATCTCCTCGGTTTCAGGGGCCTCTCTGTGTTTGTCGTACTCAGGGTACGGTGCTCTTACTATGCTAAACTCGTGATTGGGGAGCTTTTGATATATCTCTTCCGTTATAAAGGGGAGAAAGGGATGTAAGAGTCTTAGGGATTTGTTTAGAATGTCCAGTAGAATCGTTACTATCCTATCCTTCTCGTGTGAGTCATTTGAGTATAGCGAGAGTTTGGATATCTCTATGTACCAATCGCAATAGTCGTTCCAAAAAAATTCGTATACCGCCTGGGAGGCCTCGTTGAATCTATAGTTTTCAAAAGCGTCACTCACCCTTTTGATCGCCATGTTTAGCCTGTGGTATATCCATCTGTCCGTTTCGGTTAGTTCGATGCTGTTTATGTCGAGCAGGTTTCTATCGTCAAGGTTCATAAGGATAAATCTGGAGGCATTCCAGATTTTGTTTGCAAATTTGGAGCCCATTTTAAATGTCTCTCTGTCCAACAGAATATCCTGCCCCTGGACCGCCAAAAACGCAATGGTAAACTTAAATGCATCTGCCCCATATTTTTCTACGATCTCTAATGGGTCTATCCCGTTCCCCAGAGACTTGGACATCTTTCTTCCCAATTTGTCTCTAACAAGCCCGTGTATGTATATATCTCTAAAAGGGGGTTCCTTCATAAACTCCATTCCCATCATTATCATTCTTGCTACCCAGAAGAAGATGATGTCGTAACCGGTAACCAGGGTAGAGGTAGGATAGAAGGTTTTGAGGTCCCTTGTCTCTTCCGGCCAGCCCAGTGTAGAGAATGGCCATAGGGCGGATGAGAACCATGTGTCCAATACATCGCTATCCTGATAGATGTCCGAACTTCCGCAGTGAACGCATGTATCAGGATCTTCCCTGGAGACAGTCATTTTCCCGCAGGTGTTGCAGTACCATACGGGGATTCTGTGTCCCCACCAGAGTTGACGTGATATACACCAATCCCTTATGTTGTTTAACCAGTGGGTATAGGTGTTCTCCCATTTTTTAGGGAAAAATCTAATTTTACCCTCTTTCCATACCTCCAGTGCCTTTTCTGCCAGGGGTTTCATCTTCACAAACCACTGATCGGATAGGTAAGGCTCTATCACGGTATGGCACCTGTAGCAGTGGCCAACCTGATGCAGATGATCCTCTTCCCCTATAAAGAGACCAAGTTCCTTTATATCTTCAACTACGGCCTCTCTTGCCTCTTCAATTTTCATTCCTCTGTATTTCTGTGGTACGTTGTCGTTTAGAGTCCCATCAGGATTCAGGATGTTTATCTGCGAGAGTCCGTGCCTTATTCCCATTTCGTAATCGTTTGGATCGTGTGCAGGAGTAACCTTGACAGCGCCGGAGCCGAACTCTCTGTCAACGTAGGAATCTGCAATTATTGGGATTTTTCTTCCGGTTAAGGGGAGATCGACGGTTTTGCCCACAAGGTGTTTGTACCTCTCGTCCTCGGGGTGTACGGCAACTGCCGTATCCCCAAGCATTGTTTCCGGCCTTGTGGTTGCAATTGGAATTTTTCCGGAACCATCGGATAGGGGATAGTAGTAGTGATACATCTTTCCCTTAACCTCTTCGTGTTCCACCTCGTCGTCGGAGAGGGCTGTTCCGCAGGAGTAACACCAGTTTATAAGGTAATTACCCCTATATATAAGCCCCTTTTCATATAGGGATACAAATACCTCTCTTACCGCTCTGGATAGCCCCTCGTCCAGGGTAAATCGTTCCCTGTCCCAATCCAGAGAGGCGCCTATCTTTTGGAGCTGTTTTGTAATTATGGCATGGTGTTCCTCTTTTACCTTCCATGTTTCCTCTATAAATCGCTCTCGGCCGAGGTCTTCCTTTGAAAGACCCCGCTCCCTCAGCTTTCTCTCCACAACATTCTGGGTGGCGATTCCTGCGTGGTCTGTTCCTGGAAGCCATAATGTGGGTTGCCCAAGCATTCTATGATACCTTACAAGAATGTCCTGAAGGCTGTTGTTTAGACCATGACCCATATGTAAAACACCCGTAACGTTGGGTGGGGGAATTACTATAACGTAGGGTTTCTTATTTGCATCTCCTTTGGGAGCGAAAAGTTTGTTGTCCATCCAGAATTTGTATATCCGATCTTCAAAATCTTTGGGATCAAATGCCTTTTTTAACTCTATTGCCTTCATTGTTACACCCTGTGTTAAAGATTTGGTATGGAATGGATACTACCAGAAAAAGAGTCCTTAGGCAAGGAATGGGAGTTAAGAGACGAAACGTCTCCTCTCTAGCTCTCCCTTTGGGGAACCATTTCTCGTTATGGCGTATTTAATGTACGGAGCTATAACTGTGTTTTTGTACTCGGTTGTTCCGTCATACGTGATGGTTAGTACGGGAACACCTGTTAGCCGCTCTATATCCCTTGCCATTGCCTCTGTAATTAGTGAAGGGCAACAGAAGGTTGGGTTAGCTTGTATGAATAAACTTATGTCAGGGTAGGTTCTTAAAAGGTGAAAAATTTTAAGTATGTTGTCATAGGATTCTCCTGTGTGTTCTATAAGGATTCCAAACCGTTTTAGTTCTTCCTCGGGGTTCCCCCTGTTGAATTGTGGCATCGGGCCTAGGAATTTTTCAAAGTAATGATAGTACCTCTGTTCCAGTAATTTAATAGAGGCCAATAGAGGTTTGTTTTTTATAACATCCATGTATTTAACCTCACGCCACCACTTTATAAAGTAGGCTTCGGCTATAATCTTTACATATTCGTTGTAGGGGGTCGTTATAACTTCTCCCCCGGCGTTTTCCACTGCGTATATCAACCCCTGGTTAAATACCTCGTTATCACGTACGTATAAATCTCCGAAGATTGCCACTTTGGGTCTGTTGCCTGCTATTCTCTCGATTTTATCGAACAGAGCCATAACCTCAGTTAACGCTTCATCTTTTGATATCTCACCGAGGAATGCCCTTTCCAAAATTTTTACTGATTTTTCTATAGTCCTATCGGTTTCTCCCTTGTTTACCTCGTAGGGCCTGATTTTACATCCGAGTCTTCTTAAAAGCCCTCCGAACATATAGGCGAAGTATGCGTTTAGTGTTGCTCTAATGGAGACTTCGCTAAAGGTGAAATCTCCATAGTAAACTCCCGCCTTACCCATCTCTTTTGAGTGAGCCTCTAGCAAACTTTTTATAAAGAATGGATACATCATAAAATTACATGGAAGTTCTGTTTTTGGCATCCAGAGCAGGGTATTTTCCGGTTTAAGATTTTCCCTCTCTATGGTTTCTATCATCTCGCTTGCTATAATATTGAGCGGGATACACTGGTTGGTGTTTAATTTAACCCCTTTCTGAATACTTAGTGGGGTTTCCTTTATGAGTCTTGCATCTATCCCCTCTCTACGTAGGTTAGCCACTATAAAAGGTAGAGATAGGGGATCCCAGTTGGGAAACAGAAGGGTCTTTCCATTAATCTTCTCACTGACTGTTGGGTTGATGGGAAGCTTGAGATTAAAGGTTTGCTTTGCCTTTGTGGTTTTCTTAGAGTATAGATAATTCCTGAAGGCTCTAATTCCGGCCTCTATTCTTGTTTCATAACCTACATTAGAGTCGTGTTCGTCTATCTGAAGTATAAGGTAAGGTTTTTCCCTTGAATCCATAATTCTCTTAAAGTACTCTATGACAAAAGAATCGGGGGAGCATTTAAAGGAGGTGATTAGAACGGGAAAGAGTTTGTCATTCTCAGCTACCACCCTTGTTACCTCGAGTATTTTAGAGGCATAGTGCCAGTGCATTGCTCTTACCAGTGGGTTTATATCCTCTATACTATCCCTTCCATGGGGAATCATATCCTGGTAAAAAGTTTTAACCCCCAATGCGTTAAAGATATCGGGTATACCCTTATTCATTGCAGGACTAAGTATCGTATACGGTCTGCCTACCAGAACCACTGCGAATTCTTTTACGTTTTTTATCTCTCTCTCGTAGATCTCGGCTAGCTCTTGTTTTCTCATTTCGTACCATTCCAGCGCCTCTTCGAAGGCCTCGTCTATCTCCTGGTAGGTAAAATAATTCCCGATTGTTTCGTTTAGTGCCTTGAATAGTTGTTCCTTTGAGTGGTTTAGATTCCCCAGATGATTCATTAGAGGCATTATGCATCGTTTTTCCAATCCCTCTTCTATTCTGGAGACGAGTGCTGGGCTAAACTGGGTATAGTAGCAGTAGAGGCGTTTTTCCCGTTGAGCCTGGTTTTCGTTTTGCGCTTGTGTATCGCGAGATTGTAGATAGTATGGTAGGAATATGTAGTCAGCTCGCTCTGCCAGGTACTTTACGTGTCCGTGGAGGGCAGTCATGGGTGCACAAAACTCGGCTCCCGTAAGTGGTTTGCCCAGTTCTATGGGGTCTTCCAATTTTTCGCTGGTAATCGTTTTTATAGAGAGTTTTTTAAAGAAGTATCTCCACAGGGGAAGATCGTCAAATAGATGTAATCCTGCGGGGATACCCACGGTAATCCCGTTTAATTCCTCCCTTGGTAATTTTTTGTTTATATATTTACTAATCGTCTCTGCTAAAGTGTTGCCTATGGGTTTTAGATTTAACTTTTTTAGGTTTTTATGTATTGGATTTTGTTTGAGGAGAGAGATATCCCCGGAAATGTCAGTTGTTGCCGGAAGTTTAAAGAGTTTTTTCCTCTCTTTAATGAGGTCAAACCCTGTTTTATTCCTATTAACGAATTTTTTAACATCGTAATCCCTTCCGCAGAGAAATCCGTACGCAACTTTTTCGCCCTTGACCGTGGCAACTCTAATTCTGCAATGATTGTTGCATAGGTTACAGATTTCTGTTTCTATTGGTATATTGTCCCTGTATAGATCTATCCCTCTGAATGAGGAGATATAATTTTCCCTTTCCTCTCTGGTTAGTTTTCTGTCGGTTAGTTCTCCCTCTGCCATAAGTAGGGCAACCCCCATGGCACCCGTCAGGTGACAATATTTGGAAACGAAGATGGGTTTCTTCAATTTCTGTTCAAAAGCGGCAACCAACGCTTTGTTTTTTGCGGTTGCCCCCTGAAAGCAGATTTTGTTGCCTATACTAGCCTCGTTTGCTACCTTTTGAAGGTAATTTTCCCTTACGGAGAAGAGAGCTGCTGCTAGTATTTCGCTAACAGAGTAATCCTGGTTGAGGTAGTTGTTTATATCACGTTCCATAAACACGGTACATCTGTCACTTGCCAATGGTGAAGGAACCCCGCTGGCCCTCTGTGCGTACTCGCTAAGTGGACAGTTTAATCTCGTTGCTTGCTCTTCTATAAAACTCCCCGTTCCCGCTGCACAGACCGTGTTCATCTGAGAAAAGGTAACCATACCATTTCGCATGGTTGTAAACTTTGCATCCTGCCCGCCGATCTCTATTATTGTATCTATTTCCGGATCGAGATGATACGCCGCTTTTGCATGGGCAGTTATCTCATCGAGTATTAAATCTGCCCCTATTATCTGGCCTATAAACTTTCTTCCGGAACCTGTTGTTCCTACCCCCCTAAAGAGAAGGTTAATCTCCTTTTTCTTTCTTATGTCATCTATAGCCTCGAAAATTGCCTGAACGGCGAGGAGTGGTTTCCCTGCGGTTCTTGTGTAAAAGCCAGCTATAACTTCATTATTTTCTCCCAGCAGGATGGATTTTGTACTTGTAGATCCTATGTCTATACCCATGTAAACGGAATAGGTGTTCCCTCTTCTGATTGGGGTATAAATATCAACCTCTACAGGGTTGTCAAGGATTTTCTGTTTGCTGTTACGCATTGGAGAGAATCGGGGTGTGTATTTGTAGCTCTCCTCGCTTGTAAAATCGGGGTAACTGGAGAGTGTGAGTTCCAGGGGTTTGTAAAAGTACTCCTTTTTTTTCTTTTCCTCCACTATTAGCTCGTTCAGTGTCTCTATAGAACGGTTTTTCCCTCCTTTTTCTACGGTCGGTTCTTTGGTTGTTCTATCTCTCAAAAATAGGATAGCGGCTCCTATTGCTCCGAATACATGTGAGTAGGGGTGAATAATTATCTTTGTGTTTAACAGGCGTTCGAGGTGTTTGACTACGGCTCTGTTTAGAGAAACTCCACCGGTCATAAGTATTGGAGGTACAGGTGATTCCCCGGAGAATAGGGTATCCACAATATTATTTGCAAGGCCAAGGCATAAACCGTCACATATTGATTCCAGCGAGTAGCCCTCCTGTTGAGCGTGTATGAGGTCGGTTTTTGCAAAGACAGCGCATCGTGAGGCTATGTGCGGGATCTCGCCGCTATTTGATAATGCTATTTTGCTTAGTTCTCCGGAATCTTTAAGGTTTAGTCTTCTCGCCTGCTGATCCAGAAAGCTGCCTGTCCCCGCGGCGCAGGAGGAGTTTGTTCTTAACTTTCGGTAGTTGCCCTCTTGGTCGAATATTATTAGTCCGAATTTTTCAGCACCTACAAGGAGAATTGTTCCGATTTTATCTACAAATTCCTTGGCAGCCTCTATTATGGAGAGCTGTGTATCGTAAGAGAAGGAGTGTTTTAGTATGGGGGGGCTTGAGGCAGTGTATGAAACCCCGAGGGTTTCTTCTGCTTTTATGTTTTTTAGTATTTCTTCCAGAGTTTTCCTTATATTTCCGCGGTGAAATTTGTAATATGTTTTTAGAACACTTAGATTGAGGTCTACTTCCGCTACCGCAATGGTGGATGAACCAATATCTACTCCGACTGCTCTAAGTTGATTTTTCATGGGGCCCCCCTACGAATCGGTTGTTCCCTAGATAGCTTAGGTATCCTTCTAATTACCAGTAGATATTAGAATTATAATAATAAAGTAATTGATGGGAAAGTGTAATATAGTTTTTTTTGTTATAGATAAACATACCTTGACTTTACTCCCTTTAATAGGTAATTTCTAAACAGAAAAATTGAGAATAAGAATATCTAAACAATAGTATCGTAGAGATACTATTGTATTTATGCTCTTGCAGAGAATGTTTTTTTCCAAGGAGTAGATTATGAAGATTAAAACAAGATTGTTCCTGAGCTTTTCAATTATAATATTTTTACTTGTTGTGGTTTCTGCTACTAGTTATCTGCTCTCCTATGCCAATAGGAAACGGGTTCGTTCCAATGAGGAACTGTTTGGGCATGTTTTGCTTCTTCTCTCCATACAAAAGGACACACTGTACATTCAAGAGAGTTTTACCGATGTTGGTGCGACAAAGCGAAGGGATGGTTATGCGGTAGCAGAGAAGCACTATAAGTCGGCGGTGGCTGTTTTTGATAAGCTTATAGCTCTCAGTGCAAAGGATAACGAAAGGGATGATAATAGAATTCTAAGGGCAATGAAGAAGGATTTTGCCAGTTTTTACGATACCGGGAAAAAAATGGCTGATGCGTACCTTAATTCCGGTTTTAACGAGGGTTTCAGATTAATGGAGAAATTTGATGCTACTTCGTCTAAGATTTTGAAGGAACTCTCTGATGTAATCAATGAGCACAAGGCTAAGATGAAGGATAATCTTGTGAATATCCACGAAGGATTTGCCGTAATGGATATTATTGCTCTTAGTGTCACCCTGCTTGCCGTTATAATTTCTCTTACCCTTACGTTTTTAATTTCTTCCAGTATAACAAGACCGATTAGGCAGGTTACCGATACGATAAAGGAGTTAAAGGATAAAAAGGGAGATCTTACCAGAAGAATAGAGGTAAAGAGTAAGGATGAAATAGGGGAACTTGGCCAGTACTTTAATCAGTTTCTGGCAAATTTCAGGGATATGGTTGCAAGACTTAAGAGGGTGTCTGCCCTTAACTCTGAGGTAAGGGCAAGACTGTTAAATGCTACCGGTGAGACGGCCTCCGCCTCCAATGAGATTGTAAGCACTATAGAATCTTTGCGCTCACAGATGGAAAAGCTTAACGGCGAGATTGAGGATGTTTTAAAATCGGTAGAGGTGTTTTCGTCTTTTACTGATAAACTAGATAGAGAGATTGATAGTATGGCCTCGGCTACGGAGGAATCTACCTCTAGCATAGAGGAGATGATTGCATCTGTAAATAACGTATCGGAAATTGTAAATAATAAAACCAGAGCAGCAGACGAACTTGTCATGTTAGCGGAGAACAGGGGAAAGATCTCAGAGACCCTCTACGACAATATTCAGGCTCTTTTAAAACTTGTGGACGAGGTTTCTTCGATTGCTGAGATGATAAAGGCAATTGCCAATCAGACAAATCTCCTCTCGATGAATGCGGCTATAGAGGCTGCCCATGCTGGAGATGCCGGTAAGGGGTTCGCTGTTGTTGCTGATGAAATAAGAAAACTTGCGGAGACCTCGAATGAGAATGCCAATCAAATTACCTCTATTATAGAACGGGTGGTATCCGGAATTACTCAGGTTTCAAAGGAAGCCGGAGAAAACTCCGAGGCCTTTCGTTCCATAAATGAGGGAATACGCTCTATTTCTAATGCATTTTCGGAGATAAACGCCAATACCTCGGAGCTTTCCATAGGTGGGCAGCAGATACTAGAAGCTATGACTCAGTTGCGTGAGGTTAGCATGTCGGTCAAGGACGGATCTGTTGAGATGAAAGATGGAATTTCAAAGATATCAGGCTCTATTCAGAGAATGACAGGAATATCGGGTGGAATTCTTAATGGTGTGAACGAGATTGACATTGGTGCAAAGGATATAAACAATTCCATGGTGGAGATTAGCGAACTCTCCAAGAAGATGGATGAAAATTCGCAGACAATGGATCAGGAACTCAATGAAATGAGGACAGAGTGAGAGAGCAAATTTTAATTCTAAATCCTTCTAAAGGGATTTTGTTTTAAAAGTCTGTTTAAGAAAAGCATAACAAGCCCTAAAGCAACAAAACTTAATTGGCCAATTCTTATTATTATTGTGTAGGTTAGACCGTTTTCAATCCCAATTCCGAGCAGTGAAAAGAGGAGCAGGTTGACACCCTCCATTCCCCCGAGGTTAGCCGGTATGAGGGTAAAAATGGCGCTTAGGATTGTTCCGCCGAATATAATAAAAGCGTCGATTAAGTTCTTTATACCAAAGAGGGTGAGGATATAGTAGGTTTGAAGCACCTCTAGTACACCTACCAAGGTTCCGATCCCTGCCGCAAGGTAGAAGTATCTTTTATCGTGGATTATTGTATGAACCTCTTTTTCGAATTCTCGCACTGCAAACAGAACCTTTACCGCTGTCCTCGGGCGGATACGAAAGAAGGGTTTTATCAAAGCACGAAAAAATTTGTTTATAAAGCTGTCGTCGTAAAACAACTTAAAGAGGAGGAACAGGAAAAATCCGGTTATTGTTACTATGAGAATAAGGGATATGATTATCAACATTGGTTGGGGGTTGAAGAAAAAAATCATAAACGACAACCCTATCACGGTTGTGGGAAACTTTGTTAAAAGCTCCACGTATTTGTCCAGAGTTACTGTGGCAAATAGAGTGTTGTATGTTACACGATCATCTTTTTCCTTTAAGAGGTTTGCCCTTATAGGTTCACCCCCGAGGTACATAGATGGTGTTATATAGCTTACGGAAAACCCACAGATTCTGGCCCTTAAAACTTTTAAGAAGGAGCGTTTTATGTTCCCCTGAGTTAAAAAGATAACCCACTGTAGAGAGCCAAAGGCATGTATAGCGAGTTGGAAGGTAAGTATTATAGCTACAGTAGAAAGTTTTATAATTGCCAAACTATTTTTTAGTTGTTCAAAATCTAGAACCTTGATAAACAGTAGGGTAAGTATGGTTAAAAATGATAGCTCCCCAATGAGTTTTAAAATTTTTCTCCGGCGCTTTTCCATCTACCCTATTCCTGAATCCATTTTTTGAGCGTTTTCAGGTTTGTGGGGTTTATCGGATCGGTTTCTTCGTTGTATAGTCGCTCTATCCTATCCTTGTAGGCCTTTACTATATTTCTCCGTACCATTTTTAGGGTTGAATTTACCATTCCGTTTTCCTCGTTAAATGGCTCGGGAAGTATGGCAAAAGTTTTTGGTGTCCACTGAGGCATGAACTTTTCAGCGAGATATTTATCCTCTTTATACTTTCTTATCGAGCTGTCCAGTTCTTGTAACACTCTCTCTACCGTGCTTTCTGATTCCCTGGGGAGTTTGTTATTTTCTATCCACTCGAGTATTTTTTCTCTGTCAGGAACTATCAGAGCTATTGTATACGGGTTTTGTTGGTTGTACAGCATGATCTGAGAAATAAAGGGAATATTTCCTGTCATATGCTGTTCTAGGGCCTCCGGAGAGTACTTTTCTCCGTCGTGTCCTACTAGAAGGCTTTTGATTCGACCGACGACGTATATAAATCCATCCTCATCGAGGTATCCGAGATCGCCGGTGTGAAGGTATCCGTCGATGATGGTTTCTCTCGTTGCCTCTTCATTTTTCCAGTAACCAAGCATAACACTTTCGCCTTTAACGGTGATTTCGCCAACTTTCCCCGTTGGAAGGGGGGTATTGTTCTCATCCACTATTTTCACATCCACCCAGGGAAAGGGTTTGCCGGAGGAGCCTATCTTAAAACACCCCTTTTCGTTTGTATTGCTTGAAATAATAGGGCTTGTTTCCGAGAGCCCGTATCCCTGGTATACGGGGAGCCCTATAGCTGTAAACCATTTAACACATTCCTCTGGTACGGCGGAACCCCCTGCTACCATAAACTCTATTCTTCCCCCCAGAGAGGCTTTGACCTGTTTGGATATGATGGTTTTAAGGGGTAGATATATTGGCCATAGTATTAGAGAGAGAGGGTCGTGTCTCTTTTTATAGTAATTTCCGTTTAGTCTGGTGCCCAGTTTAACTGTAATATTGAAGAGTTTTTCTGCTATTCCACCCTTTTCCTTTATTTTGCCCTCTATTGCCCGTTTAAAACTCTCAACCAGAGCAGGAACTACGAGAAGGTATGTTGGCCTTACCTCGCGTATATTTTTGGGAATGTTTCTTAGAGTTCCTATCTCCGTTTTTCCCATCTCTACGGCGGCGATTACACTCCCTTTCTTCATGAATGAGTAGATTCCCGCGGTATGGGCAAAGGAATGATCCCAGGGGATTATGAGTAGGGTGTAGAATGGGATGGGAAGTTTAAAGACCACGTTGACATCATTAACATTCACCCAGTAATTTTTATGGGAGAGCAGTATTCCTTTTGGTTCTGCAGTTGTGCCGGATGTGTATGTTAGGGTTGCCGGATCGTTTTCCTCGATTAGAGATTCCGCATCTTTTAGAGCATTGGGATTCTCTTTTCTGTACTTGCTTCCTATTTTTAGAGCCTCTTCCCATGTATAGAGTTTAACCTGCTTATTATTTACGTTTAGTGATCTTATATCGATATTATCCATCAAAACTATAGACTCGAGCTTCGGTAGTTCCTCTGTAAGGGGAGTTATTTTTTCTATCTGCCTTTTAGAGGCAATTATCATTCTCGATTCCGAGTGCTTGAAACGGAATAGTAGTTCCTCTGATGTCTTGATTTTTACGGAGATAGGAACACTTACCGCTCCACAGAGCAATATTGCCCACTCAGTGCTTACCCATCTGTTTCTTCCCTCTGCTAGAATTGCAACCTTGTCTCCCTTTTTTATACCCCTTGATAAGAGAAAAAATGCGAGTCCGTCTGCTTCCTCTTCTGTTTCGCCAAAGGTAGCTCCCCTGTATCCCTCAGGCATTCTCTCCATTACAAATGTCCAATCTCTATATTTATTCACACTCTCTCTGATTAGTGATGTTAATGTTCGTTTTTTCCCTTCCACTTTTTCTCTCCTCGTTCTTTATTCTCTCTCGGGTATTATATATACATAGTGAGAGTTGTAAAGTCTAATTATATTGGTCAAAATTATCCCGGGTAGAGTCGATATAGGTAGTGTGGGATTGAAAAGGATAATAATTTTTCCGGTTTTTTTTCTTCTCTGTTACTTTGCCTTTGCCTCAGAGATTGGATTGGCCTCCTGGTATGGGGGAAAATTCCACGGCCGGTTAACGGCGAGTGGGGAAGTCTTTGATACCAATAGTTTTACGGCGGCTCACAAAACCCTTCCGTTCGGAACAATTGTTAGGGTGACAAACCTGGGTAATGGTAAATCGGTAGTGGTAAGGATTAACGATAGGGGTCCCTTTATTAAGGGACGAATTATAGACCTATCGAGAGCTGCGGCAAATGCAATAGGGATGATAGGGACGGGAGTAGCTCGTGTAAAGCTGGATATACTCTATGTTGGAGATAACAAGAGGGAAGGGGCGAGTGTTAAAGCGGGAGGAAAAAGTGCAGGGTACTATACAATTCAGGTTGGAGCCTTTAGGGTTAAGGGGAATGCCCTTCGTCTTAAGAGCTTGCTTACCGATGCAGGTTTGAGGGTAAGCTTTGTCAGGGTGAAGGGGAAGGATGGGGATGGAATAACAAGAGTTTTTGTGGTAGATGTTTCTAGAAAAGACTTGGATTCTACATTAAGGTTGTTAAAAAAATTTAAAATAGATGATCCTCTCGTTAGGGAGGAAATAGTTAAAAAGTAAGGGAGGTCTGTTTTGGGAAAGAAAAAACTGAAATTGGCAAGTTATCTAATCTCTAAGGGTTTTATAACAAAGGAGCAGGCCCAGGAGATTATTAAGGAACAGGAGGGAAAATCGGGCCCTTTGAGGGAAAGATTTGGTAGGATAGCGGTTAAGAAGGGTTACATAACGGAGTCTGCACTTAATAGAGCTATCCTTCAGAAAGAGAGAGAGGAAGCGGGTTACTAAGCGCTCTATTTGTTGGAACCGGAATGTCTCTTAGGAGCCTTTAGAGTGTCTGCTATGTAATTTCCTATTGCCAGAGAATCGAGTCCACAGATTTTTAGAAGGGCATTTCGTGAACCCTGTCCCATAAATTGATCCGGGATCCCTAAAAGTCTTATCAACTTTTCAGGAAAACGGCGATGTACAAGTGAGAATATGTGTTCCCCAATTCCTCCGTTGATGACTCCTTCTTCCGATATAAATATGTAGCTGTACCGGGAGGTTACCTCTGCTATAAACTCTTCGTCCAGGGGTTTTATAAAGCGTAAATTATACACATCAACCTCTATCCCTTCGGAGCTGAGCTTTTGTGCGGCCTTTAGCATTTCAATTGTTGTCGAGCCTACACCTATCAGTAGAATATCGGAGTCTATTTTTCTGATAAAAACTCCCCGTCCCTTCTCTACCTTTTTTTCCGTTCCTGTTAGGTGTTCCGGGCAGTAATCCTTTGGATACCTTATTATAAAGGGTGAACCTATTGAAAATCCGTAATCCAGCAGCATGTTTAGCTCCTCTCTGCATGAGGGAGCAACTATGGTAATTCCTGGAACTGACTTGAAAATTGGTATATCAAAGACGCCTTGATGTGTTTCCCCGTCTCCTGGAACAAGACCTGCTCTGTCCAGTGCCACTACGACCGGGAGTTTGGGTATTGCAATGTCGTGAATTATCTGGTCCACCGCTCTCTGGGCAAATGTAGAGTATACAGCTACCACCGGTCTCTGGCCTGCTATGGCCAGACCGGAGGCAAGGGTGAGGGCGTGCTGTTCGGCAATTCCCACGTCGTAGAATCTCTCAGGGTATAGTTTGGAAAACTCTTTTAGACCGGTTCCGTCCGTCATTGCCGCTGTTATGGCTACAATTTTTGGCTCCTCTTTGGCCTTTTCCACCAGGTAATCCCCAAAGGCCTTGCTCCAGGTGAATAGTTTTTCTTCTTCCTCTATAAGTTCCTCTTTGCGTTGAGGTGAGATCCCGTGAAATTTTGTGGGATTGTCCTCTGCAGGGGCGTAACCCTTGCCCTTAACAGTACACACGTGTAGAAGTATGGGTTTTTCTACATCTTTAACGTTTTTAAGGGCCTTTATAAGTGTGTTTATGTCGTGTCCGTCTATAGGTCCGAAGTAGTCAAAGCCCAATGAGGTAAACATGTTCTCGCGCTGAAAGAAAGCCTTTACAGCCTTCTTTGCCCGGTATGTAAATGAAAGTAGTTTCCCTCCTATAAAAGGGAGACTGGAAACGGTGGAATCGTACCAGGATCTAAAATGTATGTATGCTCGTGTTGTCTTTAACTTACCCAGATAGGCAGAGATTGCCCCTACGTTTTTACTTATAGACATGTCATTATCGTTTAGAATTATAATCAGGTTTTTCCTTAAATGCCCCGTATGGTTGAGTGCCTCAAGTGCCATTCCCCCTGTTAAGGCACCGTCCCCTATGACAACAATTACCTTGCCCGTATCATTGTTCATTTCCTGCCCTATTTTGATTCCAAGGGCAGCGGAGATCGATGTAGATGCGTGGCCTGTTTCCAGGATATCGTGTTCACTCTCACTCCGTTTGGGGAATCCGCTTAATCCGTTTAGCTGTCTTATTGTGTTAAACCTATCCCTTCTCCCGGTTAGGATTTTATGAACGTAACTCTGGTGTCCTACATCCCATATTATCTTATCTCTTGGGGAGTTAAACACTCGATGAAGTGCTACTGTTAACTCTACAACTCCGAGGTTGGAGGCGAGATGCCCTCCGCCTCTATTTACGTTCTCTACTATAAAAGAGCGAAGTTCCTTGCAGAGTTTTGGTAGTTTCCCCTCATCCAGTTTTTTTAAATCCTCCGGACTATTTATTTTTCTTAGTAGTGGGTAATTCCTGGTTAGCATAGGTATGTCTCCCGGTTGTCTTGCTTTAGAGGTTTGTCTAGAAATATAGCCCGCTTCTCCTCACTCGTCAATAAATTGTAGCTATTGGTTAAAGGAGAAGTTGGGTGTATGTAGGAGGGATTTACAAATAAAAAGAAGGGGAGGATTTTTTAGAATCTCTCTCCTTCTTTTTGTTTTATTGCAGTAGGGGTTAGACCGTTTGGTTTCTCTTTTTTATTTTGTATAGAAAGTATTGCCATAAAACGGCTATTACCAGAAAAACGGGCATTGCCAGAGCACTCAATTTCGAGAAAGTGGTGTATCCTATTGCAAAGGTTAATATTACTGCGATCAAACTTGGTAACGAGGCCGTTTTTATGGAGTTTGAATCTTTAAGGAATATCGGAGTAGCCAGAGCTCCAAGAAGTGCCGGCATAAGATTTGCGAAAGCAGGTTTTAATTGGGGAGATTCCATAATAGGTACAAGAAAACTCAGACCTATCATACCGATTGTTACAACAATCACTGTTGTAATAGAGGATACGGCAACGGCTATAAGAGAAATAACCTCAGCCTCTTTGCTACCCGGTTCGACGCCTGCCAGTTTAACACTGCTGATAGATGCCGGGAGTTTCATATTTATTGTATTTCCTGTTATGAAACAGAGGTATAATCCCCCGGCCCCAACTATTGGGGCGTAGCTTAAAAATTCAACTATCGTCAATATTCCGAAGAGGCTAAAAATACCGAGGAATGCTTTAAGAGTAGTTTTGACATCAATTGCTACACCCACCTTTAAAGTAAGTAGAAGGGGTACGGCAATGAGGGCCAAAACTACTATGGCCGAAGAGATTCTGCCAAATCTATGAATACTTAATTGGTAATCGTCTAAAATTTTTTTCTTTTTCTTATTGTCATCCATTCTCTTCTCCTTTACAGAGTTTCTATTGAAGTATTTTGCTAATGGGTATTGCAGAAGCCATGCCTACTATCATACTTATAGGGAAGGAAAAATCTTTTAAGATAGAACCCTTCTCAGATTTTTTGGCAAATTTTTCAATAATGATTGCAACCAAGCCAGCAACAATTATGGTGGTTATTCCTACCGGATTTTTGTAATTAACAAGTTCAGGGATCCCCATTACAGCCATAAAGCCTATAAACAGTGCACCAATTGCCTGTTCTATAAATCCACCCTTTCGTTTCAAGGATGTAACTGTAGTATCGTAACGTTTGAGGAAGATGATATTTGCAATGGGGTAAGAAATGATACCCAGAGTCATAACCCATGCTATGCTAAGGAAGATAGAGGGTGTTATGTGTGAATCTACGAGATTCATAAACCCAAAAGATTTAACCGTGGTGGTTGCTGCCATACTCTCATACATCGCAGATCCGATAACAGAGAGCCTAAGCCATGGGAAGTATTTTCCCAATGCTGGCATCAAAACGGAAAGGATTATGATTATGGGTAGAGAGGGAACAATGGAGAAGACTGCGCTGTTGGTGGCAACCCTTTTCAAAGTAGAAACCGGAATGCCTATGGCTTTGGCTTCTCTCCATGCTTTAATTAGAAATATTATGGCCTGAAATAGCACTATTGCTATTGGAATAGCACAGAGTAGAAGCATAAAACCCGAATTAGCAATAGCCATTGTTTCTGGATTCATTTTTTCCTCCTTTTATTTTTTTATTCTTCTACATACCTGTCTGCGACCTCGAGGGCTTTATCTAAAAGTTCGATTCCTTCGTCTATTTCCTCTTTTTTGACTATCAAGGCAGGGGCAAGACCGATAACCGAGCCGGGATTAGCTGCCATAACCATCATGCCAAGCTCTGCTAGACGTTTTGCAACCTCCAATTTTGGATTTGTTTCCTTTCTTATCTTTGCATCAATGGAGACCATTGGCTCCTTCGTTTTTCTGTTCTTTACGAGTTCTATACCCACGAATAGTCCCAATCCTCTTACGTCGCCGATGGAGGGGTGTTTGTCCTTTAGTTCGAGTGTTTTTTCCAGCAGATATTTCCCCAGAACTCTTGAGTTCTCAATCAGATTGTCTTCCTCATATATGGGTATAACCGCTGTTGCAGCCGCACATCCAAGAGCGTGTCCTGCATAGGTTGCCCCGTGACTGAACATGTGATCCTTGAAATAATCCCCAATATGCTTTCTCGCTATTGCAGCTCCAAGGGGAACATATCCTGAGGTTAACCCCTTTGCCATAGTTAGGATATCCGGCACTACATCCCAGTTATCAATGGCAAACCATTTCCCCGTTCGGCCAAAGCCACTCATAACTTCATCGGTAATTAGTAGAACACCCCATTTATCGCATACCTCTCTAAGCATGGGAAAGTACTCTTTGGGTGGAACAATAACGCCATTGGCACCTGTTACTGGTTCAACAATAATGCCGGCTACCTGTTCGCTTCCTCCCTCTAACTCTATTACCTTATCAACATACTTCACGCACTCCATGTCGCAGTTCGGATAGCTTTTGCCAAACATACAGCGATAGCAGTAAGGTTGAGGGACCGCGACTGTTTCCGTTCCCCCGGAGACAAGAGCCCACTTTCTTGGATCTCCTGCGGAAAGTGACATTGAGATACCTGTACCCCCGTGATAACTCTGGTATCGTGAAAGCATCTTCCTTTTACCCGTGTACTGTTGACATATCTTGACCGCCGCTTCGTTTGCCTCTGTGCCACCCAGTGTGATAAATGATCTGGATAGATCTCCCGGAGTGATTTGTTCTAACATCTTGGCTAGCAGAGCCCTCGATTTTGTTGAGAAACTGGGAGCAAAAGAGGTTAGCTCATTTGCCTGTTTACAGATGGCATCGATAACGCGTTGATCCTGATGTCCTATATTATGGCTGACAAAACATGAACTAAAATCCAGGCGCTCCCTGCCGTCTTCGGTTGTGAAGCGCACTCCCTTTGCACTGACAACTCGCATGGGGGCTTTCTCCGGTTGATAACCCCATGAATGGAATATGTTTTCTACTTCGTACCTGTCCAGACTATCCTTGTCCACAGGTATGTTTTTTAGATTTTTCATTTGAACCAGACCTCCTAAGATTTGTTTATCCCTTCCCTATTTGAATAGACAATTTCCCCGCCTATAATGGTTTTCTCTATTTTGATTGATTTTATTTTTTCCGGATCTATCGAGAATGGATCCTCGGAGAGTACAACAAAGTCAGCCAGTTTCCCCCTTTCTATGGATCCCTTTTCATTTTCAGAGAAAGTCATAAATGCAGCATTGATAGTTACCGCTTTAAGGGCATCATAAACACTGATGCGTTGTTCCACGCCGAGGACTTCCCCTTTGCGGGTTAAACGGTTTACGGCAGCGTATATGCTCATAATAGGAGAAACAGGGGTAACGGGAACATCTGAGTGCATGGAGAAGATAACGCCATGTTCCAGAGCGGATTTAAGAGGATCGATTCTTGAAGCTCTTTCCTCTCCAAGGAATATCTCTCTGTGTCTGTCACCCCAGTAGTACACGTGTACGGGGAAAAAGTTTGCGATAATTCCTATCTTTGCCATCCTTTCCAGTTGATTCTCGTTAACCATCTGGCAGTGAATTATCTGATGTCTGTGATCGTCTCTTGGAAACTTATCCTGTGCCTTTTCGAAGGCCCTTATAATTGATTCAATGGCTCTATCTCCATTTCCGTGGATTTGAATCTGAAAACCAGCCTTGTGATATTTCTCTACCAATCTGTCAAGCTCGGACTGATCGAGGGTTAATTTCCCGATTTCATTTGGTTTGGAGAGATACGGTTCCATTAATGCAGCGGTAAAACCCTGAATAGAACCGTCTTGGATTATTTTTACAGCCCCTATGCGTAGTTTGTCGTTTCCAGAGCCACTGTTAATTCCAAGTTTCTCTAAGTTTATTCCACCCTCTTTTTCCAGTAATTCGAATACCTGGGCAAATATATTTGCATATACCCGAATATTCACGGCCCCACGTTTATGAGCCGTTCTGTACGCCACTAGGGGAGCAATCCCAAAAAAACCTCCATCGTTAATTGAGGTTACCCCTGCCGCAAGAAACTCTCTGTTTGCCTTCCTCATTCCTCTGACAATTTTGTTAATCGTGGGTTTTGGTATGAGATTGTAGATCGGCATAAGGACAGGCGTTTCGGCTAAAACCCCTGTGGGTTCACCGTTCTTATCCCGAAAAATTTCTCCCCCATTCGGATCGGGGGTGTCTTTGGATATGTTAATTCGCTTTAAGAGTTTGCTGTTTGCATAGCCTATATGACCGGAGATGTGTGATATATACACAAAATGGTTTGGGGCTACCCTATCAAGATCATATCTTGTCAGGTGTCTCTTATCGGATATAAGGGTATCGTCATACCCCCATCCCTGAATCCATCTATTTGGGGGTGTCTTCTTCGCTCTCTCTCTGATCTTTTCAAGAATCTCTTCTATAGAGGAGTTACTTTCTGGTCTGCAATCCACCCCGAGGAGCATGTCACCGTACATGGCGAAATGGTTGTGGGGTTCTATAAACCCGGGTATGAGGGTTTTTCTCCTCATGTCTATCCTTTCGGTTTTGGCGCTACCGAATAGTTTTGTTTCTTCGTATTTCCCTACAGCAATTATTCTACCATCTTTTACTGCAAGAGAGTCGGCGAAAGGCATATTGGGGTTCATGGTTATAATATGTGCGTTGAAGAATATCTTATCCGCCCGCATTCGAGATAACTGACGCATGAACTTTGCAAATTGCACGTACTGTTTTATCTGCATATTCATACCTCTTTTTTACAAATTTACTTTACCTTAGCATACCTTTATCCATTTGTCTATACAAATATACAAATTTCTATTGACTTTTAGTCTTACTTTGTATATACCAGAACATGAAGAGGAATGTTTTTATCTTCAAGTGTGTGTATTCGGGGAGAAATAATGAAAATTGATACGGAGAGTAAAATACCCAAGTATATCCAAATAAGAAAGTGGATTATGGGAATGATTTTGCGGGGGAATATTAAAGTAGGGTCAAAACTTCCTACAGAGGAGGAGCTTGCAAGACGTTTTGGAGTAAATAGAATGACCGTGCGCCAGGCATTGGATGAGCTTGTGATAGAAAAAATGATAATCAGAAAGCGTGGGGAGGGCACAATTCTAATTTCGGATAAGCCGAAGAGCTATGTCTATGAATTGAATAATATAACAAGTTTTAACGATGATATGGAAAGTCACGGTATAGTCCCGATACACCGTCTGTTAAAAAAGGAGGTTCTAGAGGCAGAGCCGTTGATAGCCGAGCAGTTGGAGTTGGTTTCGGATAAGAGGGTGATCTACACATTGAGTGTTAAATATGTGGGTGATGAGGCAGTTTTGATAGAGCACAGTTACATCCCGTATCAGGGATTTAGCAGGCTTATGGAGATCAAAATAGATAGACCCTTTTATCATCTGTTGGTAGAGGAGTTTAACGTGACACTTCATCATTCCACCCAGATATTCAGTGCTGTACTCTCCGGAAGTGAAGAGAATGAGATATTTAACTTTTCTTCTTCTCAGCCCTGTATGTTACTGGAGAGTATAACCTATGATGAGAACGATATACCTGTTGAGTATCTACGTTCATACTATAGGGGTGATAGGTATCGTTTTAAGGCTAACTCCGGTGAATACCTGTTCAGTAGGGGAGAAGATAATACCTGAGAATTGTAAATAAATTACTCCCTGTGAAAGGAGAGGTTGGTTAAATGAAACTATTCGAATATCAAGGAAAAGAAATTTTTGGACGATATAAGATACCTGTTCCAAAGTCTCGACTGGCGGATTTCAAATCCATAGAGACTGCTTTGAGATCTACGAATTATCCATGCGTACTTAAAAGTCAGGTTTTAAGGGGTGGAAGGGGAAAGGCTGGTTTGATAAGGGTTGTTAACAACGAAGAGGAGGCCAAAGGCGAGGCTCGAAGGTTATTTGATATAGGAATAAACAAACTGTTGATTGAGGAGGCAGTAGATATAGAGAGGGAACTCTACCTATCCATAACGGTAGAACCTGTGGAGGGTAAGGCTCTTCTGATCGCAAGTGCAGAGGGAGGGATGGAAATAGAAACGCTAGCGCGTGATTTCCCGGAGAAGATAATAAGAGAAAAAGTAGATCTTAACACAGGAATTATGCCATTTCAGGCACGTGATGTATCATACAAATTAACCGAAGATACGCAAATAGCATCACAGATAGCTTCAATTATCCTAAGGCTCTATGCGGTATTTAGAGACTACGATGCCGAACTCGTAGAGATAAATCCTTTGTTTGTAAGTAAAAGTGGAAGTGTCATAGCCGGCGATGCTAAATTGATAATAGATGATAACTCCAGGTACAAACATCCTGAATATCAGCTAACGAGAGAGCATTTTGAGAGTGATGCTGAGTACGAAGCAGCAATGGAAGGGATTCCCTACCTTCAATTTGATGGTGATATAAGTCTCATGTGTGCGGGAGCCGGTCTTACCACCACTGTTTTTGATTTAATACATTACGAGGGTGGTACGGTTGCCAATTACCTTGAGTTTGGCGGGCCCAATTACAGGAAGGCGAAGCGGGCCATGGAGCTCTGTTTAAAGAATGAAAGTAAGGTTATTTTGATTGTAACCTTTGGCACAATAGCGCGGGCGGATGTTATGGCCAAGGGGGTGGTAGAGGCAATTGAAGCGTTGAAACCAGACAGACCTATTGTAACCTGTATAAGGGGAACCAATGAAGAGGAGGCAGTTAAAATTCTGAAAGGGGCAAATCTCACTCCTATTTTTGATACGGAAGAGGCGGTAAGGGAGGCTGTGAGGATTGCAAAGGGGGTAACGGCATGAGTATTTTTATCGATAAATCGACCAGGGTATTGGTGCAGGGGATAACGGGTAAAGAAGGGAGTTTTTGGACAAGACACATGAAGGAGATGGGTACCAATGTTGTAGCTGGAGTGACTCCCGGAAAAGAGGGACAGGAAGTAGAAGGAATACCAGTTTTTCATAGTGTTAGACGAGCTCTACAGCATACGGCAGTTGAGGCATCGCTTATATTTGTACCACCGAAATTTGTTAAAGATGCCGTATTTGAGGCTCTTGATGGGGGAATTCGAAAGATTGTGATAATGGCAGACGGGATTCCTCTCCATGACACTATCCAGATAAGAAGGGCGGGGCTGGTTGAAAATGCAAAGATTATTGGGGGGAATACCTCCGGGGTAATTACACCGGGTGAGGCTATGATGGGGTCATTTCCATATTGGATAGAGAGGGTTTACAAGCCAGGTGATATAGGTGTAATGACTCGCAGCGGTTCTCTTACGAACGAGGTAACGGCAATGGTGGTAAGAGCTGGATTTGGAGTGTCAACGCTTGTCGGGGTGGGAGGAGATCCTGTGCCAGGGACAAGATTTGCGGAGTTGTTAAGGGACTATCAGGAAGATTCAGCAACGAGGGCTGTAGTGATAATTGGAGAGCTTGGGGGTTCTATGGAAGAGGAGGTTGCAGAGAGCATGGAATCCGGTATTTATACAAAGCCTCTTGTAGCTTTTCTCGCAGGTAGAACAGCCCCTGAGGGAAAGAAAATGGGACATGCGGGAGCTATCGTTTCTAATGGAACGGGAACTGTTGAGGGAAAGATAAGAGCATTGGAAAAGGCGGGTGCCCTTGTAGCCGAACGCCCACGCATGGTGGGGGAACTGCTAAAGCAGATATTTAAAGAGGATGCATAGCACTTATACCTCTGTAATCGATAGGAGCGGTTATGGAAAAAACGACAAATAGTAAAACTGATAAAACGGTGGTTCAGTTAACGATTTTTGTATTGGCAATTACTGTTTCTGTGATATTTATGATTCTCCCACTTCCAGATTCTATAAGGCATATAGGCAATGCATTTCTTTCCCCAAAGGCCCAAACTGCAATGGGGATACTTATATTCGCTCTAATTCTATGGATGACAGAAGCCGTTCCCTTTCATATTACGGGTTTACTTAGCGTTTTCCTGCTTGCATTACTTAAAGTGGACAATTTTAAAAATATTGTGCGGGTAGGATTTGGAAATCATATATTTGTTTTTTTTATAGGGGTACTTGTACTCTCGGCATTTATAACCCACTCCGGGTTGGGTAAGCGTATTTCGGTTTTCTTATTATCAAAGACGGGGAACTCAACCTCTTTAATTATCCTCGGTTTTCTTCTTGTTGGTTCCCTCCTCTCTATGTGGATCACCAATATGGCCGTAGCGGCGATGCTTATGCCACTTGCAAAGGCAATATTGGAGGAGGAGGGAGTTGAACCCCTTAAAAGTAAATTTGGAAAAGCATTGATGATTGCCTCGTGTTGGGGACCAACGATCGGGGGAATTGCAACACCTTCGGGGGCCGGTCCCAATCCCCTCGCTATAGGTTTTCTAAAGGATATGGTTGGTGTGGATTTGAGTTTTATAGGTTGGATGATGTACGGACTTCCAGCCTCTCTCCTACTTCTTATACCAGGATGGTTGATACTATTGTTGTTTTTCAAACCGGAAATGAAATATCTAAAAAAGACAAAAGAGGAATTAAGGGAGGAATATAGACAACTTCCCCCAATGAGTAGGGAGGAAAAGGTAACCTTAGCCATTTTTTTGCTTACAGTTCTGTTATGGCTTACTACACCGTTGTTTGAAAAATTGCTTGGAATTAAGATACCAATCTCAATGCCGGTGCTCTTAACCTCTACTCTGTTTTTCTTTCCCGGAATAAGTGTGATACCCTGGAAAAAAATAGAGAATGAGGTTTCGTGGAGTGGGATACTGTTAGTGATTACAGGTATCTCTCTGGGGATGATGCTCTATAAGACCGGGGCTGCAAATTGGTTAGCTGTGGTTTTCTTAGGAAGGATTGGCAATGTTCATCCCTTTTTACAGGTTTTCCTCGTCATATTCATAGTCTCCATTCTAAAAATAACATTTTCAAGTAACACGGTAACGGCGACGATAATTATTCCTATAATGATAGCATTGGCACAGAATATAGGTGTGAACGTGTTGGCTATCACTATTCCTGCCGCTCTGACATCCTCGATGGCTTTTATATTGGTCACGTCAAGTCCTACCAATGTAATTCCATACTCAGCGGGTTATTTTTCAATCAAAGATATGGCGATGGCTGGAATAGTTATGACGGTGGTTTCTTCTGCTATAGTGGCAGCTACTCTATACCTTATAGGGAAGATTACACTTCTTTATTGAGGATGTTCAGGGGATAGATTTTACAGTTCCAAACATTTATACTAGGGGGAAAAGGGATGTTGATTAGCTTATGGAAAGATTGGCGGATTACATTGATAGAAAGAGGGATGCTGTAAAATCAACGCTTAGAGCTTTTCTTGAGGAGAAAGAGAGGGAATTTGCCTCTGTGAATGAAATTGGTGGTGATCTCTGTAGGAGGTTACTGGAGTTTTCCCTCGGTGGAAAGATGATAAGGGGAGTGTTGGTTTTTCTTGGCTATGAGATTTTTGCCCCTAGGATTGATGAAACTGAAGAGAACTTTCTCGTTAGAAGGGCTGCGGCCTCTATGGAGATACTTCAGTCAGGATTATTGATACACGATGATATTATGGACAGGGACTCCTCAAGAAGGGGGAGGGATACCTTTCATGTTCAGTATGGGAAATACTTGAAAGCCCTCTCGAATAATGTTGATCCTGCCGATGTTTCTCATCTTGCAAATTCATTGGCTATATGTGCCGGGGATGTTGCTTTTTTTCTCTCTTTTGAGCTGCTAACGGGAGATGGTTCGTGGATTGAGGGTGATGGGAGAAAGGGTTTATTGAAAAGAGTGGTTAAGGTTCTGTTTCATTATTCCAGGGAGTTGTCGCTTGTGGGTATCGGTCAGATGGAGGATGTCTCTTTGGGTTTCTCCGATAAGGAATTGGGAATAGACAGGGTTTTGAACCTCTACAGGTATAAAACCTCACGATATACCTTTTCTCTGCCCTTAATCATGGGAGCTATAATTGCTGGAGTTGATGGTTCGATTGTTTCTGTTTTGAATGGTATAGGGGAAAATCTAGGGATTCTCTTTCAGATTCGAGATGACGAGCTCGGACTATTTGGCGATGAGCTCACACTGGGTAAACCCGTTGGTTCTGATATGCGTGAGGGCAAGAAGAACCTTATCTATGTTCTGCTGAAAGAGTTTATTGAGGTGGGAAAAATCAGAGGGGAGGACGCCAACAGAATTTATTCGCTATGGGGAACTCAGGGGATAACAGAAGAGGATGTTCTGTTTGTAAGAGAGATTGTTAAGGGTAAGGGAGTTCTGGAGAGGCTTAATGAGATTGTCAATGCGTACAGTGAGAAAGTTTTTGATGGGATAGAGACCCTTAGGGGTATGGGAGAAGTTTCCAGCGATAAGGTTGACATTCTTGAGGGGTTTGTGAATTTTGTTTTAAAGAGGGAAAAGTAGGACTAATAGATCAATATTTTTAGGTAATATTTTTAAGGGGGGCTAGATGAAATCGCTAACTGAGGAATTGTGGTTTAATACCAAGAACCGGGTGGAGTTTATCAATATAACACCACAGGTTGAGGAGCTTGTTAAAAAGAGCGGGGTAAAGGAGGGGTTGTGCCTTGTAAACGCCATGCATATTACGGCAAGTGTTTTTATAAACGATGACGAGAGTGGATTACACTCCGATTATAAAAAATGGTTAGAGAAATTGGCACCCCATGAGCCTGTTTCTCAGTATGCTCATAACGTGGGAGAGGTTAATGCCGATGCTCACATGAAGAGGCAAATTATGGGGCGAGAGGTAGTGGTTGCAATTACGAACGGCAAGCTTCACTTTGGTCCCTGGGAACAAATATTTTATGGGGAGTTTGACGGGAGACGGAGAAAGAGAGTTCTTGTGAAAATAATCGGAGAGTAACCTCTATGGCTTTTACGGTCTCAGGGGGGGTAAGGGTAAGGGATGTGAGGGCAATCCTCTTTGATATGGGGGGGACTTTGAGGGAACCATTCAGGAGAAGTAGGGATTTTGAGGGTATAAAGAGGGCTGTGGTAGATATTATGCGCATTATTGGGCTTGAAGGGGATACTGATTATTATGCAGACCTGATTCTGAATAACTACTATAGGTACAAAAAGTGGGCCTCCGAGAACATGGAAGAATTAAACGAAAGAGATATATGGTCCAAATGGATCTTGCCTCAGTTTCCCAGGCAAAAATTGATGCCTTATGCTGTTAAAATTAACGAGATTTTTAAGCGCTCACTTGGTGAGAGTCCGTTAAGAGGGGAGGCGGATAGAGTTATCAGGGTATTGCACTCCCGGGGTTATAAGTTGGGTATTGTGAGTAATACATTTAGCAGTATAACTACCCCAAAGTTATTAGAAGAAAGGGGGCTTAAGGAGTTTTTTGATGTAATGGTCCTCTCCTCCCTTCATGGGAAGAGAAAACCAGATCCCTCAATGGTAGTTGATGCTCTGCAGGTGCTGGGAATAGAGCCCCGGAACGCCGCTTTTGTTGGGGACAGAGTGGAGAGGGATATTGCTGCTGCCCGAGGGGCGGGAATTGGTGTGGCTGTGCTACTTGTAGATTCAAAGAGTAATGAGGGTAGAAAGGGTACGTCTAACCCTCCTGATTTTACCTCTGATGAGTTGACACCTGATATTGTTATAAATAATCTCGAGGAACTCCTCGAGATATTTGAATAGTTCTCTGTTCGATACGGGCCTGCGAACGGGCCCGTGATTGGTAGTTGTTACCTGATGTTGACGATTTCCTTAAAGCGCTCGCCCTTTTTTCTGCGTTCTACCATTTCGTATACCCTGTCGAATATACCGGCAAGCTCTTTAAGTGCCTCCTCTATTTTTTCTCTTCTAATTACAACGGGCTGAAACTTTGTGTTTTCGCTCATTTTTATAAAATTTGGGCTTTTGAATCTTGCTAATACGACAGAACAGTCGTTAAATATTTCTGTTGCCTTCTTTAACTTGTTCTGATCCGCATGATGTTTTTCTTCCGGGGTGTCGTTAAGGCGCTTTTCTATAAACTCCCACTTCCCATCCTCTGATATCTCGTAGATGTAGAAGTATTTGGCCTCTCCCATGTGGCCATTGTTTAGATTGACCCCGTCATCACTTCCCAAAACCAGTCTGAGTTTCCTCATTTTTTCAGCCTCTCCTTTAATCTGTGTGCCAATAATATATTAAAATTTGTATCTATCATCAATCTAATTTTTTTTCGGCCATATTTCTCTGTCAACGAAGGAATTGAGGGTTTTGATGTAGTTTTCTTTGGTTAGTAACGGTTTGTGGTGTTTAATTATCTCCCTGGTCAGTGTGGCCTCATCCTTTAAGAGATCAATTACCGTAAGTGCGTATATCTTTGCTGGTATGATGTAGGCCATCTCCTCGTCAATTATCTTGAATGTCCTGGAGTGAAGCTCACCCCCGAATCCCCCTGTCGATGGATGTATTGAGGGTATGAGGTGGGAAATATCTCCCATGTCAGTCGATGCACCGATGCTCTCTTGAAAAAAGATGTTTTTACTTCCCAATATTTGTATTGCGTTTGTCTCCCATACTCTGTTCAATTTTTCATTTGCTCTCAAAGGAAGATATCCCGGGAAGGTTTCTATTTCTACCTCACCCCCGATCCCCATGGGCCCTGCCTTTAGCGCACGTTGAACCTTGGAGTTGGTCTTTTCTATTGCCTCGATGGTCTTTCCCCTTACGTACATCTCGATATCAATCTCTCCCGGTATTACATTTACACTCTCCCCACCGTGTGTAACCATCATGTGGACCCTCACGCTATCCTCATCCTTGAAGGTTTCTCTCTGTGCATTGATGGCCGTAAGAGAGACGTTAAACATGTTAAGTGCATTTATACCCTTGTGTGGAGCTGCTCCTGCATGTGCGGTTTTTCCTATAAATCGTACTCTCTTCCCTATAAAACCGTTACTCCCCCTTACTATCCATGTTGAGCGTGGAGGTGTATCACTGCTTGCGTGGTTTATAATAGCTATATCTACATTGTCTAACTCTCCCAGTCTTATAAACTCTTGTTTTCCCCCGAAGTACTGTATTTTCCCCCCTTCTATCAATTTTTTCCTGTACTCGAGCTCGATATACTCCTCCGCCGGAATAGCCATGAACACTATTTTACCGCTAAGGCTCTGTATAACCTCTTTCAGCCCGAATAATGCCCCTACCATCCATGAGAGTTGGGCAAAATGACCACATGCATGGATGGCTCCTGTTTTGGGATCGGCATCCGGATGCTCATAGTTTATAAGGGCATCCATTTCCGATAGGATAGCTACAGTTGGGCCCTCTCTTCCGCTGTCCAATTCTCCGATTAAACCGGTTATGGCGATACCGTCCCTGTAATTTATACCCTCCTCTCTAAATATCTTTCCAATTTTCTCCGATGTTTTTATCTCTCTGTAACCCGTCTCAGGTTCCATGTAGATAGATTTGCCCAGTGATATAATATCCTCGCTACGCTTATCGATGGTCTCTATAGCTTCCCTCTTTGTCATTTGTATACCTTTCAATTTTGTATAGACTTTTTGCCGTAGATAATATACAATATTTTATTATATTTAAAGGGATTCTCTGGTATGAAGAACATTTTAATTGATACCGACTGTGGGGTTGATGACTCGATAGCCATTATGATGGCTCTGGCAGCTGATAATATTTCCGTAAAGGGAATTACTACCGTTTCCGGCAACACCTATGTAGATCAGGTTACCGATAATGTTTTAAGGCTTGTCTCCTACTTTGGCTTTAAAGATATCCCTGTGTATAGGGGAGCACATAGGCCTCTTGTTGCTGCTCCTAAAACTGGAGAGCGAATTCATGGTAAAAACGGCCTGGGCGATGTAGAGTTACCGTCTACCGATAAAAAGGTTGAAGATATCTCTGCTCCGGAGGCGATTTACAGAGTAGCAAGGGAGAACCCGGGTATTACACTTGTTACTCTGGGGCCTTTAACGAATGTTGCAATGGCCTTTAATCTCTTTCCGGATTTAAAGGATTACGTTAAAGAGATTGTATCGATGGGTGGAGCCCTATACGAGGGTAATGTTACCAGATTTGCCGAATTTAATTTTTATTTTGATCCGGAGGCGGCCCAGTACGTGCTGGGAATGGAGATACCGATGACCACTCTCCCATGGGATCCTGTGGTAAAACTTCCCTTTATGGAAACGGAACTAAAGTCGATGTTTGGTGTGGGGGGTGATATCGAAGCAGTTAAAAATAGGGCGGTTAGGTTTTTGTTCGAGGTACAGCAGGTTACCATCTCATTTATAGAGCGCTTTCATGGTATACGTGCTACCATGCTTCCGGATCCGGAGGCTATGGCATACGTTATAAACAGAGATTCCGCTCTTAAGAAGATAACGGGTGCCCTAACAATGGAGCTTAACAACAATACCTTACGGGGAGCAAGCGTATTGGGTGATGGGCATAAGATGGAGATTATTACAGAGGTAAACAAAGAAACCTTTGTGGGAGTTTTAAAGTCGATCGAAAAGTTGGGATAGTTTAAAATAGTTATAGTTTATAAACCTCAAAGTCTTTGAGGAGAAAATATTAATTGGAAAGGAGAGATTTTATGAAAAAGATAGTTGCATTGATGGCCGCCGGTTTGTTTCTCTTTGCTACGTTTTCCGCTGTAGCAAAGGGCAGTAAGGAAGCTGGTGCTACAACTGGTAAGGCAAAATTGAAGGTTGTGCTCTATATTAATGGTACACTTGGGGATAAATCCTTCTTCGACTCTGCTAATAGGGGCCTTCAGAGGGCAATTAAAGAACTTGGTATAGAGGGAAAGACGATTGAGGGTGGTTACGATCCTGCAAAGTGGGAACCGGATATAGAACAACTTTCGGAGGGTGATTGGGATATTATCATTGCCGGAACATGGCAGTTGACAAGTGCCCTTGAGAAAATAGCCCCCAAGCATCCGGATAAGAGATATTTTACCTATGATACCTCCGTAAACTACAAGAAGGGAAACCTGGGTAATGTGTACTCGATTCTATACAAGCAGAACGAGGGTTCTTTCCTGGTAGGTGCTCTTGCTGCTATGATTACAGAGTCCAATATGCCACTGGCGAATAAACAGAAGGTTATTGGTTTCCTTGGAGGAATGGATATACCTGTTATCAATGATTTTAAGGTAGGCTACATCCAGGGTGCTAAGTACATAGATCCTGATATTAAGGTATTGGTGTCCTATGCCGGCTCTTTTAGTGACCCTGCAAAGGGAAAGGAGCTTGTCCTTGCTCAGTATGATCAGGGTGCGGATATTGCTTTTAACGTAGCCGGTGAGACAGGTCTCGGTCTGTTGGATGCCGCAAAGGAGAGTAAGAAGTATGCGATAGGTGTTGATTCGGATCAATACAAACTCTTTAAAGACAGCGATCCTGTAAAAGCATCTTTTATTGTAACCTCTATGATGAAGAATGTTGATTATTCACTCTTTAGAGCGATAAAGCTTCATCTTGAGGGAAAACTCCAGTACGGTAAAGCCGAGGCTCTGGGTTTGAAAGAGCATGGTGTGGGTGTAGCTGATAACGAAAACTACAGAAAATTGGTACCCGAAAAGTTTAGAAAGAAGATTAAGGAGCTTGAACAAAAGATAATAAACGGAGAGATTAAGGTAAAAACCGCTTTTGGAAAGTAAGAAGGTAAGTAATCTCTTTATATTATATTACAGAGATAAGGAAAGGGAATCTTCCCTCTCGAGGGGAGGATTCCCTGTGTTTTTACGTCTGGGTAGTTGCTGTTTTATTTGCCGAATTCCTGCATCGGTTTAGAAGATGCCCCTTTTCCGGGGGAAACATTGGGGTTTATCATTCTGTTAGAGATTTCGTTGACAGTCTTTCGTAGGTTGTAAAGGTCTACCGTTAGTATTTCCCCGTTCTGTACAACAATTTTACCATTTACGATTACCGTTTCTATAGCTCGTTCGCTTAGGGAGTATAGTAAGTTTGCCTTTAAGTTTATCTCCGGTATCATTGCAGGGTGGTTTCTGTTTAGTATAACGAGATCGGCAATGAAACCCTCTTCCACCCGTCCAATTTTTTTGTTCAAGAGGGAGTAGCCGGCATTTAGAAGGGGTATTAATTCTTCTATTCTGGCTATCTCTGCATTGCTTAGTGAGGTTTTAGCAAGTAGGGCAGCATCCCTTGCAGCTTCTATTATGGAGAGAGTGTTGTTGGAGGTGGGTCCGTCCGATGCGAAGGATATCTTTATTTTTTCCTTCAATGCTCTTGGTAGTAGAGGCATTACGGACCCGAATTTCATATAGGTTTTTGGGGCATGGGCTACGAGAGCCCCGCTTTTCTTTATCAGTTTAAGTTCTTCGTCGGTTGCATGATATGCATGGGCGAGGATTGAGTTGTGTTTTACTATCCCCAGATCGTGGAGATACTTGATAGGAGTTTTGCCGGTTTCTTTTAGACTTTTATCAACCTGCCATTTTTCCTCGGAAACGTGTATGTGTGTCTTTAGCTTCATGGTTTCGGAAAGTTTTGCAATTTCCTTTAAGAAACTTTCCGGGCATATATATGGAGAGTGTGGTCCGAGGGAAACTGTAATGGTCTCATCGCTATTTTTGTAGCTCTCCGTAAAATCCATTGCCAGTTTAAAATCTTTCTCCCAGTTCTCACCCTGACCAAAGACGGCCCATGCGAGATCTGCTCTAATCCCTGCTTCTCTGTACGCCTTGAAGGCCATATCCATGTAGAAGTAATGATCACATACGAAGGTTACCCCGGATAGGAGCATCTCCGCCGCACCTAGTAGGCTCCCGTAGTAGACATATTCCGGGATGAGATTTTTTTCATATATCCATATATGTTTGTTAAACCAATCGACTGTGTTAACATCCTCTGCCGCCCCCCTTAGAAGTGTCATGGCTGTGTGGGAATGTGTGTTTGTTAGGCCGGGAATAACTATTTTGTTCGTGCAATCCATGGTGTAGTTTACTTTAATTCCTCCGTATTTACCCTTCTGAAAATCATTGAATAGCGCTGGATTGGATTGTTTTTCTACAATTTTTTCTACTAGATTTTTATTGATAAGAATATGTGCATTATCTATTAACTCTCCTGTGTCAAAGTTAAAAATGGACGCATTTGTTAATAGTAGCATCTTTTATACCCCCTGGTCTTATTTTTACCTTGAATCAAGTTTCTTTAGTGCTTCAAATACTAGCCTCTTGAATTTGGGGACATCTACCTTAAGTGCTACGTCAACGTTTGGTTTTTTGGAGGTTATTTTGTATACATCGACAACGGTTCTTCCGCTTGTAAACTCACCCTTTGTTTCGATGTCAACGTGGAGTTTTTCTGTGTGAAGTATGGTATTGTCGATAAGATAGGCAATTGTCAGTGGATCGTGGAGAGGAGCACCGTTGATGTTAAAAACCTCCAGATTGGTTTTTGCAAAGAATGCCAAAAGGGGCGCAACCGCCCCGGATACAGGTCCTCCCATATTTTCAATTTGCTCTATATCCTCTGGGCTAAAGAGCGACCTGTTTGTTACATCCAGGCCAACCATTGTTATCGGAAGCCCGGATTCAAATACTATTTTTGCCGCTTCCGGATCCACCGCAATGTTAAACTCGGCAGCAGGGGTAATATTGGAATCGTAAACCGCACCGCCCATTAGTACTATTCGTTCTATTTTCTCCTTTATCCGTGGTTCTTTTATCAGAGATATCGCAATGTTGGTAAGTGGGCCTGTAGGTACCAGGTAGATTTTTTCATCTGCGTTTAGTATTGTCTCGGTTATAAAATCAACGGCATGTTTGCCTGTGGGTTTAACCTGTGGCTTTGGAAGATCCGCTCCATCCAGACCCGAGTTTCCGTGAATCTGTGGAGCGACCATCAGCTCTCTGAGAATTGGTTTGTCGAATCCCCTCGAAACGGGAATGTCGGATTCTTTTATCAGGGTCAGAATTTTAAGTGCGTTGTTAAAGGTTTTTTCACCTGTTTGATTTCCGGCCACGGTTGTTATGCCGAGAACCTTTATCTCTTCAGAGGCGCTTGCGAGCATTATGGCTATCATGTCATCGTGACCGGGATCGCAGTCTAAAATTATTTTTTTCTCTTTCATTCTATCTCTTTTTTAACCTTTCTACTCTTATTTATAGAATAAATTGCCAGTACAATTACCGTAGTAACATACGGTATTGATTGAATAAACTCCGAGGGAATTTTTAGCGGGGCTATAAATATGGCAAAGGCGTTGACAAGACCGAAGAGAAGAGATCCCAGGAAGGTCCCCAGGGGAAGATTGTTGCCCAGAGAGGAGGCCGCTATTGCAATAAATCCCCTTCCGGCTGTCATGTCCCTTGAGAACCATGATACGTAACCCATCGCTAGGTATAGTCCCCCGAAGGATCCGAAAAAGCCCGAGAGAAGGAGGGAGTAAAATCTTATTCTGTCAACGTTAATACCTACCGATTTGGCGGCATCGGGATTCTGACCAACGGCTCTTATTCTTAATCCAAGTGGCGTTTTGTATATAAGGTAGTAAAATGCAATTACCGCTACAAATACAAAGTAGGTTAGAATGTTGTGTCCGCTCAACATGGGTCCGAGTATTGGAATGTCCTTTAGTATTGGGATTTGAAACGAGGGAAATACAAGGCTCTTAAGAGAGCTTGAGGTACCTTTATCGTGAGCAAATAGGTAGAGTAGGAAGATGGTGATTCCAGATGCAAACATATTTAGTGCAATGGCAGCTATGATGATGTCGGCCTTGAGTTTTAGATGGAAATAACCAAGGATTGCACCCATTCCTACCCCTGCGGCTACACCGGCTATGAGGGATATAAGGAGGTTTCCTGTATATGCAGAGACCATAACCCCGGTAAACGCAGACATTAGCATTATTCCCTCTAGGGCAATATTGATCGAGCCGGCCAGAGCCGTAATTGCAACTCCTATTGCCGGGTAGAGTATAGGGGTCATTACACGAATTGTTGCAAAGACGAATTTGGGCGATAAAATACTCTTAAGAATCGGATTCATCTAAGGCCTCCCTTCTCTTTGCCTCTCTTATTGTTATTCTGTACTTAAACTTTTCAAGGAACGCCTCGGCGGTTATTAGGAGTATAATGATAGATTTGATTGCTATTACCATCTCTGAGGGAATGTCGGATAAAAGATTTAAAACCTGCCCGCCGGTTCTAAGATAGGAGAGAAATAGTGCCGCAAATATTATAAAGATGGGGTTATTCCTCCCTATAATGGCTACGACAACCCCGTCCCAACCGTATCCCGGGCTCATCTGCCAGTTAAACCTTCTGTGTAATCCCATCACCTCGGTCATTCCTCCTAGACCTGCCAGAAATCCCCCGATGACCTGTGATATTACTATTACCATAAATACGTTTATCCCGCCGAACTTTGCAAAGTTTTTGTTTATTCCCGTTACCCTTATCTCGTATCCCTTTGTCGTGTGATAGAGGAAGTAGTAGGTAAGAATTGCGATTACAAAAGATATTATTACTCCTACGTGTATTCTCATCCCCGGGATAAACTGGGCGAGCCAGGCTGTTTTGGGGAGTTGATAGGAAACTAGAAACCCTGCCGACTTATCTCTGAAATAGTAGTTAATTAGGTAAAGCCCGAGGAAGTAGGCCACATAGTTCATCATTAAACTTATAACCAGCTCATCGGTTTTCCATTTTGCCTTTAGAAATCCTGGTATGAATCCCCATATTGCACCGGTAATTCCCGCTACAAGAAGGACGGAGGTAATATGAAGGATTGTCGGCATATGTGTCGAGACTGCAAAAGCCGTTCCTACGGCAGCCCCTATGAATAGGGCTCCTTCGGCTCCTATGTTAAACTGTTCCGCCTGGAATGGGATTGCTATGGCAAGACCACATAGTATTATTGGTGAGGCTTGTTCTATAAAATCCCCAAATCGCCCCTTGGTGAGGAGAGGGCCCAGGAAAAATGTTTTTAGAGAGTAACCTGGGTTTTTGCTGATTATGAATATAATCAGAATGCTTATTACAACCCCTATAAGAACTGCTATGATCGTTCTAATTAGGTTAAAGTATTTTACGATGAATTTTTCCAACTTAGACCTCCTTTTGCTCTGTACTTAAGGGTTTGTTTGTAGAGCCCTCCTCTTTGGTGGTTACCCCAAGCATGTATGGCCCAAGTTTTTCCTGGGTTATGGACTCGTTGTTTTCGAATTCGGCTACGATTTTCCCGTTGTATATAACAAGGATTCTGGTAGCAACCTTTAGTATTTCATCCAGATCGGCGGAAACAAGAAAAACTGCAATTCCCCTGTCTCTTGCCTCTTTTAGAAGTGCATGTACCATTTCCTCCGAGCCTACATCTATACCACGGGTTGGTTGATCCGCAATAATTAACTCCGGGTCGGATGATAACTCTCTTGCAACAACTACCTTTTGAATGTTTCCCCCGGACAGAGCGGATATGGGGGTTTTGGAAGACTGAGCAAGGATGTTGAAATCTTTAATTAGTTTTGTTGTGTGATTTCCTATGTACTTCCAATTTAAAAAGGAGTTCTTTGAGAAGGGTTTCTTGTAGTATCGGTCAACAATTATGTTCTCCTCTATCGAGGATTTTTCCGCAACACCGTTTTCCATTCTATCCTCTGGTATATGAGCAACTTTTTTCTCCCTTATTTCCCTTGGAGAGAGATTTGTAATTTCTGTACCCTTTATAAGTATACGACCGGATGTGGCCGCTCTAAGGCCTGTTAGTATCTCAACGAGTTCCGTCTGACCGTTTCCCTCAACGCCTGCCATCCCGAGAATTTCCCCTCTTCGTACCTCAAAGGAAATGTCTTTTAGTATATGAATGTTTTCATCGTTTACGTAGTGGAGGTTTTCAACTCTAAGGAGAGGTTCTCCTATACTCTTTGGTTTCTCTATTCTTTCGAAGCTTATCTCCCTACCTACCATCAGTTCGGCTATTTGATGTTCGCTAAGCTTATTCGCATCCTCGGTGGCAATGTCTTTGCCATCCCTTATTATTGTTACTCTGTCAGCTATTTGTTTTACCTCTTTTAGTTTATGAGAGATGAATATTATCGTTTTACCCTTTGCCTTTAGTTCTCTGAGTGATTTAAATAAAACCTCCGTTTCCTGAGGTGTAAGAACGGATGTGGGTTCATCCAGAATTATTAATTCCGCATTTCTAATTAGAACCTTCAATATCTCAATTCTCTGTTTTGTCCCGACAGGCAGATCTTTTACCTTCTTGTTAAGGGGAACCTCGAAACCAAAACTTTTACATGCCGATTCTGTCTTTTCCATAATTTTTTTCTTGTCGAGGAAGAGTTTCCATTTTACCGGTTCGGTTCCGAGTATCAAATTTTCTGCTACAGTCAACTCCGGGGCAAGCATTAGGTGCTGGTGAATCATACCTATACCCATTGCGATAGCCTCGAGAGAGTTTTTGATATGAACTCTCTTCCCCTTGTAGTAAATCTCACCCTCTTGGGGGGTTTCTTCTCCGAAGATGATTTTCATGAGGGTAGATTTACCGGCTCCGTTTTCTCCGACAATTGCGTGGATGGTATTCTTTTCCACGTCGATGTTTATTCCCTTGTTTGCGACAACTCCGTTGGGGTAAACTTTTACTATATTCTTTAGGGATAGAATGGTCTCCATTGATTCCCTCCGGGGGTATATATAAATATCTGTATTCATTACTATAACGTATAATGTAAAAAGTGCAAATAATTTTAGATCGGGAAAAAATTAAAGTTGATTCTTATGGAGATAACCTTAAGAGTGTCCCTATTCGAAATCGAATTTGTAGGGGAGATTGTATCTGTCTCTCACCTCTATTATCTGTTTCTGAAGTACCTTGTCTACCTTTGCTCCCCGGTTCTTCCTGTACAACCATGCCTCGTACTCTTTCTCTCCTGCCGTGTATATTCTCTCGGCACCGGGCATCTTTTTAGAATTTCTTAAGGCACGCAGTATATCTCCAGCGGTTTTCTTAAATTTGTCCAGTTCTGTAAAGGCTTCGATGTTTATTGCTATAAAGAAGTGTCCAAGGGGGTAGGGTATTTTGTTACCGTCTTTGTCGTATCCTAGTAGCATCTTTAGGTAGGAACCCTGTTGGAGGGCTGCAGAGAGAAGCTCTACAACAGTTGCGTATCCGTATCCCTTGTAACCGCCCAGTTCTTCCCCGAGACCTCCCAGTGGAGCAAGGGCGGCTTTCCCTGCAATTAGGTCTTTTAGTATTTGCTGTGAATCTGTTCTATATTTCCCATCCTCTCCAATTACCCATCCCTCTGGTATCTCCTTACCGAGACGTGCATATACCTCTATTTTGCCCCTTTGACTAACTGAGGTTGCACAGTCCAGTACGAATGGGAAAGGCTCGTCGGTTGGCATTCCAAATGTAAGAGGGTTGGTTCCGAGCATGTTTTCTACCCCAAAGGTGGGTGCTATGGAGGGTCTTGCATTTGTACCCGTTATACCTATCATTCCCGCCTCTACAGCCATAAGGGCGTAGTAACCGGCAATGCCGTAGTGGGTGGAATTCCTTACCGCCACCATCCCCATTCCATACTCCTTTGCCTTATCTATTGCCATCTGCATGGAGCGTTTGCCAATTACATGGCCCATTCCGTTGTGTCCGTCAACCACGGCGGTAGTGGCTGTTTCTTTTACTATTTCAAAGTTGGTTACTGGATTGAGTATCCCGTCGTTTATTCTATCGATGTATATTAATTTAAATCTTCCTATTCCATGGGAGTCTATGCCACGTTTATCCGCGGTGATAAGGACCTCGGCACATATCTTAGCGTCATCCTCCGGTACGCCGACAGCTTTGAAAGCATCGACCATAAAATTTTCCAGAAGGTCAAAATCTACCCATACAAAATCTTCATTTTCTACCTCTTTTGTCATAAGTGCACTCCTTGTTAAAAATTTTCTGGGAAACTCAGTTTCCCGAATTATTCTGTTAAGTTAATTGAGTTAGTTTTGTTTTCCCTGTTCCGTTTCTCCGCTTGCCGTTCTTGCAATTACTATTCTGATTCCCGCACTTTCTAGCTCCTCTCGATACTCCTCGTTAAACTTGTCATCCGTTACCAGAATATCTACCTTTTCTATCGGAGCAGTTATGAAATTCGATGTAACTCCCAATTTCCTATGATCTGCAACAACGATAACCGGTCCCCTTGTTCGCTCTATCATCATCCTCGCTACCTCTGCTTCTTGATGGATGGGAGTAGTTAACCCGTACTTTACACTAATCCCATCGACTCCGATAATTGCCTTCGTTCCGTATACCTGATCCAGAGTTCTTGTTGCAAATCCCCCTACAAGGGAGTTGGATTGGTATCTATACACACCCCCTACAAGTATTAGTTCCTTAATCTCCGGGTTAGGATCCGTCACCGCTCCGAGGTTACTCGTTATAACTCTTATATCCTTGTTTGTTATGTGTCGGATAACCTGGAGGGTAGTGGACCCACTGTTTATCAGCAGGGTATCTCCGTCCTCCAAAAGTTCACAGGTAGCACGTCCGATGGCCTCTTTCTCTTCCCTGTATAGCCTGTTTTTCTGGACATAGAGGGGTTCTGTTTTCATCCTCTGGGTGTATATTGCCCCTCCGTGAGTTCTCTCAAGGAGCCCCTGTCTCTCCAGGGTGTCGAGGTCCCGACGTATTGTTATTTCCGAGACATTTAACTTTTCACTTAGCTCCGTTACTTTCACAATTCCCTTTGATCTTACAATATCGTATATAAGTTTTTGCCTTGCGGCTGGTATGTAACCGCCCCTCATAAGCAACCACCCCTTTATCTTATAAATTTTCTAAGTTAATTAGATTAAAACATGATTGTTTGTGATTGTCAACTTATTATTATGTTGTTTTTATTTGTATTTAAGAACAAAAACAATCGTTAAATTCAAGAAAGGCTTCTTACAAGTTGAAGAATATCCTCCATATTGAAAGGTTTGGGGAGAAATGGGAGATGATGTTTTTCAAGGAAGTTTTTGGCTTTCTGGTTTACTGTATCACCAGTTATCACTATGAATTTGTTTGCAAGGGATGGTTTTATACCGTTTATAACCTCAAACAATCTGTACCCATCCACATCGGGCATCTTTAAATCACATATTATGATGTCGAAATCCTCATTTAGGAGAGAATCGATAGCATCTTTCCCGTTTGGCACTCCCTTTACCGTGTATTCGAATCTGGAAAGGTACCGGGAGAGGATTTTTCTTATGTTTTCCTCGTCCTCTGCAATCAGTATCTTCCTCTTTCTCCCTGTTTCTTTCTCTCTACTGGGGTTAGGAGTGATGGTTGGAGGTTGAGGTTTCCCGGAAGAGGGGGGCATGTGTTTAAGAGTATCGGCCTTTGGGGCGGGGGGTAGCTCTACGAAGAATGTGGTCCCTGTTGTCGGTGTACTCTCTGCCCATATATGCCCGGAGTGTTCGGTTACTATTCCGTGACAGACCGATAGGCCGAGTCCTGTTCCCTTGCCGGTTTGCTTGGTGGTGAAAAATGGATCAAATATACGTGGAAGTATATCTGTGGGAATACCCGGACCGTTATCTTGAATTGAAACTCTTATAACCCTCTCTCTGGAAAGAAATCCCCTCTTGATGGAATCTATGTCTCTATAAAGGGGTTTTGCAAATTTTGTGTGAATTGTGATTATTCTTCCCTCTTGCTTTTCCTCTAAAGCCTGCTTTGCGTTTATTATGATATTTGTAAATACCTGTTGTAATTTGTATGGATCTGCATATACTTTTGGGAGACTTTTGGAAAGGTTTTTCACTATGCTAATGTTACTGCTCTGTAGCTCGGATTTGAGGGATTGTAGGGTGTTTCCCAGAATTTCATTGATGTTAACAATTTCTTTCTGTGTTTTTTGTTGTCTTGCAAAATCCAACAGATTTTTTACTATCCGCGCTGTTCGTTCTGTTTCTCTTAAGAGTTGACGGAGTAATTTGGATGTCTCACCATCCTCCGTTTCTTCAATGAGCATCTCCGTTATTCCCATTATCGAAGTTAACGGATTGTTTAATTCGTGGGCCACTCCGGCTATAAGTTTTCCTATTGCCGCTAGTTTTTCCGTTTGCACCAATCTGGATTGGTATTCCTCCAGGGCTTTTATCTTTTCTTCCAGACTCTCGTGGAGCATTGCATTCCTCACCGCTATGGCTGCGTGATGGGCAAAGCTCATGGCGAGCTCTGCGTCCTGTTGGGAGTATGTGTCGGGTTTCTTGTTGTCAATGGTTATGAAACCTATTATTTCGTTGTCAGATATAAGGGGAACGCCCATCCACCCTCTTACATATGTGGTGTTTCCCCATCCTTTAAAGTATGAATTTTCTCTCGCATCTTTGAGTATTGTTGGTCTTTTGGTTCTAATCATTGTTCTTTCGAGTTCACTGATTTTGTAGCTTTTCCCTATTGCATTCTTGTTGTCAGGAAGATTCTTGCCGGCTATAACGTGTACTCTGTCACCATGGAGTAGCATTATGGAGGCGCTGTCGTAATGGATGACCCTTCTGATTTCGTTTAGTATACTGTTAAATACTTCAGATAGATTGAGACTGCTGTTAATTGCAGCGAGGGCAGAGCGAAGGGCATTTAATTGTTTGTTTTTCTCCCTCTCCGCTTCTATGAGTCTTGCATTTTCTATTGAAACGGCGGCATGATTGGAGAAAAGTTTCCAGATTCTAAGCTCCTTGTCCGAAAAACTGTGGGGCTTGGTTCTGGAAATATTCATAACCCCTACGACCCTCTCACCTATTTTTAGGGGTAGGCTTATTATAGAACCGTTCCACTCCGGGGGTGCGTTCTTGAATAGTTCGTGCGTTCTTATATCGGGTACCACTACAGGTATACCGGTTTTTGCCACTGTATAGGTAAGTCCGTCCTTTCTGGGTTTGGAATAGGGTTGTCTCATTTTTCCGTGGGGCCCGAATGCCGCTCCGAAGACAAGCTCCTTTTTATCCGTTCCATCGTATAGGAATATATGGGCATAGTCTGCCGGTGCCAATTTCAAAGCTGTGTTTAGTAGGCTTGTAAGAACGTCATTCAGAGTCTGGGTTGACAGAAGAGCCGGGTTCGTACTAAGAGAGGCGTCTATTGCGCTCTCCAGTAGTTTTAGATTTGCATTTGCCTTTATTCTGCTTAAAAGAAGGGCTATCACGGTTGTGGCTGTCTCTATAGCCTCCAGTATGTGTTTGTCAAAATTAAGTTTATCTTGAAAGGAGAAGAAAAAAATTGTTCCGAAAAAGTTACGCCCTAGCTCTATAGGGCTTGAGCTTATATTTTTTATTTTGAGTGTATCTGGGAAATATTTCTCATTAATCCCCCCTAGATCTTTCTCAATTACGAGGGTTTTGGTAGAAGTATCTTCCCATTGAGATGTATTTTGATTGAACAGATTTTTAAGATATGTAAGAAAATGGTTATCGGTAATTACTCTTTTGATTTTGTTTGCATCTGTTTCTGAAAAAATCCTACTCGTACGGGCTAGATTTTTTGGTACAGGGGGGATTTCCTCCTTTATGGAGAGGAGTACTGCCTCGGCCCCTGTGTCCTTTAAAAGATTCTCCAGAGCGGAGTAGAAGATGGAAGTTATTCTATGAGTTTCGGATGGTGATTCTTCAAGGGCTTTTACTGTATCTTTAATTAAGCTGGTATAGCTTATTCTCATGCCATAATATCCGAAAGTGGAGAAACACTTTCTTTCTGTGAATATTTTACACTGAGCTAGGTATTTTTTCCAGTAGATATTTTTCTCTGTTGGGAGGAGCGAGGGAGAGTCAATGAGGGCAAATTCAGCCAATTGTTGCCTTTATGGTGTAAAATCCTTCATCTTCCATTAGTTTGGATATCTTCTCCTGCGTGGCTTTATCCGGAACTATTGCTATCATGAAACCGCCCATACCGCCACCCGTTAGTTTTGCTCCGTAAGCACCGTTTTTAAGTGCAAGTTCACATAGGTGGATTAGTTTTTCATGGGAGAGTCCCATGTCTATCAGTATTTTGTGATTCTCTGTCATTATCTTCCCGACTGTGGCTAAATCGTATCGAAGGAGCGCATCCTTTACCCGTAAAACTTGGTCTGTTATTTCCTTCATCCTCGATTCGAATAGTTTTGGATCGTTCTCTCTCTGTTTTTCTACGAGCGAATCGAGAATCGCTGTGTTTGCAGAGACACCACTGTTACCGAGGACGATGTTAATTGGTTCCCTTACTTTAATCTTCTCTACAATTTTTTTGCTTATCTCTCCATCCTTAAGCTGGAATAACATAAGTCCCCCGTAACAGGAGGCGGTATTATCTACTCCGCTCGGTGTACCGTGATAGGCAAACTCTCCCTCCCATGCGATTTCATTTATCCTTTCTATTGGAAGACCTAGTTTGAACTCGTCATTTAAGGCTCTTGCAAGCGAAACACAACTTGCCGCACTTGCTCCGACACCGCTTCCCGCCAGCAGATCACCCTCGAAAACTATTTTTAATCCCTGATTTTTTGTGTCAATATTCATAACCTCGAGTATTCGGTTTATGGATTCTACCTGCTGTTTCTCCTTGCTCTTTTTGTAACCCGGGACCTCTGTTCTATTGTCCTCCAGGATCCATCCGGAACCGTTTATGCGCTCTACCCTCGCTATTGTCCTGTATGAAATTGATGAAACTATTGCGGGTACTCCCTTCAAGACGAATTGGTCTCCAATTAAAATGGTTTTTCCGTAGCCTTCACCAATACCCATTTTTTCCTCCTCTTTGTAAAATTAGGTTTTTGACCTGTTTTTTCCTGTTTTTTATCTTAATCTTGTGTTTAAAGGTTTTCTCTTAATTGGAAATCTTCCTCCAGAATTTTCTCCATCTCCTCTATTAAAGCTTTCTCTTTCCCTACATCCACAACCGTTGCGGCTGTAAGCATATGGCAAGCATCGGAGAATCCCCCCAAACGCTCCGTTGCCTTGGGGAGAAAGGAGGCTAGGCCTGGTATTTGCCCATCTCTGATTTTCTTTTCCAGATACTTTGGCACACGCATTGAAATTTTGTACTGATTTATCTCTATTCGTCCGAAACCCGGTATCTCTGTGGGGATTCTTTGAAATCCGGCTATATATTTGTCCTGATCGATAAAATCCTGCCGACTGAGGTATTCGCAGAAGAGTCCTACCATTTTTACTCCCATTGGGAGAAATCGATCCTCAACGTTAAACCACTGGATGTGTTTCGTCTTTTTTAGTCCACCCTGTTTAAGCTTTTCGGATTCTCTTTCGAAAAGCTCATTCTGTATCTTTCGTAATTTCTCGACCTCTCTGTCTGTTTCCTCCGTTGGACCCTCCAAAGCCACCCTTACCCCTGTTGCGGGGCCATTTCCCTGATATCCGACTCCTCCAAGTGTATCGAGGTATCTTCCCAATTCCCGACATTTTTCCTCTCTTTTACCGTAACGAATTATGTATTCCTCCCCCCAGTGTTTCTCTACAATTTTTAAGTATCCCTGTTTCTCTGCCTCTTTTGCAATTTCTCTGTTTATGCCTGCGAGTTTTTCGTCGACAAAAAATCCATCACCAACCGCCCCGAGTGCCGCTGGTCTTAGAAGGTCTATATTTTGGGGTTCCCATGTTCTGGAAAAGAGATAACAGGTGACAGAGGCCGTAATATCCCTGTCGCCCTTAAGACCAAAAAGGTCGGGATCGAGATTGTAAACCATAGGGTCCGTAGACCGACTCGCCACATGGTGATCGATTATGAGGGTGAGGTTTTTGCTCCTATTAAGTTGGGATATGACATTTGCAATACGACCTGCGAAATCTGCCAGTACTATCAATTTTCCATCCTGGGAAAAAATTTTCTCAAGGAGGGGAAGGTATGTTTTTTCGAGGCAGTATCTGTTTACCCGGTATCCCTTTCTTTTGAATGTTTCCCCTAATATTGCTCCGGAGGTAAGTCCGTCGCAGTCATTGTGATGGAATATCGAAACCTCCCTCTCGGGATACGATTCGAGTCTTTTTAAGGCCTCTTCTACCGCCCTGATAAAATTATCTACCATATTTTAGTTTCCCTATTCCTCGCTTTTATTGCCCATGTACAGGTTTATTACGGCAATAGTAGAGGTTGTAATTATTAAGAGAAAGGCAATGGCATTGATAACCGGTGTAGAGCCGTCTCTTACCTGGAGGTAGAGAGCTATTGGTAGTGTTGCATCGGGGCCCACAAGGAAGAGGGTGGTGTTGAAGTTTTCGAATGACATAAGAAAGGCTACTGCAGCACCCCCTATTATTGAGGGCTGGAGGTACTTTAAAGTTATAAACCAGATAACCTCGAATTTGCTCGCCCCTAGATTGTACGCTGCTTCTTCCAGGGTTCTATCAAATTTTTTGAGTCGCGCAAGCACGAGAAGAGCCACTATTGTTGTGATAAAGGAAAACTGTCCCAGTATGACAAGCCAGATTCCGGGATCAAATATTTTAAGGTCTATTCCGAAATTGTTGTCCAGGAATGTACCGACACTGTTAGAAAACATCAGTATTGATATGCCGAGAATTACACCCGGAATAACCATTGGGGCAAGCATAAGAAAGTATAGGAGACCTTTAAACTTGAAATCTTCCTTTTCAAATAGAAAAGCAGCCATGGTTCCTACTACTGTTGATAGGATTGTTACCCCTATGGCTACTTTAAAGGAATTGTAAATAGCCCTTAGATTTATCTGATCGTGGAAGATTCCGATTTTATTTGGCCCCTTGCCAAAGAACCAATCCAGGGTAAATCCCTGCCATGGAAGTGAGGGAAACATAGAATTGTTAAAGGCCAAAACCATGGTAACAATTAGAGGAGCAAATAGAAATACAAAGTACAGGATTATAAAGAGATTGAATCCCCATGAATAGGTTTTTGATCTTGGTAGTGTTCTAATCATTTTATTACCTTTGTAAACTCCTGTTTTGTTAGTTTTAGTGCGATAAAAACTATCAGGGATGACATGAAAAGCAATAGGAATCCAAAGGCCGCACCCTGATTCCAATTGAAGTATATAATTATCTGATTGTATATTTGCTCTGTAAACCAGAGAGCGTTTTTACCGCCCATTAGCTTTGGTGTTAGATAGCTCCCCAGTACAAGCATAAACACGATTATGCTCCCTGACATTATTCCAGGCATACAGTAGGGGATGATTATTTTGAACCATATAGTTATCTTTTTTGCTCCGAGATCGTATGCCGCCTCGATGAGTGAGTTATCCAGGCTGTCCATGACTCCGATTATCGGTACGACCATAAAGAGCATTGTTGTGTAAACGAGACCCATTATCATTGTCGCGTCTCTGTACAGCATTTCGAAGGGTTTGTGTATTATGTGCAATTTTAAGAGTACGTAATTTATAACCCCACTCTCCCTCAAAAGGATAATCCAACCGTATACCCTTATAAGCTCGTTTACCCAGAATGGTACGAGGAGGAGAACCATTAAGAAACCCTGGATTTTATTATTTGCAAGTTTGGTAATAAAGAAGGCTACCGGGAGTGCTATAATGAGTACTATAACGGTCACCAGGATCGAGTAGAATGCCGTTCGAGCGAAGGTTAACCAGTATATGGGTTCTTTGAAGAAGCTCATGTAGTTTTCCAGGGTAAATCCGGATTTCCCGTAGAAATCGGTCCCTACGAACGACATACGGAGTAACTCAATATGTGGAAGCACTATAAGGAGCATTAGCCAGAGGAAAACAGGGGTAAAAAATATTATAAAACTCCAGCGTATTTTAAACTTTGGTGATAGTCTATTCGATCTCTTCATAAGCCCTTTCTCCAACACCTTTAAAACAGACGGCTGCAGAATGGTACCACCCTATCTGGAGGGTATCTCCTGGTCTTAGATAATCATACTTTCTGTTCTGAGGAAGAGAAACAGTTATCTCTTTTGAGGAATTTCTGGGAACAACAAGGATTCTGCTGTTGCCTCCGTCGAAGAGAATGGCCTTAACGCTCACATCTATTGTATTGATCTTTTCTAGCTCCTCTTTAGGGTTAATTATTATGGATTCCGGTCTTACATACATCTCAAAGAAGTTGTCGTTTTCTATGTCGTATTTTCCTTCCAGTTTAAACCTAAGTCCGTCCTCTGTTTCTGCGAAAAAATTCCCATGCTGATCCTTTTTCATCCTTACATTAAACTTATTGTTATTGCCCACAAATTGTGCCACAAAGGCAGAGGCAGGTTTGTTGTAGAGATTCTGTGGAGTGTCGATCTGTTCGAAACGACCGGCATGCATTACCGCTACAAAATCGCTCATTACCATTGCCTCTGACTGATCGTGGGTGATGTATACAAAGGTGGTGCCAATCTTTGCCTGGAGTTTCTTTAGCTCTACCTTCATGTTCTCTCTAAGTTTTGCGTCGAGTGCCCCTAAGGGTTCGTCTAGAAGAAGTACCTCGGGTTCCAATACCAGAGCTCTGGCGATTGCCACACGTTGTTTTTGCCCCCCTGATAGTTGGTTGATCTTTCTGTTTCCAAAGCCGGGTAGTCCCACCCTCTCAAGGATGGATTCCACCTTCTCTTTCACAATCTTTCCCCGTTCACCCCTCCTCTTTAGGCCAAAGGCGATATTTTCGAATACATTCATCATCGGAAAGAGGGCAAGATTTTGAAAGACAAGGTTCACAGGGCGTTTGTTGGGTTCTACACCGGCCATATTCTGGCCCCGAATTTCGATTGTACCGCTTGAGGGCTCATAGAAACCTGCTATCATTCTAAGAAGTGTTGTTTTTCCTGAGCCTGAGGGACCAAGAATGGAGAAAAACTTTCCGTCCTCTACCTCAAAGGTTACGTTGTCTACCGCTTTAAAGTCCCCGAAGTATTTGGATACATTCCTTACAGAAAGGGCAATTTCCATTATAAAACCACCTTGCTATAGTATTGAAAATATTTTGTTTAAAGATTCGGTAACGACCCTGCCTGGAACAGGGTCGTTACTACTTTGGTTTAAATAAAAGATTTTTGTTTAAATATTTTACTTCGCTGCTCTGATTTTATCCAGTACCTTTCCCTCCATTTCCTCAAGTCCCGGGGGAACGGGCGGATACCAATGAGCCTTTGCAAGGACCTCAGGAGGTAAGCATCTCTTAAAGTTGGCCTTTGTACTTGGCTCAAGATACTTTACGGCATCCTTTGATGCGGATCCGTATTTTTCTTTGTTTGTGAATATTGCGGCATTTTCCGGTCTCAGCCAGAAGTTAATCCACTTGTAGGCTCCCTCGACATTTTCGGACTTGGCAGGGATTGCAAAGGTATCAACCCATGCGAGAGGTCCGCTCGTAGGAGCTACGTAGTCGATGTCCGGGTTTTCAGCGTGTAGTTTCCAGCCAGCCTGCTCCCATGCCATAGCTGCCCATATCTCGCCGGACCTGAAGGCCTGTAAAAGCTGATCACCGTTGTCCCAGTAAAACCTTACAACTGGTTTTGCCTTTATAAGTTTTGCAGCAATATCGTCTAGGAACTTCTGATATGCGGCTTTATCGTTGTAGAGTTTAAACGGATCGTAACCGAAAGAGAATCCCATTGCGATCAGGGTAGGCCTCTTCATCCTGTAGGATACCCTTCCCGTGTATTTGGGGTTCAATAGATCTTTGAAATCCTTTACATCCGGAGCTTTTGCCTTATTAACTACGAGTCCTGATGTACCGTATACAGCGGGGACAGCATAAGATTTCCCATCTACCAGTGTGTTCTTCTTTACGGCGGCCAGAAGGGAGGGAACGATCAGGTCTGTCTTTACCTTAGAGTAATCAATAGGCTGATACAGATGGTACTGTTTTACGACGGCGGAAATCCTGTCCTGTGATGGCTGTGCAAGATCAAAACCACCACCCCTTGTTGCTCTGAGCTTCGAGATCATCTCCTCGTTGTTACTTAGAGTGACCTCAACGGTGATCCCCGTTTCCTTTTTGAACTTGTCAATTAGCACTTGCGGTGCGTAGCCTGACCAGGTGATTAGTCTAAGCACCTTGTTCTCTTTGGTAGCTTTTTCCTTTGTGCCACCTGCGAATACCACCCCTGCTCCCAGAATAAAAAGAGCGAGGAGTATCACCAGTGCTTTTTTCATACGCGTACTCCTTTCACTATAGATTTTATCGTATATAGTATATTCGATCTCGAACACTTATGCAATACATTTCGTTCTAAAACGATTAAAAAAGAACACTTGTACTCATAAAATACTCATAAAGGGTCAATATATAAAAAAATAATGTAATAAAATAAATCCATGGAAGGATTGTAGGTCCAATTGAGATATTCGATTGAGATTATAGAAGGGATGAGATTGTTATTTATATCTCGTTGTTTTCTCCTGTATTATTTTCTTCCTTCTTTTCTTCTTTTTCTTCTTCGATTTTAAATACCTCTATGCTTCTCGTTACATCCTTTGTAAACTCAACATTCTGGTTTGTGAGGTCCCCTATATTGTCAATGGCCTGGTTTATCTCTGATATACTTTCCAATATGTCATTTATATTTTCCTGCGTTTCCTGCGTTATTCTGTTTAGATTTGTTATAGATTGAAGGATCTGTTCGCTTCCTATCTTCATCTCGTTAGAGCCGGTGTTTACCGTGGTTGTTATTTCATTCATCTCTTTAAGTGCCTCAAGTATCTGCCTGCTTCCCTCTGCCTGTTCCACCATGGATTGTTTGATCTCATCTATTACCCTCTTTACGATGTCCACATGTTCCTCAACCACGCCAAAAGATTTCTGCGCTTCACCGGAAGAATCTACCACAGAGTCTATCAACTCCTTTATGCTCTTTAGATTTTTTTCGATTTCTTTGGATTGAATTGCGGATTGCTCTGCAAGATTTCTAATTTCATCTGCTACAACGGCAAACCCCTTTCCGCTCTCCCCGGCGTGAGCTGCCTCTATGGCAGCATTCATCGCCAGGAGATTGGTCTGGCTGGAGATGTTAGAGATTATCTTATTTGTCTCTATAAGATTTTCCGACTGTTTGGCTATGTTTAGTATTATCTCATTGACTCTGTCCAATTTTACTCGACCGGTATTTGAGGCTTCTTTTAATCTCTCCACTGTCTCGGAGGCATCCTCCGTTGTATTTGTGACGGAGTTGATAGAGGAAACCATTTCTTCAATGGCCGAGGAGGATTGGTTTATACTGTTTGTCTGTTTCTCTATTGACTCGTTTAGGCTTTCGATGTTTCTTGTCATTTCTTCTACAGCCGCTGAGGTTTGTGTAACGCTGGCTGCCTGGTCTTCTACGAGATCTTTCGTTTTGTCCGCATGATCTCTTATGCTCTTGGCAGATTGAGCGGTACTGTCAACGTTAATTTTAAGACTTTCACTAACCGAGTTTAGGAGTTTGACAGATTGAGCAATCTCGCCTATTAGGCGGCGTAAGTTTATCACTATATCGTTTATATCATGGGCAAGCTCTCCCATCTCGTCTCTGGAGTGTACATCCAGATTGTATCTGAAATCTCCTTTCGATAGGTATCTTGTAAACTCTCTTATCCTATATATCGGCTTTAGTAAGGCTCGCATGGAAAAGTAGAGTAGAAGGGTGGTAATTATAATTATCGCGAGAGAAATCACAATGGAGGATACGGTCATCAGTTTTTGAAGTTTTTTTGAGTTTTCATAGGTTGCGGTTTCTATTTCTCTTAGGGTCTGGATGCGCTGTTCGACGAGTTTATTTATACTGGCTTTAATTTTTTCATTCTCTAGAGTCATCCTGCCGAAAATTTTGAAGTAGTTCTGATAGGCGGAGAGCTCTTGAATTAAGGTGTTACGTGTTTTTTCGCTCAGATTGCTGTTAAGTATATCCCTCTGTATGATTGCATAATCCTTTTGCCATTTGTCGAGGTAGATTTTCTCTTTCCTAATTATAAAATCTTTCTCCCGTCTTCTCAGCATGAGCAGTTCGGAGAGTAGTTTGCGATTGTTGAGGTTTGTTATGGTTGTTTCTACCGTGTGAACGGCGTCTCTTAGTTTTCCTCTAATGCCTTCCTCCTCCGTTAGACCGATCTCTTTCTCGTATTCGATTGCCGTAAGGGTGAGTTTGGAGACTGTTTGAAACTGTTTTTTAAGGAGAATATACTTATCCCTTATTGTTTTATTTTTTTCTCTATTTATTAGGGCGGTTAGGGTGTCGGTTATCTTTTTTAGTATGGTCTTGTTATTTTTTAGATGACTTATGTCCTTGGTTAGAAAGAAGTTGCTCTTGTTGTTAAAGTTCTCGATGAAGTTATTTGTGATGTTTATGATTTTGAATGTTTTATCAATGTCGTTGTTGTAGGTTATAAGGGAAACCTGCATTACCCCCGCTAACACAAGTATCATCAGAGAGATAATGGCGGTGATCCCCAGTATCTTTGTTCTTAACTTCATTGTTAAAGACCCCCAATCTGTGAAAACACACGGAAGTTGTGCACCTTCTAATCTTATAGGATAGATAATCCCGGAAGGGTGTGCAAGTATTTTATTTCGTGTTACTCAACTTTTTGCTTATCTTTGCCCAGGAGTCTTTGAGTGCCACCGTCCTGTTAAAAACAGGTCTATCGGGGGTGCTGTCTTTGCTATCGAGACAGAAGTAGCCCTTACGCAGAAACTGATAGTTCTCTCCAAGCCTAGCCTCTTTCAGGGTCGGTTCCATGTAGCATTCCTTGAGTACTATCAGGGATTGGGGGTTTATGTAATCGGTAAACTCTTTCCCCTCTTCAACCTCGAGGGGATTCTCCTTTGTAAAGAGTCTATCGTATAGGCGAACCTCGGCCTTAAATGCGTGTTTTACGGAGACCCAATGGATGGTTCCCCTTACCTTTCTACCATCGGGAGCCTCACCCCCCCTTGTTTGGGGATCGTAGGTGCAGTGTATCTCCTCTATATTGCCATTCTCATCCTTTATTACATCGGTGCATGTTATTAGATACGCATGTTTTAGTCTCACCTCTCTTCCGATTGATAATCTGTAGTATTTTTTTGGGGGATTTTCCATAAAATCATCTCGCTCTATGTAGAGCTCTCGTGAGAATGGAATTTTTCTCTTACCGGCTTTGGGATCCTCGGGGTTGTTGTCTGCATCAAACCATTCCTCTTTGTCCTCTGGGTAGTTTGTTATTACAAGTTTTACCGGGTTTAACACCGCCATTCGTCTCTCTGCCGTTTTGTTTAACTCTTCTCTAAGAACGAACTCGAGAAATGCTATATCAACGGTACTCTCAACCTTTGAAACACCTATGCGCTTGCAGAATTCCCTTATTGCGCTTGGGGTATACCCCCTTCTTCTTAATCCGGAGATAGTCGGCATCCTTGGATCGTCCCAACCATCCACGTATTTCCCCTTTACAAGTTCCAGGAGTTTTCTTTTGCTCATTACCGTGTAGGTAAGGTTTAATCTGGCAAACTCTATCTGTCTTGGGTGTGGCATGTCGGGGAGTTGGTCCAGAAACCAGTCGTAAAGTGGCCTGTGGTTTTCGAACTCCAGGGTACATATCGAGTGAGTTATGTTTTCGATTGAATCCTCTAATCCGTGGGCCCAATCGTACATGGGGTATATGCACCACCTGTTCCCCGTTCTGGGGTGAGGGAGTTTTTTTATTCTGTACATAACCGGATCCCGAAGGTTTAGATTTGGAGATTTCATGTCTATCTTTGCCCTTAGGACACATTCTCCCTCGTCAAACTCACCCTTTTTCATCTTTTCAAAGAGCTCAAGATTCTCCTCGACACTTCTGTTCCTGTATGGACTCTCTATCCCGGGTTGTGTGGGGGTTCCCCTTGTTCTGCTTATCTCCTCGGGGGATTGACTGTCCACATAGGCCTTCCCCTCTTTAATGAGACGTATGGCAAGCTCGTAAAATTTGTCAAAGTAGTCCGATGCGTAGTAGAGTCTGTCTTCCCAGTCAAAACCAAGCCATTTTACATCCTCTATTATGGAGTCTATGTACTCCTTATCCTCCTTGGCGGGGTTTGTATCGTCGAACCTTAAGTTACACTTCCCCCCGTACTTCTCCGCTGTCGTGAAGTTAAGCACTATCGATTTGGCATGGCCTATATGGAGGTACCCGTTTGGTTCGGGGGGAAACCTTGTATGAACATGATCGAATCTTCCCGTTTCTAAGTCTTTCTCGATTATCTCGTGTATGAAATTCGATGTAGGAAACTCCGGGTTTCTTGTCATCTTTTTATCTT
>CAZQTC010000014.1:0-60683 GCA_964596425.1 uncultured Spirochaetales bacterium | reverse complement strand
TCCCTTGTCTATCTATTCAGTAAATTCTTATTTAAAGGACCAGTGCTCTTTTCATGGGGCTGGGAGATTGGTGTTCGAAACGAGATAATTGTTATTGTAATTTATCTTCTCTTTCTTCTCTTTTTTGTGATTTCTACCGTGCTTTTCTATAGAGGTTACCATAGAGTACATGGGGAAGAGGGGAAAAAACGCTTTTTCTACGTTGCCCTTGGTATACTGTTTCCTATCTTGATTGAGTTGATCTACCTTATTATCTATCACGCGTTGGGGAGTATTGGATACAAAATCCTGACAGAACCCTTTCTTATCTCCCTTGTGGTAATAGGGCTTGCCATAAAGAGAGAGGAGATGTTCAACATATCTCCGGAGAGAAATATTGGAGAGATTGTCTCTACTCTAAATCTTATCCTCATTATGGTGGATATACATGGAAGGATAAGGTGGGCCAATAATAAGGTTTGTGATTTTCTGGGTTACGAGAGGGATGAGCTCCACCATTTGAAACTTTCCGATATCCTTCCCGCGGAGAGGAGGCAGAATCTTGTTCTTTTCTCAGATCCCTTTGTTATGAAGGAGGTTAGTAATAGAGAGGTTCTGTTTGAAACCAGGGAGGGCAAAGAGCTCCCCGTGTTACTTAACAGTTTGAGCATAAAGGATAAAGCGGGAAATATAGTGGGTTACGTTATATCTGCCTCGGATATATCCGGTCAGAAACATCTTGAGAGCAGGTACAGATTGGAGGAGGTTAAGTTTAGAACTCTCTTTGAGTTTTCACCGGATGCTACTGTTATAACCGACCGTGAGGGGAATATTTTGGAGGTAAACAACGCGGTTGAGAGGATATTTGAACTTCCTAGAGAGAATTTTATAGGAGAGAGTGTTTTTAAACTCCCCTTTTTTGAAAAGTCGCGAGCCGAGGAGATCAGGGAAATAATGGGTAGAAATAGAAAGGGAGAGATTGTAGGGCCTAAGGAGTTCGCAGTGGAGCTGGCGAGTGGTAAGAGGGTATATCTGGAGGTTAGTACGAGGCCCTTCTCCATAGGTAGTGATAGATTGGTAATTGTTATTATAAGGGATGTTACTGATAAAAAGGCAAGGGAACTGGGATTGATAGATGCGTTTTCCAGACTCTCCGCCTATAAGGAGGCGATTGACCGATTTGCCATCTTTGTCGAGGGAGATTCCATGGGATTTGTTAGGGAGGTTAATGATAAGTTCTGCTCTGTCTTTGGTTTTAGTCGGGAGGAAATTGTAAATCACCACATGAAAGAGCTGGCCTCCGGCGATGTAGCGGAGAGTGTATACAATGGGTTAAGGACGAGTCTTAAGAGGAACAAATGGTGGAATGGAATAATGAAATTTACCCGTAAGGATGGGAGTCCTATCTATCTCGAGGTATTTGCTCAACCCTTCTTTAGAGATGGGGAATTTTTCGAGTTCTGGTTTTTTGGTTTCGATGTAACGGAGCTAAAAGAGCTTGTTGAGAAAACAAAGAGGCTTGAGTCTGCCAAGACAGTATTTCTTGCCAGTATGAGTCACGAGTTGAGAACCCCGCTTAACGGTGTGCTCGGTTTTATAGAGCTTCTCTCAAGCACAGAGCTTACCGCGGAACAGGCGGAGTATATTGAGAATATAAAGAACAGTGCCCAGAGCCTTCTGGAGATAATAAGCGATATTCTGGATTTCTCCAAGATAGAGCGGGGTAAACTGGAGCTTGAGTACGTGGAGTTTAACCTTTTGAATATGGCAAAATCCGTAATGGATATCTTTGTTCCCAGGGCAGAGAAGAAGAGAATAGATCTCCTCATGTACGTTGATCCCAGGATAAACTCCACCGTAATGGGCGATCCCTTAAGGATAAAGCAGGTTCTTATCAATTTTATTTCCAATGCGATAAAGTTTACCGATAGTGGCGGTTGTATTTTGTTTGAGATAGTTTTAAAGGAGGACAAGAGAGATTACTACGAACTTACCTTCTCGGTAGCGGATACGGGAATAGGTATCCCCAGGGATAAGATAGAACTTCTCTTTAACGAGTTTTATCAGGTGGATGGAACCCTCTCTAAGGGATACGGTGGAACAGGGCTGGGGTTATCCATAAGTAATAATCTTGTAAGGATGATGGGCAGTGAGATAAAGGTGGAGAGTGAATATGGAAAGGGAAGTCGCTTTTACTTCGATATTGTGCTTAAAAAGCGGAGTGGGTTAAAGAGAAAGTTAGAGGATTACAGGTTGGAAAATTTAAGTGTTGCCTTTTTCTATTCGATAAAGGAGCTATCATTTTCCAATCTTATCAGGTATTTTTCGTTCATGGGTTGTAGGGTTGAGACCTTCACCGATATAGACGAACTGGTGGCAGATTGGGAGCGTAGCGGTAGCTATGATTTGGTAGTGCTTGGTTGTAAGGCGGAGGACAGTGAGGATGTTATTAGAACCAGATTGATTAAAATTAAGAATCTTCCCGCTGTGATTGTATGTAGTAGAAATCAAATAAGAACCCTGGGGGATGACGTTCTGGGTACTCGCCATGCTGTGGTATTTAAGCCTTTTCTCTTTGAGAGGTTGTACAGGGCTGTTGGAGGTGTTATCTCCGGAAGGGTTGATCTGGGAAAAGAGTCCCTCCATGGGGCTAGGGTAAAAGAAAAGAGGAAACGGATGAGTTATGGTGGGAAAAGGGTTCTTGTTGCGGAGGACAACGAGATAAACCAGCGGCTGATGTATGAGATTCTTAGGAAGTATGATCTGGAGGTTTCTGTTGTAGCTGATGGAAGGGAGGCTGTGGAGGCTTTTAGAAGAACGAGTTACGATATGGTGTTTATGGATGTGAGTATGCCTATTCTTGACGGTGTAAGTGCCACGGCATTTATACGAGATGTGGATAGGGGGAGGGGCAAACATACCCCGATAGTTGCTCTAACGGCCCATGCTGTGAGGGGAGATAGGGAGAAGTATCTTGAATCCGGAATGGACGACTATGTGACAAAACCTATCTCGATTGACTCTATTGAGCGGGTCTTAAGACGGTACCTTGGAGAATCTGCGGCAGTGGAAAGGGAGGGGAGAAAACCCTCTCCGAAAGAAGAGTCCCGGGTGATTGGGATTGTGGAAAGAACGGCAAAGACACTTGGTCTTGACTACGAGTTTGTAAGGGCCCTAATATCAAAGTTTATCCGTAACAGTATGGGTATAGTTAACTCGTTGAGGGAAAGAGCGGAGGCTCGTGATACGGGGGGTGTAGAGAAGATGGCTCACATGTTAAAGGGAGCTGCGGGAAATCTGGGATTGGAGGATATAGCTAGGAAGGCGGAGACAATAGAATTGGCTGCAAGGGCGGGAGAGGAGATAGACTACTCTGGAGAGATTGACAAATTGTGTGAATTGATAAAAATTGTTAAAGAAGAGATGAATGAGTAGGTTATGAGGGATAAGAAATTTTTGGTTTTAATTTCGGATGACGATGAAATATCACGTGCGATTGTAAGAAGATACCTCTCGGAGGAGGGCTATTCCACTGCTGAAACCCTGACGGGTAAAGATACCCTTGAGTTCATAAGAGACAATTTGCCTGATGCTGTTTTACTTGACGTGATTATGCCTGAAATGAGTGGTATAGAGGTATGTAGGATAGTTAAAGCCAATGAAAAAACAGCCCACATTCCGGTTATAATGTTAACCTCACTCTCCGGTGAAACGTATCAGATTGAGGGGATAAAGGCGGGTGCCAATGATTTTCTCACGAAACCTATAAGGAGAGAAAACCTCCTGTTTCGCGTGAGAAATGCTGTATATCTAAAGAACATGTACGATAGAGTTACCAACGCTTACAGGGAATTAAAGGATCTTGAAGATCTCCGGGATAATCTCTTTCACATGATAATCCACGATCTTAAGCAGCCCATCACATCTATAAGCGGTTTGGTTCAGCTTCTCAAAATGGATGAATCCGTTGAGAAGGGCTCTCCCGTGAGGGAATATATAGAGAATATTAACGAGCAGTTACGAGTGTTAACTGAGATGATAGGTTCTGTGATGGATGTAAATAGAATTGAGGCGGGGAAAATGCCTGTGGAGATCCGTAGAGCGGATATAGTAGGGGTTACGAAACGAGTAATAGATACCTTCAGGGGCAGAGCTGACAGGGTAAAGATCGAACTCGAGAATGAGGAAAGTGTGATGTATGCTAATTTTGATAGGGGACTTATCTACAGGGTTGTACTTAACCTCTTATCCAATGCAATTAAGTGGTCCCCTGTTAACGCTACTGTAAGGGTGTGTATTACCCGTGAAGGCGGTTTCATGAGGGTGGGTGTTAGAGACAGGGGGAAGGGGATACCGCTTAAGTATCAGAAGCGAATATTTGATAAGTATTGGCAGGTAGAAAGGAAAAAGAGTGGAGTACACTCCTCCGGTCTGGGTTTGACCTTCTGTAAATTGGCAGTGGAGGCTAATGGGGGAAGAATTGGGGTAGAGAGTGAAGAGGGGAAGGGTTCTCTCTTCTGGTTTACCCTACCCGCTGCGTAACGCTGCTCTCTTCTTGACTTTTTGTGTGTTCTGTGCTCTCTTATCCGGTGTTATGTACTATACAGGTTTTGCCGATGAGGCTGGAAGTTCTATTGATATTCAGATAAGGGCAACTAAAGAGCTGGGATGGGAGTATATAGAGGCACGTTCCATAGACGGGGTTAATATAACGGATATTCCGGATAAAAAATTTGATGAGGTGTGTGAAAAGCTGGGAGAGGCAGGAGTTAAGATAAACTGCTTTGGGAGTGCTGTGGCCAATTGGGCCAAAGATCCCAGGAGTAAGGAGGATTTCGAGCGAAGTGTAGAGGAGCTTAAAAGGGCTATTCCCAGAATGCATAGGCTTGGAACCAGAATGATAAGGGGGATGAGTTTCGCTATGCAGAAGGCCGAGCCAGCCGATAACCCGGAGCTCGAGAGGACTATATTTGAGAAGTTGAATTATCTTGTTAAACTCTGTGAGGATAACGACATCCTCTACCTCCATGAAAATTGTGCCAATTACGGAGGGCAATCTTATCTTCATACTCTGAGGTTAATTGACAACATAAAATCACCTGCATTTAAAATTCTGTTTGATACGGGGAATCCTGTGATAACCGAGAATAGGATAGGTGCCCCTCCATATTTAACAATGCAGGATTCCTGGGAGTTTTATTCTAATATTAAAGAGTTTATCTACTATGTTCATATAAAGGATGGAGTTTTTGTTGCAAAGTCTGATGGTATATTTAACAAGGCCAGGTATACCTTCCCCGGAGAGGGGGATGGACACGTAGTGGAGATTGTAGAGGATCTTCTGAAGAACGGTTACGACGGGGGTTTTTCGATAGAACCCCATATGGCCTCTGTTTTTCACGAGGATGACTCTAGGGAACGGGATGATGAAGCGTATAAGATATATGTGGAGTACGGAAAACGTTTTATGAAAATTGTTGAGGACATAAAGGGAAAGCTGAGCAAATGAAATAAAATTGATAGTGGAATCCGGCTTGATAGAGGGATCTAAAAATCCGAGAAATAGAAATAATTTCATTTATGTTTCCATAATTGTTGCGTTGTCCCTTTTGGGAGATGCACTTCTCTATGCTGTGCTCCCGGGGAGAACATCTGCGTTCAGAGTCCTTCTCTGGCAGGTGGGAATTATACTCAGTGCCAATAGGGTTGTAAGACTTGTTACAAATGAAATTGCGGGGCGCATCTTGGAGCGCTATGGTTCAAAAAAACCGTTACTTGTTGCTGTGATTGTTGGTGCCTTCACTACGGCTGGCTATGGAGTACCGTTGGGATTTGTCTGGTTGGTATTTCTCAGATTAATCTGGGGTGCCTGTTGGTCTGTCTTTAGGGCGGAGGGCTACCTTACCGCATTTAACTTTTCTTCTGATTCGAATAGGGGAAAGATTGTTGGGATATACGAGAGTATAACCAGGGCAGGCTCTGGTATCGGAGTTCTTTTTGGTGGATTTCTTGTAGATATGCTGGGGGTATCCCCGGTTTTTTTTATCTACGGTTTTGTAACTCTCCTGGGCATTCTTTTTCTCTTTTTGGCCTCTGGCGGGGGTAATGGTGAGGTTTTTCCCGGTCTTTCCGATGAAAGGGCTCCATCTGGGGAAGCGAGGACACATCCTAATCTACATAGTTTAAGGAAAAGCTTTTATGTTTACTACAGTGTTATGGTTGCCGTTATGGTGGAACAGATGATTGTAAACCTCACGGGAAGAGTGGTGGCGGATAATATAGTGAGCGGAATTTCAGTAGCTATTGGAGTAGCCTCGTTAACAGGCGTACTCCTTGGTTTCAGGACATTCGGAAACCTTGTTTTGAGTCCCGTATTTGGTCATTTGAGCGATAGGGTTGGTCGACATAAAATTATCATTATCATGACATTTATGGAAATTTTTTCTCTTATTTTTCTATTTTTTTTAAGAGGTTCGATAGTTACGGTATTACTCCTTGTGTTATTTTTCCTCTTCGCGATAGCGGGACGTCTTGCGATATATGCCGTGGCGGGGGATATTACCCAGGCGCAGAAATCCTCCGGCGAGCGGGCAATCTATATGAGTCGCTTCGTTACCTTTGCTGACATTGGTATGTCTGCCGGTCCGCTTGTGGCGTTTTCCCTGTACTCATTGGTAGGTTTGAAATTGGTAAGTGTTGTCGGCGTTTTTTTTCTGTTGCCCCTTGTGTATCTCTGGCTCTCACGTAGAGATTTTTTATCGCCTTAAAAAGAGCTTTTCTACGATGTATCTTCTTCCCATTCCGGTTGCAAGTAGAATGTTATCGAAAATGAATTTTAGTAAAAAAGAGGCTTTAGGATTTGTATCTCTATTGCTTCTGTAATTTCTCTTTCCGAATTCCCTTACAATTTTCTCATCGTAGTTTTTTAACAGAGTCTCCGAAAAATCGGTGTTTTGAGTTTTCCCGGATGATTTAAAGAGTATCTCGGTGATTGTCTCCGCGGCTAGGTGTGCTGAGATTATTGCGGGTTTTATTCCCTCCCCGCTTACGTTGTATGCAAGTCCTGCAGAGTCGCCTACCAGGAGTGCCCGGTTGTGTATTATCTTCCTTGGCGCGGCGGGATAGAACTTGTAGAAATGTCCCTTTGAGACCCTCGTTATTTCTTCCGTATCCTTGGGAATCTTACCGAGGGCTATTAGTTTCTGTAGAAAATCTTTCCACATTTTTCTGACATTGGGCTTGTCTATACTCCCTATTCCTATGTTTAGGTAATTTCCCTTCGCTATGTACCATCCGTATCCATTTATCTCCTCGGTAAAAAAAATTTCAGGCACGCCGGGGTTAACCCCGTAGGTTGATTTAAAGTTTTCGTCTATCTTGAACTCACTCTCTATTGCCCCTACGGTAAAGGTATCGGTTGTTGGGTTACCGATTGCTCTGGATACTGGGCAAAAGTGTCCCCCCGCTCCTATTACAAGCCGTGCCTCAACAATCTCCTCTTCCCCTTTATAATTGTTTCCGAAGACTCTTACCCTATCGTTGAGAAAATCCACCCCATTTATTTTTAAACCCTCCTCCACACTGAGGTTGTTTTTCTCTATTAAGTAGTTATCAAACTCCGTTCTCACTATTCCGTAACTTACCGTTTGTCCGTAGTCGATTCTGTGGGGATTATTTTTCCTGTCCCATAGTGTAAATCCTGTGATTGGTTGTAGGGTATAATTTTTTGAGTATTTTGCCTCATCGATCCCGGCGAGTTCTAAAACGCCATCCGTAATCCAGCCTGCGCATGGTTTAAAGCGCGGAAAGTGTGTCTTGTCTACGATTTTTAATTTTAGGCCTACCTCTTTCAACAACCCGGCTACCGTACTGCCGGCGGGTCCCGCACCTACTATTACTACGTCCAGAAGTTCCAATGTGGGTCCTCGTATTTGGGATCGTAGAATGCTCTCCTGTTGAGTCTTAGATTGGTGAGCTTGCCCTTGTAAAAGAGAATCTGACTCAGGGTCATACCGCCATCGGAGAAACTGACCATGGCTCCTGAGAGGTATACACGCCACATTCTGATAAATCGTTCGTCAAACATCTCTCTAATTTTGTCAAGGTTCTTCTCGAACCGCTCTCTCCAGAAATGAAGCGTGCGGGCATAGTGGAGTTTTAGGTTATCTATATCTATTATTGTAAAGAGTCTGTCCTCCATGTGGGGAATTATTTCACTTAGGGCGGGTATCAATCCCCCGGGAAATATATACTTTGCAGTAAAAGGATCGGTCGGGGCCGGCTTTCTCTTTGTAATTGAATGAATAAGCCCCAGTCCCTTATCCTTTAAATGTTCGTCTATTGTTCTTGTAAATGTCGCATAATTGTCCAATCCCACATGTTCCAACATACCTATAGATACGTATTTATCGTATACTCCCTTTACATTTCTGTAGTCGTCCTCTATAAACTCAACCCTGTCCTCTAAGTTTTCTCTCTTGGCCCACTCTCTGGCGTACTTAACCTGCTCGTGGGATATATTGTAGGATTTTATTTTAACCCCATAATTTTTTGCCGCGTATATTGCAAATCCACCCCAGCCGCTTCCGGTTTCCAAAATGGTTTCTCCCTCTTTAAGCTCCAATTTTCTGCAGACATACTCCATCTTGTTTATCTGGGCATCCTCCAGGCTCTGTTCCGGGTATGCAAAGTATGCGCAGGTGTACTGCATGTTCTTATCGAGCCAGAGCTTGTAAAAATCATTTCCCAGGTCGTAATGGGAATGAATGTTTTTTCTGGAGCCTGTGAGGGTGTTTCTGTTCTTTAGGTACATCATAAGGTATTTAAACTTTTCCCTCAGTTTTAGTTCCGGTTCGTTAAAGTAGGGTTCGTAGGGTAGGGCTATACAGTCCGCAATGTCTCCCTCTATATCTATCTCTCCGTCCATATAGGCCTCTGCAAACCCCAGGCTCCCTCTGAGCATTATGTTTCGAAGTGCAGAGGGTGATTTTACCTTTAGTGTAAAGAATCTCGGAGAGTCCTCAGTACCATAGGTGCGTTTCTCTCCGTCCCAGAATTCTATCTGAAACTTTCTTCCCCTGTAATTCTTGAGAAATTTATCGGCAAAATTTCTGATGGTCATTTTTGAACCTCTTTTTAACTGTTTTGATTGTTATTTTAGTATTTATTCTTTAATACTATAGTGTCAAGTGAAAAGTGGATGATTGTTGTATTTTATTGTTATTAAATGTTACAATCATTAAAGAAATGATCTGTCGGGAGGGGAAATGAAAGTCGATTTTTCCAGAGAGGATGGTGTTCTCAGGGTAATTGAAGAACTCAGGGTTTCTCAATCCTTTATGAGGAATGTTACCCATTGGGAGGTAATTCCCCCAAGAGAGGGTATCTATAGAGAAATCCCTACCGATGTTGATAAAAGAATCAGGGATGCTCTTAAGTCAAGAGGGATTACCAGGCTCTATTCGCATCAATACACAAGCTACAACGAGATACGCAGTGGAAAGAATGTTGTAATAGTAACCCCGACGGCTTCTGGAAAAACCCTCGCCTATAACCTTGCAGTGTTGCAGAGCCTTATTGAGGATAGGGATGCAAGGGCTATGTATATGTTTCCCACAAAGGCTCTCTCTCAGGATCAACAATCGGAGTTGAATGAGATACTTTTGGGCGGAAAACTTCCCGTAAAGACCTTTACCTATGATGGTGATACCCCCTCCTCGATTAGAATCTCTGCGAGGGATGAAGGACAGATAGTGATAACCAATCCCGATATGCTTCACACCGGGATACTTCCCAATCACACGAAATGGATAAAATTCTTCAAGAAACTACAATTCGTGGTAATCGACGAGGTCCACACCTACAGGGGTGTCTTTGGTTCGCATATGGCAAACCTTGTTCGAAGGCTCAGACGTATAACTACGTTCTACGGAGCAAAACCCGTTTTTATCTGTTGCTCTGCCACGATAGGCAATCCCCTTGAGCTTGCGGAAAAAATTATCGGTGAGAGGGCTGTTCTGATAGACAAAAACGGTGCCCCCTCCGGTGAGAGGCATTTTATATTTTACAACCCCCCTATTGTTGATAGGGTGCAGGGGATACGACGGGGTGTTGTTAATGAGGCGAGGGATATAGCTGTTAGGTTGCTTAAGTCGGGTGTAAAAACGATAGTGTTTGCAAGATCCAGGCTAAGAACGGAGTTAATAGCCTCCTACGTAAATGAAGGCCTTAAGAATTTTTACACGGATAATTATAGAATCCGGGTTGCCTCTTATAGGGGCGGGTATCTTCCGAATGAGAGGAGGAGAATAGAGAAGGGTTTAAGAGATGGAAGCATCAACGGTGTTGTATCCACCAATGCACTGGAACTGGGTATAGATATTGGTGGTCTTGATGCCTCTGTACTCGCCGGTTTCCCCGGGACAATTGCCTCCGCCTGGCAACAGGCGGGAAGGGCAGGAAGAAAGAGTAGGGTGTCACTATCTCTCCTTATAGCTTCCTCGTCTCCCATAGATCAGTACGTTATTATGCACCCTGAGTATTTCTTCGGAAAATCACCCGAGTCTGGCTTTGTAGATCCCAATAACCCCTACATTTTGATAGATCAATTAAAGTGTGCCGCTTTTGAGTTGCCTTTTGCAACTGGAGATAACTTGACATCCTCCATATACGGGGAATATGCGCACAGATTGCCGGATGTTCTTTCTTTTCTGGAAGAGAATGGTGTTTTGAGATTTACAGGGGGAAGGTGGTACTGGGCGGATAGGTCGTACCCGGCAGAGGGGGTTTCGTTGCGGAGCGCTACAACTGAGAATGTAGTGATAATAGACCAAACCCGCGGTAAGAGTGAGGTTGTGGGAGAGATGGACCTTTCCTCGGCAAAGTTTTTGCTCTACGAGGGAGCTGTTTATCTTCATCTGGGGGATAGATACATTGTTAGAAAGCTGGATCTGGAGAATAAGCGTTGCTATATAGAGGAATCTAGAGAAAAATACTATACCGATTCCATTGTAAGAACCGATATAAGGGTTCTGGAAACCGACGGAGAGGAGGTGAACCTCGGGGTAAAATTGGTGTGGGGGGATGTTCTTGTCAGAAGCCAGGCCACGAAGTATAAAAAGCTCAAGTTTCAAACACACGAAAATATTGGTTACGGTGATATTGTACTTCCGCCGGAGGAGATGCATACCAGGGCACTGATGATTACATTTTTGGGCGAGCTTTCTCTCGGAAGATTGTATTCCTCTCTGAGCGAGGCAACTCAGGTGTTGGTTATGGAGAGGCTTGGAAACCTGTTTAAAAATATTGCCCCCGTTTTTCTTTTGTGCGATCCACGGGATATCAGGATTGCAGAAAGGGTGAGAGATGATTTTTTTGATGCTCCGGTCCTGTATGTGTACGATAGGTACCCCGGAGGAACAGGGCTTGCCGAGGGTTTTAAGGAAAAACTTCGGGATATAGTTGTGGGAGCCTACGAGCTTGTTTCGCGTTGTCCCTGTAGTGAGGGGTGTCCCTCCTGTATAGGGCCTCCGCATTTGGGGGATGATTTTTCTTCCGAGGGAGAACGGATGGTGTTTTTCGGTAATCCTAAGAGAGAGGTTATAAATTTTCTTGATTCATGGGTGAGGGTGTGAGAGAGAACTCTTTTTTTTACGAGCTTGTTAAATCCTATGGAGTTTCTAAAAGTACCAAATCCGAGGTTAAATCCGGGGTTAAACCGGTTAGCCCTGAGCAGATTAGCTCTGAGAGAGAAAAATCCGTTCTGTCTCTTTCAGAGGAAGGAAATTTTAGAGAGAGAGGGTGGGACAGAGTTGAGGAGTTTGTATATAGAAAAACCGAGGTGTTAAGTTTTAAGGCTATTAGAGAATCCTATCCTGTCCTGAGGGGTGTAGGGGGGAAAGAGGGAGGTTTTGAGCATTCCTCCGTTACGGCTCTCACGGAGCTTTTGGGGTTATCTTTTTCTAATGATGGTTCCCTTGAGAGTTTAACCGGTAGTGGCAAGGGACGAACCATTTTATTCTTCGATACAGAGACGACAGGGCTATCAACAGGGGCTGGAAGTTTAATCTTTCTATTTGGTTGTTTGAGAGCTGTGGAGGGAAACGATTCCTTTGTGTTTGAGCAGATTTTTTTAAGTGATTTCCCCGGTGAACTGGATTTTTTGAATTGTATAAGACCGATTGTGGAGGAGGCCAATCTTATAGTTTCTTTTAATGGTAAGGGGTTTGACACGCATCTGCTTCGCTCACGGTTTATCCTTAACGGCATGGAGATTGTTTTTCCCCCGCAGGTGGATCTTCTTTATATTTCCAGACGTTTGTGGAGAAATCTCATAGGAGGGTGTAGCCTTAGGGATATTGAGGAGAAAATTCTGGGTTACGAGCGAGTGGGTGATATACCCGGAGCTGAGATTCCGGGTGTTTATTTTGATTACCTTAGAAAGAGGGAATATTCTTTGGTCAAAGAGATTTTCCGGCACAACAAAGTGGATGTAATCTCTATGGTTGTATTACTGTTTTTAGTAACGAATCTGTTTCAATTGGGTGTCCCCGGGCGACTTTCCGATTACGCTTTGAATGTGCCTGTGGATACGGTTTCCCTTGGTTCGTTTCTCCTTGAGAGGGGGAGGGAAAAGGAGGCTGTAACTCTCCTCTCCGATGTATTTTTCAACGAGGGTAACCTCCTTGCCGGGAAATTGCTGAGTTTGCATTACAAGAGGGTGGGACTGTGGAGGAGGGCAAAGGCAATATGGGAAAGAATGCTGGAAAAGAGGAGTCTATTTGCCGCTATAGAGCTTGCTAAGTACTATGAACACAGAGAGCATCTCTACAGTAGAGCCTTGTCTATGGTGGAGGATGTTTTATCGTGGGGATTACCCTTTGAAGAAAATGTTAAGAGAGAAATACTACACAGGAAAAGACGGCTTATAGGTAGGCTGAATAACGGCTCGGGGAAAAGAGTGGTATAAATCGATTTAGAAGTAGGCTATTCTAAAATCATTTACTATTTTGAAGCCAAGGCTCTTGTAGAGATTTATTGCGGGAAGGTTATGTTTTTTGACAAATAGAGAGGCGTATTGTTTGTCCTCGAAGATCAGAGAAAGAAGGTATTTCATAACGATTCTGGCTATCCCCTTGCCTCGCTGGTCCCTTTTTGTAAACACCCCCCCAATCTGATCCGTGATAAATCCCCTTGCGTTTGTTCCTGCCTTTGCAACGGGTGTGCCGTCCAATTCCGCATACAGTACTATATTCTCCTCGAGGTTTTTCCTAAACATCGCAAGAGAAAATTTGGGGTTGTAGTTTGCCTTTTTTAAGACGACCTCCTCGAGTTCGTAGTCTCTTTGGAGGGGAAAGAGGTACTTTGCCTCTCTTGGGTGGGCCAATTTGATTTTTAGACTGAATTTCCCCGTTTCACCGTAATCCTGTTGTATTGGTTTTTCGTTGTCAAACTCCTTTGAGGATAGGAGCATTAGATAGTAATCTACAACCGTATGAGGTTGCTCTGGTAGAATGGAGGAGGTAAATTGTACGTCCTCCTTTGTTCCGATGATAGAAAACATTTTATTGTGGAGGGAGGATAGATGATTTTTTAACCCATAGAGGATCTCCCTGTTTTTTTCGTATAGAATAGGAAGGAGTATCCCGAATCTGGTTAACATAAAGCTGTTAGAGATGTGGTACTCCGATTTGTGTTCGTTTGGTAGTCGGAGTAGAGTTTTTAGGGAGGTTGGGAATGGATTTTCATGAGAAAAGAAAAAAATCCTCTGATCCTTTAGGTACTCTTTCAGTTTGTTGCTAAATGTAACGTGTTCCCATTCCCTTCTAAGTGCAAATTCCCTTAGTGCATCTCTATGTTTTTTCTTAGCCTCTATCCATGGCATGTTGACACCTTGTATGGTGTGTTTGTATCTGACACCCCTAAAATTTTATCGGCAGAAGACCTTCCGGTGTAAAATCTCCCATCAGGGCTCCGAATCCCGCCATAAAAGAGTTTTCTCCCATCCCGTAGACAGCTATGGCTGTTTGTACCCACGGAAGATAGTCAAGGTAAACCGGTGTTAGGGCTGATATAACAATTATTTTTTCCTTCATGCCTTCCAGGGATTTTAGTACATCCATGCTGTTAAAATTGGCCAGACAGAAGATTATAGTGTCATAGTTTTTTGCGAGTGATTGAATCTTTTTAATCGTAGCTTTGTGGGCATGGTAAAAGGGACTAAAGTGATAGAAATATGTATCTGCTCCCGGAAGACGTCTCTTGCCCTCCTGTAAAAACTCGTGAAACTGTCCCACGAGGAGTATCTTCTGATCCTTTCTCGGTCTAAATGGGATCTGTTTGGCTCTTATAACGGTTACACTCCGACAGGCGGCGTTGAAGAAAAAATCGTCAGCCCCCTCCGGTCTTATACGTTTTGCTATTCCCTTTGGATCCGGGATGAGGGGAAAGTTTCTTAGATATTTTAATTTTGTAATGATAACTCGTTTAGCCGCCTCTTTTACAATGCGGAAAAAATTTTTGTCGTTATGTGCCGCCTTTAAGAGATAATTCCATGTTTCCTCCTGAACCCGAGGAGAATGGGAAATGAGAACCATATCGTTGCCCGCCTCAAGGGCTATTTTGCATCCCTCTGCCGTTGTAAGGCCGGTTCTGGTTATCCCGCCCATCTCCATGTCATCCGTAACAATTATTCCCTTGAATCCGAGTTTTTCTCTTAGAATTTCTCTTTGAAATAGAGGTGAAAGCGAGGATGGCATGTCTTTCCCCGTAATTTTGGGGAAAGCAAGATGGCCGGACATAATAGCGGGAAGTCCCTCTCGTATCAGAAATCTATAGGGCACTAGATCCCGCTCCCATAGAGTTTTAAAATCACTACTTATTATCGGTAAAAAACCGTGTGAGTCCTTGTCCGCATCTCCGTGTCCCGGGTAGTGTTTGGCTGTGCATATAATACCGGCTTTCTCCATCCCCTTAAAGTATGCGGATGCAAGGAGTCCTGTCTTTACAGGGTCGGAGGAAAAGGCTCTGGGACCTATAACACTGGCTTTGGGGTTGGTGTAGACATCCGCTGTTGGGGCAAAGTTCATATTTATACCGAGCTTTTTAAGTTCGAGCCCTATATAGTAGCCTGTTTTATAGGCATCATTTGGATTTCCCTCTGCCCCGAGGGCCAGATTTCCTGGGGTCACCGATGTTTCCTGTTTTATATGCCTTACCCATCCCCCCTCCTGATCGGTAGCAATCAAAAGGGGTATTCCATACCTATTACTAACTGCGAGTTTCTGCATCTCCGCTATACTCTCTGCAAGAGTTTTTAAATCTTTAACATTTCTGGTAAATATCTTTATACCGCCCGCATCTCGCTCCTTTATCCACATTTTTATTTCATCACTTGGGGTTTTGCCGAGATAACCAAGGAAAAAGATCTGGCCTAGGATTTCCGGTAGAGTCATGGAGTTTATTAGTGACTCTGCTATTTCGTTGATATTCTTTCTCTCCCAGAATGGCTTTCCAATAGCCTCATTCCTTAATGCTTGGTTTTTGGGGGGGATATAGTATTTTTCCTGTTTGGGACTTTCGGAGAATATGGGTGTGAAACCTGTTGCAAGGAGTATTCCTGCTAAGAGAAGGGAAATATTCCTACGTAGATATACCTGTAAACGGGTTAGTAGAGATAGTTCCATTCCTCTGTATTATACTTCTCATTAAAGAGTTGGTCTGCTCTTTTTTTCTCCTCCATTGTAAGTTCTGAGATTTCAACAGGTAGTATCTCTTTTACCGCCACAACAAATGTCTCGATGCATATGTCAAATGTTACATTTTTGTTAAGTTCGTGATTGATATAGGTGGCATACTCCGATATACCACTTTTTTTTTCAGGGTTTTCTTCCATATCAAGGTATTTCGAGATACTAAATAGGGATGGTCCTATCGGTATAGCCCCGTGCTGAAGTGCCCCGTATCGAGTTGTTGTTTGGGCGCTTCCGATAAGTTTTTTCCCCGCTTTCGATACTATCTCGTACTCTCCCCTCGTTGCAAAGCAGTTTGGGTTACGAATGTCTCCTATTCTTGCCTCATTTATTCTGGCATTCACCCCTAATTTTGTAAGACCTGCTAGAAGTATTTTGGCTATAAAATTGTAGACTGTGCGCTTTCTGAACGGGTCTATGTGTTTTCGGGAGACGACTACGGAGTATGTGATCTCCTCATCGTGAAGTACGGCATGTCCCCCCGTAGGACGTCTTACAAAAGAGATTCCGTCCTCTCTGAGTTTTTTGAGGTTTATTGCCTTTTTTATTCTTTGAAATCTCCCGTAGGTCAGTGTTGCAGGAGAGAATCCGTAGAAACGGATTACCGGTGGATTGTTAGGGTTTTCCATAGTTTCAAGAAGAGCCTCATCTATGGCCATATTAAGCCTCCCCTCCATTTTGGGATGGATGAGGAGGCGAAATTTGCCGGTGTGTTTAAGCTCGTTGAAATCGCTAAACGTATGCCTCTCCCCTGAGTTCATCTATATATTGGATTGCAGAGTGTGCGGCTATAGCTCCCTCACCGGTAGCTACTACTACCTGACGGAATGGAGTTGAGCGCACGTCTCCGGCTGCGAACATACCTTTGATGTTTGTTTCCATTCTCTGGTCGGTTACAATGTAGCCCGCATTGTCAAGTTCTACATCCTGTAGCATTGAGGTTTGGGGAACCGTGCCTACAAAGATAAATACCGCTGCCATGTCCTCTTCGTATTCTCTGTTCTCTTTGTTGTGAAAAAGTTTTACCTTCTCTACCTTGGCGCTTCCCATAATTTCTTTTAATTCGGTATTGAACCTCACCTCAATATTTTTATTGTTTAATACCCTCTCTGCAAGGGCTTTTTGTGCTCTGAATCTATCCCTTCTATGGATTAGGATTACCTTATCCGTTAGGTTGGCAAGGTAAGAAGCCTCATCACATGCAGCATCTCCGCCACCTACTACGAGCATTTTTTGATCCTTAAAGAATGGACCATCACAAGTAGCACAGTAAGACACGCCTCTTCCGGCAAATTCTTTCTCTCCGGGTACATTTAAATGTCTATGTTTTGCTCCCGTTGCAATAATAACGGCCAGAGCGGTCATTTTCCCCCTATCTGTCTCTACGACGAATATGTCTCCATCTTTTCTTACCGAATTTACAGAGGCATTCATGATTTCTGCACCAAAGTTTGTTGCCTGTTGTTCCAATCTTTGACAAAAATCAAAACCCTTTATTGGTTCCGGGAAACCGGGATAATTTTCAAGGTCATCGATTAGAAGAGCCTGCCCACCGGTTGCCATTTCCTCTATCACTGTTACCTTTAGGTTTCCTCTTGCTCCGTATTGTGCGGCTGCAAGTCCCGCTGGTCCTCCACCTATTATTATCAGGTCTTTATCCGTTTCCATTGTCGACTCCTTTTCTCTAATATTTTTAGTAACGCATTGGTTGAATGCCATATGGGTTAATTGTTACAATTTTACCATGATTTTGGCATTTTTCCCCCGTATCTCTTTATTAGTGCGCTGTTTAAACCGCAGTTTGAGCTGTTTTCTATTCCTCCTTTTATTTCTCGTTGTTTTATATCCGGTTACGGGTGAGGAAAAAAATATCCCCCCTTCCCCTATACCTCGTTTGACTCCCAGAGAATCGATTATTTTGTTATCCCGGGATAAAGAGCCTTTAAATCTTAGAGAGTTTATTTATACTGCTCTGCTCTTCTCAGGAATTGAATATAATAATGTTGATATATTGGAGTCAAGAATCTTTGCGGAGTTGGAAGATTTTAAGAATTTCTGGCATGGAAATAGAAAAAAATCTGGGAACATTAACTCTCGTAGGGTTTCTGCTGGTGGACAAGATTATAAAAAGAGGTTGGCAGAGGAGATACTTCTCTATCTCCACAGACGTTTGTTTAAAAGGTACTCCATGTGGCAAACGCGCGTGGATATTCTGTTTGAAACGGGAACCTATAACTGTGTTTCTTCAGCTGTTGTGTATATGATTTTTGCGAGATATATGGGATTAAAAGTTGAGGGTGTAAGAACGAGGGATCACGCCTTCTGTCGTGTTGTAATAGGGAATAAGGCCTTTGATGTGGAAACCACGAGTCCCTATGGTTTTGATCCGGGGCATAAGGTGGAGTTTAAAAATGATTTTGGAAAGGTTACGGGCTATGCCTATGTGCCACCTGGAAATTATAGAGAGAGACGAATTATTGGTGATAAAGAGATGCTTTCGTTAATCCTTTTTAATCTGAATGCTTTTTACACAAGGAATAGGAAATTCATAAGAGCTCTTGGGCCCGCGGTTGACGCTTATGCGTATCATCGTACGAAAGAGGCACTGGATAAATTGGTTGTCTCAATACATAATGTGGCATCCTGGTACGGTATGGAGGGGAAAAACAGGAGGGGGATAGAATTTTTAAAGCGAGCAATCTCTGTGTATGAGGGAACCAGACTTGAGGATAGGGTTGTGCCAACGTTTAGGAAGCTCTTCTACAATATGATAATTGATCTTATTGAATCTGGAAATTATACCAATGCCCAGGCGGAGTTAACCAATGGTGAGGCACTGAAATATCTATCTTCGGCGGATAGGAGGACACTGGTAGTTTATCTCTATCAGAGGTGGGCATTTAAAGTATCGAGCATAAATGGGTACGATTCTGCTGCGAAGTTGATTCTTAGGGGTATTTCACTTGTTGGTAGAGAGCCATCTCTCTTAAAAAACTATGAGGCGTATGTGCATAACTCTTTCGTTTCTCTCGTCAAGAGAAAGGATTTAACCAGGGCTAAATCTGTTGTTGAAGAGGCACTTCAGTATTACAGTAGTAGTCCCATGTTGAATAGAGATTTGCGTTATGTAAAAAAGCTTCTGGAAGAGGAGGGGGAGACTGATTAATAATCGCTTTATCTTTCTATTTGAATTTCTTTTTGAGTTTTCGCAGGTAGAAATTTTTACCATTGTAGGTTAGGCGAATCAAAAATCCCTCTCTTATGAGTTTTTCTATGCTTTCCCAGTTTGCTCCGGTTTTTTTTAGGTATTCCTCTATCGCATCCTCTCTCATGGGGTGAACAGAGGTAATACTGAGGATATCTTTTTCTACGTCTCCTGTTGTGGCAAATGCGTTACCCTCGTATCCTATTAGTAGTTCTGTATTTATAGCTCGCTCTTTGAATACAAGGTAGGCTTTGTTAATCCTATCCTCGTTCGGTGGTTCTACCCATTTCTCCGCAGGGGGGCGTGTTGGAATTGAGATATATGCAGTATCCGGTTTTAGTTGTGTGATGAAGTTTGCAATTTTTTCCAATTCGGTTTCGCTATCGTTTATTCCGGCAACGAGCATTGTTTCTGTGACGAGTTTCCCTCTGTAGTTTCTCGAAAATTCTAAAAGACCCTCATTTATGCTCTCTAATTTTAAGGATCTGTGGGGTCTATCAATTTTTCTCCATACCGAGTCATCTATTGCATCAACCTTAACGGATACCCAATCTGCCCTGGAAAGATCTTCCCTTACTCCTCTCTCACCCATAAGGGAGGAATTGGTTATTACTGCGGTTTTTATCTTAAACCTTTTTAGATATTCAAGATGGATTCCTAAGTTTTTATCAAGGGTGGGTTCTCCGTCCGGAACAAAGGAGAGATAATCTATGGTCTCTCCGCTTTTCTCTGTTTCACCTATTTTTAACACCACCTCATTTGCTATTTCCTCCGGTTTAAAGAAGCCTTCCCGTTTAACCTGCATTTTAAGGGTTTTGCCGATCTGGCAGTAGATGCATGTGTAGGTACATATTTTGGCCGGTATGTTGTTAATGCCCAGACTTCTACCCAGGCGTCTCGATGGCACAGGGCCGAATGTATAAAACTGTTTTAAAGTTTCCATTTTTATCTCCCGGGGTTAATGTTATAATTGTTTTGCTTTATAGGTACCTCTCTGTGGTTCGAGAATTGTGCCACTTAAATTTATTCCCGGAATTCCTTTTAGGCAATAAAAAGCTTTATAAAAATTGAAATAATCTTTGAATATGATAACTTAATCACAATATATTCGTTGACAAAATCTCTATAACGTGAATATATTATCAATAGATGGTAGCCAAGGGGTATTGAATTAACCCTTGGAAAGGTAGAACAATTTAATTTTTATTTCAAGGAGGAAGAAGAGATGCAAAAGTATGATGTAATCGTAATCGGTGGCGGTCCGGCTGGGGTTATTTCCGCTGTTACGGCAAAGAAGTGTGATAAGGTAAGCAATGTTTTACTTCTTAGGGCTGTAAAGACAAGTCTTATCCCCTGCGGAATTCCCTACATTTTTAGTACTCTGGATTCCGTAGAGAAAGATATAATGGGTGATAAATCACTGGTTAACAACGGGATTGAGATCGCTATAGATACTGTAACAGATGTGGTGCCGGATAATAAAACAGTTAAAACTGCAGGGGGAAAGGAGTATCAGTATGAAAAATTGGTGCTTGCTACGGGGTCTTTACCTGTAAAACTTCCCATTGAGGGGATTGATCTTCCCGGCGTGTATTTGATTAAAAAGGATATGGATTATCTTAAAAAACTCCGCGAGCATGTGCTGGCGGCTAAAAATATAGTGATTATCGGGGGAGGGTTTATAGGAGTAGAGTTCTCCGACGATATCTCCAAGTTACCTGGCAAAAAAATTACAATAGTAGAGATGCTTCCACATGTTGTGAATCAGGCTTTTGATGATGAGTTTGCTGTTAAGGCGGAGGAAGAACTTAAGAAGAAGGGTGTGGATATTTTAACGAACAGCAAGGTGGTGAGGTTTGACGGAAGCGGGAAGGTAGAAAAGGTTGTTTTGGATGGTGGCCGAGAGATACCTGCGGATGTTGTAATTGTTTCTATAGGTGCTAAGCCGAATGTTGAGCTTGCGAAAAAGGCTGGGCTTGATATTAGTAAGTCCGGTGGTATATGGGTGGATGAGTACATGCGAACCTCAAATCGAGATATTTTCGCGGTTGGTGACTGTGCCGAGAAGAGAGATTTCTACACGAGAGAGAGGGTTCCTGTAATGCTTGCCTCAACCGCTACAGCCGAGGCAAGAATTGCCGGAGTAAATTTGTTTAGGATACAGGTTATAAGGGAGAACAAGGGAACTATTGCAATATTCTCTACGAAGGTCGGAAATGTTGCCCTTGCTGCTGCAGGTTTAACAGAAAAAAGGGCACTCGAACAGGGTTATGAGATAGTAACCGGTGAGGCAGAGGCTGCCAATAGGCACCCAGGGAATCTTCCTGGTTCAATGCCCACTAAGGTAAAATTAATATTTTCTAAGAGGTCCGGGATTCTTCTCGGTGGGCAGGTTGCAGGTGGTGCCGAGGTTGGAGAGTTGATTAACGTCATAGGCCTTGCGATACAGCAGGGAATTCCAGGATGCGAATTGTTTACCCTTCAGGTTGGAACTCACCCGATGTTAACGGCGGCTCCTACCATATATCCCTTTATTGTAGCCGCCCAGAATGCGATGGCTAAGGTAAAGTAGGAGAGGTGCGAAAATATGTGTTTCTCTACCCACGGCTTAGCTCTAATGGCCGTGGGTGTTTTTGTAGCTTTACGTGTTTGGGAAAAGTTCGATAAAAAAAGTTCGATAAAAATTGAGGATTTTTTGTTGTCGAATATGGTAAATATTCGTAAATTAATCTGATGCATTTGTTGAAGATTTTCTATATAGGGGGTCTAATATGAAAATTTTTATAGCTGCAGAGGGAAAGGATGTCGAGGCCAATGTGGCGGCTAGATTTGCCAGGTGTGATGTTCTGATGGGATATGATACCGATAATGATGAGATTATAGAGGCTGTTGACAATCCCTATAAGGACGGAATGGGTGGTGTGGGCGTTAAGGTTTCTAATTATATTGCAGAAAAGGGATATGAGGCTGCAATTGGCCCCCATACAGGTCCCAATGCAACAAATGCCCTTAAAGAGGCGGGGATAGAGGTATTCACTTTTCAGGGAAAGATTAAAGATGCGATTAAGGCCTTTAAGGAAGCCCATAATCTTTAGAGATTTGTAAGAGAAATCATGAAAATTGCCATTGCATCTGGTAAGGGGGGAACGGGTAAAACCCTAATCTCTACGGCACTTGCCCTTTCCAACAAGGGGTCTGCCTATGTCGATATGGACGTGGAAGAGCCGAACGGAGCAATATTTATAAAACCCAGAGTCGAAAGAGAGTTAAGGTATACGGTACCGATTCCCAAATTTGATCTTAACATCTGTACATTTTGCGGAAAGTGTGCAGAGGCATGTGTGTATAACGCTATTTCTGTTATCCCGCAGGCAAAAAAAGTTCTTTTTTTTGAAGAGCTTTGCCATAGTTGTGGTGTCTGTAACTTCGTATGTCCTGCACGGGGAGCCATTGTGGAGGTACCACGAGAGATTGGTACTATAAAAATTGGCAATGGTGGAAGCTTTGTGGAGGGGATACTGGATATCGGGGTACCCTCTTCTGTGCCTCTTTTGAGTGGGATGAAAAAGTATTATCCTGATAATGAGTTAATTTTTATCGATTCTCCACCCGGTACCTCTTGTCCTGTGGTGGAAACAGTTAAAGACGCCAATTTTGTTATTCTTGTGACAGAGCCAACCCCCTTTGGGCTCAATGATTTGGGACTTGCCCTTGAGGTTGTAAGGGAGTTGAAAAAGCCCCATGGGATAGTTGTAAATAAGCATGAGGATAGTAATACCTCTGCAAGAGAGTTTGCAAAGGAGCATGGGGTAGAAATCCTTTTAGAGGTTCCCTTTAGAAGGGATATTGCAGAGGCCTATTCAGAGGGAGTTCCTCTTGTGGATGTCGATCCCTCCTTTGTGAATAGATTTAAAGAAGTAGTAGAATACATTAAAAGTAGAGTGGGTGACTATGAATCGGGCGAAAGAGATAGTGATACTTAGTGGGAAGGGAGGAACCGGAAAGACAACCCTTACGGGTTCTCTCTCCAAATTATTGAAGAATAAGGTTATATGTGATGCGGATGTTGATGCTGCTGACATGTTTTTACTCCTTAACCCTTATGTTAAGAAGACCACTCCTTTTAAGGGTAAGTTTGTTGCTGTGATTAATCGTGATAAATGTGTTAACTGTAGTATATGCAAACAAGTTTGTAGATTTGATGCGGTCTACGTTGAGGATGAGAATTATGAGATAGACCCCTATAGTTGCGATGGTTGTACTTACTGCAAATTGGCATGTCCTGCCGATGCCATAACTATGGAACAACAGGTTGTGGGAGATTGGTTTGTCTCGGACACGGATTATGGAACGATGGTCCACGCAAAACTAAAACCAGGAGCGGAAAATTCAGGCAACCTTGTTACGATGGTAAAAGTGCAGGCACATAATATTGCACGGGAGCATTCAATCCCATACATTCTTATTGATGGGCCTCCGGGAATCGGATGTCCTGTTACCTCTGCTCTTTCCGGTGCTACCCTTGCCGTTGTGGTAACGGAGCCTACCTTTTCCGGGATGCACGATCTTGATAGGGTGTATGATTTAAGCAGGCATTTCGAGGTGCCAGTTGCAATAGTAATAAACAAATACGATCTAAATCTGGAAAATTCTCGCAGGATTGAACAGTTAGCGGAAGAAAAAAGTATACCTATTCTTGGAAAGATCCCGTTTGAGAGGTGTGTAGTGGAGGCTATATCTCAAAATCTTACCCCTGTTGATTTCTGTGATAATTTAAAACCGACTTTTAAAGAAATTCTGGATAGGATTATTTCCCTCCTCTGAATGGCAAAATAATTTATTTAGGTTAATCCCTCTTTCTCCTCCTTCCGAAAATGGAAATAGGAGTATAGCAAATGAGTAGTAACAGAGTTATGGAGAGAGATATCCTTGTAAATAAGTTGAAGGATGAGATGCTTATAGAGATACAGCTAATGAATCGCTTTTTTGAGTTGGAAGAAAAACTTCAGGAGGCTGTTAAGTCTAAGAAATGGAGTGAGTTAGAGAAGAGGCTTAATGCACTTAAAAAGATAAGTCTTGATATAGAGATGGCGGATAAAAGGCGAGACAGATACTTTGCCGCTCTCAGAAGTCTTCTTGGTGTGCCTCTCGATAGGTCTTTTAATGAGGTGGTTAAGTTTTTTGAGAAAGAAACTGAGGATGAACTTATAAGAATACATACCGAGCTTAAACTTGGAGTTTTAAAGGTCAAAAGTTCTACCGGTAGGTTGGGTTATCTTTTTCGAGTTCTCTCTGATTCAATGAATGAAATTCTCACAGAGATTTTTCCCCATAGGAAGGGCAAGATATATTCCCATGACGGGAAAGCGAAGGGTTATTTTGAAGAATCCTTTGTTGTAAATAAGAGTTTATAAAATAAAAGATTGGAATTTGTGATATTGGGAAGGGGACAACCAAGGAGGAAGAGGTGCAATCAACATTTGCAGGGATAGAAATAGGGAAACGCAGTTTAATAACGCATACCGAGGGACTCTATACGGTTGGACATAACCTTAGCAATGCTAATGTCGAGGGTTACAGTAGGCAGAGGGTGGAAATGGGGCCTGCGGATCCTCTTTACTACCCCGGGCTGAATAGAGAGGAAACACCCGGTCAGATAGGACAGGGTGTTCAAATAGATAGAATTGCCCGGGTGAAAGACCTTCTGTTGGAAAATAGAATTGTTGCAGAGAATAATGGAGTTGCATATTGGTCGGAGCGTGACAAGTATATCCTGATGATGGAACAGGTGTACAATGAGCCAAGTGATCTTTCAGTCCGGGCGTTGATGGATAAGTTTTGGGAGTCGTGGCAGGAGCTCTCTTTGCATCCCTCGGAAATGGCGCCGAGAGAGGCAGTCCTGGAACGAGGGAAAAGCCTTATGGATGCGATTCACTCGAGGTATTCTAGGCTTAGAGAGATACGCGATATGCTTGAGGACGATATTGTTGGCACTGTGAAACAGGCGAATGCTATTATCAAGCAAATTGCGGAATTAAACGGTGAGATTGTTAAGATAAAGGCCATGGGGGACGAACCAAACGATCTTCTTGATAGGAGGGATATTCTTGTAGAAAAACTTTCTTCGATAATGAATATCACCGTTAACAGGAGAGATCCGGACGAGTTTTCTATAGATTCGGGTGGTTACCATATCATTCAGGGTCAGCATTACGAGGAGTTGGATGTTAAACCCAATCCCGATAATGAGGGATACTCCGACGTAGTGTGGAAAAATGGTGGTCAAAGGGTATATTTTCAAGGTGGAAAGTTAGCATCGCTCGTTGAATTGAGAGATGTCGATGCAAAGGGGGAGATTCAAAAACTTGATCTTATGACCGTTAATTTTATAGATATGGTTAATGATATCCATAAGAGAGGCTATGGGCTTAACAATACTACGGGTATTAATTTTTTTGTGGAGTATCCAATTATAAATAACATCTCCGGAAATTACGATAGAAACGGGGATGGTAAATACGATTCCTCCTATATTTTTCGGGTAACGGGGGGTAACAGACTTAAATTAAAAGATGAAATTGGTCTTAGGGGTACTTTAACCCTCTCGGGGCCTGACGGGAATATTAAGGTGAACTATTATCCCAATGATACCGTGGAGGAGGTAATTAAGAGGATTAATCTCTCCGGAGCGGAGATTTCCGCCTCGTTGGATTTTGCTGGGCATCTCTCCCTTAAAGGTGTGCCTGCCTCTAGGGAGGGGAATCCAGATTTTGTTATAAGACACGTTGAGGATTCTGGTCAGTTTCTTGTGGGATATGCCGGAATGCTAAAGGCCTCGGACAATACAGGGGCGTTTGACTGGCAGAGCCCGGATGCGGTTTTGCAGCTTAGAAACAAAGCAGATTTTGCTGTTGCCCCTTTGAGCCATCCTGCTGGATGGATAGGCATAAATGAAAAGATATTAAAGGATCCTGGGAATGTTGTTTCTGCTTTTGGATTTAACGGACGCTCGGAAGGTCTGGGGGACGGGAGAGCCGCTTTGGCTATTGCCAAACTGCGGAATCAACCTGTGATGATAGGATTGATAAACAACTTTGACGATTACTTTAGTCAGGTTGTGGCCTCGATAGGATTGAGAGGACAACAGGCCCAGAATTCCATGAAAACCGAAGAGCTTGTGATGAAAGAACTTAAGGATCAAAGAGACTCTATCTCGGGCGTTAATATTGATGAAGAGATAGCAAATATGATTAAGTATCAACACGGCTATGCCGCTGCCGCAAGATTTGTGAATGAGGTTGATAAGATGCTGGATACTATAATCAACAGAATGGGGGTTTAGTAGGATATGAAGCGAATAAGTACTAATATGCCGAGCTATGACAGTATGTTCTATACCCGGTATCGGGAGTGGCTAATGAATCAGATGAATAACAAGATAGCCGCTCAGACGCGAATAAAAAATCTTCGTGACGACCCCCTTGCTGCGGCGAAATCGACAAGGTTTAAGTCGGATATAACGCGACTCAAACGTTACACAAAAAATATCGAAACGATGAGGGGCAATCTCTCAATTATAGAAGGAAATTTAAGGAGCGGATTGGATATACTTCAAAGAATTAGGGAATTGGCTGTTCAAGGGGCAAATGGAACCCTGAATAAGAGTCAGATGGCCTATATAGGGGACGAGGTTAACGAGTTGTTAAAGGCTTTCATTGATATAGCCAATGCTAAAGGTGCCGATGGAAAGAGCCTATTTGGTGGGTATATGATAAACAATGATGCCTTTAGGGTAACGACCGGTAATGTAGCTGGGGCTAAAGGCCAGGTAATTACCTCTGTGGATTATATAGGAAATATCGGGGAAAACGAGGGAGAGATATCAAAGTTTGCCTTTGAAAGTGTTAATATACCGGGCAACCAGGCCTTCTGGGCAGAGGATCAGATAATATACTCTAATGTCGATGCAAGGAATTATCGGGCTCCCCAAAACTCGTCTATAAGGATTGATGGGGTCAATATTGATATAAAGAAGGGGGATAATATATACGCCATAATCAGCAAGATTAACGATTCAGCAGCTCCTGTTAAGGCTAAACTGGATCCTGTAAGAAATGCACTGGTTCTTCAATCTACCTATCCCCACGAGATATGGGTGGAGGATGTTGGTAATGGCAATGTATTGAAGGATTTGGGGATAGTTTCTGCAAACAATGCGCGCCCCCCGTTAAACTATGCTAAATCGGCAGATGTGTTTGGTGGTTCTATATTTGACATGATAATCAGGCTTAGGGATAGTCTCTATCAGGGAAATTATGAGGAGGTGGGAGGATCTGGACTTCAAGGTATAGATAGTGCGATAGACAGTTTAACCTCTACGATTGCGGATATAGGTGCGAAGGATTCAAGATTGCAGATCACCTTTAAACGACTTAACAGTATTATACCGGACTTTGTGAACATGGATTCTAAGGAGGTGGATCTTGATATTACCGAGGCAATTACCAATCTTAAGATGCTTGAATATGCGCACCAGGCTGCTCTGCAGACTGCGGCAAGGGTATTACGGCCAACCCTGCTTGATTTTTTGAGGTAGATTTGAGGTAAGATAATGAAGGTAAATACGAAACCTTATGGGCTTATTGAAGTGGATGATAGGCAGAGGATATTCTTTCCCTATGGAATATTGGGATTTGAGAGTCTTAAAGACTATGTGCTATTGGATGCTCGTCAGCAACCTTTCTATTGGCTTCAATCTATGGATGTTGTTGAGATTGCATTTGTTCTGATTGATCCAAGAATTTTTCGGCCGGACTATGAGCTTGAGGTAGATGAGGAGGAATTAAGAGAGATAGGGATAGAATCTAAAGACGATATACTTGATTTTGCTATAGTGACTATTCCAGAGAATACTTCCAATATGACGGCAAATCTTCAGGGGCCTATAATAATAAATAAACGAACGCGGGTTGGACGTCAGTCAATAAGTACCAATCCAAAATGGAAGGTGCGGCATAGGATTCTTGATGAATTATCGGCGGTAAGGCAGGGAACGTAATATGCTGATACTTACGCGAAAGTTAAATGAGAGTATAATGATAGGGGATCAAATAGAGATATCTATTGTAGATATCAGGGGTGATCAGGTGAAACTCGGAATAAAGGCCCCTAAGAATATAAAAGTTTATAGACAAGAGGTTTATAGAGCAATACAACAGGAGAATATTGAGGCTGTGAAGTCCAGACCAGAGTCAGTTTTCCCGCTTGAGAATTTATTAGATAAGGGGAAGGGGTTGAATAAGAAGCACGACGGCGAGGTAAAACAAAATAGAGATCGGTAATGCTAAATGTAGAAGTGTCTATAGAATGCCTAATCATTTAAAGTATCAAAGATATTTTTAAACTCTTCCTCAATTTCGAGAAATTTATCTACCAACTTGGGATCGAAATGGGTTCCTTTTTCCTCGATGATAATGTCGCGTGCCTTGGTATGGGGAAAGGATTTTTTATATGTCCTCTCCATCCTGAGAGCATCGTAAACATCCGCAATAGTTACAATTCTTGCACTTAGGGGTATAAACTCTCCCGTTAAGCCATGTGGATAGCCGTTACCATTCCACCACTCATGGTGTCTAAGGGCTATTTCTCTTGCCATTGGATTGGGATAGGTACTCAGGATATAGGCACCGTTTATTGTATGTTCTTTCATTATTTCCCACTCCCAGTCTTCGAGCGGGCCCTTTTTATTGAGAATATCATCAGGTGTTCCGATTTTGCCAACGTCGTGCATGGCTGCAAGATACCCTATGTTTTGAATGAATTCATTGTCTACCTGTGGGTACTCCTGATTGTTAAGAAGTGTTTCGGCGAGTTTTTTGGAATACCTGTTTACCCTTTCAATGTGATTTCCTGTGTCGTTATCCTTAAGCCTTGCTGCCTCTAGTAAACTCTTGAAGGTGTTCTTTAGAAGTTCTCGGTATTCTCCGCTTATATCGTTGTAGATGCATCCGAAGGCTATTGGTTTTTCGCCATTTTCATCGGAGGAGAATAGTGGGACAATTAAAAGTTTTGTTATAACGGAGAGTTGTTCTTTGTTTTTTCTCTCTATTTTACCATACCAACTAAATCCTCTCTCTTTTGAGTTTAGAGATTTTATAATTTCCTTTAGCGTGTTCTGGTTTAGAAAATTGGAATGATAAGTGGCAAGGGTCATCCCTATACATCTCTCGGTATCACCGAATAGTTCATCAAAAGCCTCGTTTTTCCATATGATTTGAAGGTTTTTGTCCAATAGTATGGATGGCGAGGGGCTTTTCTTGTAACTCTCGCTCCATATTTTGGTACTCGTGTCTTGGAGAGTAAATGTTACATTTTCTAACTCTGATACTTCCTCTAACTCTTCTAATTCTTCCAGTTCTTCGACTTCTTGAAGTTCATCACCTGACATTTTTGCTTTCTCCGAACTTTTTAATTTCTGCTTCACTTTTTCGTAAATAGAGGGGAACAAGATTTTCGATTCTATCCCCACCATTGATATTATACCTTTTTTCTCCCAATTCCAATAAGGAAAAGGGAGAAGAGAATGATGGCTGAGAATAAAAGATAGAATTTCTCATTTCGGGAAAATTTCTATCAAAGAAGTTATAAATTGTCCCTCCGGCAGGACCCGTAAATAGAACCTTCTGATAATTTTTTATATATTTTGGAAATGCCTCCCGAGGTATGTCCAAATAGTCCGATTCTCTTTTGCCATTGGCGTACACAGCGCTATAAAATCTTTGTTTTTTGGCATTGATTACGGGAATAACACATCCATCGAAAAAATCGAAGTGGTTGGCCATGAAATCGAGGGTGGGTATGCCTATGATAGAAGCTCCGTTACCCATGGCTATCCCCTTTGCTGTGGCGAGTCCAATTCTTAGGCCTGTAAAAGAACCCGGACCCAGAGCGCATACTATCAAGTTGATATTCTTAGGTGATATTTCGGCTTCATCTAATAATTTTTCGATCCATGGGAGTAGTGTAACGGAGTGTCTTAACCCCATTTTGAGAGTGAAAGATAAGGATCCCTTTTCTGTTTTAAGTGCTATTTCTAAGTTTTCGGTTGATGTATCAATTGCAAGGATGTTCATATTATAACCCTGTTCAAGATAATCTCCCGTGTTTGGTTTTGACCAATGTTTATGGAAATTTTTATGGTCTCGTCTGGTAGAAGAGATTCTGCTTTTTCTCCCCATTCGATCGCAGTAACACCATCGCTATAGAGAATTTCTTCAAAGCCCAAATCTTCAATCTCTAAAATGTTATCAATTCTATAGAGATCAATATGGTATAACTTGAGCCTACCATTGTATTGGGAAATTATTGTAAAACTTGGACTTGTTATCTCCTCTTCTATATTGAGAGATTTTGCAATGCCCTTTATTATCACGGTTTTGCCCGCTCCGAGAGGACCGGTAAGCGATATGATATCACCCTTTTTTAATTTTTTTCCTATTGCTTCCCCTACTTTTAGGGTCTCTTCACGGCTGCTACTTATTATCTTCTGCATAGTTACTTTTACGTTTTGCTGTTCCTAAACTGTAGTAATTTGAATTACAACGATAATATAGGCGAAAAAGGGCAAGGGGTCAACTTATAATTATTTATACCTTTGTCGAGACCAACGGAATGTTAAAGTCGTAAACATATGTGTAGATCTGATTAAGGTTTCTCCTTGAGACCCGTGTGAACATTATGTGCATAATTCCCCCCTTGGTTTTTTCCGTTCTTACCCTTCTTACCTTCCCGAATGCTATTATCGGGGTGTTCCTTTCTATCTCAAAATCAACCTTTATAAGACTCCCCCGTTGAAGGGGAGTTAGACTTCTTATGCTGCATCCCCCCGCCGAGATATCTATGACGGTCCCAAGTGATTTGCGGTTGTTGTGAATAACGGCACGTTTTGTCTTTTTTCTACCGGCACCTACTTCGACGATGCTTATAGGGTAAAAGAAGCAAGGTCTTTCTAAAATTTTTCTCTTAAACCGTCTCTTCTGTTCCCTTCTGAGAGTTTTGGAGTGTTGGATAAAAACGGCGGGGAGTCCCTTAACCACGTTGTATCCTAAAACTTTTGTAAAAAATGAGTATCCTGCATCATTATCTCGCCAAAAACTTACCCTGAGTTTTGTTCCTCGTTTCCAGCGGAGCTCGTTACCTGCTCCGTCTCTGGGAACAAGGCAGGCTAACATATCTTTCAGGTTGGAGAGTACCTTGCTGGGGTATGTTCCTCCCTGTTCGGGGGAGAATTCTATTATCTGTCCCGGTTTAATAAAGTGAGAGGTTTTTATCCCTATTTTCTTTTTAGAGTTTTTTTCGATTAACTGTTTTATTTCGAATATTAGACTTGTCTCTCTTTCACGCTGTTCGTCCGTTATGTTGGAACGATTCTGAAGTGAGTACAAACCCTTCTTTAAGACATCATCCAGCAATCCGGCACTCGTAAAGACGAGCATCGGTTGTCTTACTTTGGTCGCTTTCACCAGGTGTTCAAGATATTCTATATGTGTTTTGGACAGTCCCATACTTTTTCCCATTTGTTTAAAGAGATGTCTGCTGTATCTCCGTCTTTCGGTGGGGGTTTTGGCGGATTTCCTGCTTGAGGTTATACTTCCGATGACGAGTAGGGCGATGAAACCCGCTATTACTATAGCAAATATTATTATGGAGGTTTTATCCGGGGTAGCAAGGAATTTGTACTTTGTTTGTAAAAGAATCATGCTCTGTAAAATGGACATATTTTACCTCTTAAGATATCTGTATTTCTCTCGCGAGGGCAATGAGCATCTCTATTCGGGGGGCAATTTCATACTCTAAAAGATCACCTATCAGTACAGAATCATTTGTTTTGAAGGCCTCAATTAATTCCTTGAGGTTGCTGTTTAATTCTTCGTAAAATTCTTTACTGCTTTTGTTCCCAATTTTTAGCTCGTTTATATTGACCACTCCCGAGCTGCTTAGAGAGGATAGTATCCTGAACAGTCTCCCCGTGAGATTGGAAAATTTTATGATGTTCCCCATTGCTTCTCTGTCTCTTCCTGTTTGCAAGAGAATGGAAACCTCGCTGATGCCCTCGGAGGCTTTTTTTAGCTCCTCTGTTAGGGTGTTTAGGCTCTCTTTTGGATTTTCAATATCTCTTATGGCGGTTACAAGGGACTCTTCTATTATCTTAATGCGTTTCAGATATTCGCTTTTTTCTTGCTCTTCGAGTTGGGTTATTTTTTCTATTGGGATCGGATGTAGAATTTCATTTCCAGGAAAGGTATCTGATTCTACATTATTTGTTTCTATAAGGAAATTATTTTTTAAACTTTCAAGCATAAAGGGGAAACCCGGTACAAGCTCGGAGTAAAGGGCCCTGTTTTCGTCCTGGATTGCCTTTTTTAGGAGATTTAAGTATTGAAGAACTGTTTCGAGATTGGCAATTCTGAGCTCTGTTATGTGTTTTACATTAACATATAATGTGTCTATTGAGTCTATGCTTCTTCCCTGCCAGGTTTCTTTCTCTTCAAGATTGAGAGGTTCATCGTCTATTCTAAGGTCCGTTATATTAAATCCGGATCCCTTGAGCCACTTATTTATTCCCGCTACTACATCGCCGAGATTTTTTTCATTTTCTAGAGTGAAGTTTACATTCTGATTATTTATTAATAGTTTCATTGTTGTTGCCCGTTACTCCTTTTTAAGTTCTGGAGAGCCTTTGCGTTTTCCTGAAGGGTATCCAGCATACCCTCCATCCTTCCGAATTTGTCTTTTAGCTCCCGTTCGTAATCTGCTAAATGTTGATTGAAGGACTCTATATCCCGATTCTTCCTGGAGATTTGATGATCTAAGTTGTCCAGGCGTATCGCTATTATTCCTCCAGTTTGGACGTATGCTTTAAGTTCTCTGTCGAGTGAGTAGGCTATCCCACTGTCTACAACGAGATCTCCGTCGGTATCATAACCGAATAATTCTTTAACCCATTTGGGGTGCTCATTCAACGCCTCGTCCAGTTTGTCTTCATCTATTTCAAGATAACCTCTTAACCGTGTTCTATCAAGCGTTACTGCGCTTCCGGGTTTTCTCGTGTCGGTAGATATACCTATCTGTGCGAGTAAGGAGAGCTCTCTTCCCCCCTCTGTTTTATACGGATTCATCATGATTGATTGAAGTTTCGATTTCAGCTGGAGTATGGAGATGTCTCCCATTAAAGCCCCTAACTCTTTTTTATACTTTGCTCTCTCTTCGTCGGAGAGATATTTAGCGTCCTCAATTATACTTTCATCCTTTCTTGATACAACATCTATTTCCGTTATTACCTGATTATAGTGTCCTATAAGTTTTATTATTGAATTTTTTATTGCATCTTTATCTACTTCGATCTTAAGATTAACCGGTTTGTTACTTGCGGAGATTAGATTTAGCTTTACTCCCGGTATGAGGTCATTGATTGTATTTGAGGGCCTTTCAACGTTTATACCATCTATTTCAAGTTTTGCATTGGCGGCTTCAGAGATGGGGTGGAGAGGTTTATACTTTCCTCGTGCTGTTTTGTCAAAGAGTTTTATCTCTCTTATGGAAATTTTCCGGTAGGTGTTTCTGTTCCTCAGATTAATGGAATTGATAGAGTCGATACCAAGTGAGCCGACGTCAATCCTATAGGTCTTGAAATCTTTAGAATCCTCTATGGGTTTTAGGGGTATTGTTTTACCTTTTGACTGTATGTACAACACGTTCATATCAGTTATATTTTCTGGTGGTTTTGGGGGATGCCATTCCGGCAGGGGAACCTTAAACTCCTCGTTTTTGATTTCAATTCCTTTAAACTCAACCCTCCCGGCAGGGGGTAGGGTTGGTCCTGGTGGTGGCTTTATCTCCTTCTGGGGTTTTTGGGGGAGCATTTCTGTCTTTACTTTGATTTCTAGTACAATATTTTTATTTACTTTAAACGGAGGTTTTACTGGAATTCTTAGTTCACTACCGGGGTTTAGGGTTAGTGTTCCGTCGGAGAGAGAAAAAGAATTTGACTCTAGCTTTTTTGTCCATTCCTGAATGGAATATTTGTTTATACCTATGTCTCTCTCCGTGGTGTTCGTCTGCTCAAGTATTCCCGCTTTTAGAGCAAAATCGATAGCCTTGTCTTCGAAAATAAGTTTATTTTTAGTGCCAGTTTTTAAAGATTCGATTGCTATTACATAGGTATCGGGAGTGTCTTTAATAACAGTAGCCTTTAATACCCCTCTTCCTCTCTTGGTTATCTTGTTTGCAAATTGCTCTAAAGATCCCCCTGTAAACTCAAATGAAACCTTCTTTTCGCCGATTCTAAATGTGTACTTGCCTGCCGGTACTTTGAAGTCTTTGTTCAACGAGTTGGATTTGAACCTATCTGCTTGAGCTATCTGCTTAACCAATATTTTTTTTTCTTCCGTGAGAGCGGTTCTCTCCGCCGTAGCTGTAAGGACCGTATCATCGGAGGATTTTGCTACCTTTTGATTGAAGGGGTTATCAAATCCGTATAAAGCTTTCGCATCGTCTCTTAGAGTTGATAATTTTCTGTTAATATCCTGCCATATTTTCTTTTTATCTTTATACTCCTTTAAGGATTTTTCCATCCTTTTTAGGGGTATTTTTTCCGCCTTTACCAGGTCCTTTATAATTTTTTGAGTGTTATATTTACTTGTTACTCCAGGGATGGATATATCTGACATTAATGTTTACCCCTCCCGAGTTTTTACTGTGATTATCTTTTTTCGTCCACCAAGACACCCAGGGTTTCTCTTATCTTTGCAATCAGGTGTTGGATTTCCTCAGGAGGTATCTCCTTGATAACTTTATCGGTAGTAGTATCGATCACCTTTACAACGATGCGGTTTATCTCTTTATTGACATAGATCTTAACCCGTTTATTAAAAATAGAAGAAGATTTGGCAAGTTTATCGATGGCTAGCTTTATGTCTTCACTTTTTACATTTTTGTTTTTTTTAAGAAATACCTCTATCTCTCTATTTATCCTTTCTTCGGCCCTCCTTGTGCCCTTTTTTATTTTTAAGTCTGGTGGTAATCCCGAATTTACTATCCCTGGAATCTCCATTGACATAGTTAACCTCCATGTTAAAAAGGATAGGGGAGGGCGCGTCCTCCCCATCCTCCTCTTAATAGTAGAGAGGTGACGTCCAGAAACCTCTCCATTTTAGGGAACGGAGTCTCTTACTCATTAGATGTCTAGCCAAGTAGCTGTAGTACAGACCTTGGTAGTACATTCGCCTGAGCCAGCATTGCTGTACCGGCCTGAACCAAAATCTGGTTCTTTACGTAATCTACCATTTCTGTGGCCATGTCTGTGTCACGAATAAGTGATTCTGCTGCCTGCATATTCTCTGCTGCAACAGAAACACCCTTCGCTGCCATTTCAAATCTGTTCTGATAAGCACCCAGATCAGCTCTCTGTTTTAACACGATTTTTAGAGCCGTATCTACTATACCAATTGCTCTATTAGCCGCATCCGGTGTGGAAATAGAAATTATGCTTCCTCCGCCCTGTGCACCCTGCAGACCCAATGCCTGAGCTGTCATGGTTCCTATGTATACCCTCTCTCTCTGGTCCATGTTAGCACCGACCTGAAAGAACATCTTCTTTACAGCTGTTCCTCCAGCTGCCGGATTCGCAAAGGCACCTGTTAGAATGTTCATTCCGTTGAACTGAGCGTGTGATGCAATTCTATTGACTTCGTCGACAAGCTGAGATACCTCAACCTGAATCTGCATCCTATCTTCATCTGTATAAACACCGTTGGCGGATTGAACAGCCAGTTCCCTTATCCTGTGGAGGATATCTGTCGTCTCGCCCAGGTAACCCTCGGTTGTCTGAATAAAGGAAATAGCGTTTTCGATGTTTCTCTCCGCTTGATTTAAGCCCTGGATCTGTGATTTCAGTTTTTCAGAAACCGCCAGCCCGGATGCGTCGTCACCGGCTCTGTTGATTCTCTGCCCCGATGCCAGTTTTTCGATGTTTTTGTTAACATCCCACTCCTTGAACTTGAGTATCCTGTTGGCATACATGGCACTCATGTTGTGATTTATTATCATATCACCCTCCTTGAATTGATTAAAAAGGCATCCCTTGCCTTCTTTTGGTGCCGATGGGGTAACAGTCAGAAGTTAACGCGCTTCCTTCTGCTCCGTTCCCCTTCCCCCATTGGCAAAGAGATCTACCCCGATTTAAAAATCGGGGTATCTCTTTTGCCTCGACACCTCTCTGGAGGGTGTAATTTTCAAAGATCAGAACGGATCTATACTATATTCTATTCACTTACCTAAACAGTTGCAAGACTGTTTGTGGTTTTGTGTTAGCTTGAGCAAGCATTGCTGTAGCAACTTGTACTAATATCTGATCCTTGGTGTATTTTACCATCTCGCTTGCCATATCGACGTCCCTGATTCTAGACTCTGCTGCCTGAAGGTTTTCAGCACCCACCGAAATACCCTTTGTGGCATACTCTAATCTGTTCTGATAAGCTCCAAGGTCAGCTCTCTGTTTGTTGACCATCTTTAGAGCTTCATCCAGTACACCAATGGCTCTGTTAGCCTGATCAGGGGTTGAGAGGGAAATGATCTGTTTATCTCCTACGTTTCTCACACCGAGAGCTGCGGCAGTCATTGTGCCTATATAGACCCTTTCTCTTTGGTCCATATTGGCGCCGATCTGGAACCACATTGATGCTGTTACTACGTTCTGACCGGTCTCTCGCGCAAATCTACCGGTTAAGAGATTCATACCGTTAAACTGTGCGTGTGATGCGATTCTGTCGATTTCGTCAACGAGCTGGGAAACCTCAACCTGGATCTGCATTCTGTCCTCATCGGTGTAAATACCATTTGCAGACTGAACTGCCAGCTCTCTCAGTCTCTGTAGGATGTCTTCGCTCTCCTGGAGATATCCCTCTGTGGTTTGAATGAAAGATATGCCATTTTCTGCGTTCCTCTCTGCCTGTCTTAGACCTCTAATCTGGGAACGCATTTTCTCAGATACGGCAAGACCCGAAGCATCATCCCCCGCTCTATTAATCCTGTACCCGGAGGAGAGCTTCTCCATGTCTTTGTCAACAGCAATGTTGTTGAACTTAAGTTGCCTCTCAGCAAAGATGGCACTCATGTTGTGGTTGATAATCATTCTGTTTCCTCCTTGAAACAATTTTTATCAGGCATCCTTGCCTGTTTTGATGCTCGTTTATTGTTTTCTCTATTCACCTCCTTTCTCAAAGATAGTTGTTTAGCTCTCTCGCCCATGGGACGATAATAGGAATAAGGGTAAAGGAATAGATAAAAGTCCGCCTCCAGAATAAAATTACCCTTATTCCCTCTATCGGAAAAGTATCATTAAAAACTTAGAAAAAATTTAAAAAAAGTTACTTTTTTATTGTTTTTTTTAAAGTTATTCTTTAAAGTTATTCGAGGTTATAATTCTTTTAAGAAATGCTTTGCCACGGGGTCTTCAGGATCTATCTCCAGCACAGTTTTGAAGTAACGTTTTGCCTCGTCTTTGTTTCCCTGTTTTAGGGAGACCATCCCCATATTAGAGATCACCTTTGTGTTCTCAGGTTCAAGTCTAAGGGCTTCTTTTAGTTTTTTAAAGCTTTCTTCATACTCCCCCAGTTCCATTAAACATATGGCAAGTTCATTCAATGTATCTGGGAGAGGCTCGTGATATTCGAGGGCTTTTAAAAATGCCTCTTTACCCTCTTTGTACATGCCCAACCGTCTGTATCCCCAGCCCAGAAGGAACCACGCATTCCATACGTTGCTGTGTTCCTTTAGAAACATCTTTATTTTTTTTATTCCCTCTTCTTCCTTACCCATGTTTATATAGTCGAAAGCCTCTTTGAAGAGTTTATCCATTAGTGAATTCTTGTTTATCTCATCAACAATTTTCTTCGCCTCTGCAAGTTTGTCTCTCTCTTTTCCCCATTTGAGGTAAAGCTCAAAATGTTCTTTTGCTTTCTCATAATTCTTTTGCTTCAGAAAGAAATAGGCAAAATTGTAGTGAATTTTGGGGTTTGAGGGATCAGCTGTAAGTGCTCTTTTGTATGTTGAGAATGCGAGGTCGAAGTATTTTTCTGCAAGTTCTTCCTTTTCCACCCGTGTGTAATGGTAAGCCCTGTCTTCGTAAACGAGGGCTAGGTTTAATTTGGTAATGGCACACTCCGGGAACAAACCCTCCAGGGCCATAAATATTTCGATTGCTATATCAAAATCTTTATTTCTTGCCTTTAAAATTCCCGCCTCTGTCAACTCGTCTTTGATATCCGGTTTTACCGCAAGAATAAACTCTCTGAAATAATTTGCATTTTCATGTTCGGGATTGTAGGCCAGTATTCTGAGCATTGCAGAGATTATTGCTTCCCAGGTTATATCATCAGGGCTAAGGGTATCTTTGCCGGGAGGAAATTCTATGGGAAGCATAATATTGGGATCTATACGAAAATCTCCTATTGTTTCATTTACGTCTTTTCCAATAGAGATATATCCTATGTTGGAAAGGGGATCCAGACTCTCCTGGTTGTTGTTTGTGTAATCATCGTTCATAGTGTAGGTAAATTTATTTTCGTAAGGAGTAAATGTCAAGAAAAAAGCTTCGAGTTACTCCTTTATATGTTTCAAGTAATCACTGAGTCTGATTTTGTACTCCATTGGTACCTTATCTTCATCAAAGTGAAGTGCAACTGCCGCTATGTCTTTTCTTCCCTCTACCTCTTCGTACCTTACAATGGTTCCCTCCAATGCTACCGGTTCCTTTTTGTCTTCAAACCAAATTTGTAAGACGGCGGGTTTATTTATTAAGAATTTCGCCAGCCCGAGTAGGAGAACCTTTGCTCCTGAGTATGAAAGATCTCTCAGGATACATTTTCTGGGTACCGATTCTATGTATATATATGCCCCTTTGGACTGGAGTCCAAGTTTTCTGATGGTTTCTGGTGTGATTATTATTCGTTTGTCTTTTCTCTTTTGTGAATCGATATTTGCCTCTAGGAGTTTACCAAGTATTTCTATCAGGTCGTCCGGAGGTCTTTGAGTGTAGGTTAATGAGATGAAGTATATATCCGGATTTTCTTTGTTGTAACGACTAAAGCTTGTTGCTTTAGCGGAGACAAAAAATGAAATAGGATCCTCTTTTTCAGTTTGTTTGAATGAAAAACGGAGGCTTACAAGGTTATTAGCCCTCTTTAAGGTTTCAAAGTGAGAGGCCCTCAAATTTGTTATTACCCTTGCTCCCAACATTGAGGTAGAGTATATTATGCATGGCCATTGGTCACCCAGGCATTTTAGAAATACAGCCTTTGTTTGAAGACCTGTAGCCGCGATTACATTCTTGTTGAATGTAACCTCTACGTCTTTAAAAAGATCGAAATATCTTGTTATTTGCTGACTCGTTACAATAGACATAGTTTTATATTTATTGTTAATATATTTTAAGTGAATTGCAGTGTCAACCAGTGTAGATTATTTATTTTTTGGGAGAATTTATAGATGCCGTCTGTATATGGGATAGGGAATCCCCTAATGGACACTATTATCCTGGTAGATTTTGATGTTCTGAGAAAATTAGGCAAGCCACGGGGAAGTATGAATCTTGTGGATTATAGGGAGATAACAGAAATTTTGGGGGAGATCGGTAATCTAGAGGATTGTAGTGTAAGGAGGGTTCCTGGAGGAAGTTGTGCTAATACTGTTAGGGGAATAGCATGGTTTAAAAAAAATTGGTTTAACAAAAAAGAATCTGGTGGGATTGGAGAGTTAGTATATTCCGGAGGGGTGGGAAACGATGAGACTGGGAATTATTACTCCCAACTGTTGAGAGAATATGGAATTCTTACAGTAATGTCAAAAAAAAACAGTCCTACGGGAATGTCTCTAATTCTTGTTACCCCTGATCATGAAAGGACAATGTTTACCTATCTTGGGGCGTGTAGAGAGTATAATAAAAATGATACGGATTATTCTCTTCTCGGGAATAGTAAATATCTATATTTTGTGGGCTTTATGTGGGATACCGAGTCTCAGCGTGAAGCAATTAACAGGGCTGTTGAATATGCTAGAAATAGAGGAACAAAGGTATGCTTTGATCTGGCTGGCCCGTTTGTTGTAGAGCGGTACAGGAGGGAGTTTTTGGAATGGATTCCGGAGAATGTTGATATACTTCTAGGGAACAGAGAGGAATTTGAGGGATTGGCAGGGGTGGGAAGTTCGGAGAATGATATTCTGGATTTTTTAACCAAGCTTTCACCTGTAGCCGTAATGAAGTGTGGAGAGGAGGGATGTCTCGTTGGGGAGAGGGAAGAGAGAGGGGAGGTGGTGCTTGATCGCATTCCTGCCTATAGGGTAGAGGCCGTGGATACGACTGGAGCTGGGGATTCGTTTGCTGCGGGGTTTCTCTTTGGGCTCCTTATAGGAAGAAGTTATGCTGAATCCGCACGGTTGGGAAATGCTATAGCCTCTCAAATAGTAACAGTAGAGGGATGTGATTATGAATCTGTTGATTTTGAACGTATACAGAGAGGCAGATAGATATCAAATTGAGTGTTTCCATTGGAGGATTTAACATTAAGGCTACCGCTGTGTTCTTCGACTATTTTTTTGCATATAGTTAATCCCAGACCTGTTCCCCCTTTTTTACCGTAGGTAAAAAAGGGGTCAAAGAGTTTATCGATTATATGGGGGGGTATCTCTTTCCCGGTGTTTCGTAGAGAGATAAGGGTTCCATCGGTGTTTTGTTGGATGTTCAATTCAATTTTTCTCTCTCCGGGATAGTTTCGCAGGTTGTCGATAGCGTTATCTAATAGATTTATTAGAACTTTTTCCATCTTTTGAGGATCTACCTCTATTTCTCTCTCCGCGGCTATGTTTATATTAAAATCAATATTTTCTGATTTTAGTTTCAGGTTGAAGAGTTTTTTTATTCTCTCCGCCTGGTCTTCAATTTTGATTTTTTGAAGGTTGAGATTATTCTTACCTCTGGCAAAATCCAGCAGTTCCTCTACAAGCCCATGAAGTCTTGAAATTTCTTCTCTTAGTATTTTTGAATATTTTTCACGATCTCTCTCTTCCATATCGTTAGAGAGGATTTCTGCAAATCCCCCAATTGTGTTTAAAGGACCTTTTAAGTCGTGTACGATCATACTCGCCATTTTCCCCAGTATGAAGAATCGCTCGCGTTCTATGTTCTCTTCGTGAATTTTATTCAAATACATGGTTGAGGCTACAACGTTGGATATGGCCATGAGGAATGAGGTGTCGAGTTTAATTTGTCCGTTCTCTATCTCAAAAGATAGATAACCAAAATTGTGATTTTCATAGGTTAGGGGAAGTATGTAGTGCTTGTTTTGAGATGGTGAGTTTCCAAAAACGAAAGCTTTAGCGTTGAACTTAGCAGAGAGGATCTCTTGGGTTTTATGAATTATCTCCTCTTTTCCGGTAACCGCTCGTAGTTTTAGATTTAACTCATTTAAAAAATCTAATTCGGAGACTTTTTGTTTTAAAAGTTTATTTTGATAATCCAGTTCTACTATAAGATTCTCGTTCTTTTCCTTTAGATTGTACATTTCGATAGCATTCTGGATTGTATTTTCTATCTCGTCGGGATTCCATGGTTTTGATATGTATCTAAAAACCGAACCCCTATTAATTGCGTCTATTGCTACGTCTATGTCTGAGTATCCTGTTATGAGTATCCTTATTGTGTTGGGGCTTATTTTGATTGATTTTTCGAGTATCTGAATGCCATTGGTGTCCGGGATCCTTTGATCGACAAAGATAATGTGTATTTTTTCTTTACCAAAGATAGATAGAGCCTCTTTTGCCGTCGAGGCGGTTATTATGTTGTATCGGTCTTCGAATGTTACGCGGAAGAGGTAGAGGTTTTGTTCGTCGTCGTCTACATAAAGTATGTTGTATCTCTTCTCATCGCTCATGGTAAATACTGCTCTATTGACGGTTTCGCTTTAGAATATAGTAGAATATAAAACTTTGCCATATAACTTAGCATATAAAAGGGATAAAAAAAAGCCCCGAGAGCGCCGTTCGGGGAAGTTCTTCTTGAACCTTATGGCCCAAGTGGGTTTCCGCATCAGAGCTTCATGTCCGCTGGCCGAAGCCAGGTATCATTCCACCCTGATATAAGGAATCCCATTATAATGGTTTGACCCAAGAAAAATGTTCCCCATCGCGAACGCCTCAGGGTTAATTTTCACCGATACTGGTTTCAAGCTTAAATATTAATTCTTCTGTAATTTTGGAAATCTCTCGCAGCTCGTCTCTCTCGAGTTTTAATTGATTCTGCTCTAGTTTTAGTATTTTATCAACCAGGTTAAGTGCTGTTAAGATCAATATTTTCTTAGGATCGGCTATTGAATAATTCTGTTGTACCTCCGAAATTCTATCCTGTAAGTATTGAATGACCCTCCTCAAGTAATCAAGATTATCCTCTGACTGAATTGTAAAAGAACTACCTAATATTTCAATTCTTAGGCTATTTTTTGACATAGTATAAAATTATTTAAAAGATATCAAGTTGTGAATTGGGTGGTGTATTGGAGGAGATACCACCCTTAGGAGTGGAATTTGTAATATTAGGGCCTTTCTCTATCGTCACATTTTTTTCCGGGGATGAGGTCTCTGGTATGGAAGTTTCGGTTTTCATTATAGATTCATCCCTCTCTTTTTTCCCCTCTCCTTGAATTTCGTCTTCAAGTTTGTCAAGGCTGTTCAGAGCTCTAATTATACCCTCTTCTATTTCTTCTTGTTCCGATTTGAATGAATTGACGAGGTCCTCCAGTTCATCAATTTTTTTCTGTGCAGATGTTAAACCTGCCCTTAGAGTCCTATTCTCCTCACGTAGTTTTGAAATAATTTCTACGGCTTTATTAACTTTGCTCTCTAATAGTTTAATCTGCTCAAGCCTAAGCATTTAGGGCTTCCTTTGCTTTATCTATTAATTTGATAAAGGCATTGGGATCTTCGATTGCCATATTGGAAAGTGCTTTTCTATTAATCTCTATATTAGCTCGTTTTAACCCGTTAATAAATCTTGAATAAGATATCCCATTTTCCCTACACATTGCGGAGATTCTAGTTATCCATAATCGCCTAAAGTCTCTCTTTCTTCTCTTCCTGTCCCTATAGGAATAAACAAGTGCCTTTTGTACAGCCTCTTTTGCCGTCTTGAATAGTTTACTGCGTCTTCCTTGGAAACCCTTGGCAAGTTTTAGTATCTTTTTTCTTCTCTGGTGACGCCGTGTTCCATTTTTTACCCGTGCCATTGTTTTCTCCTTTTATATTACACTATATTACACAATATTCCGTTACACAATTATTCTAACCGTACGGTATTAATTTCTTTGCTCTCTTGGTTTCTACCTGACTTAAAATTGCCGGGTGTCTTAATCTTCTCTTTCTTTTTCTATTTTTTTTGGTCAGTATATGTCTCAATCCCTGCTTTTTATACTTTATCTTCCCTCTCCCCGTCAGGGAATAGCGCTTTTTTGCACTTCTTCTCGTCTTGATTTTTGGCATTTGTTTTCCCTTCCTTTATCTTTTTGATTTTGGGCTAAGTATCATTGACATGAATCTCCCCTCCATGTGAGGAGGTTTTTCTACACTGTACGAATCACCAATCAATTCCAACACCCTGTTTAAGACCATTTCCCCTCTATCGAGATGTGCCAACTCTCTTCCTCTAAATCTTACCGTTACCTTTACTTTATTCCCCTCGTCGAGAAACTTCTTTATGTGTTTTGACTTAAAATCTAAATCATGATTGTCGATCTTTGGTTGCATTCTTATTTCTTTTAACTTTATCTGTTTTTGTTTCTTTTTGGATTCCTTATCACGTTTCTCCTGTTCGAATTTATACTTTCCATAGTCCAAAAGTTTACACACAGGTGGATTCGCCTTTGGTGCAACCTCAACAAGATCTAACCCTGCCTCTTTTGCTAATTTTAACGCCTCCGATGTTGGAATTATACCTCTTTGATTCCCATTGTTATCAATTAATCTAACTTCTCTTACTCGAATCATCTCATTGATTCGTAAATCCTTATCAGCCAACCTACCTCCTTTTATAGCTATCTAATCTACATTCTTAAAAAACAATTTTTCTCAATATAACACCCTTAGTCGAAAAGGTCAAAGGGTTAAATTACGAGTGTAATATATATTTTTATTTTGGAGAATTGTCAAGCTGATTTGTTGCCCCGGTCGGAGTTTTCAATTGATTTTATAAGCTCTTCCCATCTGTGCTGGAGATATTTTTTAAAAATATACTCCTCGTGGTAGTTTTCCGATATTTCTTCGACCATTTGACTCAAATCGAGAAATACGGTGGTCATGTGTTTTAAAATATTTGTATTATCTGTAATACCAGGGGGGAGTTCAAACTTGGGTGAGAACAAAGATTCTTTGAAATTTATGATCGCATCGGTGTGTTGCGATTTTTTGGTTTCTTCATCTTTGGCTGCTTTGTCTTTGAGGATTGTTTTAAGGTTTATTGATACATACTCTGCCGAATAAGTGGGGATAGCCTCTTTCTTCCCCTTTACTTGAATATTCCCCAGTTTAGTACATTTTACGTAATCTTTAATCTCATTGTAGGTATTCTCTGTAAGTAGAATATCTCCCGGATTGGCAGAGGTTTCCATTCGGGAGGCTACGTTTACCACATCCCCGTATATATCGTTGTCTTTTCGTATAACAAGACCTGTATTTAGACCTATTCGCGCTTGAAATTTTTCCTCGTCTACCTTTAGCTGGTTATACTGGGCAATTTTTTGTTGAATTGCTATTGAGGCTAATACAGCATTTAGAGGGTGTTTGAATATGGCGAGAAGACCATCCCCCATTTTTTTTATTAGTGTACCTTTATAATTTTTTATGGTTGGTATAGTTATATCTTCAAAGTTTTTGATTAGTTTTATTATATTCGACATATCGGAGGAGGAAGATTTTTCTGTGTACCCTACAATGTCTATGAACATAACTGTGAGCATCTGAGAGTTTTCTCTCTTAAATTTAAACTCGTACTTAGCGTGATTGATGAGATTATCTCTCTGGTTTTCTGTTTCTTTGGGCATTGATTTTTTTGTAAAACTTTTCTTGTCGCTCGATTTGTTCTTTAGCGTTTCTATGATTTCTTTTCTTATCTCTTCCGAAAACTCTCCCTTTGCAATTTCTCCCAGAGTCTCGCGAAGTGCTCTGTGTATCTCGGGTGATTTTGACAAAAGCTGTCCAAAGATGATTTTTAATATTTCATGGTTAATGTATGGCTTTAATTCTTTTATTAGTTTGACAATAACGCTGGTGTCTTCGCCCTGCATGTAATCTTGCAATACTTGAATGGCATAATCATCTCCCAATGCTATAAGGGCTATCAGGGATTCTACTCTTATGTTAACAGAGGAATCTTCCATCAAGAGATATAACCTGTTTATTATTATGTCCCTGGAATATTCCGAATGGCGTTTTGAAATTTCTCTTAATGCTCTAATAGCCACTATTTTGGTTGTTTCGTTTTTTGCATTTGTAAGGTCTATAAGGGGTTGTATGATATTGTTGTCACCCTGGTCTTCCAGTATTTTACCTATACCAATTTTAAAATCGTTGTTGGGAGTTTTTTTGAGTATTTTTATTAATGCCAAAAAAGCTCCCTTTGTTTCTCCTACCTTCATCTCTCTCAGGGTGTCAATAATGAGATATTTAAGATGATCATCTATCTGGGGTAAACGGAGTAGGTGCAAAAGGTTTGGGGTTAGTATTTTGGCTGGAATATATTTGCTTCCACGAATGTAACCTCTAAGTTCATATAGAGGGATTTTGGATGAACTTAGAGCCGCTTTCGCATTTGTGATGATACCTCTGGATAGGAGTTGCATAAGGGTTACGATGGTAGTCTCTGCCAGATAATTTATTCGCTCTGTTTTTGCAAACTCGAGTATGGAGGCTAGTTTTTTCTGGGCGTTGCGTATATTCAAGTAGCCCGCAACTCTCACCAATCTGTTTAATCTTCTTAGAAGATTTGGACGTTCCAGGTTTACGTTGGAAAGCGTTGATCTGATGTTTAGAATGTTTTTTCTATTGTCAAGTGTGAATAACGGTATGCACGCCTCGAATCGATTTTTGTCCTCTCTGGGCACGTCGGTAAGAAGATTTCTTATCTCGGAGATCAGTGGTCCCAGGTTCTCTCTTGTGTTGCTTTTAAAGTAGTTTTCTACCTTTACTAAGAGTTCCTTGTTAGAGTAGCGCTCAAGTATGTTTGCAAGTACTACTGCGAGAAGCTCTTCTTTCTCGGTAATTCCTTTCAATGAGATAAAATTCTTTTTTACCTTTACGAAGATTGTGTCAAGATGAGCTTGGGTTATCACCAAAAGTTCATTGGTGTAATGTGGGGTTTTTCCTTTTATTCTTTTGATTACCCTGTGAATGAGTGTACCAATCATTTCTTCCATTTCGAAGTCAATAAAAGGCGCTATCAGAAGAAGACGAAATAATTTTATTGGTTGCGTAAAGGGTTTATCAGTGTTAAAGATGGTACTAATGAAAGCCTTGTAGGCTCTGTTTTCTCCAGCTTGCAGCTTATCGATAATGTATGTCTGTTGAAGTGTAGGATTTTTGTAGAGATATGCGGCAAGAAATATACCCATGGTGTATGGAGTGAAACTGTCTAACCTGTTGTGAAAATATTTGAAAAAGCTCTCGTAATCTGCATTTGAGGAGGAGTTTAAAATATATTCAAACGTTTTTCGCTGAAGTTCCGGGCTTACCTTTTCTATTATTTCTGTTAAAAAGAGTAGTTCTCCACTATCTACAAGCCCCTTTATTGCGGGTTCTTTCAGTATCTCCGGAGAATCCTCGTTGAGGAGCACAGTTTTGTTTAGTTCTATAACCTTTGGATTGGAAGAAAATATTTCGTTTGCAGCTTTTAGTATTGCGGTTCGAATTTCTATCTCTTGAAATATCTCGTAGTATTTAAGTAGCATATTTACAGAGGAGGGGGCCTTAATTTTTGAAAGGGCCTCCGTTGCAGCTAGTTTTTGCTCTGGTTTTCCCCTCTCTATTAGTTGATATAGGTGCGAAATTGCAATCTCGTTTCCGATAGCACTGGAAGAATGTATTGCCGTTATGCTTGTTTCTATGTCTGAATCGTAAAAATAAGTGATGGGGATCGAAAAAACCTCTTCATCGTAGAAGTTTTTTAAGAGTGAAAGCAGTGTAATTTTTGTCTCTTTATTTAATATATTAGATTTACTTTTTACTATCATTTATCTCAATATGATAACTTTTTTTCTTTTTATTCTAGATTGAATTGGGTAGGTTTGTCAATAGGAAAATAGATTTTCTTTTGACATCTTAATGTTGTTATGATATTTTAGACTCCATGAATGAGATTTTTGATGATATTGGTGCTGTAATAGATTTTGCTATAGAGAGAGAGATAGAAGCTCAGAATACGTATCTGGCCTATGCTTCTTCTGCTACGGGTAGCGAGTTGAGAAAGTTGCTTCTCTCCATGGTGGATCAGGAGAAGGATCATGAGAAAACACTCCGCGAGTTAAAAGAGAGTGGTGATATGAAGGAGATATTCTCGCAGGAGAATCCGATTGATATAAGGATTGGTGATTATACAATTGATGTTGAGTTTAGAAAGGATATGAGCTATCAGGATTTCCTTCTTCTGGTTATTAAAAAAGAAGAAAAATCTTATCAGCTTTACAAGTGGCTTGAAAACAGAGCGAGGGATTCAGATATGAAGTACCTCTTTAACCGTCTTGCTGAAGAGGAAAAAAAGCATAAAAAGTGGGCACAGGATAGGTATGATTTGGAGATTTTGACGGAAAATTAAGAGGGTTAGAAGAAGTAGCCTATTTGAAGTTGAAAATGCCTGGTACGTATAAAAGAACGAATAACTTGAGGAATGTCGATTGGGAGATCTCTCTCCTCCTTGAAATTAGCAAGATACTCGATTCAAGTATGGATTTAAGAGATGTACTAACCCCTGTGTTGAAAGTGGTAGCCGAATATTTGGAATTGGAGAAGGGAAGCCTTGCGCTTATGAATAGGGAAACGGGGGAGATATACATAGAGGCAGCCTACGGTCTAACCGAATCGGAGAGAGAGAGGGGAAGGTACAGGTTAGGAGAGGGAATTACAGGAGAGGTATTTAGAACTGGAGAACCCGCTATTATCCCAAAGGTGTCCGAAGAACCTCGTTTTTTGAATAAAACCGGGGCTATGAAGAGTAGAGATGCCAGCAATACATCTTTTCTCTGTATCCCTATAAAGCTGGAGGGGGAGGTTATAGGGGCCTTATGTGCGGATAAACGTTTTAGTGATAGGGAGTCTCTTGAGAGGGATGCACATTTACTCTCCATTGTTGGTTCGATGATTGCCCAGTCGGTAAGACTTAGACAGATAGCTCAAGAGGAAAGACATAAGCTCTTGGAAGAAAACACAAGGCTTCAACAGGAACTTCGAAATAGGTTTAAACCGGATAATATTATAGGAAATTCCCAGTCTATGCAGCAGGTCTACGATTTGATAGATCAAGTCTCTAAGAGTGATGCTACCGTACTTATTAGGGGGGAGAGTGGAACGGGGAAGGAGCTTGTAGCTCAGGCAATTCATTATCACAGTATAAGGGCTAATAAACCCTTTATAAAGGTTAACTGTGCCGCACTCCCGGAGAGTGTAATAGAGAGCGAGCTTTTCGGCCACGAGAAGGGAGCCTTTACCGGGGCAATAGCAAAGCGTAAGGGGCGGTTCGAGCTTGCCGACGGGGGAACGATTTTCCTCGATGAGATAGGGGATCTCTCTCCTGCCCTTCAGGTTAAGCTTTTGCGGGTACTTCAGGAGAAAGAGTTTGAAAGGGTGGGTGGGACGGAGACCATAAAGGTAAATGTAAGGGTAATTGCCGCGACAAATAGGGACCTTGAGAAATTAATGGCAGAGGAGAAGTTTAGGCAGGATCTCTACTATAGACTAAACGTATTTCCCATTCATATACCGCCCCTGCGGGAGAGAAAAACAGATATTCTTCTATTGGCGGATTATTTTGTAGAGAAGTACAGTAAGGCCACGGGAAAAAATGTTAAAAGAATTTCAACACCCGCAATAGATATGATGATGAGTTATCACTGGCCTGGGAATGTAAGGGAACTGGAGAACTGTATAGAGAGAGCGGTTCTTTTGACAAAGGACGATGTAATTCATGGATATCATCTACCCCCTACGCTTCAAACCGCGGAGGCAAGCAGAACTACTTTTAGTGGAAATTTGGAGGTTGTGCTTGCCAATGTTGAGCGGGACCTAATTATAGATGCTCTTAAGTCTTCTCGGGGAAATCAATCGAGAGCTGCCAGACTCTTGGGGATTACAGAGAGAAAGTTGGGTTTAAGAATAAAACGATACTCTATCAATCCGAAAAAATACGCCCGCTAGATTTACTCTGTTCAACTATCCTAGTCCAATTCTACATTTATGTAGTTTTTTATCACTAATTCTACATTTATGTAGAATTGTAGAAGTGATAAAGATTCCTCCCTAAGGTGTAATTTCTTGTTGCTTAGTGAGTTACTATGTATATGCTTCATTGGCACGTTTGTTGCTTTGATATTCTACCAAAGACTAAAATAAACTTATTTACGGAGGTTTTGTAAAGATGGGTTCAGTGGATGATGTACTAAAATTGATAGACGAAGAGGGCATCGAAATTGTTGATTTGAGGTTTATGGATTTCCCGGGGCTGTGGCAGCATCTCTCTGTTCCGGTTAGAGAGCTTACCAGAGATTCATTTGAGCAGGGTTTCGGTTTCGATGGTTCCAGTATCAGGGGATGGCAGGCAATTAACGAATCTGACATGTTGGTAAAGCCTGTTCCGGAGACAGCTTTTATTGATCCCTTTCTCCAGGCCAAGACTCTTGTATTGATCTGTAATATTTGCGATCCTGTGACAGGAGAGGATTATACCCGCGACCCTAGAAATATAGCACGCAAGGCGGTTAAGTATCTAAAGGGAAGTGGGATTGCCGATACAGCCTACTTTGGGCCGGAGGCGGAGTTCTTTATACTGGATGATGTACGTTTCGATCAGAATGCACACGAGGGTTACTATCATATAGATTCTATCGAGGGTCAGTGGAATACAGGGCGTGAGGAAAATCCGAATCTGGGTTACAAGCCAAGATACAAGGAGGGATATTTCCCTGTTCCTCCCATGGATAGCCTGCAGGATATAAGAAGCGAGATGACTCTTATCCTCGAGAGCATTGGTATACCAGTAGAGGCTCAGCATCACGAGGTTGCATCCGGGGGACAGGCAGAGATTGATATAAGGTTTGCTCCATTGGTAGAATGCGCTGATAATCTCCTTAAGTATAAGTATGTGGTTAAGAATACTGCGCGAAAGTATAACAAGACGGTTACTTTTATGCCCAAACCGATATTTGGGGATAATGGGAGTGGTATGCATGTGCACACTTCCCTGTGGAAAGAGAATACCAATCTTTTTGCAGGTGATGGGTATGCCGGAATGTCGGAGATAGGGCTTTACGCTATAGGTGGAATACTGAAGCATGCCGCATCTCTTCTTGCCTTTACCAATCCTACTACCAATAGTTACAAGCGATTGGTTCCAGGGTACGAGGCTCCCGTAAATCTGGCGTACTCAAGACGAAACAGGAGTGCAGCTATCCGGATTCCCATGTATTCTACCTCTGCTAAGGCAAAGAGAATTGAGTTTAGGTGCCCCGACCCAAGTGCCAACCCGTATCTTGCCTTCTCTGCAATCCTTATGGCTATGATAGATGGAATTTTGAATAAGATAGATCCGGGTGAACCCCTTGACAAGGATATATACGATCTTCCACCGGAGGAAATGGCAAAGGTGCCTCAGACACCCGGCTCTTTAAGGGATGCGTTGACGGCTCTCTCCGAGGATAATGAGTATCTCCTCAGGGGTGATGTGTTCACCGGTGATGTCATAGAAACCTGGATTGATTATAAGATGAAAAATGAGGTTGAGGCTCTCGATTTGAGACCGCATCCCTGGGAGTTTATGCTCTACTTCGATATTTAACCCTCTGAGATTTTATGATAGGGTTTATGATACAATTGAATCTTTAGGCAGTCCCGTTGGGACTGCCGTTTTATATTTTGGGCTTTCTAAACTGTTGAAAAATTTGATAGACTGTTGTTGAGTTGAAGGCGCTTAATATATTAAAACAGTGTAGCGAGTTTGATCTGGCAGAAATTACAGAGTATCTCCATGGTTTCGGTGAGAGATACACGGCAAGGTTCTCTCCTGGGGAGATATGTAACCATATAAGATTATCGAAATTAATCCCCGATAAATCTCCGGTACAACTTGTAGTCGACAGAGATGAAAATGAAAGGATAGAGGTAACCGTAATAGCTTTAGACTATCCTTTTTTGTTCTCCCTTATAACCGGTGTGCTTTCCTCCTTGGGAATGAATATAGTGGAGGGTGAAATATTCACCGAGAGGAAAGAGGCTAAGAAGCGAATTATTGTGGATCGTTTTAGGGGTGTCCTGGAACGACCCGTTGGTTTTATCGAGTGGAAAAACAACCTTGAAAGAGAACTAAAGGTTGTTTTTGCCAAGCTCTCTTCAGACAGAGAGGCACTGGAGGCCAAGCGTTATGTAAATGAGATGGTAGCTACCGCCCTCTCTAAGTACAGCTATGAGAAACGAAAGGTTCTTTATCCCATAGAGATCGAATTTTCAAACGGTGAAAGTTTTACTGAGATGTTTGTTAAGACAGAGGATACCCCCTTCTTTCTCTATGCAATGAGTAGCGCTCTTTCTTTACAGGGAATTTCGATTGAGAATGTTTCGATAAGAACGGTATCCGGGAGAATCGAGGATGAGTTTCAGTTTGTGGATTTGGATGGAAGGCGAATAGAGAATCCTGAGAGGTTGGATAGGATTAAATTTTCTGTTTTGTTGACAAAGCAATTCACCTACTTTTTGCCTATATCACCGGATCCGTACTCTGCACTTCTTAGATTTGAGGAATTGCTGAATAAAATTTTTAGTCTTCCGGAGAGGGAGGCTGTACTTAAAACCATTTCCGATACCGAGGTTCTTAGTTATCTCGCGAGACTTCTTGGGATAAGTGACTTCCTCTGGGAGGATTTTATAAGGCTTCAGTATGAATCTCTGATTCCCATGTTAAAACCTGTGATAGGAAGTAGAAATTTTGCGGATCCGCCGGAGGAGGTATGTAGAAATCTTAAGAGACTCGTCGAGAGTGCAGGGGGTTATGATGAAAAGGAAAGGGTATTAAATGAGTATAAGGATAGACAAATTTTTTTGCTCGATCTCAACCACATACTTATTCCCTCTTGGGATATAAAAAAGCTCAGCCTTGGTCTTACGAATCTTGCAGAGTGTGTGGTAACGATTTCTTTTCAGGTTGCATACGAGGAACTTACTAGAAGGTACGGAATCCCAAGGACTGTGGCTGGACTAGAGGCTACCTATGCAATCTTTGGGTTGGGAAAGCTTGGGGGAGCGGCTCTAGGATATGCATCGGATATAGAGATTCTCTTTGTTTATAGTGACCATGGAAACACGGATGGGGAGGAAAAGATAAAGAATTATGAATTTTTTGAGCGGCTTGTTAGGAAGGCTACCGCACTTATTCATGCTAAGAGTGAGGGGATATTTCATATCGATTTACGGTTAAGACCCTACGGAAGCGCAGGTCCTCTTGCATGTAGCTTGGAGAGGTTTTGCAGTTACTATGGTAGGGAGGGTGAGGCTCACTCTTATGAGAAATTGGCTCTTGTGCGTTTAAGGTTTATTGGAGGTAATAAAGAGCTTGGTGCTCAGGTGGAGAAGATTAGGGATGACCTGATATATACCGAGGGAAGTATCGATATTGGTGATCTGAGAGAGTTGCGAGAGAAACAGTATAGGGAAAAGTGTAAGGGGAAATTGCAGAATGCCAAGTACTGTCCCGGAGCGCTTGTGGATCTTGAGTATGCGGTTCAGATTCTTCAAGTAATGTATGGGGGAAAATTTAAATGCTTGCGTACGCCTAGAATACACGAGGCTTTAGAGTCTCTCGTTTCTGTCAATATTCTGGAAGAGGAAGAGGCTAAATCATTGGCGGATGCCTATTATTTTTTACGTAGATTGATTAATGCCCTAAGGATGTTGCGCGGATCGGCTAAAGATTTGTTTCTCCCTGAGGTTGGTTCTATCGAATTTGAACATCTCGCCCGTAGGATGGGCTACAGGGTGAGGAATGGCATTTTACCCTCGCAAGATTTGCAGATGGATTTTGAGGCCAAAACAGCTATGGTTAGAAGTTTTCTCAAGAGGCACTTCGGTGGGGAGTCTATTCCAGGTTCCGGATACGGGAGCGTGGCAGATCTTGTTCTTTCGAATTCTTTGGAAGAGACTGCAAAGGAAAAAATTTTAACCTCTTTGGGATTTCATAATTACAGGCGGGCCTATCTGAATCTTAAAAAGTTAGCTGGCGAGGGGAATAGAAGGAAAGTTTTTTCCAGGCTTATTGTCCTTGCCTCTGATGTTTTGAAGAAACAGCCTAGTCCGGATGCGGCGCTTAATAATTGGGAGAGATTTGAAGAGGTAGTTGAATTTCCAGAGGAGCATTTTATTTCGCTTATGTCCCAGCCGAGACGGCTCGAGATTATGCTGAATATCTTTGGTTCTAGTGAATATCTGGCAAATACTCTTATTAGAAACCCTGATTTTTTTGATTGGGTTACCATGCCGGAGACTATCAACAGATTACGCAAGAGAGAAGCGATACTCTCCGATCTTAGACGATATGTTTCTTCTTCTCTCTCCGAAGAGGATTGGTTAAATGCTCTTCGGGTGTTTAAGAGGAGGGAGATTCTTAGGATAGGCACGCGAGATATATGTATGAATAAACCAATAGAGGAGATAATGCTGGAACTCTCCGAGCTTGCGGATACCATAATCACTGTTGCTATGGAGAGGGCTTTCTTTAGGCTAAATCTTTCCGAGGAGGCGAGAAGGGGGTTTTGTATTTTAAGTTTTGGAAAATTGGGGGGTAGAGAGCTTAACTACAGTTCGGATGTAGATTTGTTTGCTCTCTACGATGAGAGTGAATGGCGAGGGGGATCGGAGAGACTTTTTGAGGTAATGAAGATGGTTAGAGAAATTCTTTCTCGACATACGGAGAGGGGATATCTCTACAGGGTGGATTTTCGTCTGCGACCATACGGAAGTTCCGGGGAGCTGGTTCAGTCCGTTTCTTCGATTATTAATTATTACAAAAAGTCGGCGAGAGAGTGGGAGGTACAGGCACTTATAAAATTACGACCTGTGAGTGGGGATATCGAACTTGGCAACAGTGTGGTTGATGTACTCCGCAGTATCTCTTTTAACAGGTTTTCGAGGGATGAGATAGAGCATTCTATTGTTTCAATGAGAAGGGCATCGGAGAAGAAACTTATTAACCAGAGGTTGGGGGGGATAAACGTGAAAGATGGACCAGGGGGAATCCGTGATATTGAGTTTTTGGTTCAGGGTTTACAGTTAATTTATTGTAGGGAGAAGCCTGAGATAATAGATGGTAATACTTCTTCAGCAATTGAAAAACTTAAGGCTGCGGGTATTATCAGCAGTGAGTTAGCTGAGGAATTAAACAAATACTATTTGTTTTTGAGGAGGGTGGAACATTTCCTTCAAATATATGGTGACAGGCAGAGGCATAGTTTTAGCGAATCTGATGCCCTTATACTTGGCAAAAGTATGTTAGAGGATGTTGGGTGGGATGATTCTGCGCTCTGGGATGAGCGACTTATTGTGGAGAAGTTTTATGGTAGAGTAAATAACTATATGGAGAGAGTGAGGGAGATATACCTTAATCTTCTTTCTCAAGGATAAATATGACCTCTGTCGCCCTTAGGTTGGGAAGTACTTTTTTTATTCTTTTCCCACTTTTTATATCGATCTCTTTAAGTATCTTTATGTTGTTTTCTCTGCAGAGATTTATGAAATCGTTTCGTGTGCATAGATGAATGTTGGGTGTGTTGTACCATTGATACGGAAGTTCTCTTGTTACGGGCATTCGTCCCTTAAAGAGTAGTTGCAATCTGAGTTTATAGTACCCGAAATTGGGAAACGATATGATAGCCTTTTTCCCGACACGTAGCATCTCGTGGAGTACAAGAACCGGTTTGTGGGTTACCTGGAGAGTCTGGTTTAGTATCACATAATCGTAGCTTTTGGAGGAGTAGTCTTTTAATCCCTCGTCAAGATTTCCCTGGAATACTGAAAGCCCTTTAGAAATGCAGAGCATTATCATCCTCTCCTCTATGTCTACACCTCTACCAATAACGTTTTTCTCTTTTTTTAATCTGTATAAGAGTTCTCCGTCTCCGCAACCCAAATCGAGGACACTGCTCCCCGGTTCTATTATTTTTACTATCTCTTCGTAATTTAGATGTGGTCGTTCGAATTCAAACATCTATGCTATCCAAAAATGATTTTATAATTTTTGTCTGTCTTGTTGTCTCTAGCAAAAATGAATCGTGCCCGTAGGGGGAGTTTATCTCTATGTATGAAACATCCCTTCCACTCTTCATCATGGAGAATACCATTTCTTTTGATTGGTATGGAGGATACAGCCAGTCTGTACTGAACGAGACAACCAGAAACTTTGCCCTGGCTCTCTTAAAGGCGTTATTTAATCCCCCGTAGCGTTCTCCCAGGTCAAAGTAATCCATTGCCTTTGTTATGTAAAGGTATGAGTTTGCATCGAAACGTTCTACAAACTTGTCCCCCTGGTGCTGCAGGTAACTCTCCACCTCGAATTCGTTGGTAAAATCATAGCCGTAGGTCTCTCGCTCCTGTAGACGTCTTCCGAATTTCATTGTCATAGACTTGTCGGAGAGATAGGTTATGTGACCAACCATTCTGGCTATGGATAGTCCCCTAGAGGGAATACTTTTGCCGTAGTAATCTCCGCCTTGCCAATTTGAATCCGACATTATGGCGTTTCTCCCGACTGCATCGAATGCTATTCCCTGAGGGGTTAAGCGAGCCGTTGATGCCAGAATTATTGCGGATTTTACCATATCCGGGTAGTTTACGCTCCACTCCAGGGCCTGCATTCCTCCCATAGATCCGCCGGCCACGGCGTAGAGAAAGGGAAGTTCGAGATGTTTTATCAGGTAATATTGAGCCTTAACCATGTCACGTATTGTGACCACAGGAAAGGAAAGCCCGTACGGTTTACCGGTTTCCGGGTTAATTGAAGACGGACCTGTGGATCCCTGGCATCCTCCTATCACGTTTGAACATATTATAAAGTATTTATTGGTATCAAATGCCTTTCCCGGTCCTATCATAGAATCCCACCATCCGGGTGATTTATCATTTTCGGAGTGATAGCCTGCAGCGTGTGCATCCCCGGAAAATGCGTGGAGGATAAGAATTGCGTTACTCTTCTCTCTGTTTAATTCTCCGTAGGTTTCGTAGCGGAGAGTGATAGGTCCCAATTTTTTACCGCTGTCCAGTATCAATTCGTCCGGTGGGTGGGCAAAGGTAAAGTCCTTTGGTTTCACGATTCCGACAGAGTTTTTATCTTTGTACCTGGTGTTTTTTTCCGTTTTCGTGGCCATTTTGTGGTATCGTATTGATTGCAACTTCTATTGTCAAGTTGTATTTTATCTTTGTTGTAATTTGATGTATACTTATTACTCTATGGGAAAAAAACTATTCGATTTTGGTGGTTTATGGTTGGCTCTTCTGTTGTGCCTCGTTTTGATATTGGTTTCTTGTGTTACTACGGGGTCTATAGAGGAAATCTCCAGTGAGTATTATAATATTGGAAATGCCTATTTCAAACTGGGTGAGTATGCCAAGGCGGTTAAGTATTACGAAAAGGCGTACAGATTAAATCCCAGATTGTCCGAATCAAGATACAACCTCTCTCTTGCCTATATGAAAATAGGCAAATTTTCCAATGCCGAGAAAATTTTGACTGAGTTGCTTGAGAAGGATCCTAAGAACGTTAAGGTTTTAAATGCTCTTGCGTATGATTATTATTTGAAGGGGGATGATGCAAAATCTTTAGAGATGTTTGGAAGGATACTTAAAGAATACCCTGAAAGCAGAGATGCGAGAAACAATATTGCTATTATTTATTGGAAGGAGGGTAAGACAGAAAGGGCGGTTTCGGAGTTTAAGAAGATTCTCGACTATTATCCTAATGATCTTGTTACCAAATTCAACCTTGGTAAAATATTGATTGAGAACGAGCGCTACAGAGAAGGATTGAAGTATATGGCGGATTACGTTGAGCTTAAGCCGGATGATGCCGAAGCTTTCGTTATTATGGGGTATGGGTATGAAGGGATAGAAGATTATAAGAAGGCACTGGATGCTTTTTCGTACGCCCTGTCTGTCAATGACAAGTTAAAAGTGGCGTGGTTTGAAAGTGCGTTTATTCTTCTTACAAAGGTGGAGGATCCCGAAAGGGGTAAAGCCGATCTAAAGCGGGCTCTTGATTTGGGGTTTAACGATCGGGATAAGTTAAGATCACTCCTCGGTGCAAAGGATCTTGTGGATAGAGAGGAAATTGTAAAGCTTATTAAGGAGAGTGGTGTAAAACTGGGAAATTCCTCTCTTTTCTCGCCCTCGAATGAAACTCCTCAGGATTAAAATTTTTCGGTGGTCTCTATACTAAATCTAATTTCTTGAAAATTTCTTCTATCTGCATAAAAGAGTTTTCAGGGGTTATTTTCTCCGGGGGAGTGGACATGTTTATATCATAGAGTAATCCTTTCTCTCTGTAGTAGTCGATAAGTGGGGCTGTTTGTTCATTGTAAACTACAAGCCGTTTCTTTATGGCCTCAATTTTATCATCGTCACGCTGATAAAGTTCACCACCGCATTTATCGCATATCCCCTCTTTCTTTGGGGGATAGTCTGTTATGTGATATATTGCTCCACAGTTTTTACATACCCTCCTCCCGGAAAGCCTTCTGATAATTTCCTCCTCTGAGATATTGAAATTTATGACAGCCTTTATACTCTGGAATTTGGAAAGTTCATCTGCCTGTTTGACTGTTCTTGGAAAGCCATCGAGTATATAGCCACGTTCGGTGTCGGGTTGTGCGAGTCTCTCTTTGACGAGACTGATGGTTAATTCGTCGGGAACAAGCTCTCCCTTCTCCATTATTGTTTTTACCCTTTTCCCGAGTTCGGTTTGTTTTTTTACCGCCTCACGAAATATGTCTCCTGTTGAAATTTGAGGGATTGAGTATTTTTTTGCAATCATTTTGGCAGCGGTACCTTTCCCTGCTCCCGGAGGTCCTAGAAGTATGATATTAATTGTTTTCATGCTGACTCCTCTGTAACAAAGAATTTTTGTCTTCCATTGTTAAAAACATTGGTTATTTTGTACTTTATGCTACACTCTCTAGAGCAGTAGTGCTGTTTGTAACCACTTCCCTTTGGGAAGTATCTACCACAGTTTATACATCTGTCATATTTGAGAGCGCACTCCTCACTACAGTAGCCCCCATGGATGGCTACTGTAGTGGGTATATATTTACCACAATTTCTGCACCTTATATATCTTACAATGTGCATTGTGCTTTACGTTCCCGCCGTAAAGTCCTTGGCATATTTTTTCTGTTCCTCTGTAAGCGAATCGATGGAGATTCCCATAGTAGAGAGTTTAATAGCGGCAATTTCCTGATCCTGTTCCCTTGAAACATCGTACACATTTTTGTCGAGGTTCTTCCCGTTCTGTGATAGATAGAGAAGCGCGAGGAATTGATTGGCAAAGGACATATCCATTACCTCCGAGGGATGACCCTCTGCGGCTGCCAGATTGACCAATCGTCCCTTGGCCAGTACATATATTCGTTTTCCGTTCTTTAGTCTGTACTCCTCGTTGTTCGGTCGTACCTCTCTGATACTCTCGGTTAGAGAGGCAAGGTCCTGCAGATTTAATTCGCAGTCGTAGTGTCCCGTATTACACACAATGGCGCCATCTTTCATCATTTCAAAGTGACGTTTCGTTATGACATCCTTCATTCCCGTGGCTGTGATAAAAATATCTCCGATTTTTGCCGCTTCCTCCATAGGCATTACCCTAAATCCCTCTAGAGTGGCCTTTAGGGCATTTATTGGATCTACTTCTGTAACAATAACGTTTGCCCCCATCCCCTTTGCCCGTAGAGCAGTGCCTCTTCCACAGTGCCCAAATCCCGCTACTACAAAATTTTTTCCTGCAAGAAGAATAGATGTTGCTCTTAGAATGCCATCGATGGAGGATTGTCCTGTACCGTATACATTGTCAAAGTCCCATTTGGTTTCCGCATCATTTACGGCAATTATAGGATATAGAAGTTTTTTGGCTTCTGCCATTGCTCTTAGTCTATGAACGCCCGTTGTTGTTTCTTCTGTTCCGCCAAGAATATCTTTGGCTAACTCCGGTTGTTTGTTATGTACTCTGAATATTAAATCTGCCCCGTCATCCAGGGTAAGGGTAGGTTTGATTTCCAATGTTTTATCTATACACCAGTAAAACTCTTCTACGGTTTGCCCGTGCCATGCATATATGCTTATATCTTCAGAGGCTAAAGCGGCTGCAACATCGTCCTGTGTGGAGAGAGGATTACACCCACTCCAGCATACCTCGGCTCCAGCTGCTTTTAATGTTTTGACAAGTACTGCTGTTTCCTTTGTTACGTGCAGGCATCCTGAAATTCTCATCCCGGTTAATGGTTTTGTCTTGCTGTACTTTTCTCTTAATGCCATGAGAACAGGCATTCTAGATTCGGCCCATTCTATTTTTAGTTTGCCCTCATCAGCCATGCCAATGTCTTTTACCTTATAGTTTGCCATTTTTTCCCCTTTGTTGTTTGTTTTGTGCAATTAGATAAAGTTTAATCTTGAAAAAATTATTAGTCAACAAGAATAGATTAAAGTATTATAATTACAGAAGGGACTATATTGGGAACACGTTTGTTATAACGTTTGGAAATTGAAAACAAGGGAGTGTATTATGAGTTTTTGGAAAAGTATGGAAGAGCTTGTTAATCAGGGGTTGAATGTTTCACGTGAGGTTTTGGGTAAGGCCAAAGAAAAGGCTATGGATTTGGGTGATAGGGGAATCCTTAAGTACGAGATAATGCAACTGGAGAAGGAGGCTAGTAACAAGTTTTTTGAGCTTGGTACAAAGGTATATGAAGTGTTGGTTAAGGAGAATAAAAATACCGTTTCTAAGAGCACACCAGCTGTTAAAGAGCTTATCCTTGAAATAAAGAAACTTGAGGAGGCTGTAAATAAAAAGGAGGAAGAATTAAAAAATAAAAACTAGCACCAAAAAAATGAGAGAAATGTTTTTGGTCTCTATTGACTTTTTTTAACACTTTTATTATACATATACACACTTCAATAAAGATTAGAATCTTATGAAGGAATCGGAGAGAGGCCGATTCCTTTTGTGTGTAAGCGAACTAAAAAAGAAGCAATATTTATAAACTTAGTATTGACTAAGAAAATAAATATATATAGATTATACTGCGTTTTTGGTAGTAGGCACAGGTCTTTGAAAGGTAAAAGGGAAGGGGAGAGGCGTGAGGGGTGATGAAGAGTTTTAGAGAGAAAGTAGCTAACTTTTTATGGGTTAGCGAAAGATAATAAGGGAG
>CAZQTC010000013.1:0-53447 GCA_964596425.1 uncultured Spirochaetales bacterium | reverse complement strand
AAGCCCAACCAGCTCTTTATTAAATCACACCCGGAAAACCCTACCACCAAAAGAGCAACCACAAACAACACACCCACTATAGTTCTCAACCTTTTCATAATAACGCCCTCCAAACGATAAAAAGAGTTGTTATACTATTGTATTTGTTTATAATATATCACACACCGTATAACTATTCAAACTATCCCAACAATAAATTCACTTCTTGTTGATACCAAAAACTTGTATCCTACAATTCAATTACTCTTTAAAATGTTTCAGAGCAAACTCGTAATCCACCTGGAAATCAATCTCACAGCAGTAACGCCCGTCTATCCTGATAAAATCAAAGGTAAGCTCTCTCCTCTCCTCAATACTCCTACTCAGCGCATACTCAAAATAATCGTTAAAGTATTGATCCCTTATCCTTCTATCAGTAATCTCCGTTAAAACCCGTCTTGCCCTATCGGAAAACTTGGCAAGCCCTATAAACTCCCCGTCTGCCCTTTCCGGGGGGATTTCCTTCGATATCTCTAGGAGCTTATTACCCGAGATTACAACCTTCATCGCCTCATCGTCTACATCCCCATACTTTATCGAGAGAGCACAATCAGCTTCAGAGTTTATCACGTCCTGCATCACAGCCCTTTCAAAGATGGTATCCCCCTCCAGATACATAAAACTTCCTCTAAGCTCTTTCATACCAAACCAGAAAGAACCGAGAACATTTGTCATTTTATAGAAGGGATTATGAACGGTTACAATATTTACACTATTAATAGTGTTAAGGAATCCCTCCACCTTATCCGCCGCATATCCGGTTACAACTACAACATCCCTTATCCCAAAATCAGCCAGCATCTCCAACTGACGCTGAATAATCGGTTTATTCTCTATTCCCAACAGACATTTGGGTTCTCTGGTATAACCACTCAATCTTCTGCCATATCCCGCCGCCAAAATAATCGCCTGCATCAATCCCTCCGCTAAACAATTTTTTGCATCATACCACCAGCCAGTTTTTTTTTCAAAGGAATACGGAAAATAATACATAACCACTTCAAAAATTGTATTTCCATAAAAGCGTGTTATACTTATCCGTATCCCTAAAAGTATGTAAGGAAAAAGTATGAATAGTAAAAAAAGTATTGTAGTATTCTTATCCTCTATATTTTTCTTTTTCTTTCAAACTTTCCTATTTTCGCAAACAATAATGGTGTACGACGGCTCCGTAGTTGGAGAAGACACGGACTGGTGGGGCATCACCACAAGCTTTTCGGTAAATTGGAGCGACAACATAGACTGGAGCAGCTATACGGGTGACAAGTGGTACGAATACGACCTGGAGATAAATATCTCCGGTGATTATTCCTCCGTAAAAACAGGGGTGGTGCCAGAAAATCCCTCAACCTCCACCCCACCAAAGAGTGTTACAATAACAGGAGTAACACTCTCGGAAAACAGAATATACAGGGTTAGAATACGAGCATACCACGGTTCCTACGGGATAGACCAGCTACAGATAGGCGTAGACTCCTATTCGGACGGGGTTACCACGGATTTTACAAATCCACAGATAACCACTACAACAGTACAGTACAATATTCTCTCCAACTCTTACAGCCTCTCCTGGTCGGGAAGTGATACCAATGGTGCAAGTAATAGCGGCATTGCAAGCTACGATGTTCAATACTCCGCAGATCAGACAACCTGGAGAGAGTGGCGAAACCAAGTCACCACTACCTCCGATACCTTCCAGGCATCGGATAACAATACCTACCACTTTAGAGTAAGGGCACGAGACAACGCCGGAAACGTGTCTGCGTGGTCCTACACAGATCATACCCCACCCACCGCAGAAATAACGGGCCTATCCTCCGTTCAAACCTCCAACACATTTACGGTAAGCTGGACTGCCACGGATACTGAAAGCCAGATAGCCTACTACGACGTACAGTACAGGGTTGGAACAGGCTCCTGGACAGACTGGAAAACCCTCAGCTCGGCTACCTCATCGAGTTTTACCGGTAACAATGGGCAAAACTACTCCTTCAGGGTAAGGGCATACGACACAGCGGGAAACAGGGGCGAGTGGTCATCGGAAAATGTCGCCATGACAACGATAAATAGTACGAGTCCCTCCATATCTATCTCCGCCTCACCCTCAATCCTATCATTCGCCTCTACAGACACCAGCACAAACTTAAGTCTTCAAATACTAGCAACAGGCGGAAACATAACCGTTACCTCTATCACGGAAAAGAGAAGCTATCCCTCATGGGGGATAGAAGAAGAACCCCCGGAGAGTGTTTCCATAGATATTCCGGGGGGTTCTACATATAACCTAACAAGAACGGTAGAACTCAGCGAGATTCAAAGGTCAAAGGCTCTCGGTAGCGCTACGGAGGGAAGCTTTACATTGACCTACGAGATATCCGGCCAGGATACAGGGGGTAACCCGATATCGGCCACTATCGCGCTTCCCGTAAACGTAAGCGGGGGGCTTCCCTCCACACTCCAGATAAACGGCGTTTCAATTACTCTTCCTCCCTCCCCCTACTATGTAGGCGATATTATTCAAAATGCTCAGGTAACTATAGACGCAACCGGTTCCGGTAGCGTATCCGGCGAGATACTGGTGGATGATGAGAGTTCCTGGAGCGACAATCCATCGTTTAGTGTTAACGTAAACGGTACAACAACCTTTACCATAAATGGCAACCTTCCAACCACATCACCGGGGGAACACACGGTAAAGGTGGAAATAACCAATCCGGTAGAAGTATCCACCGAGGAAACCTATACCGTATCTTCCTCCACACCCCCATTCCCCCCGCAAACCCTCACACTTGTAAAAGATGTGGCGGAACTAACCGACTTAAACGGTACTGCAAATGCCATGAACGGAGACCACTACATAGAGTTTACTTTTAGTGGCACTGCAAAAATGAAGGTATTCCCACTAAAAGACGATAACGGGAATCCCGTAGTCCTAAACAATGTTACCGTAACAAACCTAGTTGTAAGGTACAACGAAGACAATCCTACAAAGGCAAAGATAAGAGGGGGAAGCGTAGAAAAGGAGGCAGAGGAAAACGAAACCCTTGCAACGATTGGAAAGGGCTATCTACGGGTAAAAAAGATTTCGTTTCAGGGTCAGGTTAGTCCTCCCACAGATTATCTTAGAGTAGATACAAAACTTTACATCCCAAAACTTGGGACAGAACTCTTTAAGATCGGGGGACTTATTCTCAAAACAGGTGGAATAGAGGGCAAGGCTGTCTCCGTTGCAGAGAACAAATCCAAAACCTTTAAGGCATTCGGAATGGAGTTTGCAATCCATGACGTAGATGCCGAAAAGGCAATCACAGTAGGAAAGGATAAGGCAAACGACAGGTACTATTTTTCCCTCTCCGGTGGCATCTCATTAAGTGAGAAGAAGGGAACAAACAAAACCAAGAAGGAACTAACCACCTTTAAAGGGCTTACCTTTTACTCCGACGGGGAGGTTGACGGAACGGTTCAGTTTAATAAGAGCTTTGATATAATACCCAATACCCTCACACTCAACAAAATAAAAATCCAAAGCGAGGGTGACTCCCTCAAAATGAAACTTAAAGGGGAACTTAAAAACCTCCCCTACCCGCTAGACTCTCTCGGAACAACACAGTTCGAATTTAGTTTTGACAAAGACGGGAATGCCGAGGGATACGTTGTACCAATCCACGAACTGGAAAAAAACAACAAGGGCCACAAGCTGGGAAATTCGGATTCTACAGAGTGGGATCTGGGTGTAGGAAATCTCGACGTAACCTACCTTGCACTTCATCTAATATTCAACGAGGGTGATTTTGATAAGGACCACAGTGAAATCCAGATAGGAGCGGATATATACCTTAACCTCAAAAATCAGGATGATTCTACCCCCACGGACGATGAGAAAAGGGTAAGCTTTGGTGAATTAAACGCAAACGGAGATTTTACCGGAGGAATACGAATATCAATGGACGGGGATCTCACATGGCATCAACCCACAAACGCAACGATAATTCAGAATAAAAAGCTGGACCTCGCCGCCCTTACTATAAAGATAGACGCCCTGGGAATTAAAACCGACCCGTTTAAGATTGTATTTACAGGGGGGATACTCGTCGGACTCAGCGGTGTCTCCGGAGATATAAACTTTGAAAATCTAGAGATAGGTCTTGACGGAACGGTATCGAACCTTTCGGATGCGGTAACGGGTGGGATGCTTGACGTAGCAGACGTGGTTCATGTGGAGGTGGACGACGTAGATTGGAGCAATAGTCCGACAAGTCTCACCTTTCAGGCGGATGCTACGACCGGACAGGGAGCAAACAGGGCACCTCAAAAGTCTGACAAAACGGTAGATGTCGAGAGCTACATTCGAATCATGGGAGCATCCATAAACATAGGCTCGACCGATGAGCCGGTTATGAGCGGCGGATTCGACGAGTTAACGGTATACAAACCGGTAAGCGGCTCAAGGAGCTTTGTTCTTAGAAACGTCCACGTATCAACCTCTGATGTAGAACTTAGAGCCGATATAGAGTACGCCTCTTCGGTCCTGAGGGTAGCAGGAGAGGTAAAGCTTCCGAACGAGATAACCGCAATCGCAGTGGGGAAAATGGGCTCACAAAATGGCAAACCCACAATGGGAATATTTATAGCGGCCTCCGGTTTGTCTGTAACGGTGGGTCCCGGGGTTTTTCTCGATGAGGTCGGAGGCGGGGTGTTTATCAATCCACTCCAGGAAGATGTGGAACTGGTAAGAAGGATAGCAAACTTCAAACGCCCGGAACTGGAGGACGATATTACAGACAAGAGGCCGGGAGGGGCGGAAAACCCCGGCTCCTTCGCCGTGATGCTACTCGGCGGTGTGTATGTAGCGGAGAAAGACATCGTTAAGGGAAGAGCCCTAATAACCATAACCGCCAACTACTTCAACCTGGATGCGGAGGTTGAGTGCTTAGACGGCTTACTCGACGGAACGGCATATCTCGCTATCGGCTGGAATCCGGCATATGGGGAGGGAAACGTGGTAGTAAATATGGATTTCCTCTCCATACTCGAGGGCAACGGGAGTCTTGCTTTCTATGTGTACTCAACCGATACGTGGGGGGTGTCCGGGGCTTTTAATATCTCCATGCTAGGTCAGGGATTATCCTCCGGCAGTCTGTTTGTTGGTCCTCCGGGTTTTATGGTAGAGGCAAATGTGACAATGGGTCTGGATCTAAAAATCCTCTCCGGAAGTCTGACCTATGGTGGAATGTTCTGGTATTACAAGGTGCCAGACCCGGATACATGGGGCGCCTATGTACATGTCCTTGCCAAGGGGGAATTTCTCGCGGGGTTGTTTGCCGCAGAGGCCGGGCTTGAGGGAGCCCTTATAGGTTCCCCAACATTCGTAATCTACTCGGTCGGAAGCATAAAGGTAAAGGTATGCTATGTAACGGTATTTGACGGGAGTCTATGGATCTCTGTTGGCGAAAACGGGTTCCACGGCGGAAAGGGAAGAAACGAGGAGTACGACCAGCTAATAGAAGATGCAAGAAATATGGCAGATGCTATGAATCAGGCTAAGGAGCAACTTACAGAGGCACTAAACGAGGCCCAGTTAGAACTTGCAAAACTAAACAGTGCTCAACAGGAGGCGGCAGGACTGGCCCTTGTAGAACGCTCTGGTATACTGGGAGGCCTGGTAGGGGTTATATTTACATACAACGAACTCAATCACTGGAGACCGGGAAATCTTCCTCCGGCACTGCAACCGGTATACGAGAGAATATTCGGTCCCGCCCAGGAGAGTCTTGTTGCAACAAGAACGAGACTTGAACAACTAAAGAACAAAATCCAGCATGACCTCAACAATCTCAACCAACTCCAGCAGGAGGTGGCTGATAAAATAAACCAGTACGAGGACATTCTTGTAGAAGAACTTCCGAGTGTCCAGGAACTGGGGAACATGGGAAATCCTTTCCAGGGGATGAACGAAAAAACGGTAAACATAGGCGGAACTTCAAAACGAGTTATAGTGGGATTTAGAATAGACGAAAACAAGGCGGAATCTCAGCGGAGTAGTTTTAGTGCGATAAGGGAGGACTTTGCAAAGTATCAGGATGCCTTTATAAAGCAGGCTGGATTAATAGATGCAAAACTCCAACAGTTGGATGAAATTCTATTCCAGAATAACAACAACCTTACCCAATTAACCAGGGGTTATGCCAACGCTTATTCGGAAATAGCTACCTACGTTGATAGCTTTGTGGAATTCCAGGGCAAAAACTACAAGTATGCCGACGAGAGCATAAGAATTATTCAGAGCCTCACCAACGAAACTCAGATAAGAGAGGCACTATCCAACAAGGCGCAACAGCTATCGCAAACTCAACTACAGAACTGGAACAACGACAGAATACAACTCATCCAATCCCTGCTCCAGGTTGGAAAGATTAAGGGAGAAACAGAGGAAGATACATACAATCCACCGGAGGGGATAAACCCACAGCAGTTGTTTGTAGAAACGGGAGACCAGCTATGGTGGACAATACCAATGGCAGGTTTTAGGGCATCAAAAGAACACTCGCTGCAGCGAAGGGCTCAAACAATTGCTACCTTCAGGGACAATACCGCCTCATTTAGAACAAAATGGGCAAGTGTAACCTCGCTTGTCGATAGGATTTACGAGAAAAAATCTCAGATGTACGACGTGTTATACGAAATATACGACCAACTGGCAATTTACGGCTCCGGAGAGATAGGAATAGCTACAGACGGAAACGTAGCCGGTATAGGGGGCCTAAGCGGTCTAGGCCTCGCCTTTAGATCCTCTGCAGTGGCAAACACGGTAAAACAGAGCGCCTTCCAGCTTCCCGCAGGGTTAACCACACCCACAGCACCGGTTATAGGACCTCTAAGACCGATAGCACCACCCCAAAACACACCACCCGGTGGAAATATCCAATCACAATCCATTCCCGGTCAAACAGGTATACCGGGTAGCCCTGCAATTACCCAGACCGGGAAACAATTGAGCACACCGCACACGGGGACACAACCGGGGATAACTTACACAGGGATCTCCCTAGGGATTACAATCGACAGGGACTTAACAGAGATAAAAATCAAAACCACACCAACCGCATGGGTAGCCGTAACCACCTATTTCCGGGCTAAGCGCGACGAGATACAGCCCTACCTTGCCGTACCATCGGTAGAGAGCTTTTCTGGCTCTGTGGTAAGTACCAATCAATTTACCGCCCTACTCTCAGCCTATTTTTCTGGTGAACACCCGGTGGGGGTCGTGGAGTACGAATACAAACTAGAACCGGTAGGAGAAACAACACCCAATACCAATAACCAAACCACCACTACGGCATCTCAAAACACTACCTCATCCGTCTCTCAAACGGGGATCTATCAATTTGCACTCTCTACATCCCTAAAACCACTACCAATCTATATACCATGGTTCTCTTTGGGGAACGAGCAAACATTAAGGGAGCCCTTTTTCTCCGAGACAAATCTCGCAGGCAACTACTATCTATACCTCAAGATACGGGGAGCCGGAGGAAAGAGTATAGTACGGAGAGCAACCCTTAACCTTAGATACTTTAACCCGGACACCGATAGCCAACCGGTAAGTAGTAACATAGACACAAGCGATAACACACCTCCCTCCAAGCCATCCATAACACTTGAGGGTCCATATACCTTTAGAACGGACAAGATATACGCAAAGTGGCGAGCAGAGGACCTGGAATCCGGAATACAGGGTTACGAATACTCTGTTGGAACCCACACGGCAAAAACCAACACCCAGAGTGTAGGTGTAACTAGCCCCGGTGTAGGTGTTATGACAAGCACAACACTCGATTCGCTTGCAGGAACCGCAGCAGGAATTAGTCTTAACCCAACAACTCAGGGGCAAAACCTATCGGAGGTAGCTACCGATGTTCTTCCATGGCAAAACGCCGGGGGAAGAACAGAGGCAAACATAAGGGGTCTTAACCTTGAACACGGGAAGAGCTACGTGGTGAATGTCCGGGCTACAAACGGGGTAGGCTTAAAGAGCATAGGGACCTCCTTGCCAATACTTGTGGATACAACCCCGCCGGAGGGGGTATCGATAAGCTTGGTAAAACAGGTAAAGGCAGACGCACATGCCAACTCCATAAGATTTGAGTTCGACAGGGGAAACGACCCTGAATCAGGTATAGAATCTACCCTCTTTTCCGTGGGAACAGGAGAGGGTATTGATGATATCCTAAAATGGCAAGAGGCAAAAAATAACCTTGCCACCCTTGTAAACATACCCGCTTCGGAGGGAACTACCATATACGTAAACGTAAAGAGCACAAACGGGGCCGGCCTGGAGAGTGTGGCACATAAAACTGTTGTAATGCACTACAGCGACTCAACGGAACCGGAAACACCCCTACCCGTGACATTCCCACCTCACTTTACATCCGATGTCAACAAACTAAGTTTCGGGTGGAACGAAATATCGGACGAAGAATCCGGAGTAGTTGAGTATGCCTACGGAATAGGCACAACGCCGTACTATCCGGATGTAACCCCCTGGTCTTCGATATCGGTAAAGTACAAACCCTACCTCCTCGGTCAGGGAGCCTCAGTTAAAAAAGAGAGGGAACAAAGGGGTACAACAAGGACTATAGAAACGAGGACCGGCCAAATGGCTAAAATAAAGGGTGTACTACCAACATACTACGTGGAGAAGGAAAATCTCCAACTCGAGAGCGGGAAAACCTACTATATACTGGTACGAGCTACCAACGGGGCAAACCTTACCTCTACGGGGGTATCGCAACCAATTGTTGTAGATACGACACCACCTGAAAATGTATCCCTCGAGGCGTCGGAGTATTCCACCTCTCAGGACAGTCTTAGCGTTACGATAAAGGGAGAGGATCCGGAATCGGGAATTACCGCGTACAGATTCGCCGTATGGACGGTAAAAGAAACCTCTATGAACGACCAGGAAAAGGGTGAGCACAAAAAACTCTACAGCCAAAAAACCCCTGCCGAAGGGGAAGCAGAGATGATACTGGTATCCGGATTCGTAGCAAACGGAAGTATGGGGGCAAATATACAAACACAGGGTAATTTGGTACCGGGCAGCCAAACCTACGGTGCCCAAAGCTCCCAAGTCCCGCCATGGGTAAATGATATTGACCTATGGGGAGAGCCATGGTTCGAATCGAACTGGACAGAGATCTCCAGCGGAGCACCGCCTCAGAGCATAGACATAAGAGCCACGCTAACGGGATTTCCCATCCAGACATTCCTCGGTGCCCTATTCGGACAACAGGAACACAGCCTCGCATACGGAAGGAGTTACAGGGTGAAGGTATGGATAAAGAACGGTGCAGGACTGACGGCAGAAACAAATCCTGTAATAATCAAGGTAGTAAAGCATATCCCCCCGAAGACTAAAACCTTAGAGGGGAAAACCCGGACAAATACAAAAATACCCAATACTGCGGGAAAGGGAATGTAGGGGGATGTAATGAGAAAGAAAGTTTTTTTAACGATGATACTAATCCTACTTGTAGGAGCCAGACTTTCTGCACAGCGGGGTCCACTTGTCTATATACTCCCGGCGACTAACAGGGTGATAATAGTTCTAGGTGACATTCCGAGAGATGTTTACTCTTTCGAGGTTTACAGAAAGAGTGACGGGGATAAGAATTATAAACTTCTAAACAAACATCCCATATCAGAGGTAAAAGACCCCTACACGGCAAAACAGCTTATGGGAGAGGATTTTATCTGGATATCAAAGAGGGTGGGCTCCGATGATCCATCCTTTGTATGGAACAGATTAAAGGCAAACAGAAATACAACAAGGGCACTCCTTTTAATAAGCCACGGACTAAGATTGGCCATGGGGAAAACCTACATAGACAGAGGGGTGAAACCCGGAAAAAGCTACAGTTATAGGGTGGTCCTCTACAACTCAATCGGGAGAGAGATACAACGAATTGAAAGACGAATTAGAGTAACACCACCAAAAACCCCTCAAAAACCCGGGAAGGTTCGCGCAAAGGCATCGGATGGCGAGGTTAAGATAGAGTGGGACTACCCTAAATACAGAGGAGGAGAGAAAGACAGAACGGTAGGATTTATAATTTACAGAGACGAGGGAGACGGGAAGTTTATAAGAATAAACCAGGCTCCTGTGTTGAGAATAGAGGGGTGGTTAGCCTACATAGACAACAACGTGGTGAATGGAAAAACATACACCTACGGGGTTAAAGCCATTGATATAATCGGGGTTAAAAGCAAAATGAGTTACTCTCCCAGGGTTAAACCGAGAGACACACGTGCCCCACTCGTACCCATGGGACTTAAAGCAATAGACGACAGGAGAGGGGTCCTGCTACTATGGAACATATCCCCGGAGATAGATGCTGCTTACTACAATGTGTACAGGAGTCAGAGTTTAAAAGGGACCTTTAAAAAGATAAACAAAACCCCTATAGCGGTGGATAATCCCCAATTTATTGACAGCGAGAGAATCGGGGGACAGGTGTACTACTACAGGGTAACAGCAATAGACTTGAGTGGAAACGAGAGTCCTAAATCCGGCCCTGTTTCCATTATCCCCAAGGATACAACACCACCTTCAAAGGTAGAGGGGATTAGCTTTACGATAAATGAAAAGGAGAGAAAAGTTACCCTCAAGTGGGAAGCATCAAAGGCTACCGATTTAAAAGGGTACTACATATACAGGGGAAGCGATAGAAAAAGAATGGTTAGAATTGTAGGGAAACCCCTAAAACCTACTAAAAATCCCTCCTTCAGGGATAGCGGATATAAAAGCCGGGGATTGCAACCGGGTATAAATCTCATTTACGCAATTACCGCAGTAGATACCTCCGGAAACGAGAGCGAACGGAGCTATACAGAGGTCCAAATCCCGGACAACGTTCCCCCGAGTCCTGTGTTCTTCTTTACTGCAAAGCCAACCGACGAGGGATGGGTAAAACTCTTCTGGCAGCCCTCCCTATCACGAGATCTTGCATTGCACAGAATTTACAGGAAAGCAGCAGGGGGTAGGTTCAAGTCTGTAAAGGAATTAGACAAAAAAATTACAAGCTGGAGCGATAAAGATGTTATCAGGGGGAGAGAGTACAACTATAGAATCACAGAGGTTGATAAAAGTGGTAACGAGAGTAAACCCTCGAAGATCGTTACTATAGTACCTACGGATATTATTCCCCCTAAATCCCCAACCAATTTGAGGGCAGAGATAACAGCGTGGGGAGTATCTATAGAGTGGGATCCCTCCCCCTCAAAAGACGTTGCCGGATACCATGTATACCGGGCAAAATACAGGGGAAGCAGATGGGAAAGACTCACCGGTAAACCCATAGAGCCATCATCCAAAGAAACCGAGGAGAAAAAACTGAAATTTCTGGATATGTGGCACAGAGGAGGAGAAATTTACGGAGTCTCTGCTATAGATACATCGGGAAACGAGAGCACAAAAGCCACGATAAGGATTAAGAAAAAAGAGGCAAAAAAGTGAAAAAAAAGCTATTCATATTATTTTTCATAGCACTTCTGAAACTTCTCCCCATTACCCTTGCCATAGGCGAGGTAAAGATAGTTCGAAAGCTTCCAAAATCGGCACAAAACACGGTGGAGGCAACATGGTCCAAACCTACCCCCAAACCTAAACCGATCACCACAACGAGAAAGACCCAGTTTTCAGGGAGACTCTCCATCGGTGGGTCCGGGGGAATGAATACCATAGGAGAACAACTCTACGACTGGTTTTCGGATTCCCACTTCCTGTTAATCCAACCACTCGGAAACATGGGGAACCTCAATTTTACAGGAAAAGCGTTTAGGAAAAACACGCTCAACGGGATGAATCAGAATTATCTCGCCAAACTAAACCTATCCCTGGACAGGCTTCGCTTCTCTTCCGGAATAAAATACACAGAAAAGCAAAAGCTCACGGATCAGCTTAGCACCGATGACATTAGTACACTCATAGATGCCTCCATAAGCATGAACTACATAGAATCCCTTCCAATCTCTCTATCCTACACCCACAAGATTATCCAAAAGAAAGAGGGAACAAACAACTCCATAACCACAACGGGAGACAATTTCGGAGATGTTGCCACACTTAAAGCGCTTGGAGACCTGGGCGGCTTTAATCTTAACCTCACGAGTAACTTCAACAATCTGGTAGACAATGCCAAAGGAATGATTAACACGGGATTTGCAGGGAGCCTATCTGTAGTGTCTCCACTTCTCAGTTTTGTAAAGATAGAAGTCCTTCTATCACCGACCGCTAGTACGGTAAGATACACGGAAACTCAAAACGAAACCTCAAGCACTACCCTCGAGTCCGGGATCGGTCTGATATTTCCGCTCACAGGGGGTATTACCCTCACTACGAGAGGCGGGAGATTTGATTCGTGGATTACCCAGAGCGGCCCTAATACAGGTGAATACACACCGTATATATCCGGATGGAAGGCCTCCACAGAGATGAATTACAAAAACAACGGAGGACTCTCTGCAAAAACCGAGTACAAGCTAAGAACTACGGAGGACAGTTTTAATCATCAGGCAAGTATATCCGGGGGATACCATCCAGAGAGCAAATCCTCCACCGAAAAGAGGTGGTTAAAAAAACTAACGGCAAACGGAACTCTAAACCAACAGTACAATAACACGTGGGAACTAGATAACAACAAACTTACCTGGGGAACGGACATCATAATTAGTCCAACGGATAAGATAAGTCTCTCGGGCAAGTACATTGGAAACATGATGGGAATCAACGAGTACGATTGGGCAAATACGTTCTCCACACTGTTTAAGCATCAACCTGATCCCATGTTACTCTATGGAATCACAGCAGGATTAAAGAACCTTCTCTATGCAAATGGTACAAACTCGGTTACTCAGAATTACTCTGCCAGCCTTACTCTAACCCCCCAGTGGAATCTTAAGGTGTACACCTTTGGCATAGGAGAAAACCTATCTCTAACCAACTCCCAGAACCAAAATACCGCTAGTGTTCTCAGGAGTTCCTCCAAAAGTATCCTATCAAAACTAAGTTATGAAATGGGAATTCCCATACTCTCCTTCTTGCAAACTCGATATCATCTTACCTGGGAATGGTTAAGCACCGAGACAACGGAAACAACCAACACTACCTCTACCTCCGGGAACAACTTTCAGCACATATTTGGTATCACCGTTTCGGGCAACCCCATTCCCTTTAGCCTCACCACTACGTACTCCCTATCACACGGTACAAGGGGAACACGCCACGATGTAAACTCCACACTAAACCTTCCCTTCGGCAAATCATTTTCACTTGAGGGGAGATTCTCGATGAGCTACTATACAGATAACGGGGCGGAAAAACTTCCCTTTCTGGCAGGTTTAAACCTCGCCTACCAGTTTTAGCGATATGCGGTTCTCTCGATGGCTTTAGTTAACGATAGCAACAGTAAAATAACCCTCCATACTCCAAAAACGCTAAAAGATTTCTTTTTTATCTTCCTTCTATTTATACAAATTGTAGTACCCCTAATACCTATACCCGCAGAGAATAAGGTTCCATCCTTCGAGCTCTTTATGGGGAGAAAACTCTACAGCGAAAAAAGATACAAAGAAGCCCTACGCTTTCTCACAATGGCAAGGGAGAAAAGAGAAACCTCCCCCGAAGATCTCATCCTCCTTGGAATATGCTATATAAAACTAAAAAAGATAGAGAAGGCAGAGGAAATTCTAAACGAGGCTACAAAACTACACCCAAATCCCTTTGCTCTAAATATCGCACTAGGAAGCCTCCACTTTGAAAAGAGAGAATTTCAGGTTTCATACACCTACTTCGAGAGGGCGAGAAAACTTCAGCCACACTCCGAACAGGCCCTCCAGGGAATGATTGCCTCCCTTATTAACTCCGGGGTGGAGGAATATGCAAAGGGGAACAAGGATGGGGCAAAACACTTCTTCGAAAAGGCACTGGCACTAAAACCGGACTCCGTAGAGGCACTACGAAACCTGGGAATAGTATACGAGAAAGAGGGTAACATAAAAAAGGCCATCGATTTATTCTCTCGAGCACTCAAAATAAGGCCAGAGGATCCTGTACTTCTACGATTACTGGCGGAGGCACTTAAAAAAACGGGGGACAGGAGGAGACTGGTAAGAATCCTTAAAAGGCTTTCCACTATCCTTCCTACCAGTCCGTACCCGTTCGAAAATCTGGGGCTTCTCTACGAAGAAGAGGGAAAGAGCAAAGACGCCCTTATGGCATTTGAAAATGCCATAAGGCGAGGAAGCGAACAACCCTACCCATACTACAGAGTAGCAGAGGATCTGTTTAACCGGGGGGATATAGAAAAATCAATTTCAACCCTCTATCTAGCCATAGGAAATGCTGTTCATAAAATCTCCTCCCTACAGCTTAAAGCGGCCGGGAGAATACGGAAAAAAGGGGGAAAATTAAATAAAAGCGACATAGAGGCATTAAAACTCTATTCATCACTAATCAAAAAACCAAAAAACGTACTTCTTGATTCCATAAACCTTCTCAGAAAACTTGACGGCAATAACAAACGCTTTGAGGCTGACATCCGAAAACTCTCCCAGTGGTATCCACACAGCATAGAGCTAAAAGAGGCTCTTGCCGGGGTACTGGAAAAGGAGGGAAAACTAGACGAGGCATACACCACATGGCTAAAAATACTGGAAAAAAATCCCACAAATGCAAATGCTCACAAACACATGGCGAGGATACTGTACAAACAGGGCAAAACAAAAAAGGCTATACTGGAATACAGACGTGCCCTAGACCTTAACCCAAAAGACCAATCCGTATACAAAAACCTTATAGAAATATACAAAAGAGAGAAAAAAGAAGAGAGACTACTCCAAATACTCAAGAGTAAATACCTCACTCAGAGGAGAAACGTTATTCTAATAGAGAGTATCATCCGCATTCTAAATGATCTTGGCAAAAAACAGGAAGCAAAAGTATTTAAAGAGAAGCTCAAAAAACTTACAGAGGATCAATAACCTGCTCCCTGGAGATAATATCTATATTCCAGATATCAACATGCGGGGGAGTCTCCACAAGCAACTCCACCACCTTCGCAAGATCATCCGGTTTCAAGAACTCAACATCACTGTCAAGTTTTACCCCCGCCTTCTCTGCCCAGGGAGTCTCTATCGCAGCAGGAGCTAGGATACTAACCTTTATCCCATAGCTTCGAACCTCATTGAGCAACGCACGCGAAAAACCCTCTACACCGTGCTTTGCAGCGGAGTACACGGCAAAACCTCCTCTGGAGCGCTTTCCCAATATGGAAGAGACATTGATTATATGTCCGCTCCCCTGGTCTTTCATAACAGGCACAACAGCCCTACAGGCATAAATTACAGAGTGCAGGTTTACGGCTATGCCATAATCTATCTCCTCGATAGAGTAATTTTCAAAATTGGAAAAACGTATTCCTGCCCCTACATTATTAACCAGAACATCGATCCTCCCAAATGTATCGATTACCGTATCTACAAATTTCTTCACATCCTCCCATACGCTCATATCAGCCCTAACGGCAAGGGCATTACCACCTCCCTCTTTAATCTTGCTTTCAATCTCTCTGAGAAGTTTAAAACGCCTGGCACAAAAAGCTACCCGGTAGCCTAGCTTTCCAAAGTGCAGAGCCATAGCCTTTCCCGTACCCGAGGAAGCCCCGGCTATTACAATAACTTTTTTACCTTCACCTTCATTCATACCCGCACCTCCATCACTATCTTACATCTATCCCCTGGACGGAATCAACATAAGCCTCAAAACATTGGGACGCGGAGTTTTTCGCTGCCCCATGCCATATCCAATCCTCACCGTATCCGAAAACTCGTTACTCTCCATATCCCTGCGAAATAACTCCCTGGCTACCCACGAAGGCCTTAAACCCGCAAGGATAGATGCCCCGGTGGGGGTTAAAAGCTCAATATCGACAGGCCCAGAAACGCTGGGAATCCTGTAATTCCTAAGTATCGACATGACGGCAGGAGGCGGGACAGGGAGGGTGCCATGAGAGAAACTAACAACCCCCCCGCCAAAGGAGACAGGGGAAAGACTAAGGATACTATCCATATCCACATTAAGATACTTCAAACCTACGGCAGCACCAACTATATCTATGAGAATATCCTGAGCCTCATGAAGTACAACCCCACCCTCCAGTTCATCGTGAACATGGGGAATTCCCCGCCTGTGGAGTTCCAGATGCTTCGTACCGGTAAGCCAGCCATCGTTTCCTACTTTGCTCCTATCAATTGACCTAATCTGAGGTTTTATGTCTATTACAGGTGTCCCGTCAAACAAATCAAGAACCCCGGTATATACTCTGTTACCCTCCACACGCTTTAGCGGAGTAAGGGTCAAACCAATAGGGTTCGGTCTTCTGGGAGATCTACTCGCAAAGAGTCCCACCTCCCTCATCTCTTTTCCACTCTGCCACGGCGGAACAACCTTCAGAGAGTATCCGTGAGACCTGTTTAGATATGACAGAACAAATATATGAGAAAACGATTCAATACCGTAAAGTCCCTCTCTAAACTCAGGGGAAAGCTCTATATAAAACTCATCCTCTACCTCGGAGGTTTCATCCTCCAACGCCTGATACGGAGCCTCTCCATCGTGTTTAAACGGGGTATGAACAAGCCCGATCGGTTTAACGGTATACGCACCCCTATGAGCCTCCCTCTCTGCCTCTATAAGAATACCAAGAGTTCTCCTAGCAAAATCTGCATATTCCCCTGCCACATCAACCCTACCAAGGACATCATCCAAATATCTATTAGCATCGGTTTCATCAAGATGCTCGTTAACACGGAGGGCAGATATTTTCAAGTCCACAGCTCGCCTACCATCCAGAGATTTTTCCCCCAGTTCTATCTTAATCTCTCCCAGCTTACTCGCGGCTTCTTTCATTGCCTCTACCATTAAAGAACCGGGAACCCCCAAACCTATAAGAGCCGAGGAGAACATGTCTCCAGCCATTCCCACCTCGGCATCAACAACAAGACGCCTCTTCTCTCTGTTTCTCTCCATAAGTAACCCCTACTATAAAAATTCCTACTTTCTTAGCTCTTTTTACTTTCCCTTATCTCCGGGAACCTACTATAGATAGATTCATACACAAGCCTTACAGGTATACCATTCTCATGAGCACGCTCCCTACAGGACTCATACTCCGGAGCCAGGGTTACAATCTTACCATTCAGATAGGAAACCTTAACCTCGACTTCACCATACTCGGTTTCAACCTTTAATACCTCTCTGGGAAGAATCTTTCTCCTTACCGGGTACTCTCGAAGGCCAATAGTGGTCGTTTCCAAAAATACAAGTCTCTCAATGTCGTATAAATCACTCGCATAGACAAGAATAGAAAGCATAAAACCTGGCCGCCCTTTTTTCATAACTACGGGGGTTACCCATGCATCCCTGGCACCCCTGGCAATAAGTTTATCAATTACTGAGGCCATAATCTCGGGAGTGGAATCGTCTATATTTGCCTCCACCATTACAAGATCCCTCTCCTCAACTATATCATTGGTATTCATACCACTCTCCTCCAGCCCTTAGAAATATTCAGGGTCTCTCCGTTAACTCTCTCCGCTAACAAAAAACCTACTAAACACTGATAATCCGGTAAGCCAACATTGCCGCCCCGAAGCCGTTATCTATATTCACGGTGGCAACCCCGGGAACACAGGAGTTTAACATTGCAAGTAAAGCGGAGAGCCCACCAAAACTAGCCCCATAACCAACACTTGTCGGAACGGCTATCACAGGTACCGAGACGAGTCCCCCGACTACACTTGCCAGAGCACCCTCCATACCGGCGACCACAATACACACACTCGCCTTCTTCAATAGGCTGGCATGAGCCAACAACCTGTGAATGCCCGCCACTCCCACATCGTAAAGAACCTGCGTTTTCAATCCCATAAACCTCGCAGATAAGTCCGCCTCACTCGCCACGGGAATATCCGAGGTGCCAGCACTAACAATGAGCACCAGCTTGTCCTCGAATTTGGGCTCCGGGAAAGAACCCACAACGATAACCCTTGCATCCTCAAAGTAACTAGCTTCACGGAGTTTCTCCCTTACGCCATTAAAATGCTCCCTTCTCGCATGAGTTACAAGGACCCTTCCGTTCTTTTCGTACAACTTCTCACTTATAAGCGCCACCTGATCCGGGGTCTTACTCCCGCCAAGAACAACCTCCGGGATTCCCTGTCTCAATTCCCTCAAATGGTCAAGCTTGGCAAAACCAATATCCTCAAAACCCATACCACCAGGGATAAAGTCGGAAAAGCGTTGCATTACCTCATCAATACTAATTTTTCCCTCCCTCAACTCAGCTAGAAGTCTTATAAGCTCATCCCTTGTCATACAGTCTCTCTCCTATCACTTACGATCCAGGTTCATTCAGAAGATCAAGTGTTATATAAGCCAGCTTCGCATTCCCCACAGCCTCAAAGAGGCCTGCAATCTTATCCCTAAACCTCAACACCCGCTCCATATCGTTCCTGAAAACCTCTATTCTTATCAGATATTTCGCCACAGAGGGCAAAAAATGCAACCTGCAGCGATAATCTGTAAAACCGAGTTCCTCCATTATACCCTCGGCCTCTTCCACTATTCCAAGGTGTTCCTTCGTAACAGCCAGCCCTGTTTCGATCCGCGTAGCCAGACAGGACTTCGCGGGTTTATCCCAACCCTGAATGCCAAGTTCCTTTAAAACGATTCGAATCTCTCTCTTTGTAAGTCCCACCTCTGCAAAGGGACTTTTAATTTCAAGCTCCCTCAGTGCCTTAAGCCCCGGTCGATACTGAGATAAATCATCCCTGTTAGTTCCCTCCAGGATTATCGCCAATCCCCTTTCACTGGCAAGGCTCCTCATATTTTCAAAAATATTACGCTTACAAAAGTAACACCGCCTGGGAAGATTCTTCCTAAAGGCCTCCATCCCAATATCAGGGGCGTAAAACTCCACACTCTCAACCCCCAATCCCTTAATAACCTCCCGGGCATACAATAACTCCGATTTTATAATCACAGGGCTAACCGCCGTAAAGGCAACAACCTTCTCCTTCCCGAGAAAATCAACCGAAAGGTAGAGTAAAAGGGTGCTATCCACCCCACCGGAAAAGGCAACTCCAACCCGATTATACCCCACAATAGTCTCTCTTAGTGTCTCCAGTTTTGCCCTCAAAGATTCATTAACAATCAGTCGCTCAATACTCCGTGACAAATCAGAATTGCCCTCCACACATTTCCTCCTAAAATGCTTACCTTCTCTCCCTCTCTATCAACTTGGCAAAACTAAACCCAAAGGAAAAGTTTTCAAATACTATCTTAACAGAGGTAGTCATGGGAACAGCAAGAAGCACTCCCGGCGCCCCCCACATCCATCCCCAGAAGAGGAGAGATATAAACACCACAAGAAAGGTAAGATTCATCGTATCACCCATCAATTTGGGTTCTATCAACGAACCTATAAATATATGCAGGAAGGCAAGAGAAGAGAGTATCCATAGGGGAGTCACCGTAAATCCAAACTGACTGAGAGACATAAGTGTCGGAATAGCAATTGCCGTTATTGGCCCTACGGTTGGTATATAGGTAAGGATAAAACCCACAAAACCAAAGGCAATAGCGAACTCTAGCTTATATACGGAGAGAATAACGGCGGTCAAAATCCCGATAACCACACATATCAGAGTTTTCACACCAATATACTTTCTTATCTCTCTATCAATTCTGTAAAGAATTCTCGGTATCTTTTTCTCCGCTTTCGACGAGAAAACCCTGAAGAGTTTTCTGATAAATCTATACTTTCCATAGACTATCAAAATCGCAAAGAAGGAAATCATTACAAATTGGACAATCGCAGAAAAGAGCGAGCGTGTAATAGAAAGAGCGGTAGAGGCAACCGGTAGGCTCTTAAGACTTTCGAATATGTTCAGTTTAAGATTTCCGTTGGTCACGACCTCTATATTGGAAAACAGCTTTTCAAGCATCACAACGAGCCTGTTCTGATATGCGGGAAATCTGGAACTAAATTGAAGAATACTCTTGTAGATAATAACCCCAAGACCAAAAAACATTCCGAGAAAAATAACAGATGTAAGTGCAACAGCAAGCCAGAGGGGTAAGTGAAGCCGCTTTTTAAAGAGAGCTACAAATGGATCCATCAGATAGGCAAGTAACATGGCAAGAAAGAGAGCGATAAAAACCTCTTTCGCAAGTTTAAGAATAACACCTATAATAAAAAGCACAATAATAAAGAGGAACGTATTTGTCAGTTTCAAACTATCCATAACTGAGACCTACATTACACCTATAAAAGATAAAATTAAATATGCCCAAAGGGAATCTTTACATCAATACCCAAAAATATTTAAAAAAATCTTTCTGCTAAACAGGTTATGTCCTTAACGATATAGATAACCCTTCCCAAACGCTCGCAGCAGTTGACTGGCAAGCCACTTAGACGGATGTGGTTTTCCCTTTTCCTTTATTCTTATAGGAGCATTTATAATAACAAACCTCCCATTAATTCTCTTTCTGTAGGTATTGGGATACCTCAAGTTCATTCTCTCTATCACTATACCCTTCCTTATATGCTCATGGACATACTCAATCGTTCCATCACTGTAGACATTAACAACCATCCCTATATGTGTGAGATAATCATCCATCTTACCGTTATGGTTTCTGTCGTAGGTGTTATCCCAGAAGATAAGATCACCCGGACGAGGGGTTTTGGTAAGATAGAGAAGATGCGCATAGTACAAAATTTTATACAGACGCAATACCCCATTTCCAGTGTACCTGGAAAATTCCCTCGTAAGATCGATTCCGGCATAGTAATAAATCGCCAAAATCGTCCCACTACAATCAAAGTTAAAACTCCGTCCCCGCACAACTATTCTATTTCCCCTATACCCTAATAACTTATAGGCACCCTCTACGAGTTTTTTCTGCCGATAACTAAGATGACGATACACCGGTTCACGCCCCTTAGCAGGAGGCAGACCTTTCCCTCCGACAGAGTTACCACCCGTTGATCCGACAGGCTCTCCACTACCGGAGACCTCTCCCATGGTTGCACACCCCGAAAGAGCAAAACTTAAGGAAAAGAGAAATAAACCTAGTAGAACTCCACAAAAAAGATAACGTATAGAGAATTTCATCTCACTGTATTTATCGGTCATTTCGAGGTATTTTTCCAACATTCCCTTTTGTATTGAAACTTCAATAGCGGTGATATAAGCTACCTAAAATACAGCACTAAGAGCTAAAAAGGGGGCAACTATATATGGAAGAAAAAAGAGAAAATTTCCACTGGAGAACGGCAATAGCCTACAAAACACAGGACAGAATCGTCATAAGGGGATACGATCTAAACGAGTTAACGGGAAACATAGATTTTGCAGCTATGGCATACCTCGTATTAACAGGAGAACTCCCGCCGGAAAACTACAGAAAGATGATCAATGCTCTGCTAGTCTCCCTTGCAGAACACGCCTTTTCACCCTCCGCAGCAGCAGCCCGATTTGTCGCCTCTGGCGGAGTACCATTAAACACGGCGGTAGCAGGTGGCGTATTAACCCTCGGAGAACGCCACGCCTCTGCCGATATTCCAGCCCAGGTTTTCTCCGATGGAATAAAACGATGCGAGAAAGAGGGAAAAACCTTGGAAGAATGTGCCAGAGAGATTGTAAAATGGCATAGAGAAAATAAAAAAATTCTAAACGGATACCATCATCCTCAGCACATAAAAGACCCACGCGTAGAGCGATTATTTGAGCTATCGGATACCTACCAGATAAGCGGCAAGCATGTACAACTTGCAAAATTGATAGAGAATGAGACAGAAAACTTCTTTAGCAGAAAACTCTACCTAAACGCCCCCGGGGCCTTTGCCGCAATATGTTGCGATATGGGACTAACCCCAAAGCAAACCAAGGGTCTTATAATACTCTCCCGCACTGTTTCCCTCATTGCCCATAGTATAGAAGAAATGGAGAGAGAGAGGGGATGGAGAGCCTCCCGAAAGAGTCATATAGTACAACCCTTAGACTTAAGTCTTCAACTCCCGGAGTACTATGACGGTCCAAAAGAGAGAAAACTAAAGCTGGAGACATAAACACAAAAAAACCGCCATCCCAGCCTATAGGCAAAGGGGACTGGCGGTTTTCATAAGGAGGTATATATTGAGTATCACTTAGAGAAATACTCTATCAGTTGTTTCGCCGTGAGATAGCCCTTAAAGTCCAACCCCTCACCACCTTTCTTTAACTCACACTTAATTCCATCGGGTTCCCCCAAACAGGTAACAATAATATCGGCATCCTCCAGATTCTCCTTTTCGGTATACCCGTTCGTAGTAGCAACCACATGAAGTCCGGCAGCCTTAGCGGCAAGCACTCCATTCCTTGAGTCTTCTATTACAATGACCTCATCCGGCTTTAAGCCGGTCTTTTCCAACGCGAGAAGATATATCTCCGGATCCGGTTTTTTCCTGCTCACAATATCACCGGCCAACACCTGATCGAACTTAATATCCTTTAATATCTTATAAGCAACGGCATGGGCAGCTTTCTCGTTAGAGGTAGTACATATTGCAAGAACCAAACCGAGATCGTTTATCTCTTTCATAATTCTCTTTATGCCGGGGCGAAGGGGGAGCTTTCCACTCTCCACAAGCTCTATGAAAATTTCGGTCTTCCTCTTGTGGAGTTTTTTTATAAGCTCATCCTCCTCTTCGGGCTTTACAGGAACACCAAAGCCCTTGGTGTGAAGATAGTGACGCATCCTCTCTTTTCCTCCGCCGACCTGAAGAAGTTCATGATACTCCTCTTCATCCCACTGAAAATCGTAACCAAACTCTTTAAAAGTCTTGTTAAATGCCACCCTATGTCCATCACGCTCCGTATCCATAATTACACCATCCTGGTCAAAGAAAAAGCCCTTTATCTCAGCCATTTTAAAACTCCTTTCAAAGATTTTGCCGGGAATTATCAAAAATCACACAAAACCACACCCGCAAGCAAAACCTAACTTGTTAAAAATTCCCTTATAAGCTTTACAGCCAGTTTATTTTCCTCTTCCGTTCCTATTGTAATTCTAAAAAAACCATCACTACCGTACATCTCGGGCTGAGGGCGCAGTATAACACCATGTTCCTCGGCATAGGCAACCATATCTTTACCCTTCTTGCCCGTACCTTTAGCATCAAAGAGTATATAGTTACCGTGAGAGTGAAATATCGTAAGTCCCTCTATATCTTTAAGACTCTCCTCTATATACTTAACCTGACTATTGTTAAACTCCACCCTCATCTTAAGAGCCTCTGTATCCTCAAAAGCAGCCAATGCCGCCCACATAGTAATCGTATTAACATTCCATGGGATAAGCGTAGCGGCAATTCGTGCGATAACCTCTTTATCCGCTAGAAGATACCCAAACCTCAACCCAGCAAGACCATACGCCTTTGAGAGTGTTCTGGTAATCATTACATTGGGATAATCCTTAATCAATTTCACCTGAGATTTCCCAAGCCCCGCAAACTCAACATACGCCTCATCCACAACAAAGGGGATACCGGTTTCTGCAATCTTCACAAAATCCTTATCATCCATGAAATTGCCCGTTGGATTATTGGGATTCGCAATAACGATTATCTTCGTCTTCGGTGTGATAGCCTTAAGAATCGCATCAGGATCAAACTTAAACTGCTTATCCTCGTATATCATAGGAACTGATATCAATTTGGCACCAACAACGGCTGCCCTTAATTTGTATATACCAAAACATGGGGTGTGCTGAATAATCTCTTCCCCGGGCTGAACGAGACTTCTCCATATCATATCGTAGACTTCGCTCGAGCCATTCCCTATCAAGACATTTTCCGGTCCCTCCAAACCATTAATCTCTGCAATCTTTGTTCTTACTGCTGTACCCTGATCCGCATATCTATTGGCAACCTTAGCATATTTGTTTATGGCCTCCATTACCTTTTCTGAGGGAGGAAAGGGATTTTCATTTGACATCATCCTGTGTAATTCGGGTCTCTTCCACGCAAGCTCGATGTGAGGTGAGATATACATCTTCAAACCCTCAAGCCACGGTACAAAATAATCCTTCATTTCCTTCTTCATCAATTTTCTCCTTCCACTAATTTTTGTTTTATTCGCTCTGAACTCTCCCATCTACGCCTTTCCAGCAGAGCCCAGAATATCAATCCACGATTCAATCAATTTAATAGTTGCCTCTTTTACTGCCTTATCAACCTTACCTGGATTATACTCATCCCTATGCGCAGAGATATAGTCGTAAATAGTATCAAGGAGTACATGCTTTAGATTGGTGGATACATTAAACTTAGAACCACCAAGAGAGACGAGCCTCTTCACAACATCGGGCTGCAAGCCTGTTCCCCCATGAATTACAAGGGGCACCTTCGGTCCGTTTCCATTCAAAAGCTTAAATATCTTTTCAAGCCTGTCAAAATCCAGTTTCGGATTCTTTGTTTTATAGATTCCATGGGCCGTCCCTATTGCGGGAGCTAGCAGATCAACCCCTGTTCTCTCTACAAACTCAACTGCCTTATCAGGATCACAGAGAGCAGCCTCATCCTCTGCCACCTTAACCTGATCCTCAACACCGGACACCGTACCAAGTTCACCCTCTACGGAAATATTGCCTACCTTATGAACATAGTCACACACCTCTTTAGTCTGCCGGACATTCTCTTCAAAAACCTGCTTAGAGGCGTCTATCATTATGTTGGTATACCCCGCATCGGCACACTCTTTACAATACTCAACATCTGTACAGTGATCCAGATGAAGCGCTATGGGAATTGGCGCGGACTCTGCAAGTGTTCTATAAACAGCACTGAAGACCTTAGGACCTATAAACTTCGACGGCGTAACAGAGGTCTGAATAATTAGAGGTGCCTTTTTATTTACAGCGGCCTCTATTACCGCCTCCATCTGAATAATATTCGTCACGTTAAAGGCCCCTACCGCATACCTCTCCTCGGTAGCCTTTAAAAGGATCTCTTTAGCATTAACTATTGACAATTTAACCCTCCTTAATTCTTTAGACTTAATTTTTAAAAATTATACTTTTCAAATTGTCTTCGAACTCATCTCCCTCCTGTACTCCCCGGCCTCAACCTTAAACACATAGCGATCCCCCCTATAGTAGGAGAGAAGCACCTCTATACAAACATTCTCCCTTGTATAGGCGAGACTCTCCAGGAGTATACAGGGAACGCTTCTACTTATCTCAAGCTTATCCGCAATGTCTTTGGGCAATTTTACAGCACGGATTGTCTGAACAGAATGGTGAAGATCCGCATTAAAGTTCTCCCTCAAAATCTGATACATAGAACCCTTAATATCAATCTCGAGGAGACCGGAAAAATCTTCATACTTGTAAAACTGACGTTCAAGCACAAAGGGGGTCTTATCGGCAATTCTAATTCGCTCTATCTCTATGATTTTGCTCCCCGGTTCCACCATCAACTTTTCCGCAATATCAACAGGGGCATCAATCACCTCTTTAGAGATCGTTACATCCTCAATATCTACCTCGGCCATGTCAAAATCATCAACAAAGCTCGTCATTCGACCCAACTGATGAATCGGATAGAGTGTGTTCTTCCTCCTAACAAATGTCCCTATGCCCTTTTGCTTCTCCAGCATCCCCTTCTTCACAAGCATCTCAATCGCATGGCGGATTGTGTTCCGATTTACCCCAAACTTACTGGACAACTCCCCCTCCGAGGGAATCTTCGAACCCACAGGAAAGGTATCATCACCTATCTTTTCCTCAAGCCAACGAGCAAGCTGTATGTATATTGGTATAGGATTACTCTTGTCTATCTCCACCATTTTACCTATCTACCTGTCTACCTATATATACAAATACCAAATACAAGTCAAGAAAAACAGGGTAAAAAAACTGGCAAATCTATAAAAAGATCTGCCAGTTTACCACCTCCTTTCAACTTACCTCAACAGGTGTAGAGGAAACCTTTAGGCCCTTCTTTCTAAATATTAGAGACGTCAGACCCAAAACAACGACAACAATTAACATTATTAGAGTTGCCATTGCGGCAGAACCACCCTCTTTACCATCCTTTTCCAGATTTATCACAGAAACGGCTGCCAGGTGAACATCCGGAGAAACGAGGAATATAACAGCACTTATTGTAACCATACTTCTCATAAAGTAGTAGATAAGGTTGCTCATAAATGAAACTCGACTTAACGGGAATATCACCTGGAAAAAGGTTTTTACAGTATCCGCCCCCAGACTCGTAGCAGCCTCATCCATCGACTTATCAATATTCTTCATATTCGACATACTGGAAAGCGTACCGAGCGTAAAATTACAGACCATAATATTTATGATAATAAGAGAAGCCTTCCCGTAGAGGATATTATCAAGTCCCAGAAACCTAGTATTAAAAATCAGAATATAGCCCAAACCCATAACAAGTCCCGGAATTGCTGCAGGTATAACAGAAAAGAGGTACAGAGGCTGTGCAAAGAACGGTTTCTTCTTCTCTATAACATAGCCATTTACAAGCGTGACAAAGGCCGCTATTACCCCCACAACCAGAGCTATCCATAAACTCGTCCAAAGGACTCCCGTACCACCTGGAATCTTAAAGTGGTAATGTGCCGTAGTTAAGGTCCAATTGTACATCCATACCTTAACAAAAGACTTAACAACTATAACTCCTATAACAGAGAGGAGGATAAGAGCAATCAGCCAACTGTATATGGTAAAACTCCATTTCTTAAGCGGCCTGGACGGCGGAAGTTTGGGGTTGGCCCTTCCACTTATCATTGCACTGCTCTTCTTCGTAAAGTAGTAATTTATCAGGAAGGCAATTACAGATGGAACCAGGAGCACTACCGCAATGGTTGTCCCCAGATCGAATCTCTGCATACCTATAACCTGCAGGTAAATCTCTGTGGAAAGAACCTTGTACCCCCTCCCGATTATAATCGGGTTACCAAAATCGGTTATGGCCAGATTAAACACCAAAGCAGCAGCAGAAAAAATACCATAGCGCGCAGTGGGAATGGTTACCCTGAAAAATGTAGTAACCCCCGAAGCCCCAAGACTGGCGGCAGCTTCGTCCAACCTGGAATCCACCGCAGAGAGTGTGGTATATAGGATTACCATAGCATGGGGGAAACAGTACAATACCTCAGAAATTATAATCCCCAAAGGCCCATATATATTCCAATTAACGTGTAACAAACCTGCGGTTATCAAACCATTGGCACCAAAAAGCGAGATAAGTGCCATTGCTTGCAAAAGAGAGGGGGCGATCAGCGGGGTCATCGCTATGTAGTACAGTGCCTTCTTCCACCTTATTGTGGTCCTCGTTAGGCCGTAAGCAAAGAAAAATGCAAGTACAGTGGTTATAACCATAGACCACACAGCAATCCACAAACTATGGTAGAGCGATTGCACTATAGCCGGTTTACTAAAGTAGTTTACAAAATTTGCAAGGGTAAACCTCTTAAGAAACTGATGCTGATTCGGATCGTACGCTGTAATACTAAGTCTTAGGATATTCAAAACGGGGAGTAACATAAAAATGAGGAGAAATAGTCCGATTATCCCCCCAACCACATAGACCACATACTTATCGTCCAGTATCCTTCTTGTTTTTACACCTTCGACAGTAACTGTAGACATACACAACCACCTTTAACTGTTCTTGTAAACAATAAATCCCTCTGGGGGAAAGTATAAATTTATATCATCACCGCGTTTTATCCCCATATCGGAGAAACGCTTCTCCAGAATATCAACAATAACCTCCTGATTCTTGAGCTTAACCACGAGACGCACAATCAACCCTAAAAACACGACAACCATCAGTTTTCCAGTTAGTATATTCTCCTTGACAATATCAGAGCCGGAGTGATCATTTCCCCTCACTATTTCTATCTTCTCCGGTCTTATTGCAGCAGTCACGCTCCCTGAGGAAATACCATTTACGTTTGCCACCCTAAAATTGTAATCCTTACCCTTAATAACCCCATCTTCAAGCTCACCTGTAAAGAAATTACTTGTACCAACAAAATCAGCAACATACTTGGACACAGGATTCTTATAGATAGCAACAGGCTCATCTATCTGTTCTATGATTCCATGGTTCATTACAACCACCCTGTCAGAGATAGAGAGCGCTTCCTCTTGGTCATGGGTTACGTACACCGTGGTAATCCCCAGTTCTACCTGAAGCTGCTTTATCTCTGCTCTCAATTTTACCCTTATCTTGGCATCAAGAGCACTTAAAGGTTCGTCCAAAAGCAGAACCTCCGGACTGGGGGCGAGGGCCCTCGCAAGGGCAACACGCTGCTGCATACCACCGGAGAGCTCTGCGGGATACTTGTGCTTATGCTCTTTAAGTCCCACGATATCCAGAAGTTCATCCACTCGCTTTTCGATCTTATCCTTCGGATACTTGTGCATCTTTAAACCAAAAGCCACATTCTCGCTAACACGCATATGAGGGAAGAGAGCGTAAGATTGAAATACAATACCAAAATTCCGCTTCTGCGGAATAAGATCGTTTATTACCTTTCCGCCATAAATAATCTCACCGGATGTTGGGGTTTCAAAACCTGCTATCATACGGAGAGTGGTTGTTTTCCCACAACCAGAGGGTCCCAAAAGTGTAATAAACTCTCCCTCCCGTATCTCGAGATTCATATCCCGCACTGCAAATACATTATCAAATTTCTTTGAAATATCCTTTAACTGTAAATTCTTTGCCATAACCTACCTACCGAATGATTTTTTCCACAATTTCACAAATCTATTCCCAGCCTTAGTATCAAGTACAGCCACGTTATAAAATATGTATGCTCTTCGAACACTTTTTAAAACGCTGACCTCTCAGATTAAAGAGGCCAGCGTAAGAAAGAAAATGTTGCTATTTTTTCTGAGCCTTCTCCTGGAAGAGTTCTCGCCATTTATTAACGATTTCCGTTTTGTGCTCAGATGTGTATTTGAAATCCATCGGGAAAAGTTTAACGGTCTTAGGATCGGGTAGAGGGATCTTACTCTGCGATTTAATACCGGGCATTGTAACCATAATCTTATACTTTGAGTATGCCTTCATCGCATCCTCGGATATAGCCCAGTCGAGGAACTTCTTTGCCGCTTCGGGATGCTTTGCACCCTTGATTAGAGCATTAGCCTCAAGTTCGTATCCACTTCCCTCCGCAGGGAAAACCATCGCCACAGGGTACCCGGCAGCCATCTGCTTTGCCACCCTATATCCAAAAGAACAACCAACGGTAATCTCTCCTTTTGATGCTATCTTTGCAGGAGCGGATCCGGAATCCGTATACTCTACGATATTCTTATCAAGTTTCTTGAGGAAATTCCATCCGTCCTCTTTGCCCTCTTTTATGCCCTTCCAAAGAAGTATAGAGGAAACCTGTAAATACCCGGTTCCAGAACTTGCAGGATTGGGCATAATTATCTCGTTCTTGTATTCGGGTTTTGTCAAATCAGTCCAGCTCTTAGGCATATCCAAACCCTTCTTTGCAAGTCTATCCTTATTTACACAGAACGCAGCAACATACATATCAACAGCCACCCAGTAACCATCCGGGTCCTTAAACTCCTTTTTAATCTTATCAAACCCCTTTGGTTTATACGGCACGAACAGGTCTCTTAATCTGGCAAGTTCTGTTACAGCAGTTCCCCAAATTAAATCCGCCTGGGGATTGTCTTTCTCTGCGAGGATTTTTGCCGCAACCTCACCGGTAGAGTACCTTACCCACTTGACATCAATGTCAGGAAGCTCCTTTTTAGCCAGAGCAAGGTAATCAGCGGTCTCGTCCTCTTCAAAAGCGGTATAGAGAACTACCTCGCCTTTACCCTTTTCCTGTTTTCCCCCAGCGAACACAAAAGCAGGAATAAGAAGTAACAAAACAGGAATAAGCACCAACAGTTTCCTCTTCATAAAAACCTCCTTAAGTTTTTGTTTTTATTTTAAACCAAATCATTCTTACGTCAAGTATTTTTATACACAACAAACAACCCTATTCCTCATATGATGCAATAATATACTATATATAGCATAAAAATACATACGAATAAAAGCCCAACTCCTCCCCCGAACGCTATTGCGAACAACTTGTTTTTATTTTCATATATTACAATTATCTAATATTGCAGCCTGTATAGACAAGTATATATGTACCCATATATAACTATTTCATTTTTTTATATTTATTCAAAAATCATCAAAAAAATTTTTTAGCTCTTCTACAGAAAAAAACACTTTTTTCGCACCACATCTCTTTAAATTCTCCGCAATGCCCTCAAGTCGCTCCCCGTTACCCCTGTTTTCCCCTACGTTCACAACAAATCCTATACCCGTATACCCAAAAGAGGAACGCATTGCAGAAATCATATCATCGGGCATATCCCCAACCAGGTAATAGCTACTACAGACATCCCTAAATTCCTCCGCAATTCTGTCCAGCATGTATGGATGAGGCTTACTTAAAGAAACAGGTGTACCACTCTCCCTTAAAATCCGTTTTTCTTCCTCCATACACTCATCCAATGTAAGAACCTCTGAGAAGTATTTGCCAATTTCAAAGCGATTAAGTGCATATTCTGCCTCTACCCTGGGACGACCCGTCGCTACGGCAAGAACATTTCCCTTAGAAAGTTTCTCCAGCACCTCTCTTCCAATGATTAAACGTTCTCTATCTATAAACCCTATACCGGAGTAAAACAATGGGGCAAAACCATAAATTTTTTTGAACAACTCCCTGCCAAGGTAAACCTCTTGAAAGATACGTTTTACAACATTTCCGCTATCTACATCACCACGGCTAAAAAAATCAACCAGAGGATGAATACGCTTTTTCTTTCGTCTATCTTCGCGCATATACATACGGCTAAGAGGCATATCCTGTCCTTCAAGATATTCCCCCAACGGAGAAACATCTACAAGAGGGATAAACTCTTTCAACAACTCCTCGGATATCACTCTACAATCGGGACTTCTCTGAGGATTCGCTCTATCAATACTATCTGTAATCCTTCTATAAAGAGAATCATCTATCTCTGCATACTCCAACAAAAGACTTATAACAAGATAGGTAAGTTCCCAATCGTTGTTAAGTCCCCCACTACCCTTAACAACAGCCAAATCATCGAGAGGAAACAAAGGCCTTGGTAATTTATTAAACCCTTTTGCCCCCTTAAAAAAGAGATAGGTTGTCTCCCTTACAACATCTCTGTAAGAGGAAGAGACATCCACAAGCACTCCGTCCATATCAAAGACAATCAATCGCCTATCGCTCCTCATTTCCTAACCTCTCCCAAATTTTCCAATTCAAACTCCCTAATCAATGGAAGAATATCTGCAATCCTGGAGATAGTACGATACCCCCTTCCCCTAAAGTACCCAACCCGCCTTCTGTTTCTATCAATTACAACCGGGTATTTACTCCACTCGAGAAGGGGTATATCCGTAGGCCCATCTCCTACAACTATGGTATTTTCTCGTTTATAACCTATCTTCTTTACCATACTCAACTTATCCTCCGGGTAGAGGGTTCTAAACTCCATAGAGATTACCCTACCCTCCCTAACAGTAAAACTATTAGCTATAATCTGCCTGAAATACTTATCAATCCCGGCTGCCCGAAAAGTCGCCCTACTCAAATCCAGGGTACCGCAGGAAACAAGAACCATCTCGTGGCCCTGCAAATGAAGCCACCTAAAGGTCTCTATATCCTCTTCGGAAATTCTTTCTGCAAGCCCTCTAGCTACAATATCTATCGCATCTATTTCCAATCCTTTTAGAGCCCTTATATACATAGGCTTAAAGAGATGTCCCAACCATCCCTTCATATCCGCATACATAATGGCCCTTATAAAAAATTTCCTAAATAACGAGTTTCCCCCTCCATTTTTCAAGTGATAGTAGAGTAGAGTTTGCTCACTGTCATATGGTGTCATGGGAAGCACTGTACCATCAAAATCCCATACGATATTCATCCGGATACCCCTTTTCCTACCTCATATATTTCCTTGACTATTTATAGCAAAAAAGTTTATTTTATTACCACTATGAAAGTTAAGTTTAACAAAAGATTTCCAATTATTTTGGGTATCCTAACACTCGGAGTAATATTCCTCTTTAACTCGTGTAGCGTAAACGAAAATATCTACCTTAAAAGAGACGGCTCGGGAAACTTTCATTCGACCGTTGTTATGAAAAAAATATTTGTAGACTACCTAAAAAACCTCTCTGAGGTAACGGGCAACAAAGAGAAAATTACCGACAACAAGGTATTTGATATACCTGAAATTAAAAAATCCCTTCAGCAGAGAAAAGGATTAACACTTCGTTCCATCTCGACACCCAAACCGGACACACTTAAAATTGCAGTCGATTTTACCAATATAGAAGAAACCCTGGGAAGCAATAAAGATATAAGCTCTACAGGAATAATCTCCTTTAAAGAAGCAGGTAAGAGAAAAGAACTACGCTTCCATCTGGACAAAAAGAACTTTAAACAGTTAACAAAGGCCTTTCCTGCCCTCTCAAACCCCCTCATAGAGAGTATGGGACCCCAGGAGGACGATTCTACCACGGAGGCCGACTACCTGGATATGATGAAATTCGCCCTCGGAGAGAAGGGTCCGGATGCTATCAAGGCTTCATACATTACAGTAACGGTAAAATGCGAGGGGAGAATAATCTCTCAGGAGGGAGGAAAGGTAACGCATCCCAATATCGTAGTGTTCAAAATACCTCTCTTAAAGATGCTCCTCTTAAACCAACCACTAGACTACGCTGTAACCTTTGAATAAAAAACAAAAAAGATGCCCCAGAGACGACTCGAACGTCCGACCTCCGGTTTAGGAAACCGCTGCTCTATCCTGCTGAGCTACTGGGGCAAAGGCTAAAAGATAAGACAAAAAAATATCAGCCACCCGGAGCTGATTTTTAGATTAATATACAAACTTAAAGCCACATTGTCAATTACAATCAGAATTAAGGCCCAGACTAAGCAAAGAGATTCTCAAGTTCGTCAAAGCGTTTTCTTCCGTAACCCGCCTTATTTAGCACCTCTATATAATTCGTAATGGAATCCAGCACCTCTCTGGATGGTTTATAATCAAAGTTTACTCTGGATAAAAATAGCTCGGCCTCTTCCGGAGAGACCCCCATAATATCGTAACTCAGACGAGCAGCTTCCCTTCTATTACTGACAACCCAATCTATCGCCTTCTTGGTTTCCTCCATAAAGAGCCTTGCAACATCAGGATGTTCCCTCAAAATCTCTCCCTTAAATAGAAGTCCAGCATTTGGAAGATTTCCCTCCCCCGGAAAGAGCTTTTTCCACAAATCCTTATATGCAATCGATTCTACAACCCTTCCTTTTCCCTCGTAAATAGCAAAACTCGCCTCCGGTTCTCTCAAGAGCCCGGCCTCTATCCTTCCGCTCACCAGCATATCCTTTATATCGGTGGGCCTACCAAAGGGTTCACCAAACCGAAAATCGAAATCTGCAGGATCATAGCCCAACGCTTTTATAAGATAGGTAGTAACAGCAAAGGGAGGAGCACTTCTTATAAGGGGCAAGAATACACTTTTATCCCCCAAATCGGAAAAATCCTCAGCCTTAAAACCATTGGTGAGAAGGTAAAAATTGTCCCAAACAATGATAGCGGTCATCTTTATATCAAGACCCTTCTGGAAGAGATTCGCCACCGCAGCCACAGCGGAAAAACTAATATCAGCCTTTCCATTCACAATCCAACCGAGATGTTTCTCCGTTTTATCCCACACCTTAAGCTCTTCAATCCTTATACGATTCATAAGTTCCTTTGACTGAAGGAGCTTCATTATTACAGGATAAACAACCGGGGTTGCCGACTGAATCACAAGGGGAATCCGTCCACTTTTGGAAAGTTTTTCTCTTCTTACATCCTCTTTCTTATAAAAATAGATATGAAACTCATGTTCACCCCTCCGTTCAACCTCTGTCTCGAATCCCATAGGTTCAATCATATTAACTAGTGGTTCAGGATAGAAAAATTGCACAAGCCTAAAACCCTCTCCCGGGGCTATTTCATTTGCCTTTTTCAGTATCTCGGAGAAAGGATCCTCTCTCCATCCCCTTACATCCAGGACCTCAAAATCTTCCCTCCGCTTCCGCCAATCTCCTACCCTAGCACCCTTCTTAATATACAACCTATGCTCCCCCGGGCGGGGACTCTCATAGAAGGTCTCGTTGCCCGCCTCTTCCATCATCTTTACAAGAGGAGCGGGATAAAAACTATTTATCACCAGTAGAACCTGATCAAAACGAAGAGTTTTTAGAACGGAGAGTATTTCATTAAGAAAAAATCCTTCACGCTCTCTAACATCGAGAAGTACTGTTTCTTTAGCATCTTCGAGCCAATTCGGCCTTTTCTTTCTCTCCTCGGTTATCTCCCTCTCTTTGATACACTCCGGGGCAAGCTTAAAAAGCTCTTTTTCCATACCAATAGCAGAGTTTAGCCTATGAAGAATCTCACATATAGAGAGTCCTCCAACTTTTGCGATATCTCCGAAGGTAACCCAGCGCTCCACCAGCCTAAACACAAGGGGATTATTTAATTTTTCAAACTTTGGGGACATCCCCACAAGGAGAGTTTTTAATTCCGGATGCTCTCTAAATGCATCTCTTAACTTTGTATTTGCAAGAATTACCATAGATTAGAATTAATACCATCGTAAATAAAAGTCAATAAAAATTATTCCTCTGGAACTTCAGCCCCTTTTAATGTATTGTTTAAGCCATGGAAAAGGAGAACAAGATAGAGTTTCTTCTCGCCATAATCGCAGTAATCCTCATCGGGTTTACACTAAGGCAGGCCCAGGACGTAATAATAATTGTGCTACTCTCCTTTCTTCTTGCCTATATAATGGATCCAATAGTAACATTTCTTAAGAGAATCGGAGTGCCCCTGCTTCTTGCCGTCACAATTGCAGCCCTCCTCTTTCTCGGTATCTTTGTAGCCCTGGGAAGCGTACTGTACAACAATATTCTAGAGTTCGCAGCTTCATTCCCCAGATACCAGAAAAAATTAATAGACCTGTTTTTGGACATAACCCAGAGATTAAATACCTACTCCAATGGAAGACTCAAGTTTAATATCTTGGAAGACTTTAAGGCTCTACCCGTGGCTTCTTTTGCGTTCACCTTGGCTCGTTCAATTGTCAACTATGTAGTCCAATTTGGAGTCATCTTTCTATTCTCAGTCCTGTTTGTCTATGGTAAACACAACTTCCAGAGAAAGCTAATGAAGATATTTTCTACAAAAAGGGAGAGAAGAATACCGGTAGTATTCGGGAAAATAGACCGAGAGGTAAGAAAGTATATAGCCCTAAAAACAGCAATAAGTCTCGGAACAGGGGTACTCGCGGGTATTATACTATACGCCTTCAGCATCCAGTACGCATTGGTACTTGGTTTTGTTACCTTTATACTCAACTATATACCCAGCATAGGCTCGGTAATAGCAACTCTAATCCCCTTCTTTATAGGACTGGCCCAGTACGGGATTACACCAAAACCATTCTGGATGCTCTTTGCTCTCTGGATTATGCAAACGATTATAGGAAATATCATAGATCCAAAGCTAATGGGTAACACAATGAATCTTTCCCTATTTGTAATTTTTCTCTCATTGCTCTTCTGGGGATGGCTATGGGGACCTGCGGGGGTTCTTCTTGCCGTACCGATGACTACATCCGTGAAAATCGTACTGGAAAACATTCCCTCCACCTCAAAACTTGCAAAACTCCTGGAACACTCAAAGTAGAGAGAAATAGCACGGAAAATGACATAAAAAAATTGGCATAAAAAACCCGGTCCTACCGTAAAAAACCTCACAGATAAGACCGGGATAAATTATCGTAACAGTTCTTTTACTCCCAGGCAAACGGACTTATTCTATCGCCGTACTTAGCCTTTGCCTCTTCCAGACGCTTTTTCTGCTCTTCCAGAACCTTAAATACAATCTCCGGGGTATCGCTTACCTTTGTTCTGTATATCTCGAGAATCCTATCTATCTTAGCAATGTTTTCCGGAACCCTAAGGCTAAATTGTTCGATATACTCCTCCTTCGTATAATCCTTATCGAGAACCTCCTTAAAGAGAAGCTTCAAATCCTCATAAAGGGGAATCAAACCCGTGGGTGTCTTAATCGTCCCAAACTCTCCATGAACCCTTCTCTCCATCCACTTTAGCCAGACGCGCTTATCCTGTCTCGTATTTAAAAACTCACCCTTATCATTCTTAAGGAAGTAGTTAACAGAGAATATCAAGGGAGCCTTATTCACCTTTTTACCAAAATCAATATTATTCTGAATGTACCTGCCTATCGGAATAGAGAGGAAATCCAGATTAGACATGGGGCTATATTTTCTAATTCCGGCTTGCCCAAGGGTAGCTGCCGTAGTTTCCGATTCGAGTGAGGCACCCTTCGTAATAATGCCATGCTCCCAATCAAAAGACTGTTCCACCGGAACCCAGGTATCGGAATCCCTTCCGCCGTATATAATTCCGCCTACAGGCACCCCTTCCGGATCATGCATTTTGGGGTCTCGATTGGGAAGAGAATCGAGACGGAGGGTAAATCGCGCATTCGGATGAGACGGAGGAATCTCTTTTCCCTCGGCATCTTTCTTACCCTTATACCACTCGCCCGAGTGATTTCTACCCCTCTCGGGTATCTCGTCATCCATACCAACCCAGTAGGGTTTTCCATCCGCCACCAGAACATTCGAGAATATTATCTCATTAGGGGTATGGAGCGCCCTCCATATCTCAGGGTCATCTTTAGAGTTTATCCCGAGGATTATACCAAACATACCATTCTCCACATTGGCAGCTCGTATCTCTCCCCCTATATTCCTTAAGTATGCAATATCATCCCCTACTATTCTCTCTCCGGTAACCATAGCAGTCGAGGTCTTTCCGCACATGGAGGGAAAGGCTCCTGTAAAATAGGTCACACGTCCACCCGGACCGTTAACCCCCATGACAAACATATGCTCGGTAAGCCACCCCTCTCTCGAGGCCTTGTTTATCGCAAGCCGCATAGCAAGCTTCTTAAGCCCGAGAGTGTTTCCACCGTACTGAGTGTTCATGCTATAAACGATCTGACCATCCAGATCTATGTAAACCCTCCTCTTATCTATATTCTTACTAACACCGTTTTCGAGCTCTCCCTCGCTGTGGACAAATCTGAAAAAATCCTTAAAGCCCTTCCTCTTTTTAAACTCCTCATATCCGGGTCTGTAGAGGATTGTCTCACTATGAGCAACGTAAGAGGAATCGGTCAGCTGCACACAGGGAATTGTAAACTCCGAATTATTGGGGCCAAGGGAATAAAAACAGATAAACAACTCATGCCCCTCCATTATCCCATCCATAATCTCATCAAGTTCTTTTAGACCCTCTTCCTTGTCTATTGAATTGATATTAGGTCCAAGATCTACCCCCTTGGGGAGAAGATACTTGGTATTCGCCTTATCCCTAGCCTGATCGTAGTAACCGTCAAAATGAATCGTATGACCCTCAGTGGCCAATTTTGCCTCTTCACCGGTCTCTATAGCTCTGTTTCTTATATATGCTATATCCTCTCTGGAATCATTGGACACAAAAGCTTTAGAAGGTTTCAGTTTCTTTATAAACTTGGTTAAAAAGCTATTAAGCTCCTCATTTCCAATTGCCTCTATCTTGCGATAGTGTTCCTCACCGAGAAAATCCCTCAAAAAATCATCACCCATTTTCTCTCTTCTCCCTTCTAAAAAATTTAAAATTTAATCCCTTCCCCGACAAAGGAAGGCTATTTTATTGGTAATATAACCATTGATTTAAAAATAATACAACCAATTAATTGAAATATTTTTCTCTTAAGCCAAAGAAACAAAGCCGAGGGTGACTCTTGCAAAGAAGGTGTTACTCATTTATATTCAATAACTATGAAAGATAAAGCAAAGAATCAATCCAACCACTGGGCAGATATAAACGCCGCAAAAATAGTAAGGGAAAAGGGCGAGAAAGAACTCTACACATGCGCCTCCGGGATTACTCCATCAGGGACGGTACACATAGGAAACTTTAGAGAGATAATCTCGGTAGATCTGGTAGTAAGAGCCCTAAACGAAATGGGCAAGAATACACGCTTCATCTACTCCTGGGATGACTACGATGTATTTAGAAAGGTACCAAGAAATATGCCAAACCAGGAGGAGTTAAAAAAATACCTCAGGATGCCAATAACCCTTACCCCGGATCCATACGGCGAGTTCGAAAGCTATGCAAGGAGAAACGAGGTAGAGGTGGAGAAACTTCTCCCCCTGGTGGGAATACACCCGGAGTATATATACCAGGCAAAACGCTACAGAAGTTCAACGTACGCAGAGGGGATAAAAAAAGCGCTCGAATCGAGAGAGAGAATAAGAGCCATACTGAACGAGCACAGAACGACCCCCCTAGATGAAAACTGGTGGCCAATAACAGTGTTTTGCACCTCATGCAACAGAGACACCACCAGGGTAGAGGCATGGGACGGGGAGTATGGAGTAACCTACTCCTGTGAAAGCTGTGGTAACAGAGAAACTGTGGACCTAAGAGAGACACCCGCCGTAAAGCTCTTCTGGCGGATCGATTGGCCAATGCGATGGGAGTATGAAAGGGTAGATTTTGAACCCGCGGGGAAGGATCATCACTCCGAAGGTGGGAGTTTCGATACGGCAAAAAAGATCGTACGAGAGGTTTACAACTACGAACCACCTGTAAGCTTTCAATACGATTTTATAGGGATAAAGGGCAGGGGAGGGAAACTATCCTCCTCCACCGGTGAAGTCGTAAGCCTAAAAGACGTACTGGAGGTGTATCAGCCTGAGGTGGTAAGATACATGTTTGCAGGAACCAGGCCCAACAGCGAGTTTGTAATCTCCTTTGACCTGGATGTAATAAAAATCTATGAAGATTACGATAAATGCGAGCGAATATTCTTCGGACTGGAGAATGTCTCGGAGAAGAGACGGGAAAAAGAATCCAGGATATACGAACTTTCCCAGATACAATCGATACCCGAAACAATACCCTACCAGGTTCCTTTTAGACACCTATGTAACGTTGCACAGATAAACGAGGGAAATATCGAAAACACGATTGCATTCTTAAAAAAGCAGGCAGAGGATGAAGGGAAACTGGAGAGCTTTAAGTCGTCAATCGAGAGAATCCAGACAAGAGCCATATGCGCATGGAACTGGGTTACAACCTTCGCACCCGAAGATTTCCAATTTCGATTAAAACTGGATGAAGAAAAAGTTACCATTCTGGGGAAAAAGGAACTCAGCGCCATAAGAGAATTTACAGAGGCTCTGGAGAGAGAGTTTGAAAAACTAAACGAAAAATCACTGGGAGAACTTATCTATAGTATATCAAACAGGATGGAACTTCAGCCGAGAGATTTTTTTAAGGCTATGTATCTGGTTTTAATAGGAAAGGATAGAGGGCCCAGGCTTGCATCTTTTATTCTAAACATCGGAAAAGAGAAAGTTTTGCACATTCTTAAAAAATACGCAGAGTAAAAAAACAACCTTAAAGCTTCAATCACGATAAAAACCAGGAGAAGAGAAATGGCATCAGAGAGAACCAAACTGGATACAAACATACTAAAAGAGAAAGTCGCAGAGGCAGCCATCAGAGATTTGGTGCGAAACGGGATGAAAATAGGGCTTGGAACCGGTTCCACTGCCCTAAAGGCAACTACCATTATAGGAAATAAAATAAGAGCCGGGGAGCTTAAAGAGGTGCTAATCGTCCCGGGAAGTTTTGAAACACGCGTAGAACTCCAAAAATACGGGGTTGTCCTATACTCCCTAAACGATCCTGCCATAAACGGAGAACTTGACCTTACTATAGATGGAGCGGACGAGGTAGATCCCATGGGGAATCTAATAAAGGGAGGGGGAGGAGGCCTTCTCCTGGAAAAAATTATAGGTTACGCCTCGAAAGAATACTGTATAATTGTAGACTATTCGAAGATAGTAAATAGACTTGGAGAGAAAAGAGCAATCCCTGTGGAGGTTGTACCAGATGCCTACATCTCTGTGGAGAAAATACTGACAAAACTCGTAGGGAAACCTGAGATGCGAATGGCAAAGATGAAGGCGGGTCCTGTTATCACCGAGCGAGGAAACATAATACTTGACACAAAAGTGGAAAATCCAGAGGTACTAGAGAATATCAGAGAGTTAGAAATACGAATAAACTCTATCCCGGGTGTTGTTGAAAATGGAATCTTCAGCCGGAAACTGGATCACCTTTACATAGCAAAAGAAGATGGAAAAGTGGAGAAGAGAAGATAAACCTATTTTATTTTAACCTCTTTGCCCGTCTTAGCATCCTTTACGGTACAATCCGAATGCTTTTTTACAAAGGATTTGGCAAATTCCAAGCTATCGGTTTCCGCTTTTAAGTCTTTCCCCTCATAGATGAAGTAAAGCATAATTATCACTACTCCCCGTTTACCAATTTGTTACTAATATAACATTTATATTATCGGATGTGAAGTCTAGCCTAATAACTACCAAGGGACTTAGCATAAATTACCACATACTGAAATTATTATATAGTCAGAAATCATTATATCATTGACAAATCCATTGACAAATGCGCTATTCAGTCGCTAATATAACGCCATGAAAATAAAAAGACTATCGTTACTATCTTTTATAATTTCATTAGCGATTTGTTCCCTATCCCTCTACGGTGAACAACAAAAAATCACCATCACAGACATGTTGGGACGGAGGGTAGAGATAAAATTACCAGTTGAAAGGGTTTTATCCACAACACCGACAACCACTGTATTGGTATACATGATAGCCCCCGAAAAACTGATCGGATGGAACTTTAAACCCAACGGGAAACTAATGCTCCCCAGATATCTCAGCCTACCAATTGTAGGGGGGTGGTTTGGGAAAAAAGAGGGAAACTACGAAACCTTCCTTAAGATGAAACCAGACATTCTTCTAGAGGGCTTCACCAATCTGGGAGCGGTTAACATCCAAACCATAAACGAGCGCCAAAGGAAGATGGGCTCTGTACCCGTAATAGGTGTAAAAGACACGGCGGACATAAGAGGTTATAAAAACTCAATTGAGTTCATAGGGAAATTACTGGGAAAAGAATCTCAGGCCCATAGACTTGCAGACTACTATCTAAACCTTATAAAAACTGTAGAGACACGTATAAAAACAATACCGAGTAACAAGAGGATACGGGTTTACTATGCAGAGGGACCCAATGGCTTATTCAGCGAGACATCAAAATCCGTACACGCTTCCCTTATAAACCTATGCGGGGGAAATAACGTTGTAAAATTAGAGGAACGGGCCAATCCTACAGGCAAAAAGGGATTTGGACGGGTTAAGGTTTCGATGGAAGAGATACTGAAATGGAACCCAGAGGTAATAATTACAATGGATGAAAGATTTTACCACAACGTGTATAGAGATCCAAAGTGGAGATTTATCAAAGCAGTAGAGAGCAAGAGGGTTTACCTTGCCCCTAGAGAGCCATTCGGATGGTTTGACAGACCACCTGGAATAAATAGAATTCCCGGAATTGTATGGACAGCGTACAAACTATACCCTCAAAAATTTAAGAGAGCAGAGGCTAAAAGACTTATAAGGGAGTTCTATACCGATTTCTATCACTATCACCTATCAGACGACGAATGCGAATCTCTGCTTAACAACTAAGGGCCCAAGAAAACAATGAAAAACAAATACACCCCCATTGTCATTTTGATAGGGTTTATAGTTATAATTGCCTCCTCTCTATTTATCGGGCGATACCCTCTAAGCCTCCCCAAGGTTTTGGGGGTACTCTTTAATACAAAATTGAAAGTCGCCGAAAACGACCGTACCGTTTTACTCCTAATAAGGTTACCAAGGATAATAGCGGTACTTCTTGTTGGCGGTGGACTCGCTGTATCCGGAGTGGCACTCCAGGGGTTATTTAAAAATCCCCTAGTCTCCCCCTACGTTCTAGGGGTATCCTCCGGATCCGGATTCGGGGCGGCGCTTGCAATACTTCTATCCCTATCTCCTATAATGGTTCAAACCTTCGCCTTCACTTTCGGACTCCTGGCGGTATTCCTTGCCATTCTTATCGGTAGTAGAAATGAGACTTCCTCCCTATCTCTTGTTCTATCTGGAATAATAGTTGGGGCTCTATTCAGTGCTCTAATCTCACTCGTCAAATATGTAGCCGACCCTTTCGACAAACTACCAGCAATCGTATTCTGGTTGATGGGTTCTTTCTCCTCGGTTAGCTACAGAGAAATTCTAATATCATTACCCTTCATACTTACCGGGATAGTAACCCTAACCCTTATCAGATGGCGAATCAACATTCTAGCAATGGGAGAAGAAGAATCCGTCTCATTAGGCGAAAATCCTAAAATACTCAAATCGCTAATAATCATCTCAACCTCTCTCATCACTGCGGCCTCAGTATCTATCTCTGGCATAATAGGATGGGTAGGATTGGTCATCCCTCACATCGTAAGAATTTTAGTCGGACCCAACAACAGATACACCATTCCATTAAGCATTGTCGTCGGAGGAGGATATTTACTAGTAATAGACGACATATCAAGGGCTTTATTTCCCATAGAGATACCGATAGGCATCCTAACCGCTATTGTGGGAGCTCCCGTTTTTGCATACCTATTAAAATTCAAACGCTCATCAGGATGGACGGGGTAAAATGAGGGAAAGGGAAAATCAAAACAGCATAGTACTGGAAGCGAGAGGGGTTTCTTTTTCCTACAAAACCAACCGTCACAACAAAAACGGAGAATCACTTACGGTACTAAACTCAATATCCTTCAAAGTGGCCAGGGGAGACGTGTTTTCAATCATAGGACCAAACGGCTCCGGTAAAACGACACTTCTGAAATGCTTGAGCGGAATTCTACAACCCCAAAATGGCAAGATTTACATAGGAAGAAAAAATCTAAAAGATTTAACTCCCAGGGAGATTGCGAAAACCATAGCTTATGTACCACAGATTCACATACCTGTTTTTCCCTACAGGGTAATAGAGGTTGTTGTAATGGGCAGAGCTCCTCACATCGGGCAGTTCAACCTCCCCAAAAAGCACGACATAGAAATTTCATATGCAAAGATAGAACAACTCGGGATTGCCCATCTGGCATCGAGGGACTATACCACACTAAGCGGAGGAGAAATGCAACTCGTATTAATAGCTCGAGCCCTTACACAGGAACCGGAGGTATTAATATTGGATGAGCCAACCTCACACCTAGACTTTAAGAATTCAATCCTTGTACTTGAAAAGATAAACGAACTTGCCAACCAATTAGGTATAAGCATAGTGATGAGTATGCACGATCCTAACTACACACTAATGTATTCAAATATGGGAGCTTTTCTCAAAAACGGAAGGATACATTACATCGGCAAACCCACAGAGATTATAAACGAGAGAACGATAAAAGAAATATACGATATTCGGGTAAAAACCATAACAACAGGGAACTACAAATGGGTCGTCCCGTTTAATATATAACTTCCACCTTTTTAATCCTTTGGTCTATCAAAGAAGAGAAAGATTTTAACTTTTCAAGCATTGCAGAGTTGAGAATAATCCCCTTAGGAAGAAGAAGGAGTCCGTTTCGTAACACTATATCCGTGTTTAAAAACATTCCGGGCCTTAACTCTTCAATATCAACAATCTTAGGAGTTTGTTTCTGTTTTTCAAGTTGTTCATCAATTATAGAGCTAAAGGTATACACAACTTCCGGATCATACTTAATGGAAGATCCCTCTTTTATTCTCTCCACCGCTTCATGTGGAGACAATCCGTACTTAAAAATAAAGACATCATAGTCACTTGCAACCCGTATAACCCGGGCTCCGATGGGGATCTCTTCTCCGCTCAACCTATCTGGAAACCCCCCCCCGGAAAAATCTTCGTGATGAGAGCGCAAAACCTGTGCAACCCGTTTCAAGCTATAGGCACTCCCTATAATCCCTTCCCCAATCACCGGATGTTTTTTCCACAGTTTCATCTCCTCTTCGTCGAAATTCTCCGGCTTCTCCAATATAATCCTCTCCGGCATCCCTACTATACCGATATCATGGAGCAAGGCAGCATAGTAAATTAAATCCCTCAAGTCCCTCTCGTAATCTTTCGCAATCGATATGCACCTACAAATCTCCGCCACTCTCTTTAGGTGTCCTCCAAGAAATCTATTAGAGAGAGAGATCGTTGCAATTAAAAGTTGCACCATATCTTTAAAGTTCTTTCTAATAACCTTATATGCCTTTTCCAATACTTTAACCTGGAGGGAAAGATCCTTCTCTTTCATAATTCTACACCTCATCTAACAGTTTTTTTATACCTGTTACAAGCCCGGTTATAGAGTAAGGTTTTTCCATAAAAGAGACACTTTTATCCTTCACAAACTCATCCACAAACTGTTGCTCAGAATATCCAGAGGTAAACAGAAACTTTATCCTTCCCCTAACCGACCTATTCCTAAGCTCTTTGTAGAGCTCTATCCCACCCATCTCGGGCATCACAACATCACTAATAATAACATCGGGGAAAAACTTACCATTATTAATTAAATCCAATGCATCCCGACCGTTTGAGACACCTACCACATTGTACCCAATTTTCTTTAAAGCCTTAGTTGTAAAATCAAGAATCAGGCGATCATCCTCCACTATCATCACATTTCCACTCTCATTCCGGGCAAGTCCCCCATCAATCACCCTCTCTCTGACAGGGAAATATTTCTCTTCCGTAATAGGCCAGTACACCTTAATTGTTGTCCCCTTCCCCCGTTCACTGTACACATAGATAAATCCTTTATTCTGCTTAACTATACCGTAAACAGTAGAAAGGCCCATTCCCGTCCCTCTCCCCCTGGGCTTTGTTGTGAAAAAGGGGTCGAATATCCTTTTCTTTACCTTTTCTGTCATTCCTATACCGTTGTCACTCACGGAAAACATCACAAATTTTCCCGCCCTGCTCCCCGGATGATTAGCTACATAATCGTCAGTAACCTCAAAAATTCGTGTCTCGAGAGAGATACATCCCTTTTCGGTTCCCTCAAACTCCTTCTCTCTAATAGCATCCCTCGCATTCACAATAAGGTTTATAACGATCTGCTCTATCTGAGAGGGATCGGCCATAATAGGACTAATCTCTCCGGAGAGATTCTTTTTCAGCTTAATATCTTCCCCTATCATTCTGGACAGTAAATTGCAAAGGCCCTCTATTACCTCATTGACATTGACAAGTTTGGGCTCAATAACCTGTCTACGACTGAAGGCAAGGAGCTGCTTAATAAGGTTCGATGCTCTATTGCTACTCTCCTCTATGGCAAGAATATCAGGATAAATAGGATTATCTTCCCCTATACTCAACTTTATAAGCTCTACATATCCGTTTATGGCGGTAAGAATATTGTTAAAATCATGGGCAATTCCCGTTGTAAGGGTTCCTATTGCCTCCATACGTTGCGCCCGAGTTAACTGCTCCTGAAGTTTCTTAAGCTCGGTAATATCTTCCATTATACCAATGTAATTTACTATCTTTCCGCTCACATCTTTAACAGGGGCAATAATTGCGGACTCCCAGTATAGTTCGCCATTCTTCTTAACATTGTGAAACTCACCCCTCCATACCTTCCCACTCGTTATGGTCTCCCACAATTTTTTGTATTCTTCCTCGCTCGTCTCTCCTGATTTTAATATACGCGGATTTTTTCCCTTAACCTCATCGAACTCATATCCTGTCATCTTCGTAAACCATGGATTGACATAAACTATATTACCATCCAAATCCGTAAGAATGATAGAAACAGGACTCTGTTCCACCATAAGGTACAACTTGCGAAGCTGGTCCGCGGTATTTCGTTGAAAGGTTAAATCCCTCACAATGGCAAGAATAATTTTTTCCTCCCTGTCTATCAAACTTAGGGTTACCTCTGTATCTATAGGTGTTCCATCCTTTCTCAGGTGTTGCCAGTAGAACCTCTGAGGAATCCCCGAGAGTGCCATATCTATCATCTCTTTAGCCTTGGTAGAAGAGAGCATTCCATCCGGTTGATACTTAGGGGATAAATTCCAGGGGGAGATATCAAAAATTTCCCTTTTTTCCCTAATACCAAAAATAGAGAGGGTCTTTGAATTACAATCTACAAAACGTTCACCCTTCATAATAAAAATAGCATCATTGGCATTCTCAAAAATATTCTTATATAGACCGTTCATCCGAGAAATACGTCTATCTTTTTCCCATAACTCCGTAACATCATTGGCAAAGGCAACTATCACATAGCCTTTCTCTGTTTTCATCGACTCATGATAAACCTGTATCTGTCTACGCTTTCCCTCACTTGTTAAAATTGTTGTTTTATGCACCTTATTGGGCATCCTCCACTCGCCTGTTCTCTGATACGCGTCAAAGCGTTTCTGCATTCGTTCCAAAAATCCCTTGTCCCTTCTCTCCCTCGGAGTAAGCCTATACATAAAATCCGCCAGGTTTTTCCCCACTATTTCCTCGCGCGGATAACCGGTTATCAGGGACAAAGACTTATTGCAATCCACTATGACATTTCTTTCATCACAGATTGCAACGCCCTCTTTAATATTTTCTAAAATTAACTTGTAAAGAAAATTTGCACGATCTTCTTCCCTATCCACTCAGATATCCTCTCACCATAAACAAGTTTGCAAACCTGCTGAACATATTTTCATTATATTAAAAACACAGGGAATTGTAAAATCAAATGTAGAAAACAATTAGAACTAATGTTTAACCAATAGCCAAAATCGTGAACACAACTCTTCAGCCACTACTAAGCCTTTAAACCCGTGATAGAAATCCCCTCGAGAAAATGTTTTTGCACAAAGAAAAAAAGAATTATAATCGGTACGGTAGCTACCGTGGAGGCCGCAGTAAGAGCATTCCACTCTATCATCCATGAGTCCTGAAGAGCCTTAAGTCCTATTTGGATAACCCTCATTTCATCCTTGTTGGTAACTATAAGGGGCCACAAAAAACTATTCCACGAGGCAAGAAAAGCGTACAATCCCACCGTTAAAAGAGCTGGTTTCGAAAGGGGATATATTATACTGAAGAGATAGCGTAACTTCCCCGCTCCGTCAATTTCCGCTGCGTCATCCAAATCCGTAGGGATCCCCAGAAAAAATTGTCTCAACAAAAATATCGAAAAAGCACCAACGGTAAATGGCACAATAAGCGCCCAATAGGTATCCAGCCATCCAAATGCGTTAACTATAATGTAATCGGGAATTACAATAACCTCAAAGGGTATCATCATAGTGCCTAAAAAGATATAAAAAATCGTATTCTTGCCCTTAAAAGGAATCTTTGCAAAAGCAAAGGCCGCTATCGAGGATAAGATTATCTTACTCACCGCTATAGAAACAGAAACAACAACCGAATTAAAAAAGTATCTTGCAAAGGGAACGAGAGTCCAGATGTACTTATACCCATCAAAATTAATTTTTGATGGGAAAACTCTGGGCGGATATGCAAGCACTTCGTTTTTCATCTTAAAAGAGGCACTTATCATCCAGAAAAAGGGAAGATTTATAAGAACAACAAAAACCAACAGAATTATTTCTATGATTAAAATATAAACTCTATGTCGTTTGTTCCTCCGTGATAATAGCATTTTCCAACCCCTTAACTATTGTAACTATTGATAATGGACCTTTTTCTCACCAAATTTAAATTGTAAAAGGGTGAATATAAATATGATTGCAAACAGAACATAGGCCACTGCCGAGGCGTAACCCATTTTGTGATACTGAAAGGCATTTTTATAGAGATAGTACGGTATTGCTTCCGTACCACCGGCCGGACCGCCCTCTGTCATGACCACTATGGAGGTAAACACCTTCAATGACGCAATTATCTGCATAATCGTGACAAAAAAGGTCACAGGCGACAGGAGAGGAATTGTAATTTTTCTCACTACCTGAGAGTTGTTTGCACCGTCAATTTTAGCGGCTTCATAGTAAACACTCGGTATAGCCTGGAGGCCGGCGAGGAGAATAATCGTATTGTAACCTACCCTCTTCCATATACCCACTATTATCAAAGCAAAAAGAGCTTGATTAGGATCATTCAGCCACTTCATCTTAGGAAGACCAATAGACGATAGAACAAAATTAACAAAACCAAACTCCGGCTCGAAGAGATACTGAAAAACTATCGCAGCCGCAGCCATTGAGGTTATAACTGGGAGGTAAATCATAATTCTAAAAAAGGATAACCCATATATTTTCTGATTCATAAGGATCGCAAGAATCATAGCAAAAATAACAGAGGTAGGCACCGTTCCCAAAACATAGATAAGAGAGACTCTCAGGGAGTTCCAAAAGGATTCCGAATGGAACATTCTCACATAATTTTTAAGACCAACAAATTTCATAGAGCTCAAGAGATTCCATTTATGTAAACTCACAAAGAGGGCAACCCCCATAGGAGCGAAAATAAAAATCCCGAAAATAACTATAGGCGGTGTTATAAATAACCAACCGAGAAGATTATTCCGTCTTTCCCTAGCTCCCATACTTTTAGACTCCTCATACAATCTAAAAGAAGAATATCTAGGAGGGACACAAGGTCCCTCCTCCAGCCTTTTTTCTAAATTTTGCTCTAAAGGCGCAATCCATGCTTTTACTCTATTAGCTCCTGAGCCTTCTTAGCAATTTCATCGAGAATGTCAACACTGGCACCCTGCATAATAATTTTTGTCATAGCACTACGGAGCATATCCTCAATTTCCTTCCATTGAGCAACCTTGGGTCTTGGGAATGCATAGGGAAGTTGATCATAGGTAACCCTATAGCGCGGATCCTTTTTGAAAATTCCCTGTATTTCAGGAGAATTGAAAGCACTCTTTCTAGATACCATATATCCCGTATTTAGTGACCAGTAAATTTGATTCTCCTTTGATGTGAGATACTTTAAGAACTCCCATGCAGCTCTCTGCTGCTCCGGGGAGGTTTTCTTTAGCATATAAACATTACCACCCCCAAGCGAGACAGCCTTTACCTTTCCAAGGGTAAACGGAGCCACGCCAAAATCAAACTTAACATGATCCTTAAACCACTGAATTGAGCCCGTAGAACGCATAACCATACCAATCTGAGAAGCCGCATCCATTGCAGAACCGTCTTTCCCGCCCTGATAAACCGCTACCTTTTCGTCCACCATCTTTTTCCAGAAGAGTATTGCATCCTTCACAGGTTTAGAATCGAAGAGGACCTTTGTGTAATCATCGTTGAAAAGCCTCCCGCCAAACTGACGGAAATAGGAATGAATTATCCAACCACTGTTGTAAACCCTTATTCCATAAACAGGCTTTGAGGGATCACTTAATTTTTTGGATATCTCATAGGCCTGTTCCCAGGTGGTGGGATAGTTATCCGGATTGAGTCCCTTTGCTCTAAACAGATCTCTGTTAATATAGAGCACCGGTGTACTCACATTAATGGGAAGTCCATACAATTTTCCGGAAAACTCCGCACCCTGTAACATCTCTTTCATAAAATCGTTAAGATCAAAGCTCTTATCCAACTTTATGAACTCCTCAAGGGGGACAAGCGCATCATTGGCAACAAAGGCTCCTGCGAGCGATTGCTCTAACTGAGACAAAACAGGCGGATTACCCGCTATATACGCAGCTAACAACTTCTGTTGAGTGGTAGCATACCCACCCTGGTAAACCCCTTTAACTGTTATCAAGGTCTGACTCTTGTTGAAATCTTTAATAATCTTTTCCAATGGGGCAGAGTACTTAGCTCCCAGAGAATACCATATCTCTATGGTTACAGGTTTGGTTAACTCTTTCAAAGAGGCCTGTTTTTCCTGTTTGCCCCCTGCCCACAAACCTAAAGAAGCAATCAGAGACAGGACCACAACAATCAAAAAATATCGTTTCATAAGCCCTCCTTTATTTTTTTTGATTGTATTTGTTTGACAATCCATTGTGACACACATATAGGCAGTTGTCAATTAATTCCATTCAAAGACTGTATAATTTTAAAATATAAAATTAATTCTGTGATGAATCTTGACTACCTTTCAGAGGAGATCACTCCAGTAGATCCCTATAAGAAGCACCAGTTTTTTCGGAGAGCATTCTAAATACTACTTGCTCCACAGACCTAAATCGCCTCCCCCTCACAGCCTCCAACAGCCTAACAAATTCCCTCTTATCCTCAAGAACAACCAGCGAGGGGATCTCTCGCTTTACTATTCTAAAACCCCATCTTGTATCAACTTTCATACTGGGAGTTCTGGAGCTCCCAAGGAGACCGCTCTCCAGACTTTTAAGAAACCTATAATGCTTCTTTAACTTCTGGGAAACATTCTTATTGGCAATTTGCCTTACGAAATCGGCTCTTACAAGCTCCATCAACCTATCAAGGTTGGTACCTGACTTTTGAGTGGCAGGAATGGGAACCGTTACCAACATTTCTCCGTTCTCCGTATAACCCGTAAACCATTCGGTATAAAAACCACTCTCAATCACTATTGGGGTAGAACGCGGTATAAACTTTAACTTTTTATACTCAGCCACTTTCGCCTTAAACTTTCTGATTTCCTCCTGAAGTTTCTCATTACCCGGTTCTTCTTCAAGCTTCTTTTCCAAAGCAGGGATTAACTCCTCTTCGTAGTACAAAACTGCCTGACTTAGCGGAAGTTTAATCTTTTTGTAGTGGTATATAATCTCCTCTCCCTCTTCAATGCCATAGGGGGGTGGTTTCTGATTTTCCCTCGCAAGAACAGGGAAGAGCAGATTGATCAACCTTCTTATTCCCGCGGGATAGCTCTCAAGCTCGGGAGGGGGATACAGATCGTCGCGCGCAGAATACTTTTTTATTGCCCGTGCTATAGCTCTGGCAATAATTCTTAGAGCCTTTCCCTCCCTCTCTTTGCCCTCAAAGAATACCCCGCCGCCCTCTAAAATAATCTGCTGGAGTAAGGTTTTAGCATTTTCAAATAGGGGATGACGGATTAGCAATTCCGTATCGTCTGCATCCAATTCCGAGGATTTTAATTTTTCTATTTCACTAAGGCCATTGTGGGCATACTCCCTCGCCATAGAGTGATATTTTTTCTTACTCTCCGGGTCTTTAAAGCTCTCAAGTTTCTCAACGATAAACAGGCAAATTTTAAATCTAAGGCGGGCCAGGCGCAAACTAAGCTCTATATCCCTTAACCCAGAAAATCTAACCTCTACTTCGGCTACCTTAGAGGCAAGAGTCTTTTCTTCCTCTACCAATCTGCTAAGTGTTATTTGCCAACTGTCCTCTAACTCTCTCTTCACTATAAAAAGAATTCTACACCCAATTCAGCGAATGTAAATAGCCAGACACAAATAGTTGGCGTGAAAAAATCAAGCATCATCCAGGTCGATACCCTCTAATAACTCATTAATCCTTACCGAAGCCCTATCGGCATCCTCGGAGGTTACTATAACCTGAAAACTCCCTCCAATAATCCCCTTTCCAACCCACGCATCCGCATCCCCAAACACATTCTGAAGGTATCTTTTCTTCACAACGTAGCCAATTCCCTCCTCCTCCAAAATACTCTTAACTCGCGTAAGCTCAAATTCACTGGAGGTTTCAAAAACTATCTCTTCTCCCATTTTTATCACAACCCCATCAAAAAATATTACAACCTCTCTATTACTCCCAACACGTAACCGGCCAACCGAGAAATGCTATTACCAACATGTTCAGAATGAATACTCCCCTGATGTTTCCCGCTTAACAACCGATCAGACACCACTCCCGTCCAACAACACCTCATATTAAGTCGTCTACCCACCGTTAAAAAGGCGGAGGATTCCAAATCTATACTGAGCACCCTCAATTTCCTCAACCTATCTATTAATTGATAGGTCTCTCTGTATAGGGCATCCACCCCAAAAGAGATTCCCAGGTGATATCTTTCCCCCGCCTTTTCCAGTTCCTCCATCAACATAGCAGTCAATCTAAAATCAGCGACTCCGGGAAACTCAAGAGGGGCATAATAACTCGAAACACCATCACCCCTAACTGCTCCCTCCAGAAGAATAAAATCCCCCACCTCAACATCATCACGGGGGGTTCCACCCAATCCGATACCAAATACATACCGATAGCCGCAAGCGGCAAGCTGCTCCAACGAATTAGCAATGCGTGTCCCCCCATAAGAGGGAAAATGTAAACCAAAGCGTTTTCCCGAAGGGCTTTCACAGATCTTTAAAGGGGTTGTCTCATAGGGCCATACAAACCCCTCATCCACAGTAGAAACAGAATCCTGCACTCTTCTAAACAAGTCAGAGCTAAAAATTACCACACAACTATCACCCAGATCGAAATTCTCAGGGGTGAAATTGTGATATCTAAAATCCGAATGCGGGGTAATATATCTATTATCACTCAGCCAGATATCCTCATCGAATAATAACCCCATCACATCTCCTTTCCAATCCTCTCTATATTTATTTATAATTATAAGGAGGAATATTTATTGTCAAGAAAAAAACAATTTGTAAAGGCACTCCCAATTGATATATACTCTATAATACAGACTTTACAACACGGAAGGAAAAGAAAAAAGATGGCAAAACATATAGGAATAGTCGCATGCAGTGCAGAGGGGGCCGCACTCTGCTATACAACAATATGCACCGAGGCTCAGGAGAAAATGGGGAGATATGTACATCCCGAGGTCACAATGCATTCATACCCCTTCTCCCAATACATGGAATATATATATGCCTCGGACTGGGAGGGTGTAGCAAGACTGATGGTAAAATCCGCAAAAAAGCTTGCATCCGTTGGGGCAGATTTTGCAATCTCACCGGACAACACAATTCACGAGGCCTTTGACTTAGTTGTAAAGGAATCCCCAATTCCGTGGTTTAGCATAGCGGAAGTAGTCGCAGAAAAAGCAGCACAAAAGGGCTACAGGTGCGTCGGAATTCTGGGGACAAAGTATCTAATGAAAGGCCCGGTATATCCAAAAGCCTTTGGGAAACACGGCATAGATTACAAACTCCCGGAAGCCGGGGAAATGGAAGAGATAAACAGGATAATATTTGAAGAACTGGTAAATGGAATATTCAAAGAAGAATCGAGACTCTACTTTAACGGAGTGATGAAAAACCTTAAAGACAA
>CAZQTC010000012.1:0-38108 GCA_964596425.1 uncultured Spirochaetales bacterium | reverse complement strand
CTATATGGAGGTACCCGTTTGGTTCGGGGGGAAACCTTGTATGAACATGATCGAATCTTCCCGTTTCTAAGTCTTTCTCGATTATCTCGTGTATGAAATTCGATGTAGGAAACTCCGGGTTTCTTGTCATCTTTTTATCTTCCCTCTTGGACTTATTGTTTATTGTTGTTTTTATTCTGAAAGTAATACACAAAATATACAGTAATACACCGTGTTTGGTAAACCCGCATTCCTTTTGGAATAGGAGTTTATTAAATTAAAAAAAATTTACGCTGCAGTTCATGTTGTTGACAAAAGAATTGTTGAGCGTTTATAGTGGATGGGTGAGGGAATCGGTTCAAACCAGTAATGCACTAATTCCAAGGTTAAAGTATCAATTAATTAGAATCAGGTATAGAACAGATATAATTTTATCTCTTATCTTTGTTGTTGTCTTTTCTATTTTGGTACTGTTTCCTCTCTTTAAAATTATTGCTACATCTCTAACCTATCAGGATTACGATTTAAGGGTTGTAAGAAACGCACGGCTTGGTGCCTTTACGCTCTACCACTACATGCGCGTTTTTACGGGTAGGCTCTCTTACTCTCTCTTTTTGAAACCTTTTATAAACAGTTTGCTGGTTGGTTTTGGGGTGACCATTCTTGCGATGTTACTTGGGGCTATCCTTGCATGGATTATTGTAAGAACCGATATCCCGTGGAAAAAATTTTTTGACTCGATAATAGTTATCCCCTATATGATGCCCTCCTGGGTTATGGCGTTGGCCTGGCTTATCGTGTTTAAAAACGACAGGATTGCAGGGGTAAAGGGGATGTTTAGTTACTTTTTTGGGGTTAACCCGCCCGATTGGTTTTCCTACGGCTTGTTTCCTATAATTATCTGCCTTGGTCTTCACTACTACTCCTACTCGTATCTTCTGATATCCGGGGCACTTAAAACGGTTAATTCGGAGTTGGAGGAGGCAGGACGGGTAGCGGGATTAAAAAGATCCGAGGTTTTAAGAAAGATTACCTTCCCTATAGTTCTTCCCGCTCTTGGTTCTTCGTTTGTGTTAACCTTCACAAGAAGTATGGGAACATTCGGAACCCCGGCTTTGCTAGGGTTACCCGTTCGTTTTTTTAATCTTCCCACTCAGATATATGCATCTATCGATCTCAATAATATGGGTGATGCCTATGTCCTTGCCCTTGTACTTGTGGTGTTGGCGGTGGTTGCAATATACATTAATAGTAAGATAGTTGGAGTTAGGAAGAGTTTTGTTACCATGGGGGGAAAGGGTTTTAGGAGTAATCCGACCTCGCTTGGGATGTGGCGTTATCCGGTTGCGTATCTTATCATCTTTTTTCTGGTTGTAGTTTTTTTACTCCCACTGTTGCTACTTCTGTGGGATACCTTTTTGTTAATCCCGGGGGATTATTCTATCTCCAATCTCACCACACACTTCTGGGTGGGAAAGAGTAACTTTAAAATAGCCAGCGGCGAACCCGGAATATTCAGGAATCCCGGTATCTGGAATGGGGTGTGGAACAGTATTAGACTTGGGGTGCTTGCCGCCCTCATAAATGGGTTTTTGGGTTTGTTTATCGGCTACGCTGTTGTAAGAAACAGAGGAACACGGCTCTCTAAGACCCTGGAGGCGGTTTCCTTTGCCCCGTATGTTTTCCCCAGTATAGCAATGGGAGCTATATACCTTGGGATGTTTGCAAAGCCTATAGGCCCCATTCCGGCGCTGTATGGTACTTTTTCGCTCCTTGTATTGATAGTTGTTGTTAAAAATATGCCCTTTTCTTCCCGCTCCGGGATTAGTGCTATGCTACAGATAGACAAGTCATTGGAGGAGAGTGCCAGAATTCAGGGGATACCCTGGTTTAAGCGGTTTAGGAAGATAATCTTTCCTCTGACCTCTAGTGGTTTTCTCTCCGGGATGATACTCACCTTTATTACCGCAATGAGAGAACTCTCCCTCATTATTCTCCTTGTAACCCCTACGACGCGCGTCCTTACTACAATAATATTTGCGTACGAGGATCAGGAGGAGGTTCAACATGCCAATGGGGTAACTATAATACTGATACTTATAATTGTGACGGCAAATTTTATCGTAAGAAAGTTCTTTGGGAACAAATCCCTTATGGGGATTAAAGAATAATTAATTTTTAATAGATTAAAAAAGGAGGTGTCTTTATGAAAAAAAGGTTAGTAGGAGGGGTTGTACTTGTTCTCTTTATCTTCTCCTTTACCCTTGTTTTTGCCGGTGGGAGTAAAGAAACCGGGGAAAGTACTGCCAAGGGTGGTTATCCCCCTGCAATGGAAAAGTGGTTGAAAGAGGCCAAGCTTGGTCCCTACGAGGAACATCCGCAAAATTGGGAAGAGATAAAGGCAAAGGCTAAAGAGGAGGGAGAGGTTGTGGTGTACTCCTCCTCCTCGAGAATAGCAAAGGTAGCGGAGCTGTTCGAAAAGAAGTATCCGGGAATTAAGGTAAAATACTTTGATCTTGGTTCTGTTAAGACGGTGGAAAAAACCGTTTCCGAGCAAAAGGCGGGGCTTTACAAGGCGGATATAGTTACTACGGGAGGTTCCGGGGAGGTTATAAATAATCTCCTCAAGAATCACATGATAGTAAACTTTGTGCCGGATACTGTAGCTGATAAGATTCCAAAGAAGTACAAAGATCCCCTTCTTGTCAGGATTAACGAGGCAATAGTTTTTTACTATAACAAGGAGGCATATGGTAAACCACCTATAAAAAATATATGGGAGCTTACTATGCCAAAGTGGAGGGGCAGGGTTGTGACAAAGGATCCCTTTAAATCTTTGTCGGTCCTTATGGGGTTTGTTACCCTTGTGCAACACGCCGATGAGATGGCTGCAGCGTACAAGCGCCTGACCGGTAAGGATATTGTTTTGCATAAGGGGGTTCCCGATGCAGGGTATGAGTTTGTATACAGGTTGCTCCATAACGATCTTATAATACTCAAGTCCGGCGGTAAGGTTGCCGCGGCCTCCGGAAAGCGCGGTCAGAAAAATCCCCCGATTTCGATTATCTATTTTACGTATCTCCGCTATAACGATTCTAAAAATTACGCAAATTGGGTAATTACCCCTCTTGATCCGGTGGAGAAGCTTGTGTATCCAACGTATACCGCCATTGCAAGGCAGGCTCCCCACCCCAATGCAGCAAAACTTTTTACCGCATTTCTCATGGGGAGTCCCAAAATTACGAAGGATACGGTAATCAATCCTCCGTATACCAAGGGCAAGGCGGCAGAGCTCTTGGAGGGATTGGCTCCCTACTATGATCCGGGTTCTGCAAGCCCCAGGGTTGATGTTCCCAAACCCAAGGGGGGAGAGATTTGGGATGAGCTTAAGGGTTGGGATGTGGATCCTGATTTTATGTGGTACAATGCTCCCAAGTTTCAGGATTTCTGGACGCAGGAAGCGGCTAAGTAAGGTTTTTGTTTGAAGGAATTTTTTGAAGGGATACAGATTTGAGCTGGATAGAGCTTAAGGGTATAAAAAAATCGTACGGCGGAGTTCCCGCCGTACGTGAGTTAAATCTTAAGATAGAAGATAAACAGTTTGTTACCCTTTTGGGTCCCTCCGGTTGTGGCAAAACAACAACCCTTCGTGTGATAGCGGGGTTGGAGGAACCGGATAGTGGTGAGATTGTTGTGGACGGAAGGGTTTTCTTTTCGAGGGAAAAGGGTATATTTGTTCCTCCAGAGAAGAGAAGACTGGGCTTAATCTTTCAAAGCTATGCCCTGTGGCCTCATATGACCGTGAGGCGTAATATTTCTCTTGGTCTCGAACAGATGGGACTTTCTAAAACAGAAATTGATAGGATTGTACATGATGTTTTAAAGAAGGTTCAGCTGTCCGAGTATATAGATCGCTATCCCTCCGAACTCTCCGGCGGGCAGCAGCAGAGGGTTGCTGTTGCAAGGATGATTGCTGCTCAGCCATCTATCTTTCTTATGGACGAACCCCTGTCGAATCTGGATGCCATGCTGAGAGTGGATATGAGAACGGAATTAAAGAGACTTCACCATGAGCTTGGGGCTACTACCGTGTATGTTACTCACGATCAGGTAGAGGCCCTTACCCTGTCCGATAGAATTGCCGTTATGGAGAGTGGTATCCTTAGACAGGTTGGAACCCCGGAGGAGATATATAAAAAGCCGGCAGATCTCTTTGTGGCTCGCTTTGTTGGTAGCCCGAGGATTAATTCGATAGAGGGAAAACTCGTATCCGAGGGGGGAATACTCCTCTTTAAAAGCGGTGAGATTAAAGCGGAGATTCGTCGTGAGAGTATTGGGAAATTTCCCTGGGGTGAGGTGTCTGCGGATAGGGAGAAAGCTCTGGTAGCCACTATAAGACCGGAAGATATTGGAGTTTCCAGAACGGAAAAACCTGGTTGGGTGAAGGTTAGCGTGTACTCCGTATTGCCTGCTGGTTCCGAGACGATTTTGAGTGTGAAGAGGGAGGAGATAGATCTCTCTGTTAAGGTTAACGGATTTACGGATATAGAGATGAATGAGACTATCTGGGTAAATATCAACCCGGATAAGATGAATTACTATGATGCTAAAACGGGTAAGCTCCTCTTTAGCAATTTTTGAGTGATAGTGTGAGTTGCGTATAGCGGCGGTGTGGTATTTTTGCAATTATACCTTTAATCTATGCCTTTAACTGTCTAGTTCCATCTCGTACTGGTACCTCCTGTCCGCATACCTGTAGAGGGCGGGCATAAGTGTAAAATCGGCAATTGCTGATATTATCGCGATTATTAAACCTATTACTAGCGGTTGTATCCCCAGTTTAACCAGGAACCAGCTAAGACCGCCAAAGACAGCGATAATACCCACTGTAATTCCCATACTGGCCAGGGTGTTTAGGTTTTGTTTCATGGCCTGTTGGGGGTGTGACCACTTTAGTGTTGGTCGTTTTAAGTCCATGGCAATCGATACAATGTAGAGAAGTGTGGTTATGGAAACCGATGCCGGAATAATAAATATGAGGGAGTCGAGGTTTATCCCGAGTAGTAGAAGAAACAGGAGAGAATCGATTAGGAAAGCGGGGACAAAGATAATGAGGTGAAAGATCCATTTTGCGACTATCTGGGTTTTTCCGCTAATCGGAAGTGTAAGGTTAAGATAGAAACTTCTTCCCTCCCTGGAGATACTTGTTGCTGATATCCCGTTTAGTCCTGTCATAAATGCTGCTATTCCGAGGACTATAAGTCCTGCGATGGAAGATATGTTAGGTAGGGTTAGAAACGCCCTTATTTTTGAAAGTGAGTTGTTCCCACCGGCAAATAACCCAAAGACTACGAATATTACGGGGACAAGCAAAACCTCGGATGCCCCCTCAAATAAAAATGTGGAGTTTGATGTAAGTATTGCCCATTCCCGTTTTACGAGCGCTCTGATTTGAGTGGAGGGTCTAAGGATTTTTTCCTCAGGAGTATCAAGATTTTGAGCTACGAGGTTAATGCCAGACTCGGGTTTGGTTTTACGTTTTCTTTTTGTGTAGGTTTCTCTTTCTGCTGTGAAGTCGTGTAAAAAGGTTGACTGTATTGTAACAACGGATAGCCACAGAGGGATAACCGAAGAGAGAGAGAATGTAATAGGTTTGTTGTAGAACCACTCGAGGAATGGGAGAGCACCGGTTAGGTTTTTGTAGATATTTGAAAGTTGTGTTAGATTGGAAAAGGAACCTGAGTTAGCAGAACCAGCAGTTACCCGGGTTATGAACAATTGAAATGTCAGTACGAGAAAGAGGGCGAGTATCCCTCCGAATATCTCCACTGCTGTTTTGTACCTTGATAGATTTGCTACCTTTGTAAGTAGCATTGTAAATATTACCGACAGAGATATCGGAACCATGGGAACAAAGAATATTCCGGCGAGCCATAGGAGTATGAGGTGTGGGATAGACGCCCCTCCCATTGATATTAATGTATCGGTATACATAGAGAGGGCGGGGAGCATCAGAAATAGGTGCAGGGGAAAGATGTAGAGAGAGATAAGAAGGATTTTTGCCTTAATTATCGAAGTCGAGCTTACCGGAAGCGTTAAGAGTAGTTCGGTATCCCTTGCAAAGTAGAGTACGGATAGGGCTATAGAGATATTTACAACGAAGACGAATATCCAGCTTAAAAGAAGTGCGTATAACACTAGCATCTGTGGATGTCCGGTAGCCATACCGAGGGCAAGAATTCCTTGATAGAGCTTTATGAGCATAAACAGATACGATGCTCCACCTACGGCAACACCCCCTATGGCTACAGGAAGTATCCATTTTCTTCCGCTTCGAGTCATTTCCTTCCTTGAGCCTGCGGATAGAAATGTGAGTCCTAGTATCAAATTTTTGAATATTGTCAGTGTGTTCATTCCGTTAACTCCAGAAATAATTTTTCCAGATTAGCATCCATCTCCCCTGCTTTTTCTCTTATCTCTTCGAGGGGAGCAGCCGTTATTAAAGAACCGTGATTGATAATTCCGACCCTGTGACATAAGTTTTCGGCTATTTCCATTACATGGGTTGAGAAGAATATGGTTTTTCCCTTTTTACAGAGTTCTTTCATCTTTTCCTTTAGTCTGAAGGATGCCTTGGGGTCCAGTCCAACTATTGGTTCGTCTAGGATTAGTATTTCAGGGTTATGAAACATTGCAGCAATTATCGCGAGTTTCTGTTTCATACCGTGGGAGTAAGAGGAGATTATATCGTTTAGAGCGTCTGTTAGTTCGAAATACTCGGCAAGTTCTAATATTGCCTTTCTCTCCTCTTTGTTCGCTTTAAAGACATCGGCGATAAAATTTAAAAACTGTATTCCTCTCATTTTTTCGTACATCACAGGTTCGTCCGGAACATATCCGATTATAGATTTGGCCTTGATGGGGTCTTTTTTTATATCTATTCCGTTTAGTAGAATTTTCCCCGTGTCGGGTTTCAGAATGCCGACTATCATCTTTATGGTTGTTGTTTTGCCCGCTCCGTTTGGCCCTAAGAATCCGAAAATTTCACCCGGTTTTACCTTTAATGACAGATTGTTAACCGCCCTTATCTCCCCTTTGTTGTAACTCTTACTAACCTCTATTAGTTCGATCATACTGAACTCCTTACTCTCCTCTTATATACCGTTCTCGAATAAAATACATTTTAAGAGCCTCTTTATTCAAATAAAAAAGAGTTGTGAGAGGGGTTTTATATGTTTATTATTTATAATGTGGAAGAGATAAATTTTTTGCAATCTCAATCCCTATTCGGTGGGCTGACGGACAAAGAGGTAGAGAGTATCCTACCCCTTATGGAGCGGGAGGTATATTCGAAAGGCGATGTAATTCTTAGGGAGGGCAATGTTAATGATAAGCTCTATTTTATTTATAGGGGAAGCGTTGAGGTTCTTAAGAGGATAGATACCAGGGGAAAGGTGGAGGAAAAACGACTAAATGTTCTACATACAGGGGACACCTTCGGGGAGATGGAGATAATAGATATTCAACCCTGTGAGGCAACTATTAGGGCCTTGGAGGCAACTACTGTGCTTATCATCTCTAACAAAAATCTCTACAAAATATCGAAGTTCAATCTGAAAACTTACACTCTCATTATTATGAATCTTGCCCGTGATATAAGTAGAAGACTTAGGATGATGGATAGACTTATTATTAGCGAGAAGTTTTCTTGATTTCTAAGCTAGTGCTACTCGAGGCCGGTCCTACTCGAGCAATCTCTTTAAGTTGCGAAGAATGTTTATTAGCGTATGTAGGCTATCCGGGTTTTCTTTTAGCTCCTTTGAGGGTGTGTGTCTGGTATTTATGGCATTTGATGGATTTAAATAGCGTATAAGGTTATTAAGACTCGTAAGTGCCTCTTTTTCTCCCTTGAGTTTGTTTATCCTTCCGTACGTTAAAAACGATTTCTCAAAGTCATTTGAGAGTGTTGGATAACGTTTTTTTATTTCAGCGGATGTTAGTACCTGTTTCACAAGTACCTTTGTTTCCAGAACGTTTAGTAGTTCATCCTGAGAATTGCTGAGGGTCCGTTCCGAGTCTAGGAGTTTGGTGTACTGCTCTATCAGAGGAAACAGGCGTTGTTTTATTGTTTTTAGTCTTGTTTCTCTCTCTTCTTTCTCTTTTTTCAGTGCTGCGATATTGTTCTTAAGTCTCTCTATCTCTGTGTGAAGTATTCCTATTTGGGAGTTTAGGTTTTGGGCTCTGGAGTTCAATGTTTCTATTTGGGAATTAAGATTACTTATCTGTGAGTTAAGATTGTTTATTACGGAATCCGCCTCGGTTTTTAGTCTCTTTACCGTTGTTGTCATTTTTTGATTAAACTCGTTATCCAATATTGATGATAATTTCGCATATCCGCCTCTGAGGGAGGGAATTAACTTTATTGCTTTTGTATAGAAGTATTTGGCTTTCCCGTACTGTTTTTTCCTATAGTAAAGGTTTCCGCTCTGAACGGCTCTGTCAACGGACTGAACGAGGTTTTGGTATTCTCGTAATCGTTTGTTCTCTATTTTTTCGGAAATAAGTTCGTTTAAAGCTTTTATCGTGATTTCTTCGGCCGGTTTTCTGGCCCTGATAGCGGGTAGAGATGCTATTTCTCTGTTGGATAGAAGGGTGTTTAATTCGTTAAGTGATTGTTTTGCGCCTTGGTAGTCCGAATTATCAATTGCACTCTGAATTTTTTTATATATTCCTATTATCTGATCAAGGGCGAGGTTTTCTCTTCTTCTCAATTCCTTTAATTTGAACAGTTCGGCAGATATGTTCTGGGTTTTCTTCTCAAGTGCGGCTTTCTCACTCTGATACTTTTCTTTTAGTTCCGCCTCTTTCTGTGTATAGAAGTCTTTGAGCCGTCTCTGCTCCTCCCTTGCCTTGAGGAGTTCCGCTTGATAACTCTGCATTAATTTTTCAATCTCTTGTTGTTTCTTCTTTAATTCCGCCTCGGCCTTTCGTTTATAATCTTCCAGCTCTCTCTCGTTGGATCTCCTTAATTTTTCAGAGAGGGCTTTTAACCTTCTGTTTATTTCTCTCTCGGAGTACCCCCTTCCCAGAAGTTTTTCTCGTTCCTTTTTAAGGGTTTCTGCAAGTTGTTTTTTTAGCATCTCCTCTCGCTGTTTTATCTTCTGTTGCATGGTTAATTCGAGGGTTTCCTTTTCTCTGGCTATCTCTTTTAGACGTCCCTGAATCTTCTTTATCTCCATGTTTTTTTTGTTGAGTTGTCTCTGTGATTCTTCTTTCAGGGTGGAGATTACCTTCGATTCCGCACTTAGGAGAGTTTTCTTTTTAACTACATAGGTTTCTTCTCTCTTATCGAAGAAGTATGATAGAGAGTAGATACCCGCTCCTAGAAGAATAATTGAGAGGATGTTTATGATTAGGGGTGCAAGGATATCCTTTTTCAGAGGTTTGGGTTTTAATCGGCTGGCATCAATTTCGATTCTGTGCTTAGAGACGAGTCGGTTTATCTCATCCAGAATCTCTTCCTTCTCTGTTTCTCCTATCCCCTGTTCCTCTGGAAGTTCTTCCTTCTCCGATTCCCTTAGTTCTATTGCTTTTTTAAGTAGTCCTTTCATCACTACTACTTAATTTCGACTAAAAACCTGGGGTATGTCAAATATTTTTTGAATCTATTTTTGGTAACCCTCATGCCCCTTTGACAATATTTGGAGGCATACAGTATCATCAATCATGGTGTTTGTTGTATGAAGATAAAAACTAAGATGATATGGATAGTACTTCCCCTTATTGTTGTTCCTATTGTGATTATGGGGTTTGCCGCTTCACTCTCTGCGAGGAATGGTATAACAAAGATTGCTACCGAATTTTTAAGGTTTAAAACGGACGAACTGTTAAACTATGCGAACAGCCAGTGGGGGATTCTGGTGGAGAATAACCTTGCGGATAAAGCAGAGTTTGTAAGTGCCACAAAGGCAGCGGTGGAGTCCTTTGCAGCTACGCTTGTAAGGAGTAAGAGCGAAATAATTTTTGCCGTGGATGAGAGTGGTAATGTGGCAATGTCCACCGGCAGGTTAGGGATTGGAGACGGAGACAGAGAGAAGCTCTCCAGGCTTTTTCTTGTGTTGAAGGGTGGGGTTGAGATCAAGGAGGGGGTTGGGGGAGGGAGTGGATTTATTGATAGATTAAGTGCCTCTGTGAATCGCTTCCTATTTGGGGGTTCGGAAAGTTATACATCGGGTGATTGGTTCGATATAACCATTGGCGGAGTGGAAAGAGTTGGAGCGGGGGTTTATTTTAAGCCTTTCAATTGGGCGATGCTCGTTACGGAGGAAAAGAGGGTATTTTACAGCGCTGTTACAGAGATATACTTCCAGAGTTTGATACTTTTAAGTGTGACCGTGGTGATATCTATAGTGCTCCTCCTTGTATTTTCCGGTTTTCTTACGAGGCCGATAAATCTTGTGGTAAAGACTATGCGTGAGATAATCTCGCGGAATGATTTGAGTAAACGTGTGCCTGTGGTATATGGGGATGAAATAGGCGAGCTTGGCCATACATTTAATATTATGACGGAGGAACTGGAGCGGGCGTACGAGCAGATTAAGAGGTATGCATACCGGGCTGTCGTATCGAAGAAGCGTGAGGAGAAGATACGTAATATATTCCAGAAGTATGTCCCCAAGGATGTGATTGACCAATTTTTTGCCAATCCGGAGAAGATGCTTGTAGGTGATAACAGAGAACTTGCCGTTCTGTTTTCCGATATAAGGAGCTTTACAAGTATTTCTGAAAAGTTGTCTCCGGAGGAGATCGTGGAATCTTTAAACCGTTACTTTGGTCTGATGGTGGATGTTGTCGTAGGGTACAACGGTATTGTAGATAAGTTTATTGGGGATGCTTTAATGGCCTTTTACGGTGCCCCGGTTAGGCACAGTGATGATTCTCTAAGGGCGGTAAGGTCGGCCTTTGATATGATGAAGGCGCTTAAAGAGTTTAATTCATGGCAGAAAAAGAGGAATAGACCGGTCTTTAGAATAGGTATTGGGATTAATTTCGGAATAGTAACGGTGGGGAATATAGGTTCTGAGAAGAAGATGGATTATACGGTTATTGGTGATATGGTGAATCTGGCCTCACGGTTGCAGGACCTTACCAAGTACTACGGAGAATCGATCATTGTATCGGAGTCGGTTAAAGAGAGAATTGATAAGGTGTATTACTGTAGACTCCTCGATATGGTAGCTGTTGTCGGGAAGTCGGAGGGGGTAAGAATATATTCCCCCAGGGAAAAACTTAAAGATAGTGAGCGAAGTGGTCTAAATCTCTACGCTAGGGGGATGTCTCTGTACTTTAACAGAGAGTTTAGAGAGGCTCTCAATGCCTTTTTATCTGCCAAACGACTTCTTCCTGGTGACAAAATGTGTGATTTAATGGTAGAAAGGTGTAGAACTTACATTAAAGATCCACCGCCACCTGATTGGAACGGTGTGACGGTGATGAAGCATAAGTGATCTGTAAGTGATCTGTGTTAAAATTTTTAGAGGAGATTTTTTAGGTTATGAAAGAAGAGTCTTTTGAAAGATCCGTGGAGAGATTTTGTGGGGCATTAAGGATAGCGACTGTTTCTTACAGTGATAGGTCTAGAATAGATTACTCTAAGTATAGGGAGTATATAAAGTTTATCGAAAAATCATACCCAAGGGTCCATAAAATCCTAAAACAGGAACGTATTGGGGATTACAACCTGCTCTACTACTGGAGAGGGAGGAATAGTTCGTTAAAGCCAATGGTTCTTATGGCTCATTACGATGTTGTTCCTGTCGAAAACGAAGCAGCATGGGAGAAGCCTCCCTTTGGTGGAGTTGTTGAGGAGGGTACTATCTGGGGAAGGGGCAGTTTGGATGATAAACTCTCTATGATAGGGATACTGGAGGCTGTAGAGGCATTATGTGAAGAGGGGTTTGTACCGGAGAGGGATATATATCTGGCTTTTGGACATGATGAGGAATTGGGCGGGGCCAAAGGTGCCGTTTTGATTGTAGAGGAATTGAAGAAAAGGGGTCTGCATTTTTCTCTTGTTCTTGATGAGGGCTCTGTTGTGACAAGAGATATGATTAGTGGCGTGGATAAGCCTGTCGCTCTTGTCGGTGTAACAGAGAAGGGAATGATGAATGTAAAGGTTACCGCACGAGGTGCCGGTGGGCATGCATCTATGCCGCCTAGAAATAGTGCGGCAGGAATACTTGCCAGGGTTTTGGTAGCGATAGAGGAAAATAAGGCAAAACCCAGGATAACGAAAACCCTTAGTTCCTTTATGAATGAGTTGAGTAACTATATGTCTCCTATGCGGAAGTTTGTGTTTAGGCATCAGAAGCTTTTTAGGGGGATAATTCTAAAAGGTTTTTCAAAGACTCCCTCTACCGATGCTATGATACGTACGACAAGGGCTATTACCATGTTGAGTGGTAGCACAAAGGAGAATATTCTCCCGCAGCGAGCCTCTGCTGTGGTAAACGTGCGGTTACTGCATCCGGACACGGTTGAAAGTGCGTATGAGGAGATTAAAGCGATAGTGAGGAAAACCAAGGGAATTAATCCTGGTGATGTGGAGGTAGAGGTCTTATACGATAGGGGAACTAACAATCCCAGTGTTGAGTCGAGCATAAACTCCGATAGCTATTCTAGGGTAAAGCAGGCTATCACGGATGTTTTCGGTGATGTGGCAGTTGTACCGTTTATTATGGTTGGTGGTACGGATTCCAGACACTATGCGGGTATAGCGGATGGAATCTTTAAGTTCCTCCCACTTCTGCTGAGTAAAAGGGATATAGAAACAATTCATGCCAATAACGAGAGAGTTTCTGTTGAAAACTTTAGACGTGCCATTGATTTTTATAGGAAAATTATAGTTGGTTAGGGATTCTTTCTCAGCTCTAGCTTGGAAAGGAGAATATATGTGAGCAATTCCGAGACAGGTGGTTCTTCTTATACACTCAAGATAGGTAAAAGGGCGTTTTTGGCTGCATTTTTTATTTTACTATCCCTTATGGTTGCCTCCGGAATACTTACACGAATTGTTCCCTCCGGTAGGTATAATAGGTTAACAGAGAATGGACATGTAGTTGTAGATCCTAACTCTTTTCACTATGTGGAAAAACCTAACTTTCCCGTGTACAGATGGTTCACTGCCCCTATTGAGGTTGTCTTTAGTAAGGACAGTCTTACGATAATTACAATAATTCTCTTGATTATATTTATCGGGGGTGCCTTTACGATTTTGGATAAGGCGGGGGTCCTGAAGGCTCTTCTGGCGATGATAGTCAGGAGATTTAGAAATAATAGGTTTTTGCTTCTTGCCGTGGTTGTTTTTTTCTTTATGTTTGCGGGTGCCTTTCTGGGTATCTTTGAGGCACTTGTTCCCCTTGTGGTGATGATAATTCCCCTTGCCTATCTATTCGGATGGGATTCTCTTACCGGTTTGGGGATGAGCCTTCTCGCGTTGGGTTTTGGATTTTCCGCTGCTGTTACCAATCCCTTTACCATAGGTGTTGCTCAGACTATCGCGGAGCTTCCCCTATTTTCTGGAGCATGGCTCAGGATAATATTTTTTATGGTTATATATGCCACTGTGCTTCTCTTTCTCCTTTCCTATGTTAGGAGGATAGAGAAAAATCCCGAGTTTTCACCGGTGTACAGAGAGGACCTGGAGGTACGGAAAAATTATTCTTCCGGACAGATAGAGGAAGATTCCAAAATGGCAGAACTCCCAGAGATGAGACGAGCGGTAGTATGGTTTGCCATTGTTATTGGGTTTGCAATAGTTTTTATATTTGTAACAGCACGAATTCCCTCAGTTTCTTTTTTGGCCTTTCCTGTGATGGGTTTGCTCTTTCTTATTGCGGGGATTGGTTCCGGTTTGCTTGCCGGGCTTGGGCTTAAGGATATAGGTAGATACTTTGTGAGGGGTTTTATAGGAATATTTCCGGGGATAGTACTTATACTTATGGCTATGAGTGTTAAGTATATAATCTCTTCCGGTGGGATAATGGACACCATACTGTATAGGGCCTCTATTTATATTTCACATACCTCAAAATTTTTCGCTGCCCTTTTGATATATGCTTTGACTCTATTTTTGAACTTTTTTATAGGTTCTGCCTCTGCGAAGGCATTCCTTATGATGCCTATACTTGCGCCCCTTGCGGATATAGTGGGAATTACGAGGCAAACCGCAATATTAGCATTTGATTTTGGTGATGGTTTCAGTAATCTTTTGTACCCATCCAATGCCCTTCTTTTGATTGGTCTGAGTTTTACCGTGGTAAGTTATCCGAAATGGTTTAGGTGGGTTATAAAATTGCAACTTATTGTCTTTGTGATTACACTTGTCTTTCTTGGAATTGCCGTAGCTATAAACTTTGGACCCTTTTAAATCTCCTGACTCATTGAATGTTGCCGTCTCGCTCGTTCTATCTTTTCCATTTTCCAGTAGTATTCGGCCTGTTTTTTTATCTCTTCGACATCAGAGACGAAGATTCTGTTATCGACCAGTTTAAGTTTTTTGTTCTCAAACAATTTTCTTATGAGGACATTGCCCTTTTCCTTGGGCAAACCTACCATATTTATCAGCTCTTTGGGACCGAAGTCGAAAGTGTAACTTGTTTTGGGCTCAATAGGCACCCTGTTTTTCTCCAACTGGATCATAAGGGCATCATAGAGTCGCCCCAGGGGATCGAGCATTATGGTATTGGCCAGTTGTTTGTATATAAACCAGATTCGTTCTGCCAGGAGTTGGGTGAGTCTTGTGATTAGTTGGGGTTGGGTTTTTACCATCATCTGAAAGTTTTCTCTGTTAACCGCAAGGAGAGTGACATCATCGTATGCAATAGCAGATGCCGATCTGGGCTTGTTTTCAAGAAGAGCCATTTCGCCGAATATATCTCCTGCCTTTAGCATGGCCAGGAGAACCTCGTTATTGTCTACTATCTTGGTTATTTTAACCCTTCCCTTCTGGATGATGTAAAGCTCGTCACCAGGTTCGTTTTCGCTAAATATCATCGTGTTTTTGGGATAAAATCTGGTAAAGTTGTTGCTGTTCTTATCTACGTTGACTATTTTGGCGTACGGATGAATCTTTGCCATTCGCTCCTTGGCAATGTCTACGTACTCTCCCTCGGGGTTGTATTTGATATATTTGTAGTAGGCATAGTATGCCTGGTTATATTGATTCTGTTTTGCATAGTACTCTGCTACCTTAAAGAGGTGAGAGGCATCGGCACTTGCCGTATTCTTTAGCGTGAGTCGGGTGAGTGCCTCATCCAGATACCGCATTTTTCTGGAGAACCCCTGGATTATCTTCATCGCGACTGGGGTATTTTTTTCTATTAGAAGCCAGTACTGATCCCTATGAACCGATATGAGGGAGACATCTGTGAGGGCCATAGCGGTCTCTATATGACTATGTGAGGACATTGTAGAAACGACTCCAAAGAAATCCCCTGGGCCTAAGATGTTTCCCCCCTCTTCCTCTACAACCTTTACCTCTTTGCTTATCTGTACCTTACCGCTTCGTATTATGTAGAAGTTATCAGCCCTTTGCTTGCCCTCTACAATAATATACGAGCCTTTTCTAAAATTAACTATTGAAAGTTGGAGTGGATTTGGCATCCCTTTCCCTAAATCTGATGTATAAAGATAGTATAAGTATAGCCCCTATGGTTGTCAATCTATATGTATAGAATCGGTGGAAAATGAATAGGAGAGTAGTGTTAGTATTTTTTTCTACACATATTGGGTTAGGGGAAAATCGTTGCAGAGTTTTTTTACCTCTTCTCTTATAGCGGAGATTTTGCTATCGTTATCGATGTTTTTAAGTACCTCGATTATAAGTTCTCCTATTTTTTCCATTTCTCTCTCTTTCATACCACGTGTGGTAACGGCTGGGGTTCCTATTCTTATCCCTGAGGTTATAAACGGGCTCTTTTTGTCAAAGGGAATGGCATTTTTATTTACCGTAATATTTGCTTCGTCCAGGGCTCTTTCCGCCTCTTTTCCAGTGATAGAGAGGGGTGAAAGGTCCACCAGCATGAGATGATTGTCAGTTCCGCCGGCTACCAACCGAAGACCTCCATCTTTTAGTACTCTGCTTAGAACCTTTGCATTTTTAACTATCTGTTTTTGATACTCTTTAAAGGAGGGCTCTAGCGCCTCTTTTAAAGCCACGGCCTTTGCTGCTATTACATGCATCAAGGGTCCCCCCTGGATTCCAGGCATAATGGAGGAATCTATAACCTCCGAGAACATTTTTAGTCTCCCACTCTTTGGAGCTCTTATTCCCAGTGTATTTTCTCTGTCTTTTCCCATGAGTATCATCCCACCTCTGGGGCCCCTTAGCGTTTTGTGGGTTGTTGTGGTGACGAAATCGGCATACTTTAGGGGGTCAGGATGGAGACCGGCAGCTACTAATCCCGCTATATGGGCCATATCGGTCATGAAAAAGGCTCCTGCTTCGTCCGCAATCTCTTTGAACTTTTTAAAGTCTATGATTCTTGGGTATGCCGATGCGCCTGCGATGATAAGTTTGGGTTTTTCCCTTATGGCGATCTCCCTGAGTTTATCGTAGTCGATAGTTTCTGTATCCGGAGAGACTCCGTAGTGAGCAACTCTGAAGAGTTTGCCGGAAAAGGAAACGGGAGAACCGTGGGTGAGGTGTCCACCGTGGGCAAGATCCATTCCAAGGATTAGATCCCCGGGTTTTAGGAGGGCAAACATTACACCCATGTTTGCCTGACTCCCCGAGTGGGGTTGAACATTGGCGTATTCACAGTTAAAGAGTTTTTTTGCCCGCTCCCGGGCAAGGTTCTCTGCTATATCCACGTACTCACATCCGCCGTAATAACGGTGTCCAGGGTATCCCTCTGCATATTTATTTGTCATTATGGAGCCCTGTGCCTCTAAGACGGCTCTGGAGGTGTAATTTTCCGAGGCAATTAGTTCAAGCTTTTCCTCCTGCCGTTTTAGTTCTGATTTTATTGACTCGAATATTTCTTTATCTACCCTTTCAAGTTCGCTCATTTTTTTGTTCCTTACTATATAGATTTTATATATATGCCTTTTTTAATATACTCTTCTTTAATAATATTTGTGTATAAATATTTACTAATGTCAAGTTGAATATTTACGACTTAACTATTAAAAGTTTTCTTAGCTCATTAAAAAACAGATCGTAGGTGTTACCGTATATCGAGCCTTTAAAACCTCCGTAGATAACTGAGATTTTTAGAGAAGAGCGAGCATAGGTGGGAATGTTGGAAGATATTGAGTCTCTTAGTCGGTTGATTATCAATCTGTTTTCTGCGAATGGCCCTATTAGTAGTATCTCGTCCGGATAGAATATTTTGTAGAGAATCGTTATTGCGGCAGACACGTGACGGAGCGCATTTGCTATTATGTTGTTTTTTAGTACCTCTGGGAGTTGTAAAAACACTGTAAACTCCCGTTCGTCGTCGCTTAGATTGGGATACTCTGCTTTAAGTGGGGGAACTATTGCCCAGATAGCCGCTTCCGTTTCCAGGCAGCCTGTTAGGCCACATCTGCAGGGTTTTGAGTCACTTTCAAAAATTCTGCTATGCCCTATCTCTCCGAATCTCCCTATTGTGGAGGAGAGTACCTCTCCCCTGTGGGCAAATGAGGCGCCTATGCCGAATCCCCAGTGGAAGAGAAGGATATTTTTATGTCGATAATCTCTGTTCTTAACTATTCGATACTTAAGCTCCGTGTCCAGTGCCCTCTTTATTGTAATGGTTACCCCTGTGACTTCTTCAATCTTTGCAAAGTTAAGATTGTTAATTCTGTTCCATCTCGCACATGAAATCCAGAGATTCTCTTTGGAGTTGACCGTTCCAACGAGGGAAACTCCCGCTCCTGTAAGAATGCTCTGTGGGGGAATTTTTGATTTTATGTTAATGAGAAAGTGGCTAAATAGCTCTGTAAACTCCTCGTTCTCTACGGATTCTCCTACTGTTATTTCATCCTCGTGTAGAATCTCCTCATGTAGATTGACGATTTGTCCCTTTAGTTTCCTCCCCTCTACGTAGATTGATATTGCGGTAAGTCTGTTTTTGTTTGGTAAGAGGAAAAACTCAGGCCTTCCGGGTTTTTCTACCCGCCTCCTACCTCCCTCTACTACAAGCTGTTCGTCTAACAATTCCTGAACAAGGCGAGAAACCGTAGTGGGACGAATTTTGAGTTTGTGAGAGATACTCTTCCTTGTGACATTTTCTCCCGTGCATATCTCTTGAAAAATAACGGCCTTTTCCCGATCTTTTATCCTGTATCGTGTACCCCGGTGAATTTCACCTATGGTAAAAATCATACTTCAGATAATATTGAGCGATGGCTTTTTAGTCTAGTCAAAAAATTTTCTTGAAATCAATGAGACTCAAGGAGCACCTCGTCAAAGGCTTCTTCCAGTACACTGATTCCCTCTCTTAGCGCTTCCTCGGTGATGTCTAAAGGTGGAGCTATTTTTATACACTCCCCTGCAACACCGACCGGGGCGAACATGAGAAGTCCCTTCTGAAAACACCTCTCGTTGATACGAAGTGCCGTATCACTATCCGGGGTTTTTGAGCCGGGTTTTACTACCTGTATTCCCCCCACAAGCCCTAAGCTATGGGCACACCCTGCAACTTCCGGGTACTTTATGTGAATTTTTTCTAATCCCTCCTTTAGTACGGGACCCAGATTAGCCGCGTTTTCGATGTAATTTTTCTCTTTTAAGAGTTTTATATTGGCAATAGCTGCTGCTACTGGTAGGGGTGAACCGGAGTGTGTCGAGGTCATGGAACCCGGGGCGTAGAGGTTCATTATGTCTTCTCTCCCTATAACGGCGGAGAGGGGTAAGGAACTACTTATCCCTTTGCCGCAGGTTACAAGATCCGGTTTTATTCCGTAATGCTGAAATGTATACCACTTGCCGGTTCTCCCAAAGCCTGCCTGTACCTCGTCCATGGTAAGCACTACATCGTGCTCTCTACACCATTTCTCCAGTTTCTGGGCGTATTCCGGTGGAAAAAAATCCGGCCCGACCCCCTGATAACTCTCCGAGATAACACCTGCTACCTCCTCTGGTTTTATCTTGAGTTTGTCCAGGGTTTCTTCAAATAGATCAAAACTGGTATTTTCGTTTTTGTAGCCGTCCGGAAATGGCACCTGTACAAAGGAATCATCGGACTTCCCAAGCCATTTTTTCCCCGCTGGCATGCCACCAGCCAGTTGAGCTCCCATTGTCCTACCGTGGAATGCGTTGTTAAATCCCACGATGTATCGCTTTTGAGGGCCATATTTTTCCATTGCATACGTTTTAGAGAGCTTTATTGCGTTCTCCGTTGCCTCGGAGCCTGTAGAGAGGAGAAAGACCCTGTAACCCTTAAAGGGAAAAGTTTCTATTAATAGTTCTACCAGTTCTGCGCGTTTCTCGTGAGGAAAAACATAGGTACTGAGGAGAGGCCTATCTAGCATTTCTCTTATTGCCTCTATGATTTTGGGATGAGAATTCCCGACATTGGAAATTAATACCCCGGAAGACCAATCTATCCATTTGTTTCCCCATTTATCGTAGACATAAAAACTTTCGGAGTGGTCTATTATTATTGGGGGTTGACCCTGCATTGAACGGGGTTCGTACTTTTCGAACTTTTCGAATATGGGAAGCGACTCCGGAACGGGCAGTTTTGTTACAATTCTCCTATGTTTTGTTTCTACTCTGGGTACCTCTTGAGGAGTTAAATTATATTTTCTTGTTAGGGTGGACATTCTTTCCTCCTAAATAATAACATATTGTGTTGCTAATTATACATCGCTTGAAGTTTCCCTGTCAATGCCTTAAATGGCGGTACTCTGGTGTGTTATACCCTTAGACCAAAGATTTTTCTCAAAAAGATTTTTTCTATCCTCTCTCGGTCTTTGAGTACGGCCTCTTCGCCGAGAGCTATTAATTGTTTTTTTCTGTCGAAGTCCATGGTATGAGTGCCATCGTATGCGATAATTTTCAGGTTTGGTTTTTGTTTTTTCAGGCTTTCTATTTTTTTACCGATAACGTCTAGTGAACGCAAAAATATGGCAAGTCCGTTTTTTGCGTCGGAAAAATCCCACTTAACGAAGGGGCTTACCTCTATTGTGAGTATCTTTCTGGCACCCATAGCTTTTGCTATTTCTATGGGATTGTTGTTAAGAATTCCCCCGTCTATTAAGAGCATGTTTCCTCTTGTGACCGGGGTAAAAATCCCCGGGAGTGACATGGATGCCCTGATTGCCTCCGCTACATTCCCGCTGTTAAGTACGATTTCTTTTCCGCTAAGGATATCCACTGCATTGCAGGCGAATGGTATCTCTGTTTGCTCGAAGTTCTTATTTTGGGTTAGTTCTCTAATTAGGTTTAGGATTTTTTCTCCGTTATCGACTCCCCTGTCGTGGATCATTGCAGTAAGGGCTTGTTCTACCTGAATAAATCTAACGATTGGGCCTCTGGAGAATTGAAACGTCCATCTCTCCGTATGTTTCCGAAACTCAAATTTGTTTATCAGGTAATCCTCTATAAAATCTATGGGCGAGCCGCATGCATATATTCCTCCTACAATTGCCCCCATGGAACAACCGACTATAATGTCTGGTTTGAAACCTATTTTTTCGAGGGCTTTAATTGCCCCTATGTGGGCTATTCCCCTCGCCCCCCCGCCGGTTAATACGAGTCCAGTTTTCATTTGTCCCTCCTGTTGTACTGTGTAGTTTATGATATGAATAAAGGATATTCCAGCTTTTATTTTCATTGGGGAGTTTTTAAAATATAAAATTTGAGCTATTAGGGGTAGTTTTACTTAAAATTACTCGTTAAAGTAATAACTTGGTTCTAGGTGGTAGGGAGGTATTTCTTTGGGTATGCAGGAAGAGAAAAACGGAAATAGCACCAGTGTTTTTAAGCGTATCCTGTTCGGCGTGTATATTCCTTCTCTGTTTGTCTTTTCCTCCAGAAGTTTGATAATACCGCTTATTCCCCTGTATGCGATGGAGCTGGGGGCAAATAAGGCAACTGCGAGTTTAATTACCGGAGTTACACTTGTAAGTCGGTTGTTGATAGATCTCCCAGTGGGTTTCCTGGTGGGTAGGATTGGGGAGAAATTCTCAATGAAATTGAGTCTTGTCAGCTTTATATTTGCCGCACTTTTATCCGGTTTTGTTAGGAATCTGTGGTTTCTAAGTCTGACCCTTTTTATTTCCGGGTTTGCTACCTCTCTCTGGCTTGTTTCCGTTATGTCATATATACGACATCATTCAAAGACGAATACGCGGGGAAGGTTTTTGTCCGGGGTTGGTGGTATTATGCGGTTGGGAAGAATCGTAAGTCCTGTTGTTGCGGGTTATATTGCCGAGAGATTTGGGTATTTTTACCTGTTTTTTATAAGTAGTGGGTTGTTTTTTGTGGCGTTTGTTCAGCTTTTGTTTTTTTCTGGTAAACATGAGGGAGAGATTTTTAGAGTGAGAGGAGGGAATGAAACAACCGATTCCGGCGATAGTGGTGGGGTTGGCGAGGGGAAGGTTTTTAATTTAGCAGCTTTGAAAACCGTGATTGGGGAGAGTAAGGGAATCCTTCTTACGACCGGGGTTACCATGATGGTTTTAGGTTTGATTAGAAATGCGTATCAGATTGCACTCCCAATTTTGGGCAAATCGGTTGGTCTAAGTATATCTGCAATAGGTAGTATAATGGGATTATTGAGTGCCGGTGGCTTGTTAATGGTGATCCCTGCCGGTTTTGTTATGGATAAACTCGGGCGAAAATGGTCCCTTGGTATATGCATGGCTAGTATTTCTCTGGGTTTGGGATTTATCCTCCTGTTTAAATCTGTAGATGGGTTTATTATAGTTGCGCTTCTTATGGGACTTGGTAACGGTATGGGAAGCGGAATAAATATGACAATGGGGTCCGATGTTGCAAAGGGTAAGAATGTAGGGGCTTTCTTGGGATTGTGGAGATTTATCTCCGATGCCGGAAGAATTAGTGCTCCGTTATTGATAGGGAGCTTAACAAGTATATTTTCTTTTGGGATAGGTATTTTGGTTATCTCTGTAATTGGAATCGTTGGGCTTGTATTTATGATTTTTAATGTAAATGAGACACTTGATAGATCTTATACCGAGGAGGTGTAGTTTTGGTAGTAAAACGAAAAGACACCGTAGCTGTTGATGCAGGAGATGGTGTGAAGCGCAGAGTGCTTAACAGCGGGGGAAACTTAATGATTGTTGAGTTTACCTTTAATAGTGGGGCTGTTGGAAAGATTCATCGGCACCCTCATGAACAGATAGGATTTGTTGCAAAAGGGTCCGGAGTCTTTACCATAGATGGTAAGGATACGGAGGTAGAGGCGGGAGATTCTATGTATGTGCCCTCCAATGCCTTACATGGTTTTAGAGCGTATGAGGATGGAACTGTGCTCGTGGAAACCTTCTATCCGCAGCGTGAGGATTTTAAGTGAGTATTAGCCCTTTCTATTCATGGGACCTTAGTATGGATAAAGGATGGTAGCTTCCGTCGGGACCCCTGTATCGCATGCTTTTTTGTGTAAACTTCCCTATTTGAATAGCCTCTTCCGGGCACTGGTGGATGCAACGCAGGCAGAGGTAACACTTGTTGGAGAAGAGGACATCTGTTTGGGTGACTGTGATATTATGGGAGGGGCATATCAACTCGCATAGCCTGCAATGGGTACACTTTTGATCGGCATAAAATTTCTTTTTAAATGATTTTTCTAGGGGTTTGTAAATAAGTTGAAAAAGAATATCTAAGATAATGCCTATAGGAGAGAGAAATAGAGATATTCCCTCTCCGGCAGTTTCCCTGGAGGGCTCTTCCGCGAGTATTCTGTGGATAGTTTTGGATACTTTTTCTTTTAGTTTCTTCATTCCCCCTGTGGATGTGTAATCTTTATTTTTTATCTTTTCTTCCGTCTTTGACCCCTTTTTAATAAATAAAAGACCATCTGTCCCCGGAAGCATTGTTCCTTTGATGCCTATGGGGATAAAACCCTTTCTTGCAAGGGTTCTGGCCGTTATTTTCATCGCATTTCCGGGGTAGAAACCGTACGTAGAGAAGATAAAGACCCATTTCTTTCTGGTGGGTGTTAATCTTTCCGCATAGCTCTCGAGGAAAGCGGGCATCCTGAGTGCGTATATTGGAAATCCAAAGAAGAGTAAATCATAGTTTTTTGTTTCCTCCGGGTCAAACACCTCTGTAGATTTAACGGATGCGGATAATCCGCTGTCTTCCAGTGTCTTAGCGATTTCTTTTGCCGCGAGGTGTGTGTTGCCCGTTCCGCTAAAGTAGAGTACTAAGGCTCTGTAATTTTTGAAATTTTCCATATTTAACTTTAAACTACCAGAATTTTTATATAATGTCATTATTGTAGATTATTATTTTGGTGATAGGTATGAAAGATATTTCCGGTACTGTGAAGGTCGTTCTTGTGAGGCCCAGGGATAGCAGAAACGTTGGAGCTGTGTGTAGGGCTATTAAGAATATGGGTATTAGCTCGCTTTCCATTGTCATGGATACTCCTATTGATCCGGTAAAAGCCGAAATTCTTGCCATACACGCCTCTGATGTTTTGGATAATGCTGTGATCTATAGCTCATTAGAGGAAGCTATTAGGGGAGCGGTTTTTGTTGCCGGTGTTACCAGGAGGAGGGGAAAGTGGAGGAAATATTTTAGCATAACACCTGAGGAGTTGGCAGAGAAGGTAGTCTCTGTGGAGGATGGTTGGAGTGCTTTAGTGTTTGGCGATGAGGTTTCGGGTTTAACAGATGGAGATTTGTCCCTCTGCAATGTGGCTGTTAAGATTCCATCCTCCCCGAAGTTTCCCTCTTTAAATCTCTCCCACGCTGTCCAGATAGTTGTATATGAGATTTTTAAAGCCGCGGATGAGCGACATACGAGGATGTATCGGCCTGTGGAATGGGAGAGAATAAATAATCTATCCTCTTTAATGGTGGAATCGTTGAGGGAGATTGGTTTTTTTAAGCAGGTAAGCGGTGATGATATGAAGATTTTTTTTCGTGATATTCTGGGGCGGGCTATGATTTCGGAGGGGGAGGCCAAGCGAGTAGAAAAGATATTTAGAAAGATAAGCGGATTGTTTAAAAAGAGAGAGTTTTAATTTTGTCTGCTTGACCAATGAGGGTATTAAATCTATTATTTTTACAAATGAAAAGAGCATGGATTGTAATTTTAGTTGTATTTATTTGTCTCTCTGTCACTCCAGTTTTTTCGATATCGAAAAAAGATTTTGATAGAGTGGTAGATTTTAACGCGACAATTGATAGTTTGAGTGTAGCTCTGGAGAAAAACCTTAGTGTCGATAGAGAGAAAATTTATGTCCTTAATGGGACAGTTTCGAGTGTTACAATTGTTAATCGTAAGAGAGCCAATTATGAAGTTATTTTAGAGGTTGTTTCCGGGAAGTGGGTTGGTCTTGAGAAGATAGAGGTATACAAAGTGATGGTACGTTTTAAAGGTCCTCAGTATTACGGAGTTATACTTACCAGAAAACCCCGGAGGGCAAGTCATCCTGTAATCGTACCTAATACTAAGGTTCTATTTGTTGGCAAAATAGTGGGTCAGACAAAACCCATAAACTTTGCCGATTCTTCCGATAAGGCTTGGCTCTTTGAGGGATTTTATATAAGAGCTATCGATTGATTGGTGTTCTATTTAGTATTAGAAAAATTAGAGATACTAAATTTCAAAAAGTTATGTCCGATGCCTCTATTATTCTACGGTCTGTAAGAAGAGTTGTTCTTTCGATCACATTCTTTAGTTCCCTTACGTTTCCTGGCCAAGGATAGTCTGCGAGGGTACGTTTGGCCCCTTCTGTTAATTTCTTGGTTTTGTCCATTAATTTTAGGAAATGAGTTGCCAGTATGGGTATATCCTCTCTTCTAGAACGTAGAGAGGGCATTTCTATGGGAAGTACGCTTATTCTAAAGAAAAGATCTTTTCTGAAGGTTTTTTCCTCTGTCATGGCTTTTAGGTTTCGATTGGTAGCTGTGATTACCCTAATGTTTACGTATTTGAAGCTTCGACTACCAATTCGTCTTACCCTTTTCTCCTCCAGTACCCTTAGTAGGGCGGCCTGCTGATTTTCTCCAAGTTCTCCGATTTCATCAAGAAAAATTGTTCCACCGTTGGCCTCTTCCAGGAGTCCTGGTTTCGAAAGAGCGTCTGTAAAAGCCCCTCTTTCGGATCCAAATAGTTCACTACCTATTAGGTTGGGAGCCAAATTTGCGCAATTTATTGCTATAAACGGGGCTTCTTTTCTCGGAGACGACAGATGGATGGCTTTTGCCATTAGCTCTTTACCCGTTCCGCTCTCTCCTGTGATTAGTATTGTGGCATCCGTTGTAGCATATCTGGCGGCAAGAGCCTTTGCCGTGATAATTTGGTTGCTTATTCCGATAATTTCCCTGAAGGCCTCATCAGTTACCTGTGGTACCTTTGAATTCCTGTATGCAAAGTGGTTTTCCAGTGCTCTTTTGATTGTTCCTATAAGTTCATTTAACTTGTAGGGTTTAACAATATAGTCGTAAGCGCCCTCCCTTATTGCTTCCACTATTATCCCTATATTGGAGAGTACGGTTAGCATTACTACGGGGGGTGGGTTGAGTGTTGTTTTTATCTCTTTGAGGGTTTTAATTCCGTCTCTGTCCGGGAGGTCTATATCCAGGAGTATTATATCTATGGTTTCCTGTTTTAATCTTTCTATTCCCTCTCGTGAGGAATAGGCCGAGATAATGATGTAATTGTCTGGAAGGATCATCTTTAGTGTGTTCTGAGTTGGTCTGTCATCATCTATAAATAGAACTTTTATCATAAATTATTCTTATATAATATATTTTATTGATATTTATTCAAGAAAATTTTGTTGAGTAGGTATGGTTGTGACTTGCTGATTGCCCGGGATAGTGTTAAAATCCCTTAGCTATGATGGATATTAGACTGCTCTTAAGATTTTTTGAGGGCGATTTTATAGTTAAAGTTTTGCTTTTAATGCTCCTTTACTCGATACTTCCCCTTGCCGAGATATTTATCTTGCTCAAATTGGGGGGTGTATTAGGGAATTACCTTACCCTTGCACTTGCCGCTTCTACAGGGCTTTTTGGGGTGTTGATTGCAGTTAGGGAGTTTAGGACAAATGTCGAGAGGATTAAGGGGAATGTAAAGGAGGGCAAGTACCCTGGGCGTGAGTTTGCCAATCTTATTGCAGTGCTAATAGGTGCTATATTTCTCCTAACCCCCGGTTTCATTACAGATTTTATGGGATTCTTGCTCTTTGTTCCCGGTGTGCGATATGCAATTGGAAATTTTGTTGCTCGCAGAATGGAGAATAAACTGAAAGAGATTTATGAGTATCTTAAAATGTACGACTTTTAAATATGTATTCAGCCCTGTGGGTGAGGTTTTTGGTGCGCACTATTTATTATGGGTTAACGTTTGAATATCTTGTAGATTAAGAGAAGCAAGAGATAGTAGAAAAACGAAAAGACTCTAAATACGAGCCATGGTTTTTTCTTTACTCTTGTGATATTCTCTAACCCCAGAGAGAACAGAAGTTTGGAGGGTTGCTTTTCTTTTCCTGAGAATATTTCAAAGCAATTGTCTGCCCATAGGAATATTCCAGGATTAAACTCCTTTTTGTGTCTCAGTATCCACTTCTCTTTTCCCGGTAGACCTGTTCCTGCGATGAGAAGGGTGGGTGAGGATTTCTTTATTACAAGTATTATGTTTTTCTCCTGTTCCCGATTAAAGTAACCGGAGTAGCGCCCTACAATTCTTAATTCGGGAAAGGATGCCTTTAGATTCCTTTCGGATTGTTCCACATCTTCCTTTTTTGCCCCTATGAGATAAACGGTCTTGTTAAGTTGCTCCAGAAGGGAGAGAGTTCGTATTAGAAATTCAAAGGGTCTGTAGCGTGTTAGGTTGGCAACCTTTAAAAAGGATGCTCCTTTAACTATACCCTTTGAGATAGGCAGTATAAGAGAGGCCTCTCGTAACATTCTGGCATATTCGATATCATGTCTGGCGCGGAGAAGTCCCGCTGTGTTTAGTAGTACAATTTGATGTCTCTCGGTACTTTTTGAGTAGATTTCTATTAGTTGTAGAGCATTATCCAGGGTAATTTCGTCAATCGGTACCCCGAGGAGTCGGGTTCGTCTTTTTAACTTTACTTCTTCTAACTCCAATATATACTCCTGTTACAGGTTATTATCTTTCTTTTATTATTTCAAGATTTTTAGGGATTTCTGTCCACCTTGTTGTAGGTTGCTGAGTTCTGCATAATTTTTTGAGTGAAAGTCTCCTTTAGCATCCAACTTTCTCTCTCCAACAAGATTATACTAACGGCAGAGATTGCAAAAATGGCTGCTGTTTCCGTTCTGAATACTGTGTTCCCAATAGAAACCAGGTCTGCTCCTGCGCTGAGAGCATTTTTTGTCTCCGCTGTAGAAAATCCTCCCTCCGGGCCTATCAGAAGATTTATGGTTTTTATCCCCCTATTGGATAGTATGTGATGTAAGGGTCGGGCTTTTCTGTTCTCACCGGATAATTGATTTTGGGGATGAAAAAGTAAAAACAACTCTTCCCTGCTGTTTTTTATAGTCTCGATGAGCTCTTTAAATTTTATAGGTCTTACCACGATTGGGAGATTTAGGTTCCCGCTCTGCTCTACCGCTTCGTTGGCTATTTTTTGCCACCGTGTTATCTTGTTGGATATCTCTCTTTCGCCCTTTGGTATTGATATGGTGTACTGCGTTATTATGGGAATTATTTTTGATACCCCTGTTTCGACACTCTGACGGACTATGGTGTCCATTTTTTTTAATTTGGGGATAGCTTGATATAGATTGATCTCTACTTTACTCTCTCTCTTTGTTTTCTTTTCCGGTTTAATCTCCCTTAATGGTTTTAGAACAATGGCATCATTTTCTATTCTGTGGACACTAAGCTCGAATATTAAACCGTTTCTGGATATGCCTTTTAGGGTTTCTCCCCGTTTTATTCTTAGGACGTGGACGAGATGGTGAAATTGATTCCCTCGAATTTCAATTGTACTGTTATTGTGCGAGTTTTCCGGAATAAGAATCTTTCGCATTTTTCACTTTATTGGTGTTTGTTTAGCTTCCTATAATCTGCACAACGACCGATCTTGTTCTTGGACCGTCAAATTCGCAGAAGAATATTCCCTGCCAGGTACCGAAAACGAGATGCCCTCCGGAAATAGGGATTTGAACACTCGTACCGATTAGCGTTGATTTTATGTGAGCCGCCGAGTTGCCCTCCATATGGGCGTATCCGTCCGAGAATGGGATTATTTTGTTTAGCTCCTTTAGAATATCCGACTTAACAGAGGGATCTGCGTTTTCGTTTATCGTTACACCGGCTGTCGTATGGGGAATATATACGAGACAAATTCCCTCTTTTATTCCCGACGAGCTTGCGATTTGAGAGACCTCCCCTGTTATATCTATTAGTTCCGTACGGCTATGTGTTTTTACGTTGAATCTGGAAACTCCCATAACTTCCTCCTTAGGTTATTCCCGTTATTCTCTAGTGCATCATGGTTTTCATCTGTTCTACCGCTTTTTTGAGTACTATATCGTAGTCAAGATCGTAAACCGGCGGGTTGTTATTTGTTCTGTTTATTTCGTTTCTTATAAGTTTTCTAATATATCTCTCCTCCAGTTTTATTCCCTTTGTGGCTAGTTGTTTCATAAAGGCCTTTATTTCCGGCTCTGTGATTTTGGGATGTGTCTTTACGAAATCCTTTATATAATTTCCCTTAATGAGTTCCGAAAGTTCTTTCTGTTCTTCTTTTGTCAGTTGCTTCTCTTTTATCACTATATCCGGTTTTATTCCTATTTTGTCTATGCACACACCGGAGGGTGTGTAGTATCTTGCCATTGTTAGTCTGAAACCGGAATCGTCGATTCTTCTCACCTGTTGTACCGAACCCTTGCCAAAGGTTTTTTCACCCATAAGGATTGCTCTGTGGGTGTCCTTTAGGGCGCCTGACAGTATCTCCGAGGCGGAGGCTGTTCCCTTATCAACGAGCACGATAATTGGGATGTCACTATCCACAATTGTAGTTTTGGCAGATGCCATGTAAACCCTATTTTCGTACTTCACTCTTCCCTTTGTGCTTACTATGGGGCCCTCCGAGAGAAAGTAATCGGCAATCTTTACTACGGAGCTTAATAGTCCTCCGGGGTTGCTTCTTAGGTCTATGATTAACCCTTTGTAGTTGTTCTTTTTAAAGTACTCTATTGCCTCTTTCACCCGCTTGGGGGTAAGTGGGGTAAAGGTTGTAATTCTGAGGTATCCTATATCAGGAGGTATCATTGCCTCCTTAACGGTAGGTACCTCTATTATTCCCCTTGTTATCGTTACGTCAAATTTAAGATTTTCCCCTCGGAGTATTGTTACCGTTACCTTGGTACCGGGTTTGCCTCTGAGTTTTTTTACCACCTGATTTATGTTCATATCGATATCGGATTTGCCATTGATTTTTATAATTATGTCTCCTGCCGATATTCCGGCCTTGTAGGCAGGGGTTCCCTCTATTGGCGATACTACAAGCACCCCCTTATCAATTTTTGTTATGATTAATCCGACACCTCCGAATTTACCGGTAGTTGTATCGGTTAATTCTCTCATCTCGTCTGCGTTCAAGAATGAGGAGTGGGGATCTCCAAGGGCCTCAAACATCCCCTTGAGTGCTCCATCGATGAGTCGCTTGGGTTTAACCTTGTCCGCGTCCACGTAGTTATGGCGTACAAATTGGAAGACATCGTAGAACATGCCGAGATATTTCTGAACCTCGGCCTCGTCATTTCCTGCTATTGCTTTGGGGGAAAAGCTTAATAAAACAACAAAGGTTAAAAGTATTGCTGTTACGGATATCCAGATAATTCTCTCTTTTTTATGATTCATAAGCTACTCCAAAAATATGCTTTATTCTAATACAGGCTCTTAATTTGTCAACAAGCCCCCACCCTTTATTTTACCACGCTTTTAGACTATCTCCACTTGACTGAGGCTTGTATGAGAATATACACTTCTACAGCGTATGACAAAGAGAAAATATAGCCTTCTTGCTATTCTGGTATGGGAGCTTTTGAGGATTATTATAATTTTTATAACCCTCGTCTCTCTTATATCACAGTCAATTAATTCTAACAAGCAAATTCTCTACTGGGTATTGGCGGTTGTTTCTTTTCAGTTAATTTCTCCCCTTGCCCTTCTGTTTCTATTTATAGATTGGCAACGGTATCAAAGTTATCTTAATCTTGTCAGAGTTGGAAAGGTTTTGAATATTTTCTCTCTTGTATTGGTCTTTTTTAATTTTGAACCTCGTAGGGTTATAGAAACCTTCTATCTGAGTTTTTTAGATCTTCCTATCTATTACTTTACGGTAATTATTACTGTTACCTTTTTTGATTTGATTTTCCTTGTCATTTTATTATCATATAAATTGAATAAACTGGAGAAAGAAGAGAGAGACTCTCTACCTGAATTCTCCGAGATCGAGGTAAAGGGAAAGATCGACACGAAAGAAATCGGGGATAACGGCTAGTATAGGAGTTGTAGATGCATATTCTCCCTATAGGAAGTGGCAAAGGCGGGGTAGGAAAATCCGTTATTGCAACTAATCTTTCAATAGCTCTTGCGGAGGCGGGAAAAAGAGTAATACTGGCCGATTTAGACCTTGGTGGATCCAATATCCATACAATTCTTGGGCTTCGCTCTATCGAGAAGGGGATAGGAACGTTTTTGGGGAAGGAGAAGATTGATTTTAAGGATATTATAGTCGAAACCGAATATTTTGGACTCAAGTTTATTCCGGGCGATGCAGAGATACCGGGGATTGCCAATCTTAAGAGCTATCAAAAGCAAAAGTTAATCAGAAACCTCTACTCGTTGGATGCAGATTTTTTGATAGTAGATCTGGGTGCGGGTACCAACTACAATGTTATGGATTTTTTTCTTATGTCCGGGAATGGATTGGTGGTTACCAATCCTACGCTTACCGCCATTTTAAATGCCTACCTGTTTTTGAAAAATGCCGTTTTTAGATTGATGAGCTCTACCTTTACCAAGAAAACCGAGGCAAGTCGGTATATAGAGTCACTGGCAAGGGAGGGAAGTCCTCTGCAGAGGGTTTATATCCCCAAACTTCTCTCTAAGATTAGGGAGATAGATCCGGATAGTTATAGTAAATTTATTTCGGCAACGGAAAAGTTTCATCCTAATCTCATTCTTAATATGCTTGATGATCCTAAAGATGCTGATAAGGCTATAAAACTTAGGCGTTCTTCCAAAGAGTACCTTGGTCTCGATGTTGAACATCTGGGTGTGATTTACAGGGATGATCTTCAGGATATAGCTCTAAGCTCCAGACTTCCAATAATTAGGTATAAACCCAATTCTGTTTTGTCTCAGGCTATTTACAGGATAGCGGATAAGATAATTCAGAAGGGCGATGCCTGGGAAAGCCCCATAGATATTACAAGCCTTGATGAGAGTTATCAGGTTGCAGAGGTGGAGGCCGAAGCAGATTTTCAGGCTAAGATGCAAAATCTTGAGGAACTTCTTCACTGTGGGGCCTTATCTACCGGCGATCTTGTGGAAACGATTCGTTCTCAGCAGTATGAAATTCAAAATCTTAAGAAGGAGAATCAACTTTTAAAGGTAAAGTTAGCTAATGCGATAAAGCAAGGTTTTGATGTCTAGAATTGTCTATGAGCTCTTACTGGAGGTTGATTCTCGTGTGATATGATTTATCTGAGTGCTGCTAATTGATTGCAGTCCTTTTTAGGTCTATTCTAAAATGTGTTAGTTTGATAAGCCGGAAACAGGAATGAGTGAGAAACAGGAAGTTTTTAAGGGAAATCTTAGATTTGAAATAAACGAAACGGAGACAGAGGCTAAAATAACCTTTTCACCGGATGAGAATGGAGCTGAATGGACAAGAGAAAAACTGATAGGGCTTTTTAAGGAGAAGGGTATCCAGGATGCGGTGGATCCCTCTGTAGTGGAAAAGGCGATTTCGGAGTTTAGTAAGTTAAAGGAGGGAGAGCTCTCCTTTGTTGTAGCTGAGGGTGAGGAACCTGGTGCCCCGGAGGATGGAAGAATAAAATGGGAAAAATTTTCCCTTCCTCAAGACCTTGTGGAGATAGGTAAGGCTATTCTGGAAAGAGCCCCATCTCCTCGTGTGTACGAGGTTAAAGAGGAAAAGATAAAAATAGAGAAGATAGAGAAGAAAAAATCTTTTTTGCCTTTTTTACCGGCCAAAGAGCAAAAAATTGTGCAATGGGAGAAGAAGGAGATAAAGAGAAGAGTTGGGGTTGAAGAGAAGGTAGAGGATTTTGGATATGCTCAGGAGGGGCAGCTTTTAGCTACAATTATTGAGGGTAAGCCAGGTAAAGAGGGTAGGAATATATTTGGGAGGATAATCCCTCCGCGCAAGCCCAAGAAAGTAGAGATATATGTTGGAGATGGAATAAAAATTTCGGGGAAAGAGGTAAAAACCGAGGTTTCGGGTTTTGTAAGGCGGGGAAGCAACTGGGTTGATATCATAAAGTTTAACCAGCATAGGCTTGAGGTTAAGGCCTCGAATGACAAGGCCAATTGTCTCCTTAATTTTACCCCCGGTGAGGGTAATAAAACGATTCCCGATGTTGATTCTCTTATAGAGAGATGCGGAGAGCTTGGCTTTAGACCTGAGGACCTTATTTCGAAAGAGGAGATAAAAGCAACCCTCCAGAACAGCGTAAATAGTGGAAAGATACTCAGAAATTTTTCTCTTACCAAGTCTGAGGAAGCTCAGATTATTATATCTGTGGACGAGGATGGGCTAAAGGCATATCTAACCTTGAGGAAGGGGAGTGGAAAGGGTAAACCTCTTTCCCTTAAGGAGATTGGTGAGAGAATCAAGGCTTATAAGTTTAAAGGGATGGATGCCGAACGGGTGAAAAAGGATATTCTTGAGTTCTACCATAGCAATAAGCGAGAGTTAGTTCGTTATCTGCTTGTCGAGGGTATCCCCCCGGAACCAGGGGAGGACGGAGAGATAAAGTTTGAGTTTAACTACTTAAGCGAGGAGGTTGCCGAGAAGATTAAATCGGATTCAGAGGCAAGAATCGAGGCTCTGCGTGATATAGGATCACTTGAAGAGTTTCCGATCTCTGCGGTTGATAAGATAGGTTTTGTGGAAGAGGATACCGAGGTTGCCTCTATTATTCCTCCCAAAGAGGGTAAGCCTGGTAGGGACGTGTTTGGCAATGTTATACCCGGAAGGAAGGGTAAAGAGGTTTCCGTAAAGGTTTTCGAAAATTTAACGAAGGGTAAAACATCTATTGTTTCTACAATTAACGGAATTGTTGAACTGGGAGAGTCGGATGGGACGTATCTCTTGCGGGCAAGACCCCATAAGGATGGTTCTGTATCGGTAGAGCTCTCCGAGGATAAAATGAAGGCCTACATTACCGTTATCCCACCGGAGGGAGCGGGAGCTCCTGTTGGGGCTGAGGATGTAGATAGGGCAATTTCTGAGGCCGGGGTTGTTAAGGGCTTGAAAGAGGAAATTCTTGCTAAGGTAAAAGAGCGGGTTGCCTCTGGATTGGGGATTAAAAGGGTGGTTATTGCGGAGGGACAGTTCCCCGTTAGCATCCAGCGGAGAGAGCCTAAATTTTATGTTGAGTTTGCCTCTGGTTCGAGGGTAAGGATAAGGAAAAATGGGAAGGCAGATTACAAGAATCTTGATCTGATTACTGTAGTAAAAAAAGACCAACTGTTAGCCGAGGTGAATACCAGTGGGATTAATCCGGAGGATGGGTGGGATGTAACGGGGAAGGTGCTTCCTGCAAGCAAGAGTGTGGCTGCTGTTTTGAATGCCGGTAAGAATGTGAGGGTAGAAGAAGATGAAAATACTATAAAGTTTTATGCGGAGAAGGACGGGGAACTGGTTTATGAGAAAAACACTCTTGAGATTCTTGAGGTTCACACGGTAGATGGCGATGCCGGTCCGAAGACAGGAAATATTAAGTTTACGGGCTCTGTTGTTATTAAGGGTTCCGTATTGGACGGAATTAGGGTAATCGCCGGTGGTGATATATTTGTGGATGAGAATGTTGGAGCATCCCTTTTGTCCGCTGACGGGAAGATTGTTGTTAAGGGTGGAATAAAAGGGGCAAATAAGGCAATTATAAGGTCTAAAAAGGGGCTTGAGGCAGGGTTTTTAGAACAGGCTTTAGTTCTGTCCGTTGGGGATGTTGTGGTTAAAGGGAGCTGTCTGCGATGTAAGGTTAAGTGTAATTCCAAGATGGTACTGGAGTCTGATAAGGGAAATCTTGTTGGTGGAATGGTTTGGGCCAGGAAAGGGGTCGATGCGAATAATATTGGTTCTGATTCCGGGGTGTCTACCTCGGTATCCTTTGGCCAGGATTATCTTGTGATGGATCAAATTCAATTGGAGGAGAAGGAGATTGGTAAGTTAAAGGAGATGATTGTCCAGTTTGACAGCGTAATGAATAAATTGGAGCGTTCCGGTAGGGCTACGGAGGAGAGTCTTGCAAAGATACGAAAGCAGAAGCTTATTGCCCTTAAGTTAATGGAAAAACGAAGTCACAGATTGTTTGTTTTGAAGGAACGGTTCGAAGAACATGTGCCATCGGAGGTAAATGTACGAGGCACTTTCTTTGTAGGTGCAAGGGTTGAGAGTCATGGGAGATTCTATGAGGTTGACAGGCCCAAGAAAAGGGTTACGCTTTATTTTAATACCGAACGGGGGGCAATAGAGGAGAAGAAAGAGGAGAAAAAAAATGATTAGTTATTTACAGTATTTACAGTATCCCAAATGGTTGAAACCGGAGATTATTCCCGGTTTACCCCTTCGATGGTACGGATTTATGTATCTTGTTGCGTTTTTTATTACCTATATTTTGTTTAAGTATCAGATTAGGGAGAGAAAGCTCAAGGTAAACGATGACGATGTTCTTAACCTTTTCTTCTGGGGGATAATTGGACTTCTGATTGGGGGAAGGCTTTTTGCTGTTACAATCTACGACCCGACAGGTTATTATCTTCACCATCCCCTTCAGATAATTTTCCCGTTTGCTAAAATTAACGGGAAATTGGTTTTTACTGGAATTCAGGGAATGTCTTATCATGGAGGTCTTGTAGGAGGGATAACTGCTGCTATCATATATTGTCGAGTAAAAAAGATAGATATTCTAGACTGGGGTGATATGCTTGTTGCAGCGGTTCCTCTGGGTTATACCTTCGGAAGATTGGGTAATTTTATAAACGGCGAATTATACGGACGTATTACCACGGTTCCGTGGGGAATGGTTTTCCCGCATGCTCCTAAGTTTCCTACCTCTGCAAAATGGGTGCGGGAGTTTGCCGCTAAGGTAGGAATGAACATTCAAGGTCTTAAGATGGTGAATCTTCCAAGGCATCCCTCACAACTCTACGAGGCTTTCTTTGAGGGCATTGTTTTATGGCTTGTGATGTGGTTTGTTTTGAGAAAGCGGAGGCCTTTTAAGGGTTTTTTGATAGCCTCTTACGTTATAGGGTATGGGATAATTCGGTTTTTCATAGAGTATGTGCGCCAGCCGGATTTGGATATAGGTTTCCCGATTCAACTTGTCCATGTGAGTAATCCCATGCAGTTTAGTTTTTTTAATTTTACAACGGGTCAGATATTGAATTTTTTTATGATCGTTGGCGGGATTGTTTCTATGTTTATATTTAAAGCAATGGCTGCAAAACGGGGGGGAACAGGGAGCGGAGAGGGAAAAAGTGGACAAAAAACGGATCTAAGAAAATTAAAGAAAAGGATAAAGTAGAAAGTCATGAATCTTTACATTCTCGGGTTGCTTCTCTTTGTTATTGCTTTAGTGCTATCTATGTTTGGTAAGGGAGGAGGGGAGTTTTATGTTCCTATCCTACTAACCGTTGGAATTGGATTTAACGAGGCTGCAACCACCTCTCTTTTCATTCTTATGGTTTCCGGAACGACTATGATGTTAGTGTATCACAGGAAGGCTCTTGTTGACTGGAAATTGGGTTTTGCTGTTATTGCCAGTTCGGCCTCCGGGGCCTTTATCGGTGGATTTGTTTCTGCAGACATAAGCCCTGTGTATCTTAAAGTTACGTTTGCCATTCTGCTTTTGATATCCGCTTACTTTATGGTTAAGAAGAAGAAAGAGACCCTTCCCATTCAATGGGGATATATATGGAAGAGAGACTGCTGTGGGGAGAGTTATTCTGTGCCGGTTTTTGTGGTGTTTCCTGTGATATTCCTCATAGGGTTTCTGGCCGGTATGGTTGGAATTTCCGGGGGTGGTTTAATAGTTCCCTTGTTGATAATTCTTGGAGGGTTGCCTTTAAGGATAGCATTTGCCACGAATTCTATTATGGTGCTCTTTTCCTCTGCGTTAGGTTTTTTAGGGCATGGGCTTAGAAGCCATATTGACTGGCGTTTTACAGTAACGCTTGCGGTTTTTGTTGCTGCCGGGGCATTATTGGGTGCCTCTCTTTCTTCCAGGGTAAGGGTTGAAAACCTAAAGAAAATATTTGTTTGGATACTTATAATCGCCGCTGTATGGATGGTGGTGAAAATTTATATTTGAGTTAAACTATGTATTTAGGGGGAGACAAATGAAACGGAGTAGGCGTCTTATAACTACTGTGACTCTATTGGTGGTGATTGTTTTCTCGCTTATTTTGAGTTCCTGTGCCACACCTATAGGGGCTATTAAAAAATCTCCCTCTATGTACGCCGGGAAAATCATTGTAATTGGGGGAAAGGTTGTTAGGGTTTTTTCTATTCCCTTCTCAAGGGCGAAGATAATTAAGATAGATGATGGAACGGGGAGTATGTATCTGTTGAGTGAAAGGCGCAAGGTGAAGTACGGGGCATATATGACTTTCAGCGGAGAGGTTGTGGTTATCGGAGGTAAAGGGGCGGCAAGAAATATGGAGAGGGCGGTCAGGCAGGTTTCTAATTTTCTTATAAGGAATAAACTTGCTAACAGGAGCACTGTAAAGCAGATGTCGAGGGTTGTTATTGAGTTTGTGAGGAAGCTGTTTAGGGATAAAAACGCCTTTGTTTTCTTTATTGAGAAAGACTAGCTAAATGATTTGTAAAGTAGTGTGAGGTGTATATGCTATATGGTGTATGAGAATAAAAGTAGAGTTGGGTTCTGAGAAAAAAGTAGTCCTTCCTGTAGCGTACAATCATATCATTCAAGGATTTATCTATGGTGCTCTCTCCAATGAATTGGCAGAGTTTTTACATGAGAAGGGGTATGTTCTTAACGATCGGCATTTTAAGTTGTTCACCTTTTCCCGTGTATTTGGAAGGTATCGCGTCTATAAGGGGAGTATTGTGTTTGATCCTCCCGTTTATTTTTATTTGTCCTCTCCGTTTGTTGATATTTTGGAAGAGCTGGTAAACACGATTTTTACCGGTAGTAACCCTTTGCAGTTTGGTAAGAATAATTTGCTTTGTACCGCTGTTTCGGTATTAAAAGAACCTTTTTTTGAAAGGGGGAGTTACATAATAAAGATGCTCTCCCCGATGACTGTCTATAGAACAGAGGATTTGAGAGGAAAGAAAAGAACTTACTATTACGGACCTCAAGAGAAGGAGTTTTCTGAGCGGATAGAGGAAAACCTAAAGAGAAAATATATGTTGATAACGAAGAGCGACAATTTACCTAGTAGGATGGGTTTTGTAATAGAGCCTTTTAAGGTAGATATAAGACATGATTTTATCCTTACCTATTTTAAAGATACGATAGTTAAGGGTTGGATGGGACTGTATAGAATTACCGGAAACAGGGAGCTTATTAGAGTAGCTTACGATACCGGGTTGGGAAGTAAAAACTCTGCCGGTTTTGGGATGTGGGAGCTAACGAGGGGAAGTGAGTAAATTTTTTCACTATTTTCTCTATTTTCCTTGATATGTTAATAATAGTGGAGTAATATTATTACAGGATTTAGGATTTCACGAAATAGC
>CAZQTC010000011.1:0-4912 GCA_964596425.1 uncultured Spirochaetales bacterium | reverse complement strand
CAAAACCGGTCCATACGTAGAGCCCCGTCTTCCCCCAAAGTTTAAAAAAGAGAATTATTAGAAAAAAATTAAGAGCCATCAAAAGAAACCAGAGTGCTATATTTTGCAAAACTCAACCTCCACCCAATGCTTTTATAACTTCAATCCTGGCATTATCAGGAATTCTATACCCCTCACGTTCTCCCTTTCTAACAATCTTCCCATTTACACGTATGACAACAGGAACACTTTTTATCTTATACCCCAAAAACTCTAATACATCATCAAAAGAGAGATTTTCCCTCCATTCCATTTCCCTATTATTAACGTAAACCATACTACTACCTCGACCAGGAGTTTCTGTTATTTATCTGATATTACACTAAATCGCCCGTTTATCAATTTATGACAAAAAAACCACTCATTATAATGTAGTATAAATACAGGCACAAAAAAAGGGAAGAGGAGGAATCAATGCCTTTGCGGTTTAAAAGATCACTGTGTACGGGTTGTAGATTATGCGAACTTGCCTGTTCCGCAGTCCATGAAAAGGTTTTTAACCCGGAAAAATCACGAATAAGGATAATTCACGAATACACCAATACGGAAAAAGGTATAAAAATAAAAGCTAACTACTGTATCTTCTGTGGCAAATGTGAAGATGTCTGCCCCACTAACGCCATTTCCAACAATGGTAAATGGATGATTGTTAATTTTTCGCTCTGTGACGGATGTGGGGAGTGTGTCGAGGTTTGTCCAACCGATGCCATATACCTCAATAAAGAGAATAAAGCGATAATATGTGACCTATGCGGGGGAAACCCCAAATGTGTGGAGTGGTGTCCAAAGGGAGCAATAATTCTCAAAGAAGAAAAAGTGGAGGTAAAGGCATGAATAGTCTAATGGGTCGTATTCTGTACGTTGACCTCACAACGGGTGAGTATGAGGTAAAACCCACACCTACCTCATGGGTAGAACTCTACAGCGGGCAAAAGGGCCTTGGGACAAGAATATTCATGGAGGACTTTGACGTTAATACCGATCCTTTTTCACCGGAGAATAGAATCGTACTTACAACATCTATCATGGCAGGAACAATTGTATCAAGTTCTGCAAAGCTAGCTATAACTACAAAATCACCCTTAACAGGCACCATAACAGACGGCTCTGTGGGGGGCCATATAGGAGCAGAACTTAAGTTCGCAGGTTACGATGCTATGGTTATTATGGGGAAGGCAAAAAAACTCTCTTATCTCTACGTAGACCCCGATAAAGTAGAGATAAGGGAAGTAGAACAGCTTAAGGGCGCTGGAAGTTTTAAGACAGAGGCAGAGGTAAAAAAATTAGTGGGGGATGACAGGGTAAAGATTCTTGCCATTGGTCCGGCGGGAGAAAATCTTGTAAGATTCGCCTGCATTTCTTCCGAGCGGTACAGACAACTGGGAAGGGGAGGACAGGGTGCCGTATGGGGAAGCAAAAATCTGAAGGCTATTGCGATTAGAGGCTGGCTAGACGTACACGTTCCTGATATAGATAAGTGTATGGAAGTAGCCATGGAACTTCACAAACAGGACGGGGTAATCGATCCGGAAAACGAAATATACGTTTACGGAACCCCCGTACTTGTTGATATGTCTCAGGAATCGGGATTACTCCCCACAAAGAATTTCTCTCAGGGAACATTCGAACACTACAAAAACATAGACGGGGAATCCTTAAAATCTATAAGAAAGAATAAAAAGGCATGCTTCTCATGTGCCATCGCCTGTGGAAACTACGTTGCAGAGGGTCGCTCAAGGGTAGAGGGACCGGAGTTCGAAACAATTGCTCTTCTAGGCTCCTCCATATACAACGGCGATAGAGAAAAACTAATAGAATTCAACGCTTTATGTGACGATTATGGAATGGACTCCATCTCTACCGGTGGAACAATAGCCTATATGATGGAGGCTACAGAGAGAGGTGTATATGACTTCGGGATACATTTTGGAGAGGTTGATAAAGTGGGTGACCTGATACGTAAAATAGCACTTCGAGAAGATATAGGAAATGATGCCGCCCTTGGTTCCAGGGCAATGGCAGAAAAATATGGAGGTAAAGAGTATACAATGCAGATAAAGGGGCAGGAACTCCCAGGCTATGATCCGAGAGGCTCGTGGGGGATGGGTATCGGGTATGTTACCTCTAACAGAGGAGCGTGCCATATGACCGCATATCCCATAGCAGAGGAGGCATGGGGAACACTTGATCCCTTCACATTTGAGGGGAAAGGTAAACTGGTAGCAGATATGCAAAACACACAGTTTGCCAAATTTTCCATGGGAGTATGCGATTTCTGGCCTATTACAAGCGAAACCCTGGGTAAACTATTCGAAATTACATATGGCGGGACATGGCCGCCAGAAAAGGTTGATAAAATGGGTGAAAGGATATTTAATCTTCAGAGGATGTTTAACGTTATGCTGGGATTTACAAGAAGGGACGATTACCTTCCCGAGAGATTCTACAAGGAATTACTAAAAGTAGGACCACCTAAGGACATTCCCATGACCAAAGAGGCCTTCGATAGAGCAATGGACGAATATTACCAGTACAGGGGGTGGGATTCTCTGGGAAGACCCACTATAAAGAAACTCAGGGAACTAGAAATAGAGGAGAAATTTATTCAAGCATATAAAAAGGCTACAGGACTCTAGAAAACCACCGCTATCCTTTTCTTCTCTCTTCAAAACAAGATGCCCTCCCGATCGGGAGGGCATCAGCATTATTAACTACTTTACCGGCCTCACATTAAAGTACGTCCATGGATTTATCCAAGTGGAGACACCACCCATAGTACTTACAAAACCGGTAAATTTATCAGTTCTAAGTGGGTTAATCGATTTCTGACGGAAGAGAAATCCGTAAGGTAAATCCTTATTCAGAATAGCTTGCATTTCAAAGAGATCCTCCCTCCTCTTCTGGAGATTGGTTTCTGAAGTCATAGCATCAAGGAGCTTATCAAACTTGGGGTTATTATAGTAGGCACAATTCCATCCTTCTCCGCCATTGTCCCAGCTTCTAGCAAATTCCCATATCCAATCTGCATGAGGACCTGGCTCCTCATCCCCCAAAGCTATATCGAATTTATCCTTATCCGGAGCATACCAAAAATCATAAAAAGTATCCAAATCAACCACTTTAAGCTCGACATCTATACCGATTTTTTTAAGTTGCTCCTTTATAAGATGCATCGTTCTTACACCGCCAGTCCATTCGGATGTGCCTAGAAAGTCAAATACCAAATTCTTTCCCGTCTTGGGATCGTTCAATATTCCGTCCCCATCAGTATCCCTATACCCGGCAGTCTTCAGAATAGCCTTTGCCTTATCAACATTGTAATTATACTGGTTAAGATTAGGATTATGATCGGGAAGTTCGGTATACATAAAGCTATCCGCCCTATCGGCATACCCGAGAAACGCCATCTGAATAATCCTATTTACATCTATTCCGTACATAATTGCCTTTCGTACATTCAAATCACGGATAGCATCTTTTTTGTGTAAATTAAAAGTTAACCAGCCAATCTTAATTCCCGGATCTATTCTTATCGTTATATTCTTTGCACCTTTAAAATTCTTAAGGGCAATGGGAGAAATTCCATTATATCCTATCATGTCTATCTCACCGGTTTTCAATGCGGCATATTCAGCCTCTGTACTTCCGTACGTCTTTAACACAACATCGTCAACGTAGGGTTTTTTACCCCAATAATCACTGTTTTTCACCAGCCATATATACTGACCTCTCTTAAACTCCTTCAGTTTAAACGGCCCGGAACCAATCGCAGTTGCATTATCATACGCCTTCCAATTATCCTTATACTTCTCCCAAATGTGCTTCGGTAAAATAGGAACCCAATATGCCATGGGGTACTTACCACCCAAAACCTTCTTCAGAGTAAACTGCACCGTGTACTTATCGATCACCTTAATCGACTGACAATCGACATCTGGAAATTGCCACGAGGGATTGTTCTTGGGAAGATACTTAATTGTAAAGGCTACATCCTCCGCGGTTACAGGAACACCATCGTGAAACTTAGCATTTTTCCGTAAATGAAAAATCCATGTTTTGTGATCCTTCGTTTCCCAACTCTTAGCAAGCATTGGTATTGCCTTGTAATCGGGAGCAGGTCCCATTATCCATAACTGATCATAAACAAGGGGCCAGAAAATACACCCCATTTCCACGTACTGCCAGTTTTCATTAGGGGCAAGAGTATCTATAGCCTCATCCGTCCTAAACCCGACGGAAAACTTCACTCTCTTCTTAACCACCTTTTGAACCGCCGCCTTCTGAGTAGTAACTTGTTTTCCCTTCTTTTCCTTCTGACCCCCAGCAAATGCTACAGGCAAGAGCATTAACATAACCACAAAGAGGGTTACCAATTTCAACAATTTCTTCTTCATCTTACAAACTCCTTTAATATATTGGTTTCGTTATATACCAGTATGTATCTTCCATCTATCATCTCTCTAACAGCAATCTAATATAACGATTAAATATTTATTAAAAATATTTTTGGTTATTCATACACACTCAACCGTAAACCTTTTTGCCCTCAAAGTAGGTAGATACAACCTCCAAATACGGTATTTCCTCTATACCTACCTTAAAAATATCCCTATCCAGAACTACGAAATCCGCTCTTTTCCCCACCTCTATCGTACCAATTTCCCCTTCCAAATAATTTGCATAAGCGCCGTTTATAGTAGCGGCACAAACCATATCGCTAACGGTAGCCCTCTCCGCAGGAGGAGGAAGAGATACTCGTCCGGGGAGTTTCTCTCTAATTTTAAGATACTCATCCTCAGTAAGACGACGAGTTATCCCATTGTAGATAGCTTTTGGAAGATTGGGTTCTGTAACAGAAAAATCGCTATGTATA
>CAZQTC010000010.1:0-162318 GCA_964596425.1 uncultured Spirochaetales bacterium | reverse complement strand
GATAGTGAGCGCCTGGATGCTGTGTATGCGCTTGCTACGAGGTATGCTAGATTGCTTGGTTCTGGGTTACGCTTCGAAAAAACGGCGGATTTGAGAAAATCGATAGAGGGGGCTGATTTTGTTATTAATACCGCTCTTGTAGGGGGACATGCAGAACAGGCGAAGATGCGAGCTATTGGGGAAAAGCATGGTTATTACAGAGGAATTGATGCGCAAGAGTTTAATATGGTATCTGATTATTTTACCCTGACTAATACCGGACAGTTTAACTATTTTTTAAAGATAGCTCATACTATAGAGGAGCTGGTTCCGAATGCTTATTTCCTCCTTGCTTCTAACCCTGTTTTTGAGGGAACCAATTTAATATCCAGGGCCAGTGGTGTTAAGGTTGTGGGGTTTTGTCATGGTCATGAAGGAGTAAAGGATATATTTAAAGTTTTGGATATGAATGAGAAAGATGTTGACTGGCAGGTGGCTGGGTTTAATCATAATATATGGCTTACGCGCTTTAGATATAGAGGTGCTGATGGATATAAGTTTCTTGATAGCTGGATTGAAAGGGAATCTGAGAATTGGAAGCCTGAAGATCCCTTTGATGTTCAGCTTTCTCCCGGTGTGATAGATATGTACAGGTTTTATGGCAAGATTCCGATAGGTGATGCCGCACGAAATGGTTCTTGGAAGTATAATTATAATGATGAAGTGAAAAAGAAGTGGTATGGTGAACCATGGGGGGGAGCTGATTCCAGTGAGGGTTGGGCATGGTATCAGAAAAGGTTAGCCAGGTCTACGGCGAAAACAGAAGAGATGGCGCGTGACGAAAATTATGATCTGTTGAAAGAGTTCCCCCCGGAGAAAATGAGCGGTGAGCAACATATCCCTTTCATCGATGCTATTGTAAACAATAATGGGGTAAGACTTGTTTTGAATATTCGTAATTCCGGTCCAGAGGGTGATCTTATAATTCCTTCTTTCCCGAAAGAAGTAATAATCGAGGTTCCCGTATGGGTGGATAGTAGTGGAATTAAACCGGAGAAAATAGATCCGGCGATACCTAAACGGATAGTAAATATGTATCTTACCCCTAGATGGATGCGAATGGAATGGGCTATAGAGGCGTATCTCTCTCGTGATATATCTATTCTAAAAGAGTTTTTGTATAGAGATCCGAGGACGAAATCGGAAGAACAGGTAGAAGGGGTGATTAGAGATATTGCGCTTTCCAATCCTGCTTTTAAAGAACATTACAGTTTATAGATGTATGGGGAGTGATATAATAAAGATTGAAGCGGTAAAGCAAAATGTCGATGCTACCGAGGCAGAGTTACTGTTGGAGAGGGTTTCTGCCGATTTCAAACCAAGGGTTCAGCGTATAATATACTATCCCTATTTTTGGTATTACTTTAGATATAGGGTAAAAACCATATTTGGAGTTAGAGAGATACATGTTCCTTGCATTGTTGATTCGAGGAATAAGCAGGCTGCTACGGTTGATGAATTTGAGATTGAAACGATAAACACCGACCCTGTTGATGTTCTTGAGCCCAAAATCCGGGATGAAGAAGCTTTAAAAATTGCTAAAAGCTATGTGGTACATGTTGTTATACATAGATTGAAATCTCTTCTCTTTCCGGAATTGGAATTGGAGGGGAGGAAATTTCTCTATAAACCTTTCTGGATAGTAAAATGTACCAATAGAAAGAACGAATCATTTAAAGTAATGGTAGACGGTATAACAGGCAAGTATCAAATTTTAAGCGTAGATCAGAGTAATATGGGGGCAAAAGAGTGAAACTCTACCTCTTGTATTTGCCTGGGGCTTTATTTTTGTTGGTGGTTCTCTTCCGAGTTGTGGTTCCGTGGTTTAGGTCTCCCGGGTGGAGAAGAATGATTAACAGTGCAATGTATAAGAGGTACAGGGGAGATATGGAGGCCTCTAATCTAATTCTTGAAAAAGCGATTAAAAGGTACCCTATGAGACCCGAGGTGTATATAGAGTACTTTTTGCATTATGATGATAGGGGTAATCTACAGAGAAAATATGAGGTTTTAAAAGAAGGGTTTGAAAAAACAGAAAATCCGGCGATTGGTTTTTTTCTGGGTTCCGGGTATCTGGAGAATGGAGATTACGAAAATGCTTCTCGATTTTTATTGAGAGAAGATGTGAGACGATACATGCTTGAAAAGCAGATTCCCCTTATTGTTCAGTATTACTATAAGAGAGGAGAATATCGTAGAGCCAAAGCCGAATATATTGATTTTTATAGAAGAGTATACCCCCATTTTAAGAGTTTTGACGAACTTTTGAGTAGTCTTTCCCCTCAGGAATTGATTGATTATGTTTTGATATTGAAGGCACTTGGTGAGCGATACACCGAGGTAATGGATAAGCTTCCTATTAAAAGCATTCGCTCGGAGGGAGGATGGAAGGATTATCTCTCTATTCTTAGGAAGGAATATGAGAAATTAAAACCTGCTGTAAAGGGGATTGAGGGAGATCCGGGACGGTTTAATAGGGAGAGAAAAAACTACTATGAGGAAAGGATATCGCTTATTGAGTCCTATATCGCCCACAGATAGCTTTAATATTTTAATATATGAAAATTTTCTAAGACTAAGAGGAAGAGGGAAGTCGAATGAAAAATCCCGTATGGTTATCTTTCGTTATTTCACACCATACCTCTCCGTTGTGACGTTCGACGATTTTTTTAATTAAGTAAAGCCCCAGACCTGCTCCGTCATCTGATTTTACGAGTCGTGAGAATTTCTTAAAGAGAAGCGGTATTTTATCTTTGGGGATCGGTGTTCCTCCGTTTATTACCCCTAGGACTACGGAATCTTTCTCTTTTTGAGCGGTGATCTTTATCCAGTCTTTCCCATATTTTATTGCATTAACTATAAAATTGCTGTAACAGATATCCATGAGTTCGGGGTCACATTTTACCATAAAGTTTTCATCCCAGTCCCAGATAATTTTCATTCCCCTGTGTTCCAATCTGCTTTCGAATCTTTTCACTACGGGTTTTACCACCTGGGTTTTAAGATACACATCAGTGGGGTGATACTTTAATGTACCCTTCTCGAGTCTTGAGATATTAAGGTAGTTTCTTATCATATCTCTGAATCGCTGAACGTCCCGGAGTATCAATGCTCCTACCTCTGCCTGGTCTTTGTTTAATTCTCCAACCGTGCCATCGGTAAGTATTGATACGTTTAAGAGAAGCGATCCCACCGAGTTATTCAATTCATGAGTTACAAAGCTTAGAAGCTCTTGATAGTCTCTGTTGGTATTTTCTAATTCTATATTCTGTTCTTTTAGTTTGTTTTCTCTCTCATGGATTGCCTTTATCATTTTGTTAAATGAGTCTGTTAGTTTCTTTATCTCCAGGGTATTGCCTATGTTAAGAGGTACCTTTGAAAACTCCCCTTGAATTATCTTCTCGCTGACATCTGCAAGGGCACTTAATGGTTTTGATATTCCTTTTGAGAGAAAAAACACACCCAACAGCAGTAAAAAGAGCGATGGAATTGTTATAAGTGATAGGGAGAGGATGATGTTTCTCTTGATATCCTTGTACCATTTTTCGAGAACCCCTACGTATAGAATCCCTATATTTTTACCGGCAGGACTTTTTATCGGTTGATATGCTGATATGTACCAATCGTCCACTACAAATGCTCTGTTTAGCCACATTTTATTTTCTTCTAAAACATGCTTTTTTACTACTTCGGATACCCGTGTCCCTACGGCTATCTTCCCGTCCGGACCAATGACAGTGGTGTTTATTCTTGTGTCTTCGCAGAAGATAGTTACGGTTCCGAAGGGTTTTTTGCCATAGAATCCCTCGTAAAAGAGTTCCTTTTGAAGTTTATTTATCAATTTGTAGTTGCCGTTAAGGATTACCGCGGAGAGTAGGGTCTTAAAGTGAGAACCCGAAGGGTTTTTGTTGTAGGTTATGGCGACAAGGCAGAGTAGATTTTTCTTCGGACATAGTGGCAAATTTGAGACCCGGGGCACACTCTCTATCACGTCTTTTAGTGGGATGAGTAAAAAACCCGTTAATTCTTTCTCTGTAGGGGATATTCCGTTGTATGTGAGTATTTCGGATATAACTGTGGTGTCGGATATTACTATGTTTGGTTCTATTGGTAGCTTTACCTTTTTTTCTAGTCCGTTAATTAGGATCTCATTTGAGGTTTTTAGAGTTTCTAACCTTGTGTTCAGGTATGAATTGGCCTCTTTTAACCCGACCCTTACCCTACTTATCGCTCCAGACCATACCGATTTGGATATGAGAAGAGAACCAAGGATGACACTAAAGAGAACCGAGGCTATAATTATCCAGAAGAATGTTAGAAAAATTTTATTTGCAAGTTTCAAACAGCTTCCTCTTTTTACAATTTAATATTCTAGCCTTTGGTGTTTGGTATCTGGGCAGACGGAAATAGTACAGTAAATGTAGTTCCTACATCGGGTGTGGAGTCCACGGATATGTGTCCGTTGTATTCCGAAAGTACCCTCTTTACCGTTGCGAGCCCAAGACCTGTGCCGGATATACCCGAGGTTTTTTCGTTCTTTACTCTATAGAACTCTTTAAAAAGATTTTTCATCTCCTCTTTTGTCATTCCTATTCCCGTATCTGCAATCTCTATTTTAATCGATTTATTCTCTCGTGATAATCTTACGGTCAAAGAGCCATTATCTCTGTTATACTTTATACCGTTTGATATTAGATTCATAAATATTCTGTCCAGATCCTGCCTATCTGCCTTTACCCTGTAGTCTGTGGTATCCTCTGCCTCCAATTTTAATTGGATACCTCGCTTTTCTGCCTGTACCTTGAAAAAGTCAAGTTGTGCGGCTATTACCTCCTTTAGATCAAGTTCTTCTATCGTTCTTTCGATTTTCCCTGCCTCTCGTTTGTTTATGTATAGTAGATCTCTTACCAGTTCTAGTAGAGCTTCGCCTCTTACTTTGCAACGTTCTAGAATTTCGTGGATTTTGTCAATCTGATTGTCGTAGATTCCTGTTTGGATTACATTTATATAGTTGATAATTGCTGCCATGGGACTCTTTAGTTCGTGGGCAACCATTGATACGAAGCGATTCTTATCTCGTTCTGCCTTCCACTCGTCGGTTATATCGTTTAAAATGATAATTATCCCGCCGTGTTCGCCGTCTATGATTAGAGTTTCTATTCTAAACTGTATCATTTTATCATCTGTATTATCGAGATTTGTGTTGATTATTCTGGTGGTTGTTTTATTTTCGCGTATGATTTCATCAATTGCCTCTAGCACTCTCTTATCGTTAAAGAGTTCTTCTACTGTTAGATTTTCGGTGTAGTGTTTTTTTAGGTAGTACTCCGCTTTGGGATTCATGAGTACCGGTTTCTTGTTTATGTTTAATACGACTACACCCTCTTGCATCGAGTTTATAAGTTGTCTGGATAGGTTCTTTTCATTGTTTAGTTCGTATAGGTATTTTTCTCTCTCTTTGATGAGTAATGATTGTTTTGCAGCCCTTTCTGTAACCTCGATTAAATCTGTGGGGGTGAATGGTTTTACGAGGAAATCGAATGCCCCGTGACGAGCCACCTCTACAGCCGCCTCCACCGTGGCAAGTGCGGAAACGATTACCACAACTGTTTTGTTACCTATTTCTTCGTTTATGTATTCCGTTACCTGAAAGCCATCGATTCCCGGCATCTTTAGGTCTATAAGAGCAATATCGTAGGTTTTATCTCTGAGTAGCTTGATTGCCTCTTCACCGTTCTCCGCGGTATCTACTATGAAATTTTTCTTTTCCAAAACCCTCTTTATTCCCTCTCGCATTCCCTCTTCGTCGTCTACTGCGAGTATTCTTAACTTACTCTCCTCTTTATTACACATGCCTAGCCTCCTTTCTGTCGCAGGTTGTGGAGTGGGTCCTTATTTCTCCAGGTACTGTTTTATTTTACCCTCCAGATATTCGAGGGGAACAGGTTTGGTTAGAATTTCCTCCGCCTTTATCCATTCGTTACTCTTTGAATCTGTAATATCGAATTTGTATCCGATTTCTTTAGGAGCGGCTGTTTGTATAAATATCGGAATGTTTTTTAGGTTAGGGTTATCCTTTACCCTCTTGCAGAAGACAAATCCGGTATCGTAGTGTTCCATCATGAGGTCAACTATGATTAAATCTGGACTAAAATTCTCTAGTTTTTTTAGTCCCTCCTCCATATTCAGGGCAGTTTCTACAGTATAACCCTTACTCTCCAGATACATTGTCTGTCCCTCGAGAAGATCTTTATCATCATCGACTATTAAAATCTTAGGCAATTTTTCCCTCCTTCGTGTAGTGCTTTATTTTTATGGTAAAGTATGCCCCACCATCAGGGTTGTTGCCTGCAACAATGGAGCCCTCGTGCATTTTTACTATTCCATAGCATACAGGGAGTCCCAGCCCTGTTCCCTTTCCAACCGGTTTGGTTGTGAAAAACGGAGAGAAAAGTTTTGGAAGATTCTCTTCCGGTATTCCCGGTCCCGTGTCTGCTATTGTTACAGAGAACTCATTCTCATCGTTTTTGGTTGTTATGGTAATGGTTCCACCATCCGACATTGCTTCAGTTGCATTTTTAATTATGTTATCGAATACCTGTTTTAGCTGTGATTCGTCCACCCATTGTTTACCTACGGATGGATCGAGATTGTAGTCAACCCTATACTTTTTGCCTATCTCTACCCCTACAATGTCCTCCACGGAGCGTTTTATTAGAGCATTGATATCCACCTCTTTCCTCTCGATTTTTTCTTTCCGGGCAAAGTTTAGGATACCTTTGACGATCTTTCTTGTTCTCTCGGCCTCTTTAATAATTCTCTCTACATCTTTAACTATGGGTGTCTTGTCTCCTACCTCATCCTTTAGGAGGTAGGAATACATCAAAACAACTCCCAGGGGATTATTTATTTCGTGGGCTATTCCAGCTGCCATTTGCCCCATTGAGGCAAGTTTTTCTGCTTGTATCAGTTTTGCCTGGTTTTCTTTGAGATCCTCTATGGTTTTTTCCAGTTTTGTGATGAGATAGGGTAGGCACATTTCAACCTCTGCTTTTCCCCTATACACCGCAATGGCTTTTTCTCTACAGGATGAATAGCCACATGCGCGGCAGTTTAATTCGTCCTCGGGGCGAAATTTATTGGTCATTGCGAGTATCTTGCGAATTTCTTCCTCTGTGGGCATTGGTTCCTCTGCCTTTTCCGGGTGAAATTCCTTGGTTAGATCCACATCTATATACTCTTTGTTAAACTCTACCCACTTATCTATGTCTTTAATCACTGGTCTTGAGTTTATGTACTCTACTATGTACTTCTTTCGTTCGTAAAAGGTTAGATCGTTTTCCATTACCGGACCGCCAATGCATCCCTCACAGAATAGTAAATCAAAAAATTTATAGTTCACCCTCTTGCCGTTTTTTACATACTCGCTTAAGACGGTTAGAATATCTACGATTCGTTCCTTTCCCTCCACTACATACACCGGGCTGTCCAGTAAATCTGCCTCTATACATGCGGCTTTTAACAAGCCACCTGTTACCGGATATATCCTCCCCAGGTTAGCGTGGGGAGGATCAAAATCAATTTCTCTTACCTGATTGTAATCGATTGATTCCTGCTTGAATATTTGGGCGAGTTCTTCGTAGGTTAGTACCTCGTCTACAAAATCCGACTTATCCGCTTCGTCTTTTTTGGCGACGCACGGACCTATGAAAACGGTTTTCCCTGCCGCGTCTATCTTTTGTTTTATCACTCTGGCTATGGCCTCCATCGGTGAGGCTATATTTGCCAGATACGGTAGGAGTTCCGGAACTATCTTCTCTATATAGGAAACAACTGCGGGGCATGGAGAGGAGATTAGGAATTTATTCTCGCCCTCGTTTTTTAGGTTTTTGTACACCTGGTAGTATCGGTAAGAGACAAGATCTGCTCCGAATGCTACCTCGTATACCCCATCGAAACCAAGAGTTCTCAATGCCCCTACCAGTTTTTCCGGTTTGACATTGAGAAATGAGGCCGGGAAGGAGGGGGCAAGCATCGCATAAACCTTTCCTTTTCCCTTCCCTTTTATAAGGTTTAACACACTATCGATTGACGATCTAATAGCCTTAGCACCCTGTGAGCAGGTGGTAACACAGTAACCGCAGGAGATGCAAAGTTCTTCTATTATATCTGCCTGCCCCTCGTGTACCTCTATTGCCTTTGTGGGGCATGATCTTACACAGGAGTAGCATTTTTTACATATCTCGCCCTTGGTATAAACGGAAACCATTTTTGCCCCTTATCCTTTTAGTTTGTAGCCTCCAGCGCAGGTTCCAATGCGTACATCTTTCTCTTTTGGTAGCTTGTATGTAGTAGTTTGTGTGCCAGTTGTGATCCCGGTTTTTGTAAGTACTCATTGTATAGTTCCACTATTGCGGGATTCTTATATGACATTCTCACCTTGCGTTCCTTTTCTATTCTATAGATAGCCTCGAGTCTTTCCTTTACTCTTTCCGGGTCGTATCCGAAAATCTGTCCGCCTCCTCCTACACATCCTCCCGGACAAGCCATTATCTCTACGAAGTGGTAAAATTTTTTGCCCTCCCTAATTAGCTCTATAACTTTCCTGGCATTGGAGAGTCTATTGGCAATGGCTATCTTAATCTCCGTACCATCTATGCTTACGGTAGCCTCTTTTATTCCCTCATAACCCCTTAGCTCCTCAAAATCTACATTTTGTAAGTCCTTACCCGTTATAATGTGATATGCGGTTCTAAGGGCTGATTCCGCAACTCCCCCGGAGGCTGCAAAGATATCACCGGAACCGGAGGTTAATCCGAGGCTTGGATCAAACTCTTCTTCTTCTATGTGTTTAAAATCTATTCCATAGAGGTTTATTAGTTTTGCGAATTCTCTTGTTGTTATTACGGCATCCACTACGGGAAGACCGTTTATCGTGTGTTCCGGTCTCTCTATTTCAAACTTTTTCGCCGTGCAGGGCATTACCGATACGACGAATATATCCTTTGGATTTATTCCCTCTTTCTCTGCGAAGAAGGTCTTTATGAGCGATCCCATCATCTGTTGTGGAGATTTGCAGGAGGAGATATTGGGGAGAATATCGTGAAAATTGTGCTCCGCATACTTTATCCATGCGGGACAGCAGGATGTAAAAATGGGGAATGGACCACCGTTATGTAAGCGTTCTGCAAACTCTGTTCCCTCCTCCATTATGGTGAGGTCTGCTGAGAAATCTGTGTCGAATACCTTTTTAAAACCGATTTTTCTAAGAACAGCAGCGATTTTACCCGTTACATTGGCTCCCGGTTCCAGGTCGTAAAACTCGCCTAATGAGACCCGTATAGCCGGGGCCGCCTGGGCTACCATGTACTTTTTACCCTCCTGAAGCGCTCTTATTACCTTTTCTAAACTTGGGGTTTCATGAAGCGCCCCTGTCGGACATGCAAGAACGCATTGGCCACAGTTTACGCACTTGCTCTCACTAAAGTCCATCTCAAATGGAGGGAGTACCATAGTGTCAAAGCCTCGTTTTGTAAAATCAATAGCTGAAACATCCTGTATTTCCTCACATATCCTTACACATCTTCCACAGAGTATACACTTGTCAGGTTCTCTTATTATCGAAGGGGAGGAAAAATCGATGTAGTGGTGTCTGGTTTTCCCCTCGAACGGGACACTATCTATGTTGTACTCCGCTGCGAGAGACTGGAGTTCACAGTTGTTGTTTCGTGAGCATGTGAGACAGTCAAATGGGTGACTTGCCAGGAGTAGTTGAATGATGGTTCTTCTTGCATTTAAAATCCTCGGTGTACGGGTATATACTCTCATACCCTCCTCTGCCGGGTAGGCGCAAGAAGGTATGAGATTGGGTTTACCCTTTACCTCTACCACACACATTCTACACGCGCCCGAGGGGAATAACTCTTTTATATGGCATAGGGTGGGAATTTTTTCTCCCGCTTCTCTCGCGGCATCAAGGATTGTTGCTCCCTCTTTTACCTGTATTTTCTTATCATTTATATGTAATGTTATCATCTGGTTTCCTCCCTGATCCTTAATTAACTGACTTTCACTGCGTTGAATTTGCACACCTCAAAACACATGCCGCACTGAATACATTTGTCCTGAAGTATATAGTGGGCCTTTTTGGGTTCTCCTACTATTGCGCCTGCCGGACAATGTTTCATACATAGTGTACACCCCTTGCAGAGTTCGTTATCTATTTCGTAGCTAAGAAGTCCCTTACACTGATGTGCCGGACATTTTCTGTCGTATATGTGGGCCTCGTACTCGTCTCTGAAGAATCTTAGTGTTGAGAGTACAGGATTGGGGGCTGTCTGGCCTAAACCGCATAGTGAGGTATCTTTTATAACGTTGGCAAGATTTTCTAATTGGGTTATCATATTAAATCGCTTTAGGTTTTCTTCTTCGCTTTTCATTTTGGAGTACGGAGAGACTATTGATTCAAGAATTTCGTACATTCTCTGGGTACCCTCACGGCAGGGAATGCACTTTCCGCAGGATTCCTTTGTTATAAAGGAGAGGAAAAACCTGGCTACATCGACCATACATGTGTCTTCGTCCATAACCACAAGGCCCCCGGAACCCATCATTGCCCCGATACTCTTTAGCGACTCATAATCTATTTTTATATCAAGGTGCTCCTCCGGAATGCACCCTCCAGACGGTCCGCCGATTTGAACGGCCTTGAATTTTTTATCGTTTTGTATACCTCCGCCTATATCATAGATTATTTCACGTAGGGTAATCCCCATGGGGACTTCAACTAACCCTGTATTTTTAATTTTTCCCGTCAGGGCAAACACCTTTGTTCCACGTGAGTTCTCCGTTCCGAGCGAGGCGAAGTACTCTGCCCCTTCTCGCATGATGGAGGAAACATTGGCAAGGGTTTCTACATTATTGATAACTGTAGGTTTGCCAAAGAGCCCCGAAACGGCAGGATACGGCGGTCTGGGACGTGGCATGCCTCGCTTTCCCTCTATCGAGGCTATTAATGCTGTTTCTTCACCGCACACAAAAGCTCCCGCTCCCATCTTAATCCTGAGGCTAAAGGAAAATCCACTGTTATTTAACTTCTTCTCAAGTATCCCCTCTTTCTTCAGGGTTTCTATTGCCTTTTGAAGCCTTGTTATTGCGAGTGGATATTCCGCTCGGCAGTAAATAATGCCATTTTTTGCCCCGATTGCGTAACCTGCTATTATCATCCCCTCGATTACGGCGAAGGGGTCTCCCTCCAATAGAGACCTGTCCATAAAGGCACCAGGATCTCCCTCGTCTGCGTTACAGATTATATATTTTTCTTCACCCTTGGCATTGTATGCAAATTGCCACTTTTTCCCTGTGGGGAAGCCCCCACCTCCGCGTCCCCTTAATCCGGATGTTGTTATTTCGTCTATAACCTCCTGAGGGGTCATGGAAAGTGCGCGCTCCAATCCCTTGAAGCCTCCCATTTCCCTGTATTCGGATATGGACTCCGGGTTTATGATTCCACACTTTTTGAGCACGAATTTATGCTGCTTTCTGAAAAAAGGATGCTCGTCTATGAGGGGAATCCCCTTTATCGGTTGTTTCCCGTTTCTGTATTGTCCCAGGACTCCGTCGATATTAAAATTACCTCTTGTCAGGGTTTCATCTAATATAAAACCTACATCGGTTGGTTTGACATTCCCATATGAGACCCTAATCCCCTCGTCGGTGACCACATCCATAATAGGTTCTACCTGACAGTAGCCTACACACCCCGTGGCGGTTATCTCTAGCTTGGCTTTTTTAGTCTCTGCCCATTTGGTGACTGCCTCTCTAACCTTATCTGCGCCGGATGCCAAGCCACATGTCCCCATTCCAATAATCACTTTACTCATTATCTGTCCCCCTGTTCCTTAGAGTCTTGATTAGTTTTTCTACCTTGTTTCTTGAATCAAGCCTTCCGTAGAATTGATTATTTATCTTTACCACCGGGGCTATTGAACAGGCACCCAAACACGCTACGGTCTCTAGAGAAAACAGGCCGTCTTTTGTGGTTTCCCCTACGTCTATTCCCAGTTCGGTTTTAAAGGCCTCCAATACATTTGATGAGCCTTTTACGTGGCATGCGGTACCCCTGCATACCTGAATCTGGAATTTTCCAGGTGGGTTTAGTTTGAATTGATTGTAGAATGTTGCTACTCCGAAGATTTTTGCTTCCGGTAGATTTAGGTACTCAGAGACATATCTTATACTCTCTTTGGAGAGGTACCCAAACTCTTCCTGGATCTCTTGCAGTATTGGTATTAGATAATCTCTCGATGCCGGGTACTTTGAGATTATCTTGGTGTATGGGTTTGTTTTTGTTTCTACGTTCATACGTTTATCTCCACCGATTTGAATTGTTATTTTAAGCACAATATATATTTAATAATTAGTGAACAAAATGTCAATAGTTACCCTCATAGTTTTCGTGCATATTTATATTTAGTTTTTAGTTGTGAAAATATACACGAAATTTGTGAAAATTTCCCCTTGATGGTGCTTGTATGTATATTGGTGGTTATTTCATGCTTATTAGAGATGCAGGTTTGCCACTTAGCTCGTAGAATGTACACATCTCTGGTTTGGGAATGTCTTCTGGAAAATGAGTTACAATGACTACGGGGAGTTCCCTTGTTTTGAGGAGGGTAAAAAGTTTCTCCCACAAATCGAATCTTGCCTCTCTATGAAGGCCCGTGAAGGGTTCATCCATGAGGATAACCTCGGGCAATCTTGCGAAACATCTGGCAAGGGCCGCTCGTTTTTTCATACCTCCGGAGAGTTGGGATGGAAACTTAAAAGCGTCATTCTGTAACCCAACCTCTCCTAGTAGGAAAGAGGCAAAGCAGAGAGGGGAGATGGGGGAGGATTTTTCGCTGTAGAGCAGTGGGAGGGCTACGTTTTTTATTACTGTTTGCCATGGAAGAAGCCTGTCCTCTTGGAACACGAAACCGATATTCTTTGGGGCCTTAATTTCTCCGGAATCGGGAGTATAAATTCCGGCTATTAACTTTAGGAGTGTTGTTTTACCAATTCCCGAATCCCCTGTAATAACCGCTATTTCGTTTGATTTTACCTCAAGATTTATGTTAGTTAGTACCTTCCGTGTTTGTGATATTGTTTGTGATATGCTGTCAAACTCGTATTTTCTGGTGTTTTGTTTTTTTAGGTCTGCAAAGCTGTAGGTTGGAGAGGCTTTGGGGTTTATGGAATTCTTGTCGGTAGAAGAGAGCATGTCCGGGGGATAGGAAAACGATACAGAGCGAAGAACAATTGTCATTTTCTCTGCCTGTTGCGGTGATGTGTTAATTGTTTTAATTGCAGAGTAGAGGTTTTTTTTGGTGAGAGTTAGAGAGGCAGAGTGACACTTGCGATTCTGTATTTTTATCACCTCAAGGGTTACCAGCCTGTTTATTATTCCCAGTTTCGAGAGAGACCAGTCCAAGATTATTATTAGTAGGATTAGTATTATCCCCCATGCGAATAGATTTTTTACCTCAAAGGACTGATATGCGGCCTCTATTTGAAATCCTATCCCGTCATTTGATCCGAAGAATTCTGCTACTACAGAGGCCTTTATCCCTAGAACGATTCCGATTTTGAGTGAGGATAGTATAAATGGCCTTAAGTGGGGAATTGTGAGTTCTCGTAGTCTTGCCTTCCTTGAAGGGGCATAGATTTTGAGCATTTCCTGTAGTTCCAATGGTTCTGTTTTAGTTCCCTCCGCTATGTTTAGGGTTACCAAAGGAAAGCATATAAGGCTTATTACCAGGATTGGGGAAAGGTTCCCTGTCCCGAAGATGAGTATTAGGGGAATTGCCCAGAGTATAGGGGGCATTCCCTGAAATAGAACAATTGTCGGTCTAAGAATATGCTCTAGATCTCGGTTACCCCCGATGATTATTCCTGTGACTATCCCGCTAATAAACGCAATGGCAAAACCAATAAGTACCCTGAAGAGTGTGATAGATATCTGTTTCCAGGTAAGGCCTTCAGTTAGTTTTGAGAAGGCACACCCTATTGTGGTTAATGGGGAGGGTACTATAAACCCCCCTGCAATAAGGGATGTTATTTCCCATATACCAAGTAAAATTGCTATTCCGAGAAGGGCGTATAGGTGTTCCTTTTGAATTCTGGCACTCAATATTGATTTCCTTTCTCTCTTTGCCTCATAAGTTATATGCGATTCGGATGGATGTCAAAAAACAAGGGATGAAAAATATCGAAAAAACTTTAAAAATGAATTTGAAATGAGCGGGTTCATTTATTACTTTACATTTCGAAGAACTCGGGATGGAAAAAGTTAACTAAATAAATTTTATAGGGGGTATTTGGATAGATGAAGAGAGTTTTTAAGGTATCTGTTGTAGTCCTTGTGTTGTTTGTAGTTGGGTTTGTAACCGGTGGGGTTGTGTTTTCTGAGACTGTAAAGATACTTGTGCCGCGTTCTACCTCTTCCGTGCCGTTTTTCTTACTGGCTGATAGGGGTTTGTCAGATGGGACAGGGGTTGAGGTAAGCCTTTTTATCAATCATGCTCAAGCTTTGGCCCGTCTTCTCAGGGGAGAGGTGGATTTTCTCTACACAGGGACAAGTCAGGGTTGGCAGAATTGGTTAAACGGTGGAAAGGTTGTAATGGTAGATACGGGAGTATGGGGGGTTTCCTACCTTGTAGGAAAGGATGCCTCCATCAAGAGTTTTGCGGACCTAAAGGGCAAACGGATAGCTCTGCCCTTTCCCGGTTCTCCCCTTGATTTTCAGACGCGCTATATACTTATAAAAAAAGGAGTTAGTCCTGATCTGGATGTACAGATAAGTTATATGCCCTTTAACCAGAGTATCGGGATGCTTATAAAGGGTAAGATCGATGCCGCACCCTTGCCAGAGCCTCTTGTTACCAACCTTGTAGTTAATAAGGGGCTTTTGAGATTGATAGATTATAAGAGAGCATGGGCGGATGTTAACGGAGGAAACGAAAAATCACCACAGGTAAGTCTGTTTGCATTGAAGAGCACTGTGGAACGAAACAAAAGATTAGTTATTGAGCTTGTTAATGCGTGGAGAGAAGCCTCTAGAGAGGTAACGGAAAAACCGGTAGAGATGGGGAAACGTTACGCTAAGCGTCTCTCTATGCCGGGAAATATCGTTGGAAGTGCTGTGGGTAACACGTTGTACTATGTTCCATCTTTCAGGAAGAACATGGAAGAGGTTGTTAGTTATTACAATCTCATGCGACAGGTTTTAAAAACCGATTCCGCGGATCTTACCAGAGAGTTTTTCTTTTTGGGTGACTAATTTTCTATCTATGGAAGAATATGGGAGAAAGGCCATTGACAGGTATGGGTTATTGGCCTTTCTCCGCTTAAAGTGTTAACCCGCTTTCTATAAAGGGAGGTAAGGATCCTTTAAGATTTTTCGGTTACGCTTGAACTTTGATCTTATGTTTGGTTGCAAGCATTATAATAGTGTAGACTACGCCTGCGATTATTATCGTATCAAGGGCTACGATTCCCGTTAGTTTTAACGAGGTTTTTTGAATTATAAAACCAAATGCTGTTCCTATTATCCATGCTACAAATGGGAGGATTCTTATATTTGGTACTTCATCCAGCTTTTTGGGATCGAAGAATTTATTTTCTTCACCCTTAAAGAAATAGTAGTCGAGTATGATAACCCCTGCAGCCGGTGGGATAATTACTGCGAGTAAGCTTAAGAAGGATGTAAAACCTTTGGAGGTGTTTATCCCCCAGAGTGCAAGCAAAGTACCTATTGCCCCTGAGGCGACAGTTATCATCCATTTTTTGAGTTTGGGAAACATGGCATTTATAGAGAGCGCTCCGGAGTAAAGGTTGTTATCATTTGTTGTCCATGCGGCGAGTATTATTGTAAGAATTGCAAAAGCTATCCATATACCGGAGTTGTTGTTTAACATCACCCTGGAAAAGTCAAACTCACCTCCGGACCCCTTTACCATTATTCCTCCGAGTATAAGCACTACGGGGAATCCCACCATCATACCAAAGGCCATACCGAATCCCCCTGCCTTTTTATGGCGTGCGTAACGGGTAACATCGGGTGTTATAAGACTTCCCATTATGAATGAGCTTATTACAACAGATACCGCGGCACCAAAGGCCATGGCACCTTTACCTGTTGTGTTTGCTACCTTTGCTAGTGATACCCCCTCTTTGCTGTATACACTTACAATGGTGGCTATAATGGCAATTAAAAGAAGTGGTATTGCAATAATGCTGAGTTTCTCTATGGCTTTGTAGCCAAAGGTTGCGGTTAGTGTCATTAGTGTACCACCGATTATCTCTATTAGCCATATGGGAATCTTGCCGCCAAATACGTACGCAAGTCCTCCGTTGCCAAACCCTGAGGCCATAAATCCAAGCTGTACACCGAACCATCCCCATGCAGCGAAAAAGAGAACTATCTGAAGCACGTTGGCTCCATATTTACCGAATGTGTATCGCGCTGTTAGACCTGTTGATAGGTTTGTGTGTGCCCCAATTATCCCCATTAAAATTGAGATTATACCCAGAATTATAGCTCCGAATATAAAAGCTCCAATTGCCGTCCCAAGTTTTGTCGGACCCGCAATCATTCCGGCTATTAGAAAGGCTGGTAGGCATACGGCTATCCCCCAGTACACAATACCGATTCCAAACCAGCTTTTACCCTGCTCTTTCGGTACGGGTTTAGAACCATAATCCTCGAGCAGCGATTGCTTTTTCTCCATGTTACTCCTCTCCTTGTTTTTGTATTAATTTATAAAATATTGCCTCCGACGGAGACATTGCTCCCCTATGTTGTGCTTTCTTTCCCTTTGATTTTCCTGCTACTTACAGATTGATGTGTTTCTATAGGGATTTAAGACTACCCACCGCTTTTACCTTAAATCTCACAGCATTTGAGGGTAGGTATGCCAGTGGTATTTCTTCCAGTTCCACAACCTCTACGGTTGTTGCATCCGCTCCGGCTCTTATTGCTTCTCTTTTTGCTTCATTTTTAACCTCCTCTATGACCGCCTCTCTCCCCTTTGCGGTTATGTCGTATACGCCGTCGATACTCCCCGATACCTGGGCAATAGAGGCACCTATTGCGTTTGCCACCTCGAAGTGTTGGGGTTTTATTACTTCGCTTGCCCCTCTCAGGTTTTCAGGCACAAGTATGCTACCGCCACCTACAACTACAACAGGCAACTCCTTTGCTGATACTTTAACCTTGTCTATTGCCTCTTCTATCATTGTTTTTATTCGCTCGGTAGCCTTTTCCACTTGTTCTGCGTGGAGAGAGCTTGCCTTAGACGGATCCCCGATCTTAGCAGTTCCTGCAGCTACTGCTATATCTGTAGCTGTAACCGTTTGCCCTCCGAATATGAGAGCCTCTTCCACCAACCTATAACCTACCGACTTGGGACCTACTGTTATTTTTCCATCGTGTTCTGTAACAATAGAGCCTCCGCCCAGGCCCAATGAAACCAGATCTGGCATTCTAAAGTTGGTTCTTACTCCCCCGATTTCCACGGCGGATGAAGACTCTCGGGGGAATCCCTTTGTCAGAATTCCCACATCGGTTGTTGTTCCGCCAACATCTACTACAATTGCCTCTCTTATACCCGATAGGAAGGCAGCCCCACGGAGTGAGTTTGTCGGTCCCGATGCTATTGTCAGAACGGGATATTTCTTTGCGTACTCTATTGACATAAGAGTACCGTCGTTTTGCGTAATAAAAAGGTCGGCATTGATACCGTGTTTTTTAAGAACATCCTGAAATCCACCGTAGGCCTTTTCTGCTAGTTTTCTTATGGCAGCATTTAAGACTGCCGCATTTTCTCTCTCTATTAAACCGATAGAACCTATTTCGTTGGATAGAGTTATGGGAAAATCTTTTCCGAAAATTTCTATGGCAAGCTCCTTTACCAGATTTTCCTGAGCATCGTTAACCGGTGAAAATGCCCCCGAAACGGCTAGCGACTCGATTCCGCCCTCCTGTAACTGATAGAGTGCTCTTTTTATTTCCTCTTTATCCGGGTTGGATATAGGGACTCCGTTGTATTCGTATCCACCCTTTACGATGATAAATAGGTTGCCTGTTGTTTCTACCATATCCTCCGGCCAGTCAACAAACGGGGGAATCCCAAAACCTGATGGTGCCGATAGGCGGATTAATCCAACTTTCGAAAGTCCTCTTCTCTCCACAATCGCATTCGTTGCATGAGTTGTACCGAGCATTGCATTTGTAATCTTGGCAGGTTCGATATTCGATAATTCTAAGACCTTTTCAACTGCCTTTGTTATACCAGTTGAGACATCCGGTGTTGTCGTTTCTTTGTATTTCGCAATTACCCTGTTGGTTTCATCAAGAATTACGGCATCAGTATTTGTACCGCCTACATCAATTCCCAGTCTGTACTTCATGATAGGTTCTCCTTTACAAGTTCTTCTATTGGTTTGTAATCAAGGTCGTATTTAAAGTATCTTGGTCCTACCTGGTTAATTCCCGCTTCTGTTCTCCAGAATGGGTCACAGGGCATTCCTATAACTACCACCCTCTGACCGTACTTTAGGGCCTCTGTTGTGATGGGAAATCCCTTCTCCTTGTCCAGTATCGTTATTAGATCTGGTGTTATGGCGACAGGTTTCCCGTTTTTGGAGGTTATCAGGTTTTCGTTTTGAAAATCCACCTCAAACGATGAACCGGTATCTCTTTCTATTCCCTCTATTACAACCTTTCCCCTTACAAACCCGGTTGTAAGGTCTCGCTTTACATCGATAATTTTACCCTCGAAGAGTTTGAATCCCTTTGAGATCTCTAGAATTGCATCTATGGGATTCGTATCTGATTTGTTAGATTCTGTAATCCTCTTTCCTATCTCCAGTGCGAGAGAAATAGTTCCCCGTACGGCGTACTTCTTTATACTTGTCCCGTCGAGACAGTAGATACTGATCATCGATGAAAGTCCCATAGCTATGGTTGCGGTTCTTGCCAGGGTTTCGCTCCATGCATTATTTATAGTTTCTAGTACCATTTTGTTGCCCTTTTCATCGCATACTACCATTGGGGTAGCGGATAGTCCTGCAACACTAAAGGTTACCATAGGAAGTTCTGGAAAGGCCCTTCCCATTCCGTCCGCGTCAACCAGGGGCAGGTTTAGTGTAGCTGCCGTGTATATGGGTATACATGAGTTTATACCCCCCGCCTCTATGGGGAGTACAGCATCGGCCTTTTTGCCCAGGTATTTTTCCAGAGATCTGAAGGCCATTTCTGGTTCGCCGCCGTTGGGCAGTTTTTCTACCATAACTGCCGGTGCTCCCATCATGGCGGATGGGATGACAAGGCTATTGTCATCGATTTCGTCAACGGAAAGAAGCTTTACCCTCCCATGTTTTCTAATGGCCTGCTTTGCCATAAGTTTGCCAATATAGGGATCCCCTCCTCCCCCGGCTCCGAGAATTGCTGCACCTATGGCTATGTAGTCTATGTCAGATTCCTCTAAGTATCTCATCTTTCCTCCTTGGGTTTGTTGTATGATTTTGTGGTTAATTATTTCTCCTCGGATTTTTCTATAACGACTCTTCCTATAGAACGTAGCGTAACTGCCATGTTTCCCCTCCTACTACAAAGAAGGTTTCCATACTTATAAGGCCATCAACCTTTTGTAGTTCCTCGTGCAAGAATCTTGAGTACGAATGCTCCTCGTTGAACATAAAAACGGCCATTATATCGAAACGCCCCGTTACAATTGCGGCTCCTACTAATCCCTTTAGTTTTAGAATTTGATTGAAAGTTTTATCCACATTTTTAGGAACGATTTTAAAACCTATTATGGCTGAGCTATGATTCTCCACAGCATTGGGATTTACGAGGCTTATTATCTGTAACGCCCCCTCTTTTAACATTCTGTTGACGCGGTTTCTTACCGTGTTTGTGGTTAGTCCTACTTTTTTGGCTACCTCTTTATATGGAGTTCTTCCGTCCCATAGGTTTCTCACTATTTCCAGATCTTTTTCGTCAAGTTTAAACCCCATTGCGATACCTCGTTGTGTAATTGCAAAGAATATTAGCTAATAATTTGGTATTTGTCAAATTAAAATAAATTTTTTTATTAAAAATAAAATTTTTTGCATATTTTTTGTGCAAAAGCAAAGCTGTAGTTCGGTATTATTCTTTTATTTTATTAGGTTGATAGAGTAGGGGAGTATTTCTATAGCGTTGTGTTCTAATTTTTGGGTTTTAAAACTTGCATTTCTGGAGGTAAGTGATTTTGATACCAGTGTTTTGGTTATTCGAGTGTGCCTGGAGTAGTTAAGTGTATAGCTGTGCTTCCATCTGTTTATAATTAATAGGTAGTTGGAGTTTTTCCCCGAAAAGTATAAGCCTGTAAGTTCCGGGAGTTTTATCGTTTTCCCCTCTGTTTTTGCGTAGAAGTATTTTTCACCGGAGATATTGATGGGCGAGACGTAACTACTGGTTATAATTGCCTCTTTTAGGAGTTTAAATACGTAGAATTTGGGGGTTGGTTTTAAAGGTTTGTTAGGGGGAAGCATGTTGTATTTGGTTTCTCGCAAATATCTAGGGTAGAAGAGATTGGGAAAGTTGTGCAGTCCGGCTATTGTAATTTGTTTTTGAAGTAGCATTTTTCTTATAAAATCAGCGGCATAAAGCGCTTTTGCATAGGTGTTTTCGTATTCCTCCCTTAACCAATATTTTAGACCCGAGTTCCATTCTGTTACCCATACCTCTTTATTGGGGAAGTAGGATTTCAGAGCCATGAAGGTTCTGTCAAGGAGTTTTTCGTTACTCTTTGCCATAGCCTCCGTATAAAAATCTTTTATGGTTTTCTTCCTATTCCACCTTATGACGTTATATAGGTGAATAATTATGGCGTTGTAAAAGCTGTAGTTGTGCATTGTTTTATACCATGTGATAGCTTTCGATATCTTCTCCCTCTTCCTCTTTTTTAATTTATCCGTTTCGGTTGTTAGACTATATCTGTATACGATAGGAGGGATTGTAAGACCTATTTTTGCTTTGGGGAAAATGGTTTTGACCGCTCCTGCATAACTCTTTGCCCTTTCGATATAGCTTTTTGCCGTTGGGTACAGTACTCTGTAGGGTTTATTGTATATCTCGTTCCCTATTTCTACATATCTAACATTGAATCCCTTTGATTTTATATATTTGAGCATTTGAGCATTTTCTTTCGGAGTCAGGGATAAGATATTGAGTACTATGGAAAAGTTGGTTTTTGTTTTTGAAAGAAAATCCAGGAAGTAGTCCAGTTTATAGTAGTTTCCGTAGAGTTTTGCCCTTTTCTCGCTCCACTTTACGTTCCGACTAAATTTTTCTCCCATACCTCTAAACCCTATCTCCAGACCTGTTCTCCAATCGTATAGGTTTGCTATATTCCCTCCGGGAAATCTCACATACCTGGCTCCGGATTCGAGGAATCTATTTATAACCGAGGGATAGTTAAATCTGTAAGGAGCATTTGATAAATTTGTGTTGAACCCGAGAATCATCTTAGAGTAGTGGATCCTCTGGGGGAGTATCTTAACGGTAACGGTATCTGCTTTCTTTTTTGAGGTTTCCGCTCTAATCACCGAAGATGTGTTTAGAAGGAATAGAATTAGGAATAGTAGGAGACTTACTTTATGTTTATGCATTAGATATATCCTAATCTTGGTTGGGATATTTGTCAAAGTTGTTACGGTACGTTAAACTTGAGGAACAATATTTAAGGTGGTGGATATGTTAGAGGTTAGGTATAAATCTATAGGGGTAATTCATACTCCATTTAAGAGGCCGATAGGTACCCCTATACAACCTGAGGCTGCAAGAACGATAGAGGGTACGGTGGAGGTTTTCCCGGAGTATACAGAGGGATTAAAAGATATAGAGGGTTTTTCTCATATAATTTTGTTGTATCATTTCCATCTGGCAGGTAGGTACAAACTGGTGGTAACACCATTTATGGATGACAACTCCCATGGTGTGTTTGCTACCAGAGCTCCTTCTAGACCGAATCCAATTGGACTTTCGGTAGTTTCGCTTTTGCGGGTAGAGAAAAATCTACTGTACATTAAAGCTGTTGATATTGTGGATGGAACACCGCTGCTTGATATCAAACCCTTTGTTCCTCGTTTTGATGTTTGGGATAGAGTTACGGGGATAGGATGGTTAAAGGCAAATGTTAACAGACTCCCCGATACTAGAGATGATGAGCGATTTGTTTAGTTGGGCGATTTATTTGAATATTTGGTTTCTGTTTTTTCATTTCTATTTCTTCCATCCCGAGTAGTCAGTTAGAAGGATCCGGGTTTCTTCACTTCCCCCTCGTCCTCCTTTGTTTTCATACTTAACCATGTAGTGAGGTTTTTCAATGCTGTACCATATTTTTGTTCTGGGTAGCATGCTTTTAAATAGAACTAGAAATCCGCTTACCCTATACCTTATTTCTAAAATGTAGGAGGGGATTACTCTTCCTCCTATGATTACATCTTCTTTTCCAACGAAGTGAGCGGATACCTGGAAGGAGGAACTGTTTTGCGCTTCGCTCTCGGTGAGAAACTCTATAATAAGTGGAGTTGGATTTTCAAAGGGAAAGCCACGGAGTACGTATTTGGTATCAAAATTACCAATTATCCGTATTGTATCCTTTTTTGCTTTCTCTTTATACTCTATCTGCCTTTTTGAGCGTATCTTATACTCCTTTTTGTCGGTAGTGATGTCGAGCTGTAGGGGGAGCATAGTTTTCCTTGAAAGTTTTAGCACTTTTATTGTTTTTTGTGTGATCGATTTAACTATGTAGTATCTTTTATCTCTGGATATTTTTACGAACTCCTCCACTTTGAATGTACTGTTCTTGTTTTCAACTGTGTAAACAGCACGTTCTCCATCCGGGATCTTAGGATCCTTAAGGGGATATTGAGAATTGATAGATTCAAAGCCAAAAACTACCCTGTATAGGAGTATAAAGAATAATAGAGCTATGCAACTTCTTTTCATGAGTCTTTTATAACTCTTTTACACTTTTTTTACCAGACCGGTGGTTTTTCTTACTATCAGTTTGGGTTTTAACAATAAAAGAACCTTTTTCTCTTAACCAATTAAATATTATAGAATTTATTTCATAGTGAAACAATTTTTATGTTATAATTAATTTTGAAAATATTTTCCTGGGAGCGTAGCTATGAGAAAAATTTTTAGTGTTTTTATCATTGCTATTCTTACCTTTTCTGCCCCATTGTTGTTTTCGTTGAGTTTGGCAGTTATCCCTGTGGAACCTCTGGGTGTGGATAAAAATGTTGCAACTGTTGTTACAGAGTTGGTTAAGGAGGATATCTCTTCAACGGGAATGTTCGAACTCGTTGAGAGAGAAAAACTAGACGCGGTGCTTAAAGAGCAAGAGCTACAGCTTTCGGATATTACCGAGAAAAACAACGCCGTAAAGGTTGGGAATCTTCTCAATGTGAAGAAGATTCTCATTGGTACGATAGGTCTCTATTCAAGTAGTTATCTTAAGTATTTTCTCTCTTTAAGACTGGTAGATGTTGAGAGGGGTACGGTCGATGCTGTTGCGAACGAGGGTATACGTTCCAAAGATGATTTGGAAAGTGGTGTGAAAAAAGCAGTCGAGAAATTGGTTTCGCATATGAGTTTTACAGGTGAAGTAGAAAGGGTGAAGGGAAATATCCTCTACACCTCTTTCGGCAGTATGATGGGGGCAAAATCGGGAATGAATCTTGCGGTTTATAGGGTAATACCAATAAAGGATAAATCTGGTAAGGTGTTTATGAACGACAAGATTCCCGTGGCAAACGTTGTCGTTGAGGCTGTGACAAAAACAGGATCACGTTGTAGAGTTGTGAATTCAAGTGGTAAATTAGAGCCAGGCCTTCTGGTAGAAAAGGGTAAAGTGGAGCTTAAGGGGAGGTTGAGTAGAGAGTCTTCTATAACTGTAAAGTCAATACCGGAGAATGCGAAAGTTTTTCTTAACTCGCAGTTTCTGGGAGTGACTCCCCTAGAGGTAAATAATTTAAAACCCGGAGTGTACAAAATTGAAATTCGTGCCTCCGGATACAAGGTGTACTCCGGGAAATTAACCCTAAAGGGCGGACGGCACCTTGTAATTGAGAGAGAACTAGAGCCTGTTCTTGAGATAGAGGATATGCTACTCCTCGGAAGGGTGCCAAAGAGAAAGCGTGATCCTCTAAGGGCAGCTACGCTGGCGTTAATACCGGGGTTGGGTGAGGGCTATGTTGGATATGATGTCACAGGTGTTGGCATTCCCTTTGCGATTTTTGCGGATGTCTCTCTTGCTGTTATTTATAATGGGAGTAGAATTGAGCGTAGTAAAAATGCTGCCGAGAGCGAAGATGAAAGCTCAAGGCTGATTAATGAGCGTTTGAGTGCTGATTATACCCGTGATCTTATCTTTTACTCCGCTCTGGGGGGTCTCACGTATCTCTATTCTATTCTGGATTCGGCTCTTCAGGCAGGTAGTGATTTTCTCTATCCTACGCCTGTCGAGGTCTCCTTTGGTGTTGCCGGTGGGTATACAAGTCAATCTGAGAAGGGTGAAAATGCAATTCTTGAGCCTATGGAGTCTATATATTACCTTGCCTATGTTTCATTTGTTCTCAGAACCAGACCATTGTACTTTTCATTGGGACTCCAGTACAGTGGAGAACCGCTTTGGATAGCTTTGAGTACGGTTCTCAGGTATCCTGTTGTTGATGGTTTGTTTTTCGGAGTAGGGGCTGGAATGTATACTAATGTAGGATCTGGTGGTAGTAACGTAGAGATTTCGAATCTTTCCAAGCTTAAGCCAATACCGGCCGAATGGATTTTTCCTCAACTGGCGATTTCTTATGAGGGGACAAGAGTAGAAGCAGATATTTTTCTCTCGCCCTTTACCTATGGAAAAGGCTGGCTTTTTTACTTACCACTTAATTACTCAGATTCCTCTTGGACTGAGAGCTCGTTTGTTGGGGGGCTTTCCGGATATATGGCAAGGATAAATTTTTCCTACTTTATCAATCTGCGTTTGGGGGTAAATGCAGGATTCCTCTATGTGTATTTGGGAAATGTTGATGAAGAGTTGGTTGAAAAAGATATTGCAAGGATTGATAAACTTCAGTATTTAAACGGGTACGTGGGTTTGATCTTTAGGTTCTGAGTGTAGCCTCTAGAACGGATCTGCCTGTATGCGACGTACCATAATTTCATCTATGGAAATCCCTTTTCGCTGCTTTGCGAGGAATATTACAATATCAGCTATTTCTTCCGGTTTTATTGTTGATCCGGGTGTGAATCCGTGATTCTTTGTTAGTGTGGTATCAACTCCCCCGGGGCAAATTACGTGTACCTTTACCCCGTGGGATTTCATCTCTGCAGCAAGAGTTTTTGAAAATCCCACTATTGCAAATTTACTTGCAACATAGGCACTCTGTTTTAGGTAAAACTTTTTCCCCGCCATAGAAGAGATATTTACGATTATCCCATCCTTTCTCTCTAGCATCTGTGGAAGTATAAAGTGGGTACAGTAAAACATTCCGTTTAGATTTACATCTATTATTTTCTTCCACTCCTCTATCGAGGTATCCTTTGCCTCTTTCATCAGGAAGATTCCAGCGTTATTTACAAGGATATCAATCTTACCAAAACTTGTGTTTGCCTCTTTAATCGCCCTTTCAACCTGACTCGGGTCCGATACATCGCATACAGAGTAACCGCATCTATTGTTCCCCATCTCGGTACAAACAGCTTTTAACTCCTCTCCGGTTCTTGAGACAATAAATACGTTTGCCCCCTCTCGGTGAAAGGCGAGTGCTATTGCTCTTCCTATGCCTCTGCCTCCGCCTGTAATAAAAACCGTTTTACCCTTGATAGTCTGATTGTTGGTTTGGTTTAGATTCTCCATGACGCCTTATATTATATCTATTGGGTGTAACTTTAGCAATTAGTCTTCTAATCTTCGCTATTTTCAGCAACTGTGGTATTGGGATTGTCTCTCTCCCGATTCTTTTACTCTTATGGGGTTGTAGAGGAGGTTGTAACATTATTCGCTATTATGTCCCGAATAGGTCGTGGTGTACCGTCTCGGCGGTAGACACTAACACCAGCTACCCAATTCGAAAAGGGGGGCGAACCCCACTCTATTGCAAATACTGCAAACATCGGACTGGCAAACTCGAAATCCGAAGAATGATTGCTTATGGCGTTGAGCTGTTCGTACATGTAAGTTGCTTGTTTGGTTTCACTGCTTCCCATAAAAGAATCTGCGCTAATTCCGCTTTCGATTAAAGCTAGTTTCCAGCTCCCCCCGTAGCTAGATACAATATCGCTGAACTGTTGGTCTAATTTCCCCGGTTCGTATCCTTTGGGCATCCATTCTGGGTAAAATGTACATGCAATTATGTCACATCTGGGACCGAAGTAGTTTTTAACCCAATCCAAGTGGTTATTTGCCAGTGCATTGTGGTATGTTACCACTGTGCCTGCCAATATTTGGGGGCATTTTGATGTTGTTAAATCGACTAATTGGGTGAGTAGGGTATTCCAGTCGTCCAATTCTTCCGGGTGTGTGTCGAAATAAGTGTCTATCTCGTTTCCAAAGAAAAGATATTTGAGAGAGTGATTGGTATCATATTTGCTTACTGCATCAAGAAATCCGGAGATGAGGGAAATGTATCGATCTCTGAGGGTAGGGGATGTAAAATTAAGACCTTGAATATCAGTGGGTAAATCGTTGAGTACTCCGGGAGGTTCAGGGGCTTCGATCTCTATGGCTAGTTCCAGATTGTATTTTTCAGCTAGTGGTGCGAGATATTTTATTATACATTCGTCGTTATCCAGATTATCGGCAAGGTCTTTTAGTTTATAGTAAAATGTGACCACGTTGATTTTTAGTGCTGTGGCTTTGGCATAACTATCTTCGAAAGCTTCCATTATCTCGGAAATGGTCGGATTTGGACTTGGATAGATACATAGTTTTGTATTTATCGGGCCTACCTTCGGAGCGTAAGAGCAGGATATGGAGAGGATTAAAATAGTGATGAGTACTAGAAACAGCTTGTTTACAGCCATCCAAGATTATATTATACCGACCTGTTTTTATTTTATCAATTTCGTTTTTATGAGTGAGTTTGGGGTAGCGGATTGATTTTGACGGTAGTAAAGTTGATAGCAGAATAGTTAAATTTGCGAAATGAAATGTATAGGAAAGGGATGGAGGAATTTTCTTGTGTGAGTGACATTGCTTGTGATATGCTAATCTTATACGTTGTTATGTTGATTAGATAAAGTGATTTATAGGGGGTAATAATGCGATTAGCCGTTGTTGATACGGACAGGTGTGTCGGGTGTCAGAGTTGTATGTTTGCATGTTCCAGAATGCATGGAGATGCAGGGCTCTCAGGTACCTGCATAGGTGTTAGGTCTGTTGGGGGAATGGAACATGGTTTTTCTATTATCGTGTGTAGGGCATGTTACGATCCTCCCTGTGCCAGGGTGTGTCCTACAAATGCGTTGGTTCCGAGGAAAGACGGTGGAGTGAGGCTGGATGCCTCCAGGTGTATAGGGTGTGGGTACTGTAGGGAGGCCTGTGTTATTGGGGCTGTCTTCTGGGATAATGAGAGCAACAAACCGATGATCTGTGTGCACTGTGGGTACTGTGTAAAGTATTGCCCGCATGGGGTTCTTAAGCTAGAGAAGAGGGAGGTAGCTGCCCATGCTTAGTAATGATCCCCTTAAAAGAGTTTTGTATATAGATCTCTCTAAAAGAAAGTTTTGGGTGGAAGAGAGAAAAGAGCTTTTCGAGCGATATATCGGCGGGACGGGAGTCGCAATTAAACTTTTAAACGAAGAGGTGCCGGAAAATTGTGATCCCTTAGGTCCTGATAATCCTATTATACTCACGGTGGGTCCGCTCACCGCCCTTTTCCCAATTGCCTCGAAAACGGTGGCTATGTTTAAATCTCCCCATACGGGGAATCTTGGTGAGAGCCACTGTGGCGGACGTAGTGCTGTTGCTATTAGAATGGCTGGCTACGGGGCCATTGTAATTCGCGGGAAGAGTGAAATCCCAATTTACCTCTCTATTTCCGAGGGGGGTGTGCGTTTCAGAGATGCCTCTACCCTGTGGGGAATGGGAAGCACTTTTACTGTGGGCAGGGTAATACGAGAAAATGAAAGGGGAGCCGGATTGCGAACAATTATGCGCATAGGAAGGGGAGGAGAGAATCTTGTTTCGTATGCCAGTGTAAGTACCGAGACATACAGGCATTTTGGCAGGCTTGGGCTTGGGGCTGTTTTTGGAAGTAAGAAGTTAAAGGCTGTTGTTGTTTCCGGAAAGCGTTCGTTGCCCGTTTATGACAAGAGAGAGTATAAAGCACTCTATGATGAGATATACAGGGAGGCAGTGGGTTCTCCGGTAATGAAGAAGTATCACGATCTGGGAACACCGGAGAATGTGCTTAAACTGAATGAGTTTGGAGGACTCCCTACACGAAACGTTAGTGATGTCAAATTTGAGGGAGCTGCAGCGATCTCTGGAGAGGCGTTTGCAAAGAATTACTTGGGGAGGAGATTGGCATGTGCCCATTGTCCGGTAGGCTGTATTCATATAGCAGCGCTAAGGGAACCATACGAAGACGAGGCATACTTTTATAAAACCTCCATGATTTCTTATGACTACGAGCCGATTTACGCTCTTGCCAGTATGCTTGGCGGTTCTGATGCGGAGGGGTTTTTAAGGCTGATGGATACGGTGGAGGTGTATGGTATAGATGTAATGAGTACCGGAGTGATTCTTGCGTGGGCGACCGAGGCTTTTAAGAGAGGGCTTTTTTCGGAGGACGAGACGAGGGGTGTCAGATTTGAATGGGGTAACTACCCCGAGTATATAAGGGCGGTTAAGTTAATTATTGAACAGCCCAATGGGTTTTACAGGGCGCTTGCCAGAGGAGTTGATTATGCCTCCTCGGTGTATGGGGGTAACGATTTTGCTATGGCCTTTGGCAGGAATGAGATGCCCGGTTATCACACTGGACCGGGAGCACATGTGGGTTATCTTATCGGAGCAAGGCATAGCCATCTGGATAATGCCGGTTACAGTGTGGATCAAAAGGTGTTGGTTAATGAATTGCTTGCCCCTGAGGAGCTTGCAGATAGGTTGGTAGCGGAAGAGAGTTGGAGGCAGATACTTTCGAGTATAGTTATCTGCTTTTTTGCCAGGGGGATATATACGCCGGAGGTGGTTTCCAGGGCTCTTAGGGTTTCCGGATTGGAGTTTCCTCCCGAAGAGTTAAAACAGCTTGGAAAGGGCATTTTACGGGACAAGTATGAGTTTAAGTTTAGGGAGGGATTCTCTTTCGAAGATATTCGTATACCGAAACGAATCTACGAAACCCCGACCCGTGTTACGGGATGGGATGACGAATATGTAAGAAAAGCCCTTTCTCGTGCGGAAAGGGCGATTGTTACGTGATGAGTTTAACCCTTTATTGCTCCCCCTGTAAGACTCTTTACGATGAATTTTTGTAGGATTAGAAAGAGTACTATTGCAGGGATTATGCTTATTACGCTTGCGGCGGCTAAGAGTTGGGTCTGTATGGTTTCGCCTATCTGATATTGGTACAACCCAAGTGTAACGGGAAAGAGTTTTGAGCTGTTTAGAATGACAAAGGGTATAATAAACTGACTCCAGCTCTGGATTATTGTGAAGATGGTTGCTGTCGCAAACCCGGTTACGGATAGTGGAAGTATAATCTTGATGAGGGTTTGAGTCCTTGTACATCCGTCAATAAAGGCAGCCTCCTCGATGCTTATCGGAATTGTGTCGAAGTATCCTTTCATGAGCCATGTTACAAACGGTAGCTGGATCGCTATATATGCAATAATAACCCCCGCATAACTGTCCAGCAGGTGTAATTTCATAAAGTAACCGTAAATCGGAATTGCAATGATCAGAGGTGATATCATTTGGAATGCAAGAATTGAGATTAGAATGGGTCCCTTTGCCTTATTGCGCATCCTGGAAAAGGCATAGGAAGCGGGGATACTGATTATCAGGGTACCCAGAACGGTTAACGTAACGTATAGGAAGGAGTTTAGAAAGTATCTCTTTATAAGGCTCATGTGAAGAACTTTTGCATAGTTTTCCAGTGTGGGTTTGGAGGGAAGTAAGTGTGGTGGATACTTAAATATCTCAGATAGTGAACGTAAAGAGAGAGAAAACACCCATAGCACCGGAAAGAGAAATACTACTATTATTATCAGATACACTACATACAAAAAAATAGTACTGGACAGAGATTTTTTTCTGTTTCTACTCATTGTTCTTACTCACTTTCATAATTCTGTAGTAAAAGATTACAATTATCAGGTTAATGAGAAGCAGAACCATAGCAGTACCTGCCCCGGGGGCTAAAGCCCAACGATTGAATACAGAATTATATGTGTATATTGATAACACCTCGGTTGCCCTGCCCGGACCACCGCCCGTTAGTGCCATTATCATATCAAAGGTATTGAAGGTATAGATTGTTATTAAAGCAATGTTTATAAAAATAACCTGTTTTAATTGTGGTATTGTGATGCGGATAACCCTTTGTAAGCCGCTTGCGCCGTCTATTTCCGCAGCCTCGTAGAGTTCGGCCGGAACCTGCTTAAGACCTCCGTATAGGATTATCATACTGAAGGCTGTTCCTCTCCAGATGTTTGCAATTATGACTGAGACCAGAGCGATGGTTGGGGATGAAAGGAAGTTTACTCTCTCAAATCCTAAGAGACTTATGTAATGGTTGAGTATACCGTAGCTAGCATTACTGAGTAGCAGTTTCCATATTATTCCAATAATTACACCGGGGATAACCCATGCGCTAAGAACTGCGGTACGTACAACTACGGGGCCGATTAAATTTCTATTTTCACCTTCAACAACTGAAAAAGCAATTAGAAAACCCAGTCCGATCTGTGCTATTACACTGATTGCCACAAAAATTATGGTCGTTTTTAGCATTGTCCAGAAGGTGTTTGAGGATAGTAGGTAACTGTAAGTTCTGAATGTGAACTTTATTTTATCTCCAAAGAATGATGCGCTTGAAAAACTGTAAAGGGCAACCTTAACTATCGGAACTATGTAGAAGAGTAGCAGAATAACAACCACCGGAAGTACCCAGAGCCATAGAACTGATTGTTTCTTGTTGTATTCAATACCATTTTTCATTCTTACCACCTGTATGCGTAGTTTGACCAGAGAGGGGAAAGCATAGGCTTTCCCCTATGACTGTAGACGTTAAATTATTTTTTCTTCATGTTGTTGTAGGCTTCCATCACATTTTTCCATGCTGTATCCAGTGCCTTTTCGGGTGTGCTGTTTCCGACAACAACACTTGATATTGCTACCTGGAGCTCACTTGAGATTGTAGGATAAATCGGGAAACCAGGTCTGGGTGTTCCACCCTGTTTCATAATATTGACGAACTTCTTCATCCATGGATTGGACGAATAGAATGTGTACTCTTTATACACGTTTTCGCGCGTTGGCATATAACCGGCGTGACTGCACCATCCGTACATACCGTAGGAACCGAAGTAAACATAGTTTAGCATGCTTACAATTGCCGCCTGTTTTTTGGGATCCTTTGTAAATACTCCCCATGTCCAACCGCCTACTCCGGTAGCCGCAATATCGGCACTCTTCTGTGGGAGGAGGGCGATATCCCAATTTTTAATACCCTTGTCACCAAGAAGTGACTTTATCTGGGAGACCTGCCAGTTTCCTCCGATAAACATAGCTACACGATTTGCCGCGACATCTTGATTTTGCTGTGCCTCACTTGTAATTGTGGCAACACGCTTTGGGGTAATGCCGGTTTCAACGGTCTGTTTTAGGAAATTGAGGAGGTTTAACATGTATTCCCGGTTTTTGCCAACGTTGAAAACCGGCTTACCTGTAGAATCTACAAGTTTACCCCCCTGTGCCCAGAAGAGTGGCATTAAACAGATTATGGTTGCCTCATTTCTCCCCGCAGGATAGAGGAATGGAATGATATCGGGATGTTCGGCTTTTAGTTTTTTACCAATGGCTATTACGTCTTTCCACGTTCTCGGTGGGGTGCTGATGAGATCTTTTCTGTAGTACAGTACTCGTGTATCTGTCGTAAACCATAGTGCTTTAATGTGACCGTCATGAATCATTCCTTTCTTGACGTAGGGAAGCAGGTCGCTTATCTCGTATGGAGTAAAGTAACTGTCCAGCGGTTCAAGGTAGTCGTAGAAACGAGGTAAAACAAAAGAATCAACCTGCGCGACGTCCGGTCCTGTGCCACTTCTAACAGCGGTAAGCAACTTACCCATAGCACCGGTACCGGCCTCCATCTGGAAGGTTACCTGAACATCGGGGTGTTTCTTTATCCATTCCGCATAGGCCTCTTGTAGATACTTCCTGCGCACCGGGTTTGATGTTTGAAGAGAGTAATGAGGTTGTAGGCTCATGGTAATTGAGATTGGTGCGTCCTTTCTACCTATGTGAGTAGGTGTCACCAGATCAGAGGCAGTTACCGTTGTTACTGCGCCCTGTGCTGATTTTTCTTTTTGACCGCCGGCAAAGCCGCTAAAGGGTAGCAACATTAGGATAATCAGTAAGAAACCGATCAATTTTACGTCCTTCATCTGGACCTCCTTTAATTGTTTTTATTTATTCGCCCGCAACGGGAGAATATTGCTGTTTATAATGCATCCGGAGAGATTACTTTGTGGATTTTCTCACAACAACTTCCGGTGTTATGCAAATTTCTTCTCCTACAGGTGCCTTTATCTCTCCGGATAATCTTGCAAGGAGATAAGTAATTGCCATTTTTGCCTTGGTCTGTAGAAACTGTCGCATTGTGGTAAGGTTAAGTACGGAAGCAAAATCGAGATCGTCAAAACCTATAACGCCCAGATCTTCCGGGATGTTAATCTTTTTTTCATTGAAGAATTGATACCCTCCAAAGGCCATACTGTCACAGGCGTAAAAAATGGCCTCCGGTTTGAATTGCTCAAAGAGCTTGGCTGTAGCTCTGTATCCACCGTCTCTTGAGAGTTCGTCGAAGGCAAACCAGTTATTCTCGTAGTTAATTCCTGCCTTTTCTAAGGCATTTTTGTATCCGTTAAACCTATCTACAATATGGTCATCCTCCGGTTCCCATCCTATAAAGGCAATCTTTTTGTATCCTCTACTAAGGAGAAAATTGACCGCATCAGAGGCTCCCAGATAGTTATTTGTACTTATGGATTTTTCTCTCTTACAGCGACTCTGTAGAAGGACGATAGGTATGTTTAGTGAGCGAAAGAAATCAACGGATTCGTCGTCTAGACTGGCCGAGAAAATGATAAGAGCATCTACCTTCTTTTTAAAAGCGGCGTTCTCGCGGAAGTATCTTGAAATTTTTCTGTTTCTTTTCATGTTGAAGAGGAGTAAGTCGTAAGGAGTATTATCAAGTTCTTGTTCTATTCTCCTTATCAACTCACCGATGAAATCAATTTTTACATCCGGTATTGCGAGCCCTATTGTGTAGCTTCTATCCCTTATATCCCTTTTGGGCGGTTTGTACCCAAGCTCTTCCATTGCCGCGTAGATTTTTTCTTTTGTCTCAGATTTTACCAGATTGGGCTGATTTAAAACCCTCGAGACGGTACTTAAACTTACCCCTGCTAGCTCTGCTACCTCTTTTATACCTACCATTTCTCCTTGCTCTTACCTCACTGATAAAATCACTATAAATCAAAATGAAAATATGTCAAGTATTTTTATGAAAAAAAGCAAAATTTTTATGAAATTATCATAAACTACTTGAACAGCCGAGATGTGAGGTGTATTATCCGGGTATGTTATTTCCGTACTCCTTTTGGGGTTTTGAGAATTAACAGACAAAATATTTATACTTTTGAGGTTGGTAATGGGAGAGCAAACAACGGTACACATCATTTCGCATACTCATTGGGACAGGGAGTGGTTTTTGAACAGTCCATTTACAAATGAGTGGCTTTTAGATTTTTTTGATTCTCTCTTTTCTATGTTAGAGAAAGAACCGGAGTATAGGTTTGTTCTTGACGGGCAGACTTTGATTATAGAGGATTACCTTGAGCAATTGCGAATTAAGGGGAGGAATGTTGAAAGTTACAGGGAAAAAATTGAAGCGTTTGTAAGGGAAAGTCGTCTGTTGATAGGTCCATATTACCTGCAACCGGATTGGAATCTGGTAAGTGGGGAGTCTCTTATAAGAAATCTTCTCATAGGGAATAGGATAGCCTCTTCCTTTGGGAATTGTATGAATGTTGGTTGGTTGTTGGACAATTTCGGTCAGATTTCCCAGGCTGTGCAGATTCATAAGGGTTTTGGCTTGCTCGGTTTGTATGTGTGGAGGGGTATAGAAATGGATCCGCAAAATGTCTCCCTTGAGTTTATGTGGGAATCGCCGGATGGTTCTGGTCTGTTAGCGGTTTACCTTTTGGATAGCTATAGAAATGCAATGCAGCTTTCAAGGTATCCCTCCATTGCCAGAGAGCGTATTGTCCATGAGATTGAGAAATTAAAATTATTCGCTACTACCGATAACATTCTGTTAATGAATGGTTACGATCAGGAGACAGTTCCCGATGATTTGATGCCTATTTTAAGGGAGTTAGAGATTCCCTGTTGTATACTGAAACAGAGTGATCCGGAAGTATACATAGATGCGGTTAGAGAGGATAATCCGAAATTGCAAACAATTAGGGGTCAACTGTACAGCGGAAGATACATATCTGTTTTCCCAGGTACGCTATCCGCACGAATGTATCTTAAAGTATTGAATGCCACGGTAGAAAATTTGATGGAAAAGAAGCTTGAACCTCTGGTTGCTCTGGCATGGGCGCTTGGATTTAAAAATGATTACGATTTGGTTGCTCTCTGGAAGGAGTTGTTGAAGAATCATCCCCACGATAGCATCTGCGGTGTTAGTGTGGATGATGTACACTCCGATATGGAAAAAAGGTTTGCTACCACTTCGCGTGAGGCTAAAAGAATAATAGCTAGAGTGCTTGATATGGTGGTTTCCCTGATAGATACCTCGAGTGTGAAACATTTGGGTGAAAAGAGTTTCGCCTCGAACGAGAAAGCAGAGGTGTATGTAATCTTTAATCTTTCTCCTATTGGTTCTAAGGGTCCGGTAGAGATTAAACCGGATTCGTTTCCGCGTGGTGTTATGGATGCCAATGGCAGGGTTTTGCAGATTCAAAAGACTTTTGAGGGAGCTCTTTTGGTTGAGCTGGAGAGCATTCCTCCCATGGGTTATTCTACTATCTATCTTAGAGCTCAAGGAGAGGGAGAAGGAGAGAGGCCAATCCAGGGGGACTTAAAGGAGAATAGGGGAATTGAAAATGAATACTACACAGTGGAGTTTGCTGAGGATGGCTCTTTAACGGTTTATGATAAGATTAGAGGGGATGTATATCCCGGGTTGGGGGTGTACGAGGATGGGGCAGATGCCGGTGATACATACAATTACTCTCCCTGTGAGTTTGATACTATCTATACAAGTTCCTCATGTAAAACCTCGGTGGAGGTGGTAGAAAGGGGAGAGTTGCGATCGGTGGCAAGGATTAAACACCAATTAAAACTCCCTGTTGCCCTTAGGGAGGATAGAAAGGGCCGAAGTGAAAGTTTTGCTATACTCCCGGTGACAACATATGTCTTTTTGGAAAAGGGTTCTCCCCTTATTAGATTCCGCACATTGGTAAAGAATACCGTAAGGGATCATAGATTAAGGGTTCTGTTTCCCACCGGCATTGAAACGAAGCGATCGTTTGCCTCTAGTCAGTTTGATGTGGTTGAACACCCTATAGAACCAACTCCCTACGATGATAGTAAGATTCCCCCGGAGTTAAAGCGGCTCCTTCTCGGTGCACGGGAGCCACTGCCCGGTAGAATATTCCCCAATGATTCGTTCGTTGATATTTCCGATGGCAGGAGAGGAATTGCAGTACTAACGGGGGGTTTGCCGGAGTACGAGGTGGTAGGAGACTCGAATGCTGTGGCGTTGACTCTGTTTAGGTCGGTAGGCTGGCTTGCGAGGGGGGATTTGCTTACCCGTATCGGAGATGCGGGTCCCGCCATTTTGACCCCCGAGGCTCAGTGTTTGAGAACCATGGAATTTGAGTATGCTCTTTACATTCATAACGGTGATTGGGTGGAGGGGGAGGTACAACGGTATGCGGATTATTTTAATCAGGGAAAATTGGTTGTTAAAACGGATTTTCATAGGGGTAATTTATCGGGCAGTGAGGGGTTTATAGAGGTTATAGGGGAAAGTGGTACCTTTAGTTTTAGCATTCTTAAGATCGCGGAGGATGGGCAGGCACTTATCTTTCGTTTTTATAATCCCGATGTTAGTTCTGCCAGACTCCGGATTAGGATGAAGTTTGATATTGTTGAGGCTTTTTACACCGATTTGTTGGAACGGGTTACCGGGGCCGTTGAGAGGGAAAATCGTAACTGCATTGTTGTTGTGATTGGTGCGAAAAAAATCGTTACAGTTAAGGTGATTGTGAAGAGGTGGAGGTTGAGCAGTGAGAATGCCAAAGGAGTTGTAAGTCTATGTGAGAATAAAAGTGTTCATGAGGATTTTTCCGGGTATGATTCTCTGCCGGTGATAACAAAAGAAGAAATAAAAGGGGAAGCGGATAGAATAGATATGATATCCAGAGAGAAAAGAGAAATTGAGAATAGGATAGCCAATCTCAAAAAACGTTACTCCAAGTCGGATAGTAAGTCTCTGAAAACGGAAAAAGAATTGGAGCTTCTAAATGGAACCCTTGCAACCCTGGAGCGTGAACTTTTAGAGGCAGAGCTTTCTCTGCTATTGTCAAAGAAGAAATATATAGAGCTGAATCCGGAAGACACAACCTATGGTCTTTCAATGAAAGATATAGAGGAAAGACTTAGAGAGCTCGGATATAAACTCAATTTTGCTCGTGTTAAAAAGCGTACCTACGATTATATCTCCGAGTATTACAGGGCCTTATAGTTGGGCGTAGGGATGCTGGAGAGGTTCTATCAATATCCCAATACTTTTCCACGGATGAAGAGCTTTATGGAGAGATAGAGAAAGACAAGCCCAAGAATTATAAGGATAGAAAAATTTAACACCATTGATTGTAGGGCCGTACCGCTTACCGCTCTGTTAAGTGCGTCTACCGTATAGGTAAGTGGTGATATATAGGATATCCCTCGGAGTATGGGACTCATCTTGTCTAAGGGGATAAATATCCCGCTTATAAATAGTAGTGGCCAGCGCAAGAGCGTACTTGGCATCATTACACTTCCCGGACGCTGGACCGGGAAGGAGGCGAAGAATACTCCCATCATGGAAAAGACCCAGCATGATAGAAACATTGTTATGAGCAAGAGGATGCCACTAGTTATTGTGAGGCCAAAGAATAAGAGACCTGCAATTATGGGCAGTATAGATACAATGAATCCGAAGAACAATCCGACAAAGGATTTGCCTATTACCATGGAGCTTAAAGGAACTGGCGATGCAAGGATTCTGTCAAGGGTTTTTATTCTTCGCTCCATTGGAAGTATTACCTGTCCAGCAGAGGAGGAAGTAAAGAATATTGTCATGGAGATTAAACGTACGATCGAGGTGTGAATTTCAAGTCCCCTTCCTATGGTAAACGAGAAGAAGAGGAAAAATGGGATGAGTAGTCCGAACATTATCATTGAGGGAGTCATGTAGTAAACCTTTATATCCTTTAAGGCTATAACAAAAGAGGAACGTATCCAGTACAGTGTTCGGTGGGGTGAGATTTGAAGAGAGTCGTTATTTTTCACTTCTTCCCCCTTTTTCCCCGGTTGTTTCTGTCATTTCTATAAATACATCCTCAAGACTGGGAAGTATTGTTCCCATGTAGAGTATCTTTGTTCCCTTTTTCTCAGCCCACCGTGGAATTCTAATATAGAGTTCGGATAGGTTGTTTACCACGATTCTTATATTACCCTTCTCTGTGTAAGCCTTTTCCACTCCTTCCAGCTCTCTTAGCTCTCTCATATATTCTTTCGCCCGAATCTCCATATCGGTAAGTTTTAGTTCGATTACCTGAGCCTTACTTGCCGCTCTTCTAAGGTTTTCCGGTGAGTCGATGGCTTTTATTTTTCCGTTCTGGATGATGGCTATTCTGTCACAGAGCTCATTTGCCACTGTTAGCTGGTGGGTAGTTAAGAATATTGTTGTACCCTCCTCGTTTCTCTTTTTTATGAGTTCTCTTATGAGCCTTGCACTCTGTATATCCAATCCGGAAACAGGCTCGTCGAGAAAGAGAAGTTTGGGACGATTAATTAATCCCATAGCGATGGTTAGGCGTCTCTTTAGCCCCTTGGATAAAAACTCGGCCTTTGTATCTCTTTTGTCTGTAAGTTCAAAGAACTCGAGGAGGTGATCTATTTCCTGTTTAATCACTCTTTTGGGAAGTCCAAAGAGTTTCCCGGTAAAGAATAAATTTTCGTAACAGGTAAGTTCCAGGTACGGGTTGGATATCTCCGGGACAAGCCCTATACTTGCTTTTACGGCATATGGTTGTTTGCCAAGATCGTAACCTGCTATTACAACTCTTCCCGAAGTTGGGAGTAGGAGGGTATTAAGTATCCTTACCGTTGTGGATTTTCCCGCACCATTCGGTCCTAAAAAACCGAATATTTCTCCCTCTTCTACCGTAAAATCTATGGAATCCAGGGCAAGAAATTTTTTGTAGTATTTGGTAAGCCCAGAGACCTCAACTATTGAGGGCATCACTAGCTCCTAAATATCTTAAAAAACTGACTTTCAATAAATACTAATACAACTAAATATTAGTAGATGGTATACAAAATTAAGTACAGTATGAGGAGAGATAAATTATACTTTTACAACTTTTGCTACTTTTCCGCTTCTAAGGCAGCTTGTGCATACCTTAATGGTTTTTTTCTTATTCCCAACCATCACGCGTACTTTGACCAGGTTTGGCTTCCATACCCTTTTTGTTTTGTTATGAGCGTGGCTTACATTGTTACCTGTTACAGTTGACTTTCCACAAATTTCACACCTACGGGACATCTCTGTATACCTCTTCTGATTATTTGGTCAAATTAAATTACTAAAAAAATGGTTTTTAGACAATAGCAGAGAATAAAAAGTTTGTAAAGTAAAAATTGCTTTTCGCTTGGAAGATTGGGTTTGATCTTCAATTTTTTAACCCTGTTGCATCTCTCTTGACATCGAGGCCGGAATGGCATATACTAAACCATACTTGTAGGTATAGGTACATATAGGATATAACAGGATAGGCAGGAAGATATGGTGGATAGTTTACTCATTAAACTCGCTATGTTTAAGTATAATTTTTTCAGTAAGGAACGCGAAAAAAAAAATTTGAGAAATTTTTTAAAGTCATCATCTGAAGTTAGGAATCTGCTGAACAGTCTCGATAAAGGTGAGATTTTTCATCTCCTCCTCCATTCCCATTACGATCCCGCATGGTTTGCACGGAGAAGTGTTACCAGAAAGATGTTGGGATCGTTTTATAAAAAGGTAATGCGTCTTTTGGATACATATTCGGAGTATAGGTTTACAGCGGATTCTCAGACTCAGATTGTCGAGGATATTCTTGCCAACGTAAAGCCGGGTGAGTATGAGAGGATAAAAACCAAACTTATCAAGTATATCTCCGAGGGAAGATTGATAGTTGGTCCCTACTATGCAGGTATAGATTTAAATCTTTCAAGTGGGGTTGTCCTTAGAAGAAATCTTCTCTATGGGATACGTGATGCTAGAAAACTAGGGTGGAATGGTGAGCATGCCGGCTGGATGATAGACCAGTTTGGTTTCCCGGCTCAGATGTGGCAGCTTCATAAAAAGTTTGGGATTGAGGGGATTATCTTGTGGCGGGGGTTGGGGTTAAAACCGGATGAGGCATGTACCGAAATTATTCTGGAATCACCCGATGGTAGCAGGCTGTTGGGGAAATGGCTCTTTGTTCAGGGTTATAGGTTTGGGCTCTATGTGGGTAAGTATTCCGATATAGGTGTTCCTAGATTAATTCAGGAATCTAAGAAGATTGAAAAATATAGCCGATCGAAAAATCTTTTAATAATGGATGGTTACGAGGGAGAATCTGCTCCTGATAATCCTATGGAGGTAATGGAAAAATTAAGACGGGTCGGTGGAAGAGTAAAAATTTCCACTCCCAGGATGTTTCTTGCGGAGTTATTGCAAGAATTAGATATGAACACACTCCCGGTGGTGAGGGGATATCAAAATTATGGTTACTATTCTCCTGTTTTAAAGGGGGTAATCTCTGCTCGTCAGTACATAAAACAGGCTCACCAGTTGTGTGATGATACACTTTCGAAAATAGTGGAGCCTTTTTCCATGCTGGCCGAGCTGTTTAAGATTAGCCAGGATTGGTCCAAGATTGAAAATCTCTGGAGAAACCTGATTCGGATGGCATCTCACGATGAGTTGGGTGGGTGTGGTATCGATGATATTCATAGAGATTCATTTGAGATTTATAGACAGATTTACTCTGAGGCGGTGTCCGTTATCTATGAAAATATGGAAGCACTCGCTCTTAATATCAGTTTAAGTAGAAACCCAACTGGTATGGAAAGGGAACTCTTTATTCCCTTTGTTGCTTTTAATTCTTTACCCTTCAGGCGGGAAGAGGTTGTTAGGGTTGGTGTAGAAGTGCCCGAAGAGTGGGAAAACTTTAAAATCTATGACGAGAAGGGACATTGTTATAAGAGTCAGAGATGCGGAAACGATTTTTTTGTGCAACTTGAGGGAAGCGGTGCTCTGCCGGCTCTGGGTTACAGGAGTTTTTTTATAGTCAAAGAGGAATCCTCAAAAGTAGAGAATCTTAAAGGTGTAAATGAAGAGAGCTATGACGAGGCAAAACAGGTACGATGTGGCAAGAACTGGATGGAGAACGAGTTTATTCGAATTGACATCAACGATAATGGTACCTTCGACCTTAAATACAAAACTACAGGAACCCTGTACAGGAACCTTGGTTATCTTAGGGTAGAGCCTGATAGGGGTGATACCTATGATTTCTCCCATATCGAGAATCACCGTGTAATAACCTCCCTGGGTGAAACTGCCAATATTGAGAGGGTCGTTTATGGAGAGCTAATGGCAAGGTTTAGAATTGGATATAGATTGATGGTTCCTTCGAGGATTTCCGAGGATAGACGGGAGTGGGTTGCGGAGAAGATCCCGCTTGTCGTAACGGTGGTGTTGAGTATTTATAGTGGTTCTGAGCGGCTTGATGTGGATTTGTATATAAATAATACTCTGAAGGATAGCAGGATTCGTGTGTGTTTCCCTGTAATTACAGAGGCTGAGAGCATATTTGTAAATCGCCAATTCGATGTTCATAGGATGCCTATAAATGGTGGCGACTTATCGGTTAGAGAGAAAGAAGAAATTTTTCAGCGGATGAATGGGATGATTTCCAGTGGGATGGATGTTGTGGAAGTAAAGACAAATATAAATTTTAAATGGGTTGATGTACCGATTTGTGGGGAGTTTGGCGAGGAGGATGACAGTGGTGGAATTAATGAGGGATTTGGGATAATTAATAGAGCAAACTTTGAATTTGAGGTGCGGGGGGATAAGAAGAGAGAAAAGATTGTGGAGCTTACCCTTCTTCGTTCCGTTGGGTGGAATGCACGGGCTGATTTGCTCACCCGAAATATCAATGCAGGGTGGGAAATATATACCCCTGATGCCTACTGCTATGGAAATTATTTTTTCCCTCTTTCCCTTTTGCCTCATAAGGGGGATTGGAAAGTCGGTAAGCTTCATAGGGAAGCAGAAAAGCGTTACGTTCCCATTGTTATTTCTAAATTGCCAGGTGGGGGAGAAGGAAAGTTACCCGCAAATTTTTCCCTCTTCGAGGTTGTATCTGGCTCTGTTGTTGTTTCTGAGATAACAAAAAGTGCAGATAACGAAGAAAAATTGGCGTTGATTATCTATAATCCGGATGAAGAGTCCTCTAATGCAACTTTTGCTTTTTCTGTCAGGGTGAAATCGGTAGACATGGTTGATCTTAATGAAAAGTTTATTCGTGCTGTAAAGATGGAAAATGACAAAATGTTTACTCTTACCCTTGGGAAAAAGGAAATAGCGGAGTTGCTCGTTGAAATAGATAGAGGCTCTCTTGTGAGTATAGACGGGACAGGGTTTGGTAAAGAAGTAAGAGAAAAAGAAGTAGAAAGGGAACTAAGTCTGGTTCTTCCCCATTCTCTTGACGAGGCTCTCAGGCTCAAAATGGAACCTCATGTTGAGAGGTATGAAGTAGATTATGAAAGACAGCGGTGGTTGGGGTGTAGAAGAGTATACAAGAAAGAATTGTTGAAATATATGACCTCTACTGTCGAAGTGGAGGGGTTGGATGGCTTTATAGATAAGTATAGGAGAGAAGAAGAATTAATTAATCTTGAAAATACCGTTAAAGAGGCTCATTATTCCTACCTTTTAACCCTAAAGCGTTACTATGAAACCATTGGAAAAGAAAGAGCAGCCTCCAGGGTAGAGAAAAGCATAGCAAAAATGGGGAGAGAATTGATAAATCTCAGGGTAAAAAAGAGAGAAGCCGAGATTTATAGGGTATTTTTTGAGAATTTGAAAAACCTGAGTTTTTAGGTTTGGAATTCATTGGAAGATTGGAGATAAATTGACAATAGAATTAATTTGTGTTATACATGGTTTTAAATGTAGGTTGATGTAATAACCTGAAGGAACAATTAGTGTAAGGCTTTTCTCTTAAAGAGGCGAAATTGAATATAAAAATAGATCATGACAGTACTATTCCTCTCCATGTGCAACTCTTAAATGAACTTCGTCACTTGATTCTTTCGGGAAAAGCCGAGCCGGGTAGTAGATTGCCCTCCGAATCGGAATTCCAACGGGAATTGGGAATCAGCAGAAGTACCATTCGTCAGGCTCTTAATAATGCTGAGGCGGAAGGATTAATTGAGAGAGTTCCCGGGAAGGGAAGTTTTGTACGACGTACCCCCATGGAGAAGGGAACTAGAAATAATTTAATTGGGTATATTACCTTTGATTTTCATAGTGAGTTTCAACGTCAGTTGTTAAGCGGTGCAGAAAGTGTAACAAGGGCTAATGGGTATAGGATACTTTTTTGTAATTCCAATGGAAACATAAATGAAGAGAATAAACTTTTGGACCAGCTTGTTTCGGATAAGGTTTTGGGTATCTTAATCTGGCCTGCCTATAGCAGTGAGGCTTCGAGGAGACTGTTTCAATTGGCGAACCAGCAGCAGGTTCCTATAGTTTTGATGGATAGGACATTTGATGGATTGAATAACGACTACATAATAAGTGATAATTTCAAGGGTGCCTATGAGGCAGTGAGTTATCTGATAAACCTTGGTCATAGGAGAATTGTCTTTTTGAGTAGACCTATCTTAAAATTGCTCCCTATTGCAGAACGTTTAAGGGGTTATAAACAGGCGATGATTGATAACGGATTAGAACCCCTAGAGCCGTGGGTTGCCGGTGTTTCTGAAAGGGAGAATGGATATTCTCTTCAGATAGATGGTACGGTTAACAGGGAAATAGAAGAGATAGAAAAACTCCTACGGAGAGATAATAGACCCACCGCCGTTTTTGCTATGAACGATTTAATGGCTTTGGAGGCTTTTAAAGCTGCAAGGCTTATGGGGTTAAGAATTCCAACTGATATTTCTATTGTTGGTTTTGATGATATGGATATTGTTTCGTATTTTGATATCCCACTTACTACGGTGCATCAGGATACCTTTTATATGGGTAAACGTGCTGCGGAGTTGTTAATTGAAAGGGTAAAGGGATACTCTGGTCCTCCCAGGCGAGAGGTTATTCCTACCTATCTTCGCATAAGAGCCTCTACTTCGAAGAATCCCAATTAATCCTTTGTAAAAAAAAAGAAACACTTGACAGAAATTTGCGTAGGTGTTAAACTGATATCAACTTGTACGTATAGGTAGGTATTGGAGAGTACAAGTTGTACTGGATGTGTATATTGTTTTTAGGCATTTAGCCGCGGTATGCGGCTTTAAATACCAATGAAAAGGAGATAAGTATGAGAGGGAAATTGAGTAAATTTACAATTCTTCTGTGCGTGTTCCTTTTGATAGGCTTTGTCGGTTTTGCCACGGGGCAGAAAGAAACAAAGGCTCCCACGACAGTTTCTATCATGTATGGCACACCGTGGAAAGATTTTGTACAACCGGCGGTTGCAAAGTTTGAGAAGGAAACCGGGATAAAGGTTAAACAGGTGGTATTGCCTCCTGGAACTAATCCCGATCAGAAGGTTGCCCTTGATCTTGCGGGTGGTGTTGCTTGTGATGTTATAGCTGTAGATGGGTATAGGATACCTGAGTTTGCAGAGGCTGGTTATCTCTTGAATCTGGATTCCTATCTCAACAATTGGAGTGACTGGAATGAGTACTATGAGCCTATGAAGAAAATGGTATCCTTTAAAGGCAAGCACTACGGTATTCCTCTGGATACTGATGTGAGGATGTTGTGGTACTGGAAGCCAATTTTTGAGAAGGCAGGAATTACTATGCCATGGCAGCCCAAGACGTGGGATGATGTACTGGCTGCTGCAAGAAAGATTAAAGCTGCTCTTCCCAATGTTCAGTATCCTCTCTATCTGCCTGTAGGAAGCAAGATGGGGGAGGCTACAACAATGCAGGGATTTTATATGCTCCTCCTCGGTGCCGATACACCCAAGAATGATAGGAATAGGTTGAGAGATTGGAATGCCGGAAAATGGATAGGAAAGAGTCCTGCTCTTCTTAGAACTCTCCAGGTGTATCAGACAGTATTTGTAAAGGATAAGTTAAGCATAAGGGATATTTACTACACACCGGATGTCTGGGGTGACTGGAGACGTGCAATGATTCATGGTAATATTGGCATAGGTCTTGGCGGTTCATGGGAGTTTAAGGAGTTCTGGAGTGGTGCTGGTGTGAAGGTTCCCTCTGAACAGGAGAGAGAAAAACTTGTAGGTTGGGCTCCGATGCCAGGTTCCGGTGTTCCCGGTGCTCCTAAGATTGTGAGCATCTCCGGTGGATGGACATTTGCCGTTAATGCAAAGACAAAGAATGCGGATGCTGCATGGAAACTGTTGAAGACTATTTTCACAAAGGAGAACTTTGGGCGCTGGGTTGCCGGAGCTGCTAAGGTTTCCACCAGAAAAGATGTTAGTGAGATGGCAAGCTATAAGCAGGATAAATACATTGCTGCCATAACCAAACTTGTTGCTTATACAACAACAAGGGATACGTATCCGGGTTACTCTAAAGTATCATCATACGTACAATCTGCAACAGAGGATATCCTTGATGGGAAAACCCCGCAGCAGGCTATGGATAATTTCTACAATAACCTTGTAAGTGAGTTTGGGAAGGATAAGGTAACTGTTATTAAATAACAATATTTTAAAGGCTCCGGGGATAGCCCTTGGAGCCTTTATTAATAAAGAAATAAATTTTAGTATTAGGAAGTAATTATTATGGTTGTCGGTTTATCCAAGAGAAGTTTGTATATTTCTTTAATACCCTTTGCTCTCTTTATACTACTTTTGGTTTTCTGTGTTCTATGGGCAATTGCTATAAGTTTTACCAATAAGAGCCTTATAGGGATTTCGGCTGTACATCCCCGGTTTATTGGCATTTTGAATTATGCAAAATTATTGCGACATCCTGATTTTATAAACTCCCTTAAGGTGACATTTTCGTTTACATTTATTTCCGCGGTGGTTGGTCAATGTATAATTGGGCTGCTACTAGCTGTTTTGCTTAGGCAGAAACATATCCGATTTAAGGCTTTTTTTGAGGTTGCTGTTCTTTTAGGATGGTTATTACCGGATATGGTTGCGGCTTTTATGTGGGGAGCTTTTGCCTCTGCAACTGGATTCTTGAATACTATTTTAGCGCCCCTTGGGATGAAACCTATAAACTGGATAACCGTTAAACCACTCACAACCGTAATAATTGCTAATGTATGGAAGGGAACGGCATGGTCTTACCTTCTCTTTGCTGCTGCTCTTGATACGATCCCTGGCGAACTCTTTGAAGCGGCGGATGTGGACGGCGCAACAGCCTGGCAAAAACTTGTTCTGATCAATATTCCTATAATTCTTCCGACAATTCTTGTTAATATACTTCTTGTAACGATTTGGACATTTGGTTATTTCTCATTGATCTATGGTATGACAGGTGGAGGCCCGGGTCATGCCACGGAGGTGCTTTCCATACTGATGTATAAAGAGGCTTTCGAATCTTTCCATATAGGGTATGGGAGTGCGATAAGTATCTCTATGACAATTATAGTAGGATCTCTCTCCGTGATATACTTCTGGGGTCAAAGGAGGGCGGCAGATGTCTCAGGTTAATATAACGAGTACGGGAAGACGAACTCTCATGCAGACTCAGGGGTTTGCCACTACAGTAAAGCATCTTATACTGGCACTTGTTGCGCTTTTCTGGTTAAGTCCTTTTGTCTGGCTGTTCTTTGCTGCTGTTGACCCGAGGGCAACAAGCGCCTTTAAGGTACCAGATGTTGTGACTTTAAGTAATTTTGTCATGGTGTTTGCCGGTTCCTCTTCTGCTAGGTGGATAATTAACAGTTTGATAATTGCGGGTGGAACTGCCTCTGTGGTATTGGCGGTTACGATGTTTGCTGCCTATCCATTTTCTCGGATGGATTTTAAAGGGAAAAATCTTATCCTGTGGGGTTTGGTTTTAATAAGAATTATTCCACTCTCGGCTTTTATGCTCCCGCTTTTTCTGCTCTGTGTTAAGTTGAAGTGGCTTAATCTTATAGGGGTTATAGTCTCTCTAGCCATGTTAAATATACCCTTTGGGCTTTTACTCATAAAGAATTTTTATGATACCGTACCTAAGACCTACGAAGAGGCCGCATGGGTGGATGGTGCAGGCATATTAAAGACTATATTCAGTGTGCTGTTTCCTATTTCCAAATCCGGAGCTGTTGTCGTATGGTTTATGACCTTTACTAGCTCGTGGAACGAATTTATGCTTCCGTTTATTCTCCTTCGCAATCCGAAATTGTGGCCAATGTCCGTGGGTTTATTTAACTCTTTTGGATTGCACGGTACTATCAATTTTGGGTTCTTGGCCGCTTTTTCCATTGTGTATGCTATTCCCTCGGTACTTATTTTCTTTACATTGAGGAAGAATCTCGTATCCGGCCTTTCTGGAGCAGGTATCAAGGGCTAACTAACTGAATTGGTGTTAGATATTTGAGGGTAGTAGAATATGATTAGCGGTTTAGAATTGTCGTGTAGATTTTTTCAGTAGTTGAAACATTAACTCCCAGTTCTTTTCCCATTCGGATAATAGTTCCGCCAAATAACTCTCCCTCGTTGGGTTTCCCGGGGGTTTCCAAATCGCGTTGGTAGGAGGTTTTCGTATCGTAGGGGAAGGAATGTGCCTTTATGATTGCCTCTTTTACCACATTATCTTTGAGCATTATTCCCTTCTTCTTGGCTATCTCCACAATTTCGCTTCCTATGGAGTATACAAGCTGGTTTAATCCTTTTTCTTCTAGTATTTCGCCTATTGTTTTCCCTGAATATGCACTAACCAGGGCAAAGGATGCGATGAAGACAAATTTTGTCCATATTGCTGGAAAAGGATTCTCTTCCCACTGGTATGGGATTCTGGCATCTTGAAAGACCCTCTTTATCTCGGTAGGATCAAATTCTTTTTTCTTAGGGTCCTTCCCCAGTATTATCATTCCTTTCCCGCCGGTTTGTGTTACAACACCGGGTTTCTCGATGTGAGAACTTACATACACACATCCGGGAAGGACAGTTACCCAGGGGATTAATCTTTTGATTCTCTCGTATATATCTACCCCGTTCAGGAGGGGTAAAAGTATACTGGTTTCACTTAGTGTTTTCGACATTAATCTTGTAACACCCTCAAGATCGTATCCCTTTACGGTAATGAAAGCCAGATCGGGTGCGGGTATCTTATCGAAGGAATCTGTAGCAATATAGGGTTTGCAGATAATCTCTCTCTTCTCCGCCGTGTTTAAGATAAGGCCGTCGTTCTGGATGGCTCTGAGGTGTTCTCCTCTTGCTATGAGAGAGACTCGGTATTTCCGTGAGTTGATAATTTTACCCGCAAAGAATCCTCCTACCCCACCTGCACCTATAACTGCAATATCTTTTATCTTACTCATTGTTTTTCTCCTTAGTAGGGGTTATCCTCGCTTGCCCTTGCCAGTTGCATTATATTCTCCGGGGAAGCTACCGGAGCAACCGAACAGGCTGTGGATAGGATATATCCTCCACCATCTCCCGCGTCGTGAATAAGTTCTACGGCCTTGTTGTATACATCTTCCTTTGTTCCCTTCAGTAAGACATTGACCGGGTCAAGGTTCCCCTTTAGAAAAATTTTATCCCCGAACTTTCTTTTTACATCTCTTATCTCTGTATTACCGAGTGGGGGAGGATCCATCGTATCTATACCGTCATAACCGGCCTTTACCATTAGGTCTATTCTGTCCCCTATTGCGCCACAGGTATGAACGTATATAGGAAGTCCTGTTTCTCTGTGTACTCGATCCACTATATATTTCTCGTATGGGAGTACGAATTGTTCGTAGAATGCCTTTGATATGAAGCCCCCTCCTGCGAATGCCGAGGATACCAGGACCGCGTCCACGCCTGTGGAGGCCTCCAGTATGGCGAGTTCTGCCGCTCCTTTGGCGAGGTTTTCCAGTATTTTTTTGCATTTTTGCGGGTCATCCATCAGGGCGATTAGTGCGTTTGAGTAATCAAAGAGTTCCATAAGTTGGGTAAAGGGAGAGAAAATTTCTGATGAGATGTGGAAGTTGTCTCCCGCTATTTTTACTACGTACTTGAGGGTATCCATTAAATAATCAGGAAAGAAATCACTGTTGTGAGGCCCGTGTTTTTTACTGAAACCGTAGTAGTATGGATGATTAATCCCTGTAATATCGTGAGGTTCTATATAGAAGAGCTCATCGGGATCTACCTCGTCAAAGGAGGGCCGCTCTTCCGGAAAGTGATGGACATTATCGTTATCCGGACATACGCTGTACGACCCGTCGTCCCAGTGAAGTATCGTTTCTTCCTTCTTTCGTTCTTTTTTTACTATGTGGGTTTCCCAATCGGGTTCTCGGCCGGGAAGATTTACAAGTATTCCGTCGAAATGGTACCTTTCTGCCAGCATTTTGAGAGAATCCCCGAATACCTTTGGGCTAAACCAGATTGTGTATGGTTCGAAGGGTGTATTTAGCATATAGTGTCCCAGGGATAATTGACAGAATACTGGTACTCTATCGGCCTTTTCGTGGTTCATGGCCAGTTTTATTCTTTCTTTGCCTGTCATATTTTTCTCCCATTGGCAAGTTTTATTAGAGAGTATTGATCAAGTATTAAAATTATAAATTAAAATACCACCATTTGGAAGGGAAAGTTTTATCTGGTTTTTCCCGATTTCCAAATGGTGGTTAATAAAGGGAAGCCTAAAAATAGGAGAAAGTTCAGAATGTGTAGTTGATATTCAAGTCTACAAAGTTATTATTACTAAATTGCCCAAAATCCGTGTCGGTGTCCCCCCAGAATGAAGTGTAGGAGAGGTTCACCTTAAGATTGTCCGTTAGAACCAGTTGTATGGTGGGGCGTAGCATAAAGTCTTTGTACTCGAATTGGTAGGCTCCATCTAATTTAAGTTTAAGTGTGTTTTCGAAAAAAGTGTCAGAAATTGATCCTGCCAGGGTATTAAGAGTATATTTTCCCTCACTGTTGTACTGAATGTCTCCCGGTTTTATTTTGTCATTGTTCAAAGTGTAGGAGCCCATAAGTTGTAGATTTATGTATAGGTTGTGTATTGGAATTTCTCTATCTATACCGAATAAGTACTGTATAGAATTGTTGTGAATCAGTGGATTATCGCCTTTATAATCAGATGTGAGGTTATAGGCTCCCTCTAACCATGTATCGAATCCACCTATAGCTGTCGAAGCTTCGATGCCAAAGGCGTTCACCCTATCGTAGGAGAGTATCACTTTCCCCTCTGTTAGGAGTTTTGACATATCAATAACGGGGTCTCTAATAAACCCAAAGTAGTCTGAAAAACCGAGATCCACCCCCATAGTTGAGAATGTGTAACGTGCGGCAAGCTGGCTGTAGAGGAATGTATTGGTATTGGGGATAACGACAGTTATATTCTGTTGCTCAATTTGAAGTAGTTCCCTGGCCTTTGAGGGGAGCCACATTCCGCTCTCCGGGTATATATCGGGGGTAAATACAGGTTCATAAACGAATTCAAGGTAACCTGTTTCTCCTATTGTTACACCTACTTTAAGCATTTTTTCTGCTACTCTTCGATCCAGGTAGTCTCTGTTTATAAAATCTCTGTAGTCGGTAGGGTTAAGTCTATCAATTACGTGCATCCCGTCTCCTGTTCCCCAGACTAGCTTTGTATATCCTGCTAGAAGATCCACGCTTGGGAGAAAAAGGTGTATGTAGGCTTCGGAAATAGTAGGGGTGAGATTGTTGAAATCCCCATTGATATTATTTTTTAGGCTGAGAAGGGTTTCGATATTCTCATTCTTGTATTTAAAATTGAGCGTTGTTTCCATGTAGGGGATAACAGGGATTGTATTGCATAACAACTTTAGATAACCGGAATCATTTGTGTCCAATTTGTTTAATGAGTCCGGATTAAGGATATATCTGCTTCCTCCGATTAGGTTGCCACTGATGGATATTGGGCTTTTTTCGCTTTCGTTGTTAAAGAAAGATTCCTGGGCGAAGGGGGTTGTTACTACAAATATGACCATTAGTAACATGAATATTGTACGTTTCATCGTTTACTCCTTGTTCCTAGTTTAATTTTCCTCGTCTTAAGTATTGTACGCTAAACATTGAAAGTGGATATTTTTTGTCATATTCCGTTTTTAGATTAATGAGGATAGTGCTTCTCCCGTTTTGCACGTTTTTCATGGTGGTTTTACCTGGGCTCCAGTAACCGTTAATCTTTTTAAAATCTTTCATGGTTAGTATTTTTTTCAGGTTTCCATTGGTATCGTACATCTCGGCTTTTACAACCATCCACATCTTTTTAGAAACCCAGTTGATCACTTTTGAATAGTGATAATTCTCTGTATTTTTGGGTATGGATTGTATGACGTAGCAGTTATAGCCGTTGTAATTTTCTTCTCTTAGGATTGTATAGGTATCATCGTCGAGATTTCTCGTACTCATATCCTCGTAGGTAAACTCTGTTCCCATAAAGGACTTGTTTCTGGCGGAAGCGGCTATTCTTCGTACCCGTCTTAATGCGGGTAGATAGATATATTGATCGTCCGGCCTGTCCATGTTCTGTATAATAAGAAATTTGGTGTTTTTTACAGCCACAGGTTTCCTAAAGACAATCAGTGATCTGTTTAGTCCCCTGTTGTCTTTTTCTGTCCACATCTCGAGTAGTCGGGTTTTCTTTGTACCGTTTTTTTCAATAATAACGAGCTCTATGGCGGAATGGGTTGATTTGGGGCTTGATTCCTTCTTCACCCTCCCCATAATGTCCCGTCCCGATAAACTAAAGGCATTGGGAATAACGAAGATACCGAGAAGCAAGATAAGTGTGATTGCTAGTATGTGTTTTTTCATGCTTTCCTCCTGATGATAAATTTGGGTTTGAATATCCGTAATAAAAACGGAATGATAGTAAGTGCAGCAAGCGAAGAAACGGCCATTGTAAGTGCGATGAGTAGGCCGAGGTATGCAAGCGGCACAAGTGTGGAGAATATTAAAACTGCAAAACCCGCTCCGACACTTGCCGCATTGAAGATTATTGCCTTTCCTGTGGTAAGTAACGTATTGTGGGAAACGGTGGTGAGGTTGTCTGTTTTGGCTCGTTCGTATTTGTAAGTCGAGAGAAAGTGAATGGTGTAATCTATCCCCACACCTACCGCGATAGAACCTACCATTGCAGTAGCTATATCCATATGGATACCGAAGAATCCCATCACCCCGAAGTTTATCAGTATTGTTAGACCGATTGGGATAATACTGTAAAGACCGGCTATAGCGGATTTGTAATAGATAGAAAGTATTATAAACACAATGAGTAGAGATAACAGAAGGCTTCTTATCGCGCCATTCACTATCAGAGTGGTCAAATCATTCTCTACAATGGCGGAACCGGCCATTTGTATTGTGTATCCCCGGGGGAGATTCGTTTTTGCAAAATTATTGATTTCCTCCTTTATCCGGGGAATGATTCGTGTGCCTTTGGAGAGAAGTAGTACCTGCATTCTTGCCAGGGATGGTTCTACAGTATCGTCGGTCCAGTCCGATAGATTTCCTGAGTAGAGGAGTAAGTATTGAGAGATAAGGTTTTTTAGCTCATCTCTGTTGTCGACACCATACTTTTTAGGGTTGTATGGAATTTCATAATACGCTGCTCCTCTGTAGTTTAATTTTTTGTTGATAAGTTCTATAAGTTCCGATGCGGTTATGTTGGTCTTTCCTGCCTCGGCATAAGCCCCGTTTAGTATGGAGGCGAACTCTCTAAGGGACATGCCACGTGGTTGTCGGGGAGGAACCCCTGTATCGTTAGTCAATGGAGTGGATGGGGAAATGTGTTCTCCCGGGTATTCGGGAACGTTCATGGATTGGTTCATTAGTTTTATGAAATCTGTAAAAGAGATAACTTTTCCGATCTGTGGGAACTTTCTTTTGAGTTGTGTAGCGAGGTCATCCATGAACTTGAGTATTTGGGGATTTGTAAGGGCTCCAGATTTTTGGCCCTTGATAATGATGTTAAATGAATTGGTTCCGCTAAAGTTAGCCCTTAGAAATCTATCCGCTCTGGATATTTCTGTGTTACGGTGGAAATAATCTATCATAACGTTGTCCTTAATGAGGTGCATACTGCCGTAGATTGAAAATCCTACGACTACAAGGAACCCCACAATTAGCCAATCTGGCCTGATTTGGATGAAACCATGCACAGCGGAGAGAAGCTTTTCGAAAAAGGTCTTTTTAAGGTGGCGTTTGTCTCTGGCGGTGGGCTTTCGTACTTTGTGACGTACGAGTAGGAGAGCCGGAATAAAGGTAATGGCTATAAGGAATGCAACTGCTACCCCTATAGCTGTAAATATCCCGAAGTTTTTCATGGGGACAACTCTACTTGAAGCTAGAGAACCAAAGCCTACCGCAGTAGTTAGAGCTGCAAGAAAAATTGGGGTTCCCGTTTTCTCTATCGTTTCTGTTACAATTCTCCTGTGTACTTCTGGACTTATGATGGGAGATTCACCTCTACTGTGCAGGGTATTATGGGTTTTCCGTATCTCATCGTAGTAGTGATTTATAATGTGAATGCCGTAAGCACTCCCCACCGCTACCAGGAGAATGGGAATGATAGTTCCTATTATGGTAAGCTTGACGCCAAGTATTGCCATAAGACCGAGGGTCCATGTTGTACTTATAACAACTGTGATAGTAGGAAGTAAAACGCCTGTAGGTCTTTTGAAGGCGAGGAAGAGGATAACGAGAACTACCAGAATGACAAATGGAATGAGTGTTATGAGATCTCGATTTACGCTCTGAGATATCAATACGATTATAGATGGCATTCCTGCTATATAGAAATTGTACCTCTCGTTGTCGTACCCTTTTAGAATTTCCTTTATTGAGTGGTAGATCGTTTTTTCTTCTTCTTGGGTTACATTATCCTTTAGTTTGATTGCGATTTGAGTAGCAGAAAAGTCATCGGAAATGAAATTTCTCTTGTATAGTTCCCACGATAATAAACGTTCTCTTATCATGTTTAGTTCTTTGGGAGTGCCGTTAAAGTCTTTTGGTACAAGAGGAATTACCTCCATACCCTCATATGTACCGTTGATAAAGTCGGAGTTTGTAATGGAGATTACACTTTTAACGTTTTTTATTTCTGCTAATTTCTCAGTCAGACTTTTGATAAGAGAAATTCCATCTTTTGAAATAATGGAACCCTCTTTTGCTTGAACGGCCAGATCCATTATGTTCTGGCTACCAAATTGTTTTTCCATTTCCTTCGTGGCTATAAGAGAGGGTTGGTTTTTTGGAACGAAGTTGAAGTAGTTATTATCAATTTTTAGATTGGGAAGTTTGAATGCAAAGAGTAATGTAATTCCCAGAATTGTGAGAATTATTAACCAGGGGTGTTTGAATACTCGATCTATCATAACTTTCCCTCTTATTGTGGATATTTAAATGAATGAATGTTCATTCTTAATATACTATGAAGTTTAATTTCAATTTTCCGAATTTCAAAGTGTTGTGAGGAGTATTTACATTACTTTTACAATTGAGTTTCGGAGAGTAAAAAGTGATGATTCCGAGAGAAAATTCAAGAGGTGGTTGACACTTACTGAGTGTGGCTTCATCATATTGACTATGGGAAAGGTATTCGTTTTGGGGAGTATAAATACAGATTTGGTAACTTATGTAGATAGATTGCCAGAGAGGGGTGAGACTATTACGGGTGGGAGGTTTTCGGTTTTTGCCGGTGGAAAGGGAGCCAATCAGGCGATAGCGGCCTCGCGCGCTGGGAGTGATGTTGTAATGTTTGGGGCGGTAGGAGATGATTCGTATGGGAGGGAGCGATTGAGGGACCTGGAGAGGGATGGGGTAGATATTAGTGGGGTAGTTATAAAGGATCGTGTACACTCTGGAATAGCGCAGATTATCGTCGATAGTAGTGGGGAAAATATAATTGCAGTAGCACCGGGAGCTAACTTTGAGTTTTCTCCCTCCGATGTGCGTTTATCAAAGGCGGACTCACCAGTTGGAGCCGGTAATGGTACCGGTTTTGATGTTGCTCTCTTTCAGAATGAGTTGAAACAAACTGTAACAGAAGAGCTTATTAGAAGTGTCCATTCTTTGGGTTTCTGTATCGTATGGAACATAGCACCTGCATTTGTTAACCCCCCCTCTGAAGAGACACTTAAGTGTGTTCATTACCTTGTCTGTAACGAGGTGGAGCTGGGTGGATTGTTGGCAATATTGTTGGGGAAAGGGAATGAGGGCTTCCTTGTGGAGCAAGAGGGGATAGAGCTAGATAAGGTGAAAAAATCTGCTCGGGAGCTTTTGGAGAGAGGGGTGAAGAATGTGGTGGTAACTCTTGGGTCTAAGGGCTCGGTATTGGTAAATTCGGATGGTTCCTCCATATATCAAGAGGCCTATAAAGTAACACCTGTGGATACCGTGGGAGCAGGGGATTGTTTTGTTGGCGTCTTTGCTGCCTCCCTTGCCGCTGGTAGTACACCTGAGGAGGCTTTAAAGTATTCCTCTGGAGCTGCCGCTCTGTCGGTAACCAGGGAGGGTGCGCAAGCCTCTATGCCTACATTGGATGAAATAAATAATTTCCTGAATATATCTTAGATATACTTGAATCGTATTTTTATGACAATGTAAGAGCCGGTTATTAGTAGAGCACCTCCAAATAATTGGAGAGGAGTGAGGGTTTCCCTGAAAACGATGAAGGATATTATACCCGCTATGAAGGGGAGGAGAAGTCCTATACTTGTTGATAGGGCGATTCCTAGTATGGGGACGGCTCTGTAGTATAGTGATTGTCCTATGCCGACGCCGATTAACCCGGAGAGAAGCATTAATGCCCAACCGCTTAACGGGATATGGAGCGAGGGCAAGCTGTTACCTGTTAGTATGTGAGTTAGTAGAAAGAAGGGGGTCACTATTGTAATTATTGAGGTTACAGAGAGTGCTGGAGGGATTTCCGGGAGCCATTTCTTTATTAGTGAACCCATAAGTGCCCAGAATCCTGCGCTTGCAAAGGTTGCTACAACTCCGAGACCAAATTCTACTTTTCCTATTTCCTTTCCCCCTATAACCGTGAGAGTTACCCCCCCCACGGTAATTGCAATTCCTATCAGAAAGAGTATATCTTTGAGAGTTTTTCTTTCATCCGGAAATAAACACATTGCCAGGAACACGGAGAATAGAATTTGAGATTGTTGGATAAGAGTAAATAGACCCGGGAGAAGCTTGAAAACTCCGTAGGTATATGTAATCTGAAAGAGATAGTTAATGCCAGCCATAAAAAGAATTTTGGGATAGAGCTTTAATAATTTTTTTAAAGAGTTTATTGACTCTTCTCTGCCGTGAGAAATAAAGAAGAATGGCCAGAGTACGAGAAGAGAAAAAAGATAGCGAAAGAAATTTTGAAAATTTATAGGGAAGTATTTCTGTACATAGTGTATCATTGGAGGAGCTATAGACCAACACACCACTGCACTAAGATTCATTATGAGAGCAGCTCTTTTGCTTGTTTTCTTTAAAATTGAGCCATTGTCTGGCATAGAAAGGATATTACTGAAAAGAGGATTAAATTGGAAGAGTAATTTTGAAAAGAGTTCCCCTTTGGGTTTTGGAGAGTTCTAGAAGTTCTATTTCCCCCTCGTGAGCCTCTATTATACTTTTACAGATGGAAAGGCCCATCCCTGCGCCATATTTTTTGTTCGCACTAAAGAGAGGCTCAAAAATTTTGTCACGTATGTCACCTGGGATACCCTCTCCTGTGTCAGAAACAAGTATTTCCACTAAATGTTCCCTGGGAAGACTTTTCGCTTCTATTTTAAAAATCCCTCCCCTTGGCATTGCCTCTCTACTGTTATTAAACAGGTAAAGTAGACATCTTATAAATTTTTCGGGGTCAACCCTTAGGGCTAATTCCTTGTCAAACTCGTAGAGAAAGTTAATGTTGGAAAGTCGGCATACTGACCAGGTTTTTGCTTTGAATCTGTCGATGATTTCATTAAATGAGATCCTCTTTCTTGCGATTCCCCAACTTCCTCTGGAAAATTGGAGTATGTCCTCCGTTTTTGATATTACACTCTCTAGTTCGCGTTTTATGAAGGAGGCATATTTTCTTATGCTGTTATCCTGAGTATTTTTCCTTATTAAGTCAATATAGCCTGTGACAGGAATGTAGCTGTTTTGCAAATCGTTTAAAAAAGTTTTTGAGATTTGCTTTAGTATCTCCAATTTTTTATTCTTGTTTGTGTAACGTGACCGTTGTTCCGAGAGTTCGTAGTAGAGTCTTGTGTTATCTATGGCTATACCTGATTCTGCTGCAAATATTTCGAGAAGTGTCAAATCTTCCTCTGTAAAGCCTCCATTGCCGTTTTTATTGATTACCTCAATAGCCCCTATTCTCTCTCCTTTCACCGATAGAGGGACGCATAAAATGTTTCTTGTCCTGTAACCCGATAATTTATCTATCTCTTCGTAGAACCTTTCATCCTCTCGCACGTTGTTTATGATTAACGAGCGGTTGTTTTTGTATGTCCATCCTACAATTCCCCTATCAGGGGGAATTTCTAACTCGCGTACCTTATCGGCTTTGGGCCCTGTGGGGACAAGAATTACCAGTTTGTCGTTTCTCTTGTCGTAGATTACTAACGAGCTGGATTCTGCTGCGACAATTTCGGTGGCATATATGAGTATCTGATTGAGAATATCCACAAGATTGTAACTACTGTTTATTCTTGTAACTATGGCCTTTAGTTTTTGAAATTTATCCCCGATTAATGGTTTTTCTATCTCTTCCTGAAGTTTCAGCGCCTTTCTCAGGATTTCTTCGGTTGTGAGGTTTAATTCTAGGAGAATTTTGCCCAGTAAATGCTCTCCTCGTTTGTTATATTTAGAACGGGCTATTTGGAGGATGGCAAACAGATCGGTGTAATGGGTTCTAATGTCACCTATCAGGCGTCTGACCTGGTATTCCAATGCGTAATTTAAGCTATTTATATTTATATATCCTTGCTCGACTAATATATCTCCGAGATATCTTTTCATGCCTATATTATACACCCAAGCAGGTTTTTATCAAAGTGTTTTGAGATATATTTTCTCAAAAAGCATATTTCGCTGGATTGTATGAGGTATGTGTTAATTTTTAGTGAATGGGTTTTTTGTTGATACGTTCAATTTTAAAAATTACCCAATCTCCCCTATCTTTTTTGAGGAAAAGTTTGTCCGTTATTAAAAATCCCGCATAATTGGGTTTTTTACCGGGTTTGGGGTTTTCCAAATCTTCTTTGCTTGTACTGATTGGAACCCATTTCTCATAGTTTGCAAGAAAAATCGGGTTGGGTTCTCCCTGTAACTTCTTTATGTGTAGATTTAACACTCCATATACCGTATTTGGCGGTGTTAGGTTAGGACGCCCCATTTTTTCCCATTGAGGGGCAGGTATGAGGTGTGATTTCCCCTCATAGCCCATTGAGACCCTTGATATGACATATAGGTTGGTTACCTCGTTGATCTCCTGTTTTCCAGCTTTGCCTATTACACAATCCGAGATGGTTATGGTATCAAGTTTATTCATGCTCTCGTAAAAGGTTTTTACAACCTTATAGGGTGAAAAACCTCTGGTTTTTCTCGGAGCAAGGACGTTTTTTAGTATGCTCCCTGATACAATTCCGACTATTAGTACTATGGCACCTACTATTAAAACTGTTTTCCAGTTTCGCTGCCAAAAAATTGTTGTCTTGAATTTTTTTATAGATTTTTCTTCAAACCGTTTTGCCTGCTGAATAATTTCTTCTCTCTCTTCCTCTGATATTTTTTCTAGAATGTTTTGTGGGTCCCAGTTCTTTATTTGTTCGTAACATTCCTCGAGAGTCATCCTTGAAGATTCTGTCTTTGCTGAGTTTTTCCCTGATTGTAGAAGTTTTATTATGAAGTCAGAAACATCCTTCTTTAGTTCTGGAACTAGAAATTTGGGAGGGACTATGGTAAGGTTTCTTATCTTGTCGTGTACTTCCTCTTCCGTTTTCCCTGTGTAAGGGAATTTGGAGGTGATCAATTTGTATAGGGATACCCCTATGCTAAAAGAAATTGCTTCCTCACCCTCAAGGTGAGGGTTGTTTATGTAGTCAAATGTTTCTATTTTAAAATCTATGGGGCGAGTAGAATTGATGCTTTTCATCAGGTTGTACGGTAGAAATAAGATTGCCCCATTATCGGAAAAGAGAACAGCGTCACTGGAAATGTTGGGTAAATCTCTCCTGTTCTCTTTGAGCACAATGATTGCATGTAGTAGAGAGACTATCCTCTCGATGTTTTTAGGCTCATTAGATTCGAGTATTTCAAAGAGGGTCTGTCCTCTAAAGGGAGGTCCGTAGAGGTAGATCTCACCCTCATGTTCCATGAAGCCACTTAGTTTCCACTCCTCTATTTCATCTTCCTTTACAATCCATCCCGTCTCGTTTTTTAAAGCGATTAGGCGGGTGAGCGCAAACTCGCTCCCCCTGATTCCCGTAGCTATTGCTAGGACATCTTTACCCTCGTATTTTAAGTTACGGGGAAGCATGGTGCTTCTATCTATCATTTTAACAACTCCCTCTCGCTAAAAACTATTGCGCTGAAAATTTCTATCTCGGTATCTGACTCTTTCCAACAATTTCCATGGAGTCCCGCTTTGTAGCAGGTATTTGTTAGAAAGGTTTCCAGATCCCAGCCCTGTTCTGTAGCAACCTGAGGAAGTAAGAGGCCTGATTTATAACCCTTTTTTATAAGTATTCCGTGGGTTCCTACCTTTATCTCGTTTATATTTGTGATCTTTCTAAGTGGTGAAAGAGCCGATATTTCGATCTCGATAGATTCAAATTCCTCTCTCCTTAGGGGTGGGAATCTTGGATCCTGAAATGCGCTGGAGACAGCCATCTCCTTTACCGTTTCATAGAGTGGTTTTATGGGTATGACATAACCTATGCATCCTCTTAGGTTTCCATGCTTGTGTAGGGTAACAAAGGCGCCACATTTTGTCATAAGGTTATCGGTTGGTTCCGGATAGTTTCCCTTTGTTCCCGTAAGGTGTTCCTTTATGCTCTCTCTTGCTACTCTTAGGAGTATGCGTTTCTCTTCATCTGAAAGTGAAAATTCCATTTAATTTCCTCCTCTCTTTATGTGACCCCTTGTTTGTTCTGTATTACATCTGGGTCAAACGGAGAATGACTGTGGGAAAAAAGCAATGGCTGCATAATTAACTATCTTGTTTTCGTCACTATCAATGGAAGAAGAATTATCCTCTCCCAGCAAAACGGGTTTGAGGTTTAGTTCTTCACTAAGATCATCTATAGCAAGTAGTGTTGATATTGCGTTTGCACCGCACCCGCTTATCAAACCCTTTTCGGAGGAGTTTATAATCCCTTTCCAGTCTTTTTCCATTGTAAGGTTTATCAACCTCTTTGCCTCTTCCCTTGGTTGCCTACCTGTGAGATATGAGCTCATATTTGATGAAATCACAAATAAAATGTACTTAAAGTCGTTCTTAAAAGTCAAATTGAAAGCCTTTGAGTTTTCCTTTATTGTTTTTATGCTCTGGTTTCCAAGAAGTATAGGTACTATATCTGCTGAGGGAAAGAGGTAATGTATGAATGGCAGTGTTACCTCTATGGAGTGTTCTTCAAAGTGTGAGATGTCGTCGTATATAACATTTTTACAGTTATTCATCAATTTTTCTATGTATTCCTTGTTAACTCTAAGATTTCCCTCCGGTGTTTCGAAATACGAAGCGGTTGGAACTGCCATTCCCTCTATTGGATCCCTGTGCATTGGACCCAGAATAATTACGGTCTTAATATCCCTGTAGATTGTTGATTTAAATGCCTGGGCGAGGAGTTTTCCGGAATATTCGAAAGCAGCATGGGGGGTTAGTATGGCAAAAGCATTTCCGGGTTGTGTGTTTATTGTTTCGAAAAATTCCTTGATGACTCGATGCAGTTCCTCCCCCCTGTTGGGATAGAATATCCCGTCAACTATAGTGGGACGAATTGGCTCATTATTGGATGTAAAGTACTCCATGTTAAATATTATGTATATAGTTTGAGAGAAATCAAAAAAATTAGAGAAATTCTTTAAGTCGTTTTATCCTCTCCGGTTCCAGTCGTATATGAAGGTTTTTTTCCATCGTTGGAATTACAAGCCCCCTTTTCCCATCTTTCAGTCGTCTTAGATATTTTACCCTTGTGTAGTAAACATCGCCCTCTCCGGAGTTCTTCCTTTTACTGTAGTAGATGGCAAGATTCGCCGCGTCTAGCATAGTTTCTAGAGGCAGAGTTTTTCCCGGTTTTGAACGAACAAACACGTATGCCCCTGCATAATCCCTTGCGTGAAACCAAAAGTCGTTTCCTCGAGCGTAATGACGAAGTAGTTCATCATTTTCTTTTGCACTTCTCCCTACTCTAATTATAAATCCGTTGGAATTAAAGGTTAAGCCGGGCTCTCCGGTTTGTTGCATTGTTTTGACTTTTCTCTCCTGATTCTTTTTCAATTCGATTAGTTTTGCTATATCAATATCTTCGGATTCTACAAGTTTTATATTCTTTTTTACTATATTTAAATTGTTCCTCTGTATTTCTACCTCTTCTTTGAGTTTTGAGAGGCCGGTCTTTGATTTTTTGTATTTTTTGTAAAACAATGCTGCGTTTTCTTCCGGTGTCAGTTTAGGATCAAGATTGATTGTTATTTCTTTGTTGTCGTTGAAAAAATCCTCCGTTTTTAACCATTTATCCCCCTTTTTTATCCTGTGTATGGAACTCATTACTATGTCGCCAAGTTGTTTGTAGCGCTCGAAGTTCTCGTAATTCGCAATCTTTGCCTCTAGTTTTTCGATAGTCGAGAGTATCTTGTTTTCTCTAATGGCTAATTGTTGTTTTACAGAGTTTCGTAATTCTTCCCTTGTCTTTTCGTGCTCTTTTTGAAAGTAAAATTGTTCTATTTTCTCATTGAAACTTCCGTTTCCCTCTAGTACTCTTATTGAGTATTGCTCTCTGTTTTCAATTGGTATATTCGGCATTTCCTTTTCCGGGTTGTAAAATCCACCTGTTGTTTCCCCCCGTTTAGGTCGTCTGTAGTGGGCATCCAGTATGTTTCCCTCTCTGTCGGTGAGGATGATGTTTGCGGAACCACCCCACAGTCTTATCCATAGAATTATCTCTCTTTCATATCTGGATATGGTTATTTTAACAATTCTTTCTCTTCCTATCTGATATGCAGAGGTTATCTTGCCGTTTTTGATATGTGCCCTTAAAAATGTTACAAAGCGAGGTGGTTTTGATGGATTTTTCAGTTTTCGGGTGAGTGTATGGAGTCTGGTGACGCCAGTTAAGAGTGAAATATAGAGTTTGAATTTCTGACCGCGGTTGTACAATTCTAGAACGAGAGAGTGATGTTCCGGTTGGTATATATTCCTTACGAGACTGTTAACAAGGGGAATTTCACTGAGTATTTTATCTATTTCTTTCCAATTAAGTGACAAGTTGTAAACCTCTTTTATAGCTTTGTATTACCTGTGTGGTTTTATCCCATAGGGCTTCGCTTATTGTGTTTCTATGGCGGCTAGAAATACTCTGAGATCGTCCTGGGAGTAGAAAACAAGGTAGACTCTCTCTATGTTTGTATCCTTTTCAAGGAAATCTTTTATGGCTTCAAATGCTACTTTAGCCGCTTTCTCTCGGGGGTAACCATAGACACCAGTTGAGATAGCAGGAAAGGCAATGGTTTTAACTCCCAATTTAACCGCCTCTTCGAGGCTTCGTTTGTAACAGCTGCGTAGCTTTTCCTCTTCGCCACTTTTCCCGCCGTGCCATACCGGTCCGACGGTGTGGATTACGTATTTTGCCGGTAGATTTCCCCCTGTTGTTGCTACTGCATCGCCCGTGGGAAGTCCGGAGGGGTATTTCTCCCTTCTAATTCTCTTGCATTCTTCCAGGATTGCCGGACCCCCCGCCCGGTGAATAGCTCCGTCGACTCCGCCCCCACCCATAAGTGACGAATTAGCGGCGTTTACAATGGCATCTGTTGTTATTTTTGTAATGTCTCCGGAAGTAACTATTACTCGCCCGTCCAGTAGTTCTTTGGAATACATTTTTCTCACCTCCCCACTTTTAGACTAATCATTATACCCGTTACAAAGGCTACTGTAATAAATATAAGATTTAAAAGAGGTAAAAGCCAGGGTAGGGATTTTTTCTTTCTGAGTAATATTCTAAAAAAGAATACCACAGGGATTGCGACCAATGGCAAGAAACCGAATAGAATATGTATGGCAAAATGGATTGTTCTTGGTGAGAGTAGAATTAACCCTGTGATTATTGTGGTAGCAAGCGTTAATTGTGATAACAATCTACTCATGTAGTCAATTTTTTGGGGTTTTGATTTTGTTCTGTGTATGTACATCCCTCTGAAGAAAAATGTAGCGTGAGATATGAGGAGTATGGTAGCACTTATTAAATGGAGTATCTTAAGTAGCACTTTTCTCCTCTAATTGGATACTCGTGATATTTTTGATGGTGCGCTCTATCTCTGAAATCATATAGAACGAACCTGTCACCAGTATGGCATCGTAGATATTGGTTTCGGATGAACCCTCTGCAGGTGAGGTTTGGGTCAGTTTTTTCATCGCCTCTTTAAGGGCTTCTGCGGGGTTTGCTTCCATGTGGGTATGGGGGTTTAGGTTTTTGAAAAAATTAAAAATTTTATCTGGTTCGCTCTCTTTAAACGGGTCTGGCTTGGACACAATTATTTTCTCGAAGTGTGGTGCGAGATGTCTTGCCATTTCTCTGTAGTTTTTGCCCTTGACAGCTCCGAAAATAAGAATTTTCCTTCCTCTAAAGAGAAGATTAAAGTTTTTAAGTATTCTTCTAATTGCCACCGGTGTATGTGCTCCGTCTAGGACGATATAACTCTCTTTTTGTTCATTTTTTTTAATAGGAAACACTTCGAATCGACCGGGTAACCTTGTGTTTTGAAGTCCCATGGTTATTTTTGGGGCAAGATCACCTTGCTTAAGCTTACCCTTAAGATCGGTGTTTAGCAAGACATTCTCCGCAACGTGATATGCGAGCAGTGCATTTTCCGCTTGGAAATCCCCGATCATTCCGATAGAAAAGTTTATCTCCCTTCCGTTTTTGAATTTTGCATATATTTTTGTACCGCTGATTGATACATCCGAGCTGTAATGGTGAATCTCTTCATCTATAAAACGGATTGATGTTTCCTTTTTGTGGCTCTCTCTGGTTAGAATCTCTTTAACCTCTACCCGTTGCTTGCTTGAAAATACAGGTATACCCCTTTTAATTATACCGGCTTTCTCAAGAGCGATTTTTCCCAGAGTATTCCCCAGGACATCCGTGTGTTCCCTGTTTATGGGGGTAATGACACTAACTATAGGTATTATCACATTCGTTGCGTCGAGTCTTCCGCCTATTCCCGTTTCTATAACTGCAAGTTTGCATCCCGTGTTTCTAAAGTATAGAAAAGCCAGTGCAGTTAAAAGTTCAAAAGTTGTGGGGGATTGGTAACCCGCCAGCTCCAGCGATTTGTTATTTACAGTTTCTCTAATTGTCTCGGCAGAGGTGATGATGGCCTTAATGTTCATGGTTTGCCCGGGAATAGATATTCTCTCGGTTGGTGACAGTACATGAGGGGAGGTGTATAGGCCTGTTTTTATGCCGCAGTTTGTTAGAGCATTTGCTATAAAAGCTGCAGTGGAACCCTTCCCCTTTGTGCCAGCTATGTGTATGGTTGCAAAGGAATTTTCCGGATGCCCAAGTTCTTTTAGTAGGATTTTCATCCTGTCCAGTCTATATGCACGTTTTAGTTTTTTATTTAGGTTTTGTTCTGTGTTGGTAAATGAAAATATAAACTCAAAAACATCCTTTTCATCTTTAAAGGTGTTTTTCTGTACGATTTTAGCTTTGAGTGTAGTATTTGATACGTTCATACATCTTCTACTTTTATTTACTCTTTTATGGCCTATTTAAGCCTGTACCGTTTTCTTAGTGCCATGGCGTGTGCCTGAAATCCCTCATAATCGGCAAGTTTTACAACATCTCTGGCGAGCTTGGCACTTGCCTCCCTTGTTATATAGACCACCGATGAGAATTTCATGAAATCGTACACCGAGAGGGGAGAGTATGTCTTTGCGTGGCCCCCTGTTGGTAGAATTGCATTTGGACCGGTTGCATAGTTTGCCAGAGTAAAGGGGGTATTTTGTCCTAGCAAAATTTCCCCTGCATTTTCTATCATATTTAGTAATTGATGAGGTTCCGACGATGCTATTTGAAGATGTTCCGGGGCAAACTCATTTACAAATTCCACGGCACTCTGCATATCCTCTGTCAGGATTATACCTCCGTAATTGGAGAGAACGCTCTCGACGAAGGTTTTCCTGGGTTGTTCCAGTTCCTCTGTAAGGTTAGGTAGGATTTCTTTTACCTTCTCTGCGACAAAGGTTTCCGGTGTAACTAGAATAGCGCTTGAATCTGCCCCATGTTCTGCCTCTATTATTAGATCCAGCGCCACTCTATAGGGATCCGCCGTACTGTCTGCCAGTATTATGGACTCGGAAGGACCCGCAGGGAGACCCGTATCGACAGTGCCGTAGAGAAGTCGTTTGGCCGCCGCCACATACTTACTCCCCGGCCCAAGGATTTTTACTACCTTTGGGATTGTTTCTGTTCCGTATGCGAGAGCAGCTATTGCCTGTGCACCTCCAACTCTATATATGTCGGTTACTCCGCATTCCTTTGCCGCGTATAGTGTTGCCTCGTCTATTCTGCCCTCTTCATCAGGGGGAGTTACGACGGCAATTGTTTCTACACCGGCAATTACTGCTGGTAGAGCCGCCATTATTAGCATGGATGGAAAGCTCCCTCGCCCTCTTGGCACGTAAAGCCCCACGGAGGAAATTGGCGTATACCGCTCACCTGCAAATATTCCTGGTTCTACCTCAATCTGATTAATTGTCTCTGGCCTTTGAGAGGAGTGAAATCTCTTTACGTTCCTTATTGCCCGACGTATTGCCGTTTTAAGTTCCCGGGATAGTTTTTTTTCAGCCTCTTTAAATTCACTTGCATCGACTTTCAGTGAAAGCTTGGAGAGGTCGCACTTGTCAAACTTTAATGTTAGCTGCTTAAGTGCCCTGTCGCCCCCTGTTTTTACCTCTTCTAATATTCTTTTTACCGCTTCCAGGTCTTGGGTGATGTCGCTCTCTGATCTCTTAAATATTTTCTCTTTAAGCTCTATACTTGTTTCATTCCATTTGTAAAAATTGATTTTCATTGTAATCTCCAACAGTGAGATTATATTTTAATGAATTGTCCAGTCAATAGTTCGAAAGGGTTTATTTGGGGGTTTGCTATGTCTGATAGGAGGGTAAAGGTGCTTGTGCGGGCGGTGAGGGATGAGATTTGGGAAGAAGCTATCCGTCCGTTGGAAGAGCTTAAGAAGGCGGGAAGGGATATTGAAATTTTGTTTTACACCAAAGGAAGTGATGTTTTAAGGGAGATAGAGGATACGGATATATTTGTGGGGGGTAATCTTACGCGAGAACAACTGTTGGCTGCTAAACAACTAAAGTTGTATCAGTTTTATTGGGCAGGGGTTAATAGGATAGATTTTGATATTCTAAAGGAGAGGGGTGTCATTCTCGCAAACACCCATGAGAATAAGTATGCTGTTTCTGAGCTTACCTGGGCTCTTATTCTTGCCGTGACTAAGAGGCTCTTCTTAAGGGATAGGGAACTCAGAAAGGGAGTATGGTTTAGGGGATATAAGCCGGAGCTTATGGGGGTGGAGTTACGAGGTAAGAAATTGGGTATCTTGGGGTTGGGAAATATTGGGATGGAGATAGCACGGGTTGGGCTTGCATTCGGAATGGAGGTTTCGGGCACTCGCTACAGTGTAAAAGAGATTACAAAGGGCAGTGAGGATAGTAAATTGGTTAAAAATGGGCTTTCGGATGTTAGGGCGGTGTATCCACCTGGTATGACTAAAAAACTCTGTCTCGATTCCGATATTGTGGTTGTTGCCCTTCCTCTGACGAAAGAGACTAAGGGGTTATTGAACTGGGATATCCTTAAAGATATGAAGGGCAAGGTACTCATTAATATCTCTCGAGGTGAAGTTGTTGAAGAGGAAGCCCTTTATCGGGCTATGGACAGGGGCATACTTGCCGGGGCTGGCATCGATACGTGGTATAATTATCCTACAAGGTATGGTGACTTGACAGAAATTGTTCGTCCGTCCAGGTTTTCCTTTGAGCGGTTTGATAATATTGTGATGACAGCTCATATAGCAGGTTTCTCTGTTGACTCTCATAAGAGAAATACGAAGAACGCCATAAGAAATGTGATCAGGTTTATAGAGGGTAAAAGTTTGGAAAATGTGGTTGATATTAACATCGGGTATTGAGTATTGTTTGTAGCAAATTTTTAAGTTTTGGAGGTAGTGGTATGTCTATGATGCTTGAAAAGGATAAACTGTTCTCTCTTGTGCAGAGTGATAGTATAGCTGAGCTTGATGATAGGAGCTTGGTGGAGTTATTTGTAGCGGAAGAGGCTGTTAGAAACCATGCCCCTGATGGTAAGTGGGAAAGAGACCCGAGAACAGGTGATGTAGTAGTTTACAATGCTGCACGGGCAAGGCGCCCGCATGATAACAAAGGGCACGATAGAGAAAACTCTCCTGGAACTGTAAAGGTGTATAGGGGTTCAAAATCTTGCGTGATATGTCAGGGCAATACGACGGGGATAGTAGATGTTACTCCTTTGAGTAAGGGTTTTACCTTTATCAACAAAAATATGTTTCCCGCTCTCTTTCCTAACGAGTTTTTCTTGTCTCTATCTCCCGAAAAATCCGCTACTTTCCCCGATGAAAATGTAAAACTAGTGGGAGGGTTTCACTTTTTGCAGTGGACATCTTCCGAGCATGATAAGGATTGGCACAACCTTTCAGTTGAGGATTGTACAGTTGTTATGAAGCGACTCGCCGCTTTGGAGGAGAGACTGTTTCGCTTTAGAAATCCTGAGGGTAAACGTGAGGAGTTTTATCCGGTCATTATAAAAAATTACGGAAGGGAGGTAGGGGGTTCTCTCTCTCATGGACACCAGCAAATTCTCTTGAGTAATGTTATGCCTCGTTTCTTTGTTGATGATTTGAAATTTGCAGACAGACACGGCGAATTTTTTAGCGAATTTTTACAACGTGAAAATCCTGGAGAATTGCTAGTTAGAGATTATGAAACTGCTGTTTTGCTTGTCCCGTTTTTTATGAAGAGGCCCTATGAGATGATGCTTCTGATAAAGAATACGGATAAGGCTTATATTCATCAGTTAGAGGAGGAGGAGATAAAAGCGGTAGCAGAGGGATGGCACGATGCAATGGGTGCTATAATAGAGGTGATGAATGGGATGGGGAAACAACCGGCCTTTAATGTGATAACTCATAACGGTTCTGGAGCCGGTCTATACTTCGAGTTTCTACCATATACTCAGGCTATGGGTGGGCTCGAAAAGCTCGGGTTTTACATATGTGAGGCCGAACCCGCCTCTGTAGCGGATACTCTGAGGAATATTCTTTAAAAAATTAAGTAATTTTTTTATTTTTAATTTTTTTGTTGCAACGATTTTTTTCTTGATGTATAGTGTTAGTAACGCGTGTTATTTAAGCGCGTAAATTAAAAATTATAGATAGGAGGTTAAAATGAAGAAAATTTTTACCCTGCTGATCGCTTTACTCCTGCTTACCACCTTTGCATTTGCCGGGGGGAAACAGGAGAAAAAAGCAACAACGGGTGGTAAAATTGGTGGTACGGTTTCTGTTTTGGCCGTTTGGGGTGGTAACGAGCTTGAGATATTTAACAAGATGATTAAGCCATTTGAAGAGCGGACTGGTATAAAAGTACAGTATGAGGGTACAAGAGATGTAGAAGCGGTGTTGACAACCAGAGTCAAAGCCGGGAACCCTCCCGATATTGCCGGGCTACCAGGACCGGGCCAGATGGCGGAGTTTGCAAAAGAGGGTAAGCTTGTCGATTTGAGTAAAGTTCTCGATATGAATCAGATGAGAAAGGACTATGCGCAGAGCTGGATCGACCTTGGCACTGTAAATGGGAAACTGGTTGGACTGTTTATTAAGGCAGCCATCAAGGGACCTATATGGTACAGACCTCAGGCGCTTAAGGATGAGGGAATCGCTATTCCCAAAACATGGGATGAGATGATGGCTGTTTCCAAAAAACTTGTCTCCGAGGGAAAAACTCCGTGGGCTATCGGACTTGAGAGTGGTGCTGCAAGCGGATGGCCCGGGACTGACTGGCTCGAGGACATAATGTTAAGAACGGCTGGTCCCAAGAAGTATATGGATTGGTACAAGGGAAAACTCTCATGGACTTCTCCAGAGGTTAAGAAGGCATGGAAGATGTGGGGAGAAATTGTAGCAAATGATAAGATGGTATATGGTGGGAGACAGTACGTACTTTCTACTAATTTTGGTCAGGCATTTGCGCCTCTCTTCTACAACCCACCTAAGGCTTACTTCCATCATCAGGCAACCTTTATCCAGAGTTTTATCCAGAAGCAGTTTCCAAATCTTAAGCCGGTTAAAGATTTTAACTTCTTTGGATTCCCCTCTATAGATCCCAAGTATAAGAATGCTGTAGAGGCAGCTGGTGATTTGTTTGGAATGTTTAATGATACACCTCAGGCAAGGGCATTTATGCGTTATCTTGCCTCAGCGGAGGCTCAGGAGTACTGGGTAAAAGCAAAGGCCGGATTGTCTCCTAATAGGAGTGTTCCCCTCTCTGCATATCCTGATCCGCTCTTAAGAAATGCCGGTAGTATTTTGAAGAATGCCAATATTGTAGTTTTTGATGCATCCGATATGATGCCCTCCTCGATGAATCAGGCTTTCTGGGCAGCGGTTATGAAGTACGTACAGAATCCTGATAAGCTGGATAGCATACTTGAAGGTCTTGAAAAAGTTAGAAAAGAGGCCTACAAGTAGTACGCTTTATGTTGCCCTAGTTTAGTTTGATTTTAGGTGGTAGCTGTTATGACGAGTATGTTGTAACAGCTACCTGATTAAATTAGTATTAAATAATTATAAAGTAGGAAAGAGAAATGAGAGTAAATGTTATAGGTTTGGCAGTTATAGCGGTTGTGGGTGTTCCTCTTTTTATTCTGGGCTATATACTAATTGCTGAAATTTTTGTTTCCAAAATAAGGGGAGACAAAAAACGTAAAAAGATACGCCCATGGTTGTGGGTAGCTCCTGCTTTTTTTCTGTTAATTGTTTTCCTTATCTATCCTGTTATCAATACGATTGTACTTAGTCTGAGAAATGCAGATTCCACAAAATTTGTTGGTCTAAAAAATTACATATTTATTTTTACAGATAAAGTGATGCTCTCCGCAATAAAGAATAACATTCTCTGGCTTGTGTTTGTTACCCTTTGCACGGTCACGATAGGTCTTCTTATTGCGGTGTTAACCGATAGAATAAGGTACGAATCCGTTGCCAAGGCTTTTATCTTTATGCCAATGGCTATTTCTGCTGTAGCTGCAGGGGTTATATGGAAGTTTATGTACGAGTTTAGACCAAAGGGTATGCCACAGATAGGTACGGTCAATGCTTTTCTTACGGCTGTTAGCCCCTCTTTTCAGCCGAAAGCGTGGTTGTTCAATCCTCCTATTAATACTTTTGCCCTTATGGTTGTGTATATCTGGATATGGACCGGTTTTTGTATGGTTATTTTATCAGCGGGTTTAAAGGGAATTCCTGATTCTCTTTTAGAAGCCGCACGGATGGACGGAGCCAATGAGTGGACTATTTTCTGGAGGATTATTATTCCGACAATGAGTTCTACCATTATAGTGGTGACCACGACGATGGTTATAAACGTACTTAAGGTTTTTGATGTAGTGTATGTCATGACGAACGGAACACTTGGTACTGAGGTTATTGCAAACAGAATGTATAAAGAGATGTTTAATTTCCATAACTTTGGAAGGGCAAGTGCCATAGCGGTACTTCTCCTTGTGGCTATTATTCCTGTGATGTTGGTCAATATAAAAAGATTCGGACAGGGGAGGGGATAGCTATGGGTGGAACTACAATTGTAAAGTCTAAAAGTCAGAGAATTACCCGGTTGTTTTCTAGGGGAATATTGAATGTGGTGATCTTAGCGATATGTGCCTTTTGGTTTATACCTACCCTTGGGCTTTTTATAAGTTCCTTTAGGCCTGCCAACCTTATTTTAAATACGGGCTGGTGGAAAGCATTTCAAACCCCATTTAAGTTTACACTGGAAAATTATGTAAAGGTATTAACGACTGCCAATATGGGTAGAAGTTTTATAAATAGTCTCTTAATTTCTATTCCAGCAACTGTTATGCCCATACTAATAGCCGCAGTTGCGGCGTATGCATTTTCCTGGATGGAGTTCCCGGGAAGGGATGTATTGTTTTTAATCGTTGTTGGTCTTCTTGTTGTCCCCCTCCAGATGACTCTTATCCCTATTTTGGAGCTTTTTAATAAACTTCATCTTACGGGCACATTTGTGGGGATATGGATAGCCCATACGGCGTATGGTTTACCCTTTGCGATATATTTGCTTCGTAACTTTATAGGGGAATTGCCTGCCGAAATGTTTGAGTCGGCTAATTTAGACGGTGCCTCACATTTTACAATATTTACACGACTCGTTCTTCCTACTTCAGTGCCGGCATTGTCTTCTCTTGCTATTTTTCAATTTATGTGGGTTTGGAATGATCTCTTGGTGGCATTGATATACCTAGGAGGGAACCCCTCTGTAGCTCCAATGCCCCTTACGATTAGTAATCTTGTAAACTCATACGGTGGCGGATGGGAATATCTTACCTCTGCGGCATTTATCTCGATGATACTTCCTATTGTTATATTCTTTAGTTTGCAGAAATACTTTGTGCGTGGAATCTTGGCCGGTTCTGTTAAAGGGTAGCATGTATGGAACAAAGTTTTTAAGGGGATTTTAAGTGGAACGGTACTTATAGATACTGGATGAGAGGTATGGATAGATAGCATGGTTGAGAATTCGGATACTGATAGAAGAGAAGAGATAGAGAAACAGGATGTTAAATCTTTAAATAGGCCTGTTTCTGCAATAGATGTTGCAAAACGTGCAGGGGTATCCAGGACGACAGTTTCTTTTGTGCTTAACAATTCTCCGGGAAAGAGAATCTCGGAAAAGACGAGACAGAGGGTTCTGGAGGCTGCAAGGGAGCTCGGTTATAAGCCCAATGAACACGCAAGGGATCTTGCCAACACGAGGCACTATTCGATAGGGGTTTTTATCTGCCACTCCCTCTCGTTTTTTTCCGATGCTTATATTCCCAAGGTGATAGAGGGAATTTCCCAAACCCTCAACAAGTATAGGTTCAGGCTAATACTTCAGCCCTTGAAGATAGATCAATCTAATTATCTGGATATTGCAAAAGCGGATAACCTTGACGGAGTAATCTTTATAAATATCCATGATAACGACACGGGATTTGGTTCTTTAATAGAGTCTGGATTCCCCTTTGTTATTATAGGTACGATAGACGATAAAAGAACTGTCCAGGTTGATATAGATAACAAAAACTCGGCAAAAGAGGCGGTTTCCTATCTTATTAAGTTGGGGCACAAGCGCATAGGGATGATTTCTCATGCCTCGACCATCTACTATGCTGCCCGTGAGCGGATAAGAGGGTACAGAGAGGCTATGGAGGAGGGTGGTTTGAAAGTAGATGAAACTCTTATAAAGATAGGAGATTTTTCTGAGGAGAGTGGCTACAAGGCTATGAAAGAATTACTAGAGACAGGTGATACGGCTAATAGAATTACTGCTGTTTTTGCTGGTAATGATGTTATTGCATACGGAGCTATAAAGGCTATAAAGGATTCTGGATTGCGGATTCCCGATGATATGTCCATTGTAGGGTTTGATGATGATTATCTCTCAAGATATCTCAATCCCCCCCTTACTACGATTGCGCTTCCGGCTTCTGGACTTGGTTCGGAAGCTGCCAGACTGTTAATACAGATGATTTCGAAGGGGGAAGAGGTTAATCCAAAGAGGGTAATACTACCTTCCTATTTCTCTATAAGGGAAACCTGTAGAGAGTTGTAATTTCTAGTTGTATGGTGGAGGAACAATGCTAAATAACACTGCTAAATACCAGTCGCATGATTTTAAAATTGAGAATTATAAAGATTGGGTTGATGTCAAAAGTCTAAGAGAAAAGGCGAGGGAATTAAAGGGTCTACGTGTGCTTCATATAAACTCTGTTTCCCGTGGTGGTGGTGTTGCGGCTATTCTATCCAAACTTGTGCCCGCGTTTAATGATCTTGGAATTGAGAGCCATTGGTATGTACCAGAGATTGGAACCGATGAGTTTTTTGCTGTTACAAAAAAGCAGCACAATATGTTTCAGGGACAGGAGAGAGAACCCCTAACAGATAGAGAAAAGAGTATATATTGGGATATTCAAGATGAGCTTTTAAGGCGCTTGAAGGGGAATATAGAGGGTTATGATATAATTGTGGTACATGATACTCAGTATCTTGGGGCTGTACGGTTAAGGGAGAGTAGCAGAGCGAAATGGATTTACAGGTGTCATATTGACACAAGTAGCCCCAATCCGGAGGTTATTGATTTTTTTAAACCTCTTATAATGATGTTTGATGCTACTATATATCATCTTAAGGATTTTATTATAGGTGATTCTCCTATGCCCTTTGTGATTCCTCCATCAATTGATCCTCTTGAACCGAAAAATTCCCCTGATGCTGTTTCCGAGGGATATATTCGTGAGGTTGTGGAATCTTTTGGATTGGATGTAGAGCGACCAATACTTCTCCAGGTGGGACGATTTGATCCTGCTAAAGGATATGAGACTGTAAGTGAAATTTTTAAGATTCTAAAACCCAGATATCCGGAGATTCAACTGTTACTTACCGGTGCAGGGGCCAAAGACGACCCTCAATTCGAACCGTATCTTGAAAGGATTCGTTCACTTGTAGAGGGAGTAGAGGATGCCGTTGTGAGGGATATGCCCTTTGATGTGGTTATGCTTAATGCGGTTCAAAGGGCGGCAACGGTTGTTTATGCAATGTCTAAGAGAGAGGGATTCGGACTTGTTGTTTCCGAGGCCTCGGTTAAAGAAAAGCCGGTTATAGTCTCTAGTGCCGGGGGGCTTCCCATACAGGTTATTGATGGGAGAACAGGGTTCGTGGTTAGTAGTGTAGAAGAAGCGGTGGAGAAAACCTCAGTTCTATTGGAAAATGAAGAATTGAGGGTTAAAATGGGAAGAGAGGGCAGAAAATATATCCTTTCAAAGTTTATCATACCTATTCATGCCGGTAACTATCTTGATATGTTTGTAAAGCTGCTTGGTAAGTAAGTGTAAATAAATCTCTCTTGTTATATTATTTTCGAATTTTGTCCTAATTCTTTAAAAATTTTTTTTCCTTGACAGACGCGGGAGGAAGGTAGTTAATATAGTGATTAGTAAACAAGAAGGGGGAAAAGATGAAAAGGACAAAATTATTAGTTAGTATTGTTCTGTTATTTTTTGTGGTTTCGTTTGTATATGCGGAGGGTACCAAGGAGAAAAAGGCCGGGGTATCGAAACCCAGGGTTCTTACCGTATCCACCTGGGGTTATAATATGGACCTTCTCGATAAGAATATAACTATTCCCTTTGAGAAAAAATACAACGTGAAGATTGTCTATGAGAAGGGAAACAATTCTTCAAGATTTACCAAACTTGTTGCGCGTAAGAAAAATCCTATTGTGGATGTTGTTCATTTTGCCGGTAACTACACCTATAAGGCAATACAGGAGGGTTTGTTACAACCATACGATCCTGCCAAACTTCCCAACCTCAAGGATCTCTACAAATGGGCTCAGGATCCGCTGGGGGATAGGTATGGGGTTGGTTATGCTGTTTCGCATTATGGATTGTTCTACAGAACAGATAAGGTTTCAAAACCTATTACTTCGTGGAAAGATTTGTGGCGACCAGAATTAAAGGGTTACCTAACCCTTCCTGATATTACAACTACCAATGGACCTGCTACTATTGTCCTTATTGCCAGGGCGTGGGGTGGAGACGAAAATAATGTGGATATTGCGTGGAAGAAGCTTGCCCTTCTTAAAAATTCACTTGTAAATACCTACAGGCGATCCTCCGAATTGACCACCATGGTAAAACAGGGAGAGGTCTGGGTAGCTCCGTATGCTAGTTTTGCCTGGGGAAATCTATTGAAAACAGGTTATCCTCTTAAGGCCGTTATTCCCAAAGAGGGACTTGTGGGGTTTATGAGTGTGGTGAGTATTGTAAGAGGCTCTAAGAATGTTGACCTTGCTCATAAGTACATAAACTTTCTGATATCCAAAGAGGTCGAACAGGCGGAGGCAATGGATTTGGTTGATTCTCCTACGAATACAAAGGTTAAGGTTCCCGCTAATATAGCCTCTAAGTTGACCTATGGTGAGAAGATTATTAACTCTCTGATATTCCTTGATCAAAAGAAACTTGCTTCTCTGCAGGCTGAATGGATTAATAAATGGAATTCCATAATGAGTGAATAATGAATGAATAGTTCATTTTCGAGTGATGGGGAGGGGAAATGATCCCCTCCCCGGTCGGAAGACCGTTTTTTGTTTTTTGAGAGTGTGTAATACGGTATGAGACAGATTGGACAGAGGCGTACTGTTTTTTTTCTCATTACGCCGGCATTAATATTCATAGGGATTTTTTTTCTGCTCCCTCTGTTCTTTATTCTTGTGGAAAGTTTTTACACTAGGACGGGACATTTATCGCTTGCCAAGTATGTTAAATTTTTTACGGATAAGAGGAATCTCTTCGTATATTTAAGAACACTTAAACTGGGGCTTGTAGTTACCTCTCTCGCTGTTATTCTGGGTTATCCTACTGCCTATTTTATTTCTCATGCTCAGACGGGAAGACGCTCATTGTTGATGTCCGTGGTTATTCTGCCTCTCATGACCAGCCCTGTAGCTCGTACATATGCGTGGCTTATAATTCTCGGGCGCTTCGGACTTGTTAATCAGTCTCTCAAGGCAATGGGATTAATAAGGGAGCCTTTAAGATTAATATATACTGAGAAAGCAATTGTGGTAGGTTTGTTACAGTTGTTTCTTCCGCTTATGATACTCTCTCTGGTCAGTGCGATGGAGAATATACCGGATGATCTGGAAGAGGCTGCAAGGAGCCTTGGCTCGGGGTGGTTAAAGAGCATTCTTCTTATAACTCTTCCACTTTCGGCTGATGGGCTTATACTGGGAGCTACCCTTGTTTTTACGGGCAGTATTACCGCTTATGTTACACCCGCTATCCTCGGGGGTACCAAGGTACTCACCCTTTCCACTCTGCTCCATCAGAAGTCACTTGTCTTGATGGATTGGGGTGGAGCTACAATAGTGGCAATTGTCATGGTGTTTACCACTCTGGTACTCTATATATCACTGAGAAAAATGAGGCCCAAGATAGTATGAAAAAATCAAAAGCACTTCTTATATTTGTCATTGTTGTTTATACCTTTTTAATTGGACCGTTTCTTATAATCTTTTTGACCTCTTTTGGTTCTCAGGAGTTAATGACTTTTCCTCCGAAGGGTTTTTCTCTAAAGTGGTTTCATAAGGTTTTTAGTGTTCATATGTTTAAAGCTGCCTTTTGGAGTAGTTTGAAAATTGCCCTGGGTTCAACATTTTCGGCTCTTATTCTCGGCACACCGGTAGCGTATGCTCTGGTAAGATTTCGATTCCCGGGGAAAAATTTAATAGAGGTAGTGTTCTCTTCGCCGGCTATTATTCCCGGTTTGGTTATTGGTTTTGCGCTTCTTCGTTTTTTTGTTTTACTGACAAATTTCCCTATACTCCTTGGTCTTTATATAGGACATACCGCAATACTTCTTCCGTATACTGTAAGGGTTGTCTCTGCTAGTTTAAGGAATTTCGATGTGTCCATAGAGGAAGCAGCAATAAGCCTTGGTGCCTCTAGGTTTAGGAGTTTCTTTATAGTGATTTTGCCTAGTATCAAGACAGGAATTGTGGCATCCTTCATACTTGCCTTTATAACTTCGTTTAACAATGTTCCTGTTTCGTTGTTTTTAACGGGTCCTGGGGTTGCTACCTTACCTATACAGATGCTCGTTTATATGGAGTATTACTTTGATCCTACGATAGCTGCTCTCTCCAGCATTATAATTGTTTTCACCGTGTTGATTGTGCAGGGGGCTGAACGTGTTATAGGAATATCGCGTTATATTTAGCACTTTTGTAGTGGGATATGTTTGGGAGGAATTGAATTTATGGCCTATCTTGAATTGCAGGGTATAGAGGCGGGTTATCAAAAGGGCAAACCCGTTCTTAAAGATTTTTCTCTCTCTCTTGAAAAAGGAGAGCTTCTCTCCATTTTGGGTCCCAGTGGGTGTGGAAAAACCACAACCCTAAGAACAATAGCCGGGTTTATGGCTCCTACCAAGGGTTCTATAATTATTGACGGAGAAGATTACACGGATAAACCTCCCAATAAGCGTAATATCGGGATTGTTTTTCAAAGCTATGCCCTTTTCCCGCATTTTAGTGTTTTCGACAATGTAGCATTTGGTTTGAGAATGAGGAAGGTTCCCAATAGTGTGATTAGAGAGAAGGTAAGGAACTTTATCGATATGGTAGGGCTTACTGGTTTGGAGGATAGGCTCCCCGGGCAGCTCTCCGGGGGACAACGTCAACGTGTTGCTCTTGCCAGAGCGATGGTTATAGAGCCTAATTTGTTACTTCTGGATGAGCCTCTCTCAAATCTCGATGCACGTTTGAGAATAAATATGAGAACAGAGATAAGAAGGCTTCAGAAAAAGGTAGGCATAAGTATGATATATGTGACACATGATCAGGCGGAGGCACTCAGTTTATCGGACAGGATAGTGATACTGCGGGATGGGGTAATAGAGCAGGAGGGAACCCCGGAAGAGATATACACTCGTCCCGCCTCGGCTTTTGTGGCAAATTTTATGGGGTTTGAGAATAGTTTTGATACGGAGGTGGTTTTTTCGGATACTGAGAGAGTGGTTTTGAGGGCAGGTGGGACTTTGTTAAAGGCTACTCCTGCAGCGGATTTACAAGGAGGTAAGAAAGTTCGAGTCTTTTTTAGGCCTGATGATGTTAGTTTGAGCATCAAAGAGCTGGATAACAGTATAGCAGGGGTAATAAAAAGCGTGACCTTCCAGGGAAGTAGTACGCAGTACTTTGTGCGAACATCAGTAGGGGAGTTTTCCGTGATAATCTATGAAAAGCGACCCTCATTTTCCAATGGTTCGGTTTATCTCGTGTTTCCGAGGGAAAGTTTGATTGTTAAGGAGACCTAGTAATGAGAGAGGATGGAATTCAAAAACACATTAGATGTAGAAGGGGAGATGTTGCTCGTTTTGTTCTGGTACCCGGGGATCCGGGGCGAGCGAGGAGAATCGCCCGTGAAATGGATAGTGCTAAATTAATAGCTGAAAATAGAGAGTATGTGGTCTACACTGGGAGACTAGGTAGAGTGGATGTTAGTGTTTGTTCTACCGGAATAGGAGGCCCTGCTGCCTCTATTGCGTTTGAAGAACTTGTAAATGTGGGAGCGGAGGTTCTTATCCGGGTTGGCTCTGCCGGTGGAAGACAGCCCGACATACCTATAGGAACACCCATTATTATTACTGCATCTTACAGGGGGGAGGGAACCTCTCTTGCCTATCTTCCTCTTGGATTTCCGGCGGTGGCGGATATAGGGGTGACAAATGCTCTCATATCGGCGGCGATGGAGGAGGGAATTGATTTTCTCTATGGTTTGGGTTTTACGCGGGATGCCTACTATATCCAGGATAGGGAGCTTAATGAACTATTAAGGGATATGGGGGTTGTGGCGGCAGAACAGGAGGCATCGGTTCTGTTTATAGTAAGTGCGTATAGGCATGTTCGCGCAGGGGCTGTTGTGGCTACCGATTCCAATATCTGGTTGGAGAAACAACCTTCCCTCGAAGAGAAGGAAAAACTCTATATGGTAGGGGAGAAAAAGGCGATAAAAATTGCTCTCAGAGCTGTGGAAATTCTTGCTCGGGATGCCATTTAATTGGTGGGAGATCTTATGACTTCGAAGATTGCGCTTGATACGGTGTTTACCAATGTGAGAATAGTTGATGTGGCCTCTTTAAAAATTTTTGAGGGATGGATAGGTGTTCTGGGGGGAAAATTTATCTATGTTGAAGAGGGAGAGTTCCCCTCTTCCGATTTTGTTGTCAAACAAATATCTGAGGGGAATGGGCGTTATGTTATTCCGGGTTTTGTAGATTCCCATATGCATATAGAATCAAGTCTTTTAATTCCCGAGAGATTTGAAGAGGCTGTTCTTCCCTGCGGAACTACTACAATTCTAAATGATCCCCATGAGGTTGCCAATGTTTCCGGGGTTAGGGGTGTAAAGTGGTTTATACACCAGACATCCTTCCTTAATCTGAGGGTTTATCATGCCATACCCAGTTGTGTTCCCGCCTCTTCTCCCGAACTTGAATGGACGGCTCATACTTTTGGTGAATCCGAAGTAAAAGAGTTAATAGGTAGTGATAATGTTATTGCCCTTGGGGAGGTGATGGATTACAGGCGGGTTCTGGCCGGTGATAAAACCCTTAAGGCGATGGTAGACACTGCTTTGAATCACGGGCTTAGAGTGGAAGGGCATATCCCCACTCTCTCCGGTTCGGAACTCTCCCGCTATATTTCCTGGGGTATAACCTCCGATCATACTCTAATGACTCCTGATAGAATTAGGGAGAGGATCAGGCGGGGAGTATATGTAATGCTTCAAATGAAGTCCCTTACGGAAGAAAATATTGAAGCGGTTATGTCACTTAAAGATCGTTCTGCCATTCTTCTTGTTACTGATGATGTAGAACCTTCGATGCTTGATGAGGGCCATCTCTCCTCTGTTGTAAGGGGTGCGGTGGAAAAAGGTATGCCACTGTTGGAGGCTATTGCATCTGCCTCTGTAAGACCTGCAAGATATTTGGGACTCAGAAACTTCGGTCTGATAGCGCCGGGATATCAGGCTGATTTTCTTATAATGGATGATTTAGCCAATTTTAAACCCTCCGAGGTTTATATCGGGGGTAAACTGGTGGCTCGAAATGGCACCTGTTTGGGGGAATTTACAAGGAGAGATTTTTCCCATTTTCCGACCGCCCTTCTTCCGGAGTTATCCATAGAAGATTTTGCTCTGAAAACGGAGGATTTCTCAAAATGTCGCGATGGGGGATTTGGTTTTTATGCAGTTACCGTAGAGAACGATGAAAACTCCCTTACCTCCCTGGAGAGGATATGTGTTCGTTTTAAAGATGGTTTTCCTGCTTTTGGTGAAAATTCGGATTTAGCTTTTGTTGGAGTCTTTGCTAGAAACGGGAGATCGAAGAGTTTGGGTTTTATAAAAAATCTTGGTTTGCGAGATGGCGCCTATGCCTCTACGTTTCAACACGATAGTCATAATTTATTGGTCCTCGGTAGGTCTGTAGAGGATATGGTTGTAGCCGCCAGGGCTGTTAGAGAAATGGGTGGGGGAATAGTTGTTGTTAGAAATAGGGATGTTATTGCTCGGTTACCCTTGGCAGTGATGGGTATCTTGAGTGATAGTGACTATAGAGCTGTGTCAAGGAATCTTGCCGCTGTGGAGAAATCTCTTAAGTTGCTGGGGATAAGACATAAACGCCCGTTTCTCTTTCTATCTGTTCTGTGTTTGAGTGTAAGTCCCTATTTCAAGTTTAGCGATAGGGGAATTATCGATACGGAAAAGAGAGCATTGGTGGGAAGATGAGTATGATAAGGTTGAATGAGAAAAGATTGCTGGAGACTTTTATAGAGTTATGTCGGATTCCGAGTCCTTCTGGAAGGGAGGATAGAATAGCAAGTTATATAAGAGAAAGGGCGAGCTCACTGGGCGTTCCTGTAACAGAGGATGATGCGGGGGAGGTTCTTGGTGGTAACGCTAACAATATGGTGATCCATCTGGAGGGTGATTCTTCCAGAGAACCTCTGTTTATTGTTTCTCATATGGACACGGTTCCTGTTCCTGATGTGGAAGAACTGAGTGTTGTTGAGGAGAATGGAGTTATTAAAACGGATGGTAGCCATCCGTTGGGGGCGGATGATAAGGCCGGAGTGGCTATCGAATTGGAGTTGTTAAGTGTGCTTGTGGAGGAGAGAAATAGCGGTTTAAATAGCAGAGGGGTTGATTTCGTGTTTAGTGTTCAGGAAGAGGTAGGCACGAGAGGGGCTTTTGTATTGGATAGCAAGTTGATTAATGCACGAATCGGATTTGTTCTTGACTCTGAGTTTAATGTTGGCAGTGCTATTAATCGATCCTCCTATAAGAGACGTTTTAGAATAGGGGTTTACGGGAAAAGCTCGCATGCCGCTGTTGCTCCAGAGAGGGGGATTAATGCTGTTAAGGCCTTGGGCTCAATAATTACGAGACTTCCAACCGGCAAATGGGGGCATGAGAGTGTCATTAATCTCGGAATAATCTCCGGTGGAAGCTCTACTAATGTGGTGCCGGGTTATGCAGAATTGATAGGGGAAACGCGTAGTTTTAGTGAAGAAGAGCTTAAGAAACTTGTAAGTACAGTGGAAAGAGGGGCGGACACAACGGGTGCGGACTCTCTCTTAGGGCAGGTCAAAACAGAGGTAATATGGGAGAGTCTGTACGACGGATATATGATAGATGAAGGAGCTGCCTCTTCCGTTATTTTTAAAAGGGCGTGTAAGATTAACGGATACAAACCTCGCTTTGTTAAATCTCTTGGGGGAAGTGATGCTAACCATTTAAATAAAAAGGGACTGGAGTGTATTGTGTTGGGGTTGGGGATGAAAAATATCCACAGTAACGATGAGTATATTACGAGGCAAGATCTTATTAATGCTTATAAGCTTTTGTATACCATAGTTAAATAGTGTGGTAGAATATATCCTGGAAGGATGGGAGATACAGGTATTAAATGGAGAAAAGTATGGGAGCGAAAAGCAAAAAGTATTTCTGCTAGTGTAACACTTGCCAATCTTCTCGCTGCGGATGGTTTTGATACGGGAACGGGTATTTTCCCCGTTAATAGTTGGCTGGAATTTGTTAGTAGGATTATGCGTCGCTTCAATTTAAAGAGTGGTGATAGGGTTCTGGAGGTCGGGTGTGGTGCAGGTGCTTTTTTGTTTCCTCTTTACACTAGGGGGATAGATGTGTACGGTGTCGATTACTCGGATAATCAGATTGCCCTCTGTAGGAGAGTTATGAAGGGAGGCATTTTCAAGGTTGGGGAGGCCAATAAACTTCCCTTTAATGATGGTTCGTTTGATGTGGTTATCAGTAATAGTGTTTTTCAATACTTTCCTGATTTAAAATATGCCGAGGAGGTTGTAACCGAGATGGATCGAGTGACAAAGAGCAGAGGTTGTATTGGGATTTTTGATGTGAATGATATAGAGAAGAAGGAAAATTTTATCAAAACCCGAAAGGAAAAATTGGGAGAAAAGGAGTATGAACGTTTGTATGGTGATTTGGAACATATGTTTTATTCAAGGGCCTGGTTCAGGAGGATCGCCATGCGTTATGGATTTGAGTGTGAAATAGAGGATCAAAGTATAGAGGGTTACCTTAACTCTTTTTTTAGGTACAACGTATTTTTTAAGAAAAAGTTTTAAGAATTTTGGGAAAGGATTAAATAGTTTGAGCACAGTTAGGAAAGAAATTCTGGTTTACTCTGTGGGAGAGGAAATTTTTAATGCTGTAACCCATGGATTAGGGGTGATATTGGGGGTTTTAGGGGTTGTGTTACTGATTGAGAGGGCAGTTAAATATGGAACGATAGTTCATGTAGTATCTGTAGCTATATTCGGCGTATCGATAGTAGTTCTCTATCTTGCTTCTACACTTTATCACAGTATTGCTCCGAAAACGGCGAAGAGGGTGTTAAAGGTTATTGATCATTCCTCGATTTTTCTATTGATTGCTGGAACATACACACCCTTCACGCTTGTTACTCTCCGTGGTCCGTGGGGATGGTCTATATTTGCTGCCGTGTGGATACTTGCCATTTTGGGTATAATTTTGGAAGTGTTGCCTATTAAAAAGAGTAAGATATTCTCTCTTGTTCTTTACCTATCGATGGGGTGGATAGTTATAGTGGCAATAGTACCACTTGTTCGTGCTATTCCTAAAGGTGGATTGTATTGGCTTGTAGCTGGTGGATTGGCCTATACCCTGGGGGTGATTTTCTATGTGATGAAGCGACATCGTTATACCCATGGGGTCTGGCATCTCTTTGTTCTTGCTGGAACTGTTGCTCACTTTTTTGCTATTTATTTTTATGTTTTACCAGGCCCTGTATAGGGTGAGTGTGTTTAGGGAGAAATTATGGAGAGGGATATTTCGGTAGTTGTTTTTGATTTTGGGAATGTTCTTGCAAAGGTGGACAGGCTAAAGATTTGTTCCCACCTTGCTGTGCATTCTCCCTTTAATGCAGAGGAAATATGTAAGCGCATATACGGTACTGACATAGAGTACGATTCGGAAACTGGGAGATATGACTCTAGGGAACACTTCCGCAGAATTAAGGAGCGTATAGATGGGGAGAAGAACTGGACATACGAAGAATTTAGAGATGAGTTTAAGGATGGTTTCGAGAGGAACAAAGACGGAGAAAAGGCTTTAATATATGCGAGTAAGTATGCCAGGGTGTTTGTTCTTTCCAATACTACGTATCTACATTCTCTGTACCTCTTTGAACAGGAGATCTTGGCAACCATTCCCGAGCTGTTTGTTTTTTCCTATAAGGTTGGGGTGATGAAGCCTGATAAGAGAATATGGGAAAGGATGTGTGAGATGGGTCGTGTTAAGCCAGAGGACTGTTTGTATATCGATGATGTTAAAGAGTATTGTGATGTTGCTAGCAATCTTGGATTCAGTGTGATACACTACAACTTTAGGGAGATGAAATTAGTCGACGAGCTAAAAAAATGGCTCGGATAGGGAGCGGCTTAATCCCTATGCCTGTGTGGCATGGGATAAAAAATTAATCAAAAAGGAGGGTCCTAATGAAAAGGATACTTTTGGCTCTGCTGTTGGTTCTGCTTATACCAGCGGTAATGTTTGCAGGTGGGCAGAAGGAGAAGGCAAAAAAGGTTGTGCTCTATTCTGCGCATACACAAGAGATTATAGATGCTCTTGTTCCACGTTTTAAGGCGGCCACCGGGATAGATGCTGAGGTGGTAAAGATGGGTTCTGGTGATGTAATTGCCAGAGTTAAGGCAGAAAAAAACAATCCTCAGTGTGATGTTATTTGGAGTATAGGGGGCGAACAACTGGAGGCTAACTCGGATCTCCTCGAGAAATACACGCCGAAAGAGTGGGATAAGATAAGCGATGTCTTTAAAGTTGGTACAAATTGGCTTCCGTACACCGGTATTGTAATGGTTTTTATTGTGAATACAAATCTGGTACCAGCTGATAAGACCCCTCAGAAATGGACAGACCTGGCTGACCCCAGGTTTAAGGGACAGATTTCCTCCTCCAGGGCCGATAAATCCGGTTCTGCCTATATGCAGCTTGCTACTGTACTTAATATTTACAAGGATAGAGGTTGGCAGGTTTACGAGAGTATCCTGAAAAACTTTGTACTTTCAAGTAGTTCTTCTGCGGTTCCCCGCTATGTGAACGATGGCGAGCAGGAAGTCGGTATCACTCTGGAGGATAATGCGTACAGGTATGTGAAGGGTGGTGGTCCTGTGAAGATTGTCTATCCCAAAGATGGTACAACTGCAGCACCTGATGGAATTGCTCTTGTAAAGGGAGCTCCTCATCCCAAAGAGGCTAAGATATTTATCGATTGGGCTCTATCTAAAGAGACCCAGGATTTCTTAGTGGAGAAAATGGGTAGAAGACCTGTAAGAGTAGATGGGGCTGTTCCCCCGGGTTTACCCCCGCTTAGCAAGATTAAGACAGTTCCTTACGATTTTGCCTGGTCCGCTAAAAATAAGGAAAAGTTCGTTAAGCATTGGACAGAGTTAGTCCAGAAACTTGGTTTATAGTGCTTTGAGTTGTATCTAACATTTAAACCAACCTGCAGTCCATTGGGCTGCAGGTTTTTAGATAACGGAGGATAGAGGAATATATGGCGTCGATAAAACTCGAGAATATTAGTAAAAAATTTCCTGGGGTAGAAGCGTTAAAGGGAATAACCGAAGAGATAGAATCTGGAGAATTTTTTACCCTTCTTGGACCCTCTGGTTGTGGCAAAACTACGCTTCTTAGAACGATTGCCGGTTTCTACAGACAGGACGAGGGACACATTTACATAGAGGATAGATTAATGGATGATGTTCCAGCCTATGAGCGTAATACTGGAATGGTTTTCCAAAATTATGCTGTTTTTCCGCATATGACTGTATTTGAAAATGTTGCTTTTGGACTTCGAAATAGAAAGGTTCCTAATTCTGAGATAAAGAAGCGAGTGGCTCATGTGCTGGAAATGGCTCGTCTCTCCGGGTATGAAGGTCGTACGCCGGATCAACTCTCCGGGGGACAACAGCAGCGTGTGGGTCTTGCAAGGGCAATGGTAATAGAACCTAAAGTCTTGCTTATGGATGAACCCCTCTCCAATCTTGATGCGAAGTTACGGGTAGAAATGAGGGAGGAAATTAGAGATATCCAGCGGGAGTTGGGAATTACAACAATCTATGTAACACATGATCAGGAGGAGGCTCTGGTCATTTCCGACAGAATAGCGGTTATGGAAGCCGGGGTTATACACCAGGTTGGAACCAGTTGGGAGATCTATAAAAATCCGGCTGATGTTTTTGTGGCTTCTTTTGTAGGGGAGACAAATTTTTTGGAAGGAGATGTGGCAGAGCGGGGGGAAGAAATTATGAGTGTTATTATAGGTACTCAGACGATAAGGGTAAAGGTACCTAAGGGGATTGTTAAGAGACGGATAAAGATTGCAGTTCGGCCGGAAGATATAACACTTGTAAAAGATAAAACGGAAGAAGCTGGTTCTACCATAATAGAGGGAAAGGTTGAAAAGAATACCTTCACCGGGCCCCTTGTTAGGTATATGGTTGATTGTGGGAATGAGATACATATTGTTGCAGAGACCCATAAACCGGAGCAGGGCTCACTTATTCCTGTTGGGACATCGGTCTTTCTTAAGATACCGATTAATGCAATCCTTTGTTTTGACTATGAGACGGGGAAAAGGCTATGAGTGTAAGTATAGGTGATAAAAAGAAGAAATTTAGTTTTGGCAGATTTGATTTTTGGACTTTAGTAACTATAGTGGGATTTGTAATAATTTTTGTGTTTTTGATACTACCGCTTTTTAACATATTTAAATCGAGTTTTTTGGATAAAGCTACGGGAAAGTTCTCTCTAGTTAATTATAAAACCTTTTTTTCAAAGAGTTACTATACGAAAGCCATATTTAACAGCCTCCTTGTAGCTGTCGGGGGTACTGTTGGTTCGTTAATACTTGGACTTCCACTGGCTTTTTTTACGACTCGTTTTAGGATTAAAGGAAAAGCTGTTTTATCTACCCTTGCTGTCCTTTCGTTACTTTCTCCCCCGTTTATTGGGGCGTATTCCTGGATAATAATGTTGGGACGCAGTGGTTTCTTGCGTAAGTTTTTTCTCTCTCTTGGGATAAACCTTCCGAGTATATTTACTCCGCTTGGAATAATTTTTGTTTATTCTTTGCAGTATTATCCATTTGTGTTTCTTCTCTCTGCCGGAGCTCTTTCATCTGTCGACCGTTCCCTTGAAGAGGCGGCTGAGAACCTTGGCACGCGGGGTATTAGGAAATTCTTTAAAATAACGTTGCCGTTAATAATGCCATCGGTAAGCGCGGGCGCCCTCATAAGTTTTATGATGTCTCTTGCAAACTTCGGGGTTCCTATGATCCTGGGGCGACGTTTCCATGTGCTTCCAACGATGGCTTACAATATATTCACAAGTGATATAGGTGGTGATGTAGGTTTGGCGTCGACTGTAAGTATCCTGCTTATTATGGTTTCTACTATTGTGCTTTTTGGTCAACGCTACATGGCTACCAGGCGTAAATATTCGAGCAATCTTTTAAATCGGCCTCTTGTGAAACGCCTTTATGGAATAAAGGCTTTGGGTGCTTATTTTATCTGCTATCTGATCGTTTTTATAAGCACGTTACCTCTTGCCGTTGTGGTTTTATACTCCTTTAGAAAGACGCGAGGTCCTGTATTTCAACCTGGTTTTGGACTCCAAAGTTATGCCAAGGTAATACATGATGTTCCGAAAGCAATAACAAACAGTTTGGTCTACTCTGTAACGGCGGTGGTGCTTATAGTGATAGTTGGAACCTTAATCGGGTTTGTCCTCTCGCGAAAAAAGGGAATTGCTTCAAAACTGCTCGATCCCTTTCTCATGATTCCATATATAGTTCCAGGAACTGTAATGGGGATAGGTTTTATACAGGCGTTTAACCATAAACCGATATACCTTGCCGGTACGGCGACGATAATAATTATGTCATACTTCATAAGACGTTTGCCTTATTCGGTAAGGTCGAGTTCGTCCATACTAAAACAGATAGATCCCTCTCTGGAGGAAGCAGGGATTAACCTGGGGGCAAAACCGTTGCGAACTTTTATGAAGATTACTCTTCCGTTGATGGTACCTGGAATAATTTCCGGGGCCCTTATGAGTTGGGTAACTGCTATTAACGAGCTTTCCTCTTCCATTGTCCTCTATGTGGGAGATACGATGACTATGCCAGTAAGGATATATCTTTCGGTTCTTGATGGCCTGTTTGGAACGGCATCTGCTCTTGCTACCTTCTTGCTCCTGGCAACAGGTGTTGCACTGTATCTGGTGAATCGGTTTGTTGGCTTAGGAAAGGAAACTATTGTAGGTTAGGGATTTGGGGCGTTAGCCTGGTGTTGGTTAATTATTATACCCCCTCTGCAGGTGGTTTTCTAGGATTTTTGTGGTGTAACTTCTACAGAGGGAGGTATGCATAGGGTGACTCATAGACCACTGCGTATAAACGGGTTTAAAGATTAAAGCCCACTTCTAGAGCTAGATCGGGCCAGAGACCAAGAAAGAATCGCGTATCGCCTGTAGACCATTGGTTGTCTTTCAAGAATATGGGGTATCCCGTTCCAAGGCGTAAACTAATGTCTATGTCTTCCGTTATGGGGTAGCTTCCAAATAATGATACACCTATAGCGTTCATTAGAGCTACGGGCTCTGTAAATACAATGTATGCTGCAGGTATTCCCATATATGCACCTACATTGAAATTCGAATTAGGAATCTGTTGTTTTACCACGAAGAGTAAATCGTAGGTTAGGGCAAGATTACCCTCTCCACTGAATGGGGAGTATCCTATGTCTGTTTTTATTCCCATGTTGGGATTAAACATGTAGGTTATACCACCTTTAATGGCAAGGTCCCACGAAATTCCGGCTGTTATTTCCAGTTGTTGAGCATTTACTGATGCGAGGGTGACTAGGGTGAAGATGGAAAGAAGTACAAGTATTACGGTTGTTTTTTTCCTTGTTCCATTCATTTCTCTCCTCCTTAATAAAAAATTATTATTCCGCTCCTCCCTTACCCCTGTTTATCAGTATGAATCCCGGTATTAATAGTGGGGTTAGGAGAAGTGTAATAATTGCTATGGAGCCAAGTTGTGTTAGTTTTATCTCTCTAATGATTAAAAATAGGAGTAGTAATATTGAGATTAATACTAATATTACCCCTATAAGTTTGGGTTGTTTTATTGAAAGAAGAGGCAATCCTAAAAATGTAACAATTGTTATTGGTAAACCGATACCGAGGGCATATGGATTCCCCCATCCGCTTAAGATAATAAATACACCCCAGAACGCTCCTGTAATAAAAAGGATGATTCTTGCCGCTCTGGAGGTGCCCCAGAAGTATGTAGCATAGCTTATCATGTATATTAGAAGTAGAAAAGTTACAAAGAAGGTCCACAGTTCACTCTCTCTTAATTGTTGGGCGTTTAAAATTCCCGTTTTGAAGCTTATAGTTATTACAGAGGCGGCGATACCCCCAATGCGGAAACCGATGTTTCCAGATACCTTTGATGCCTCCAGTTGGTATTCGTCCTTGTCATTAATTATGCCTATGTTTCTCAACAGTCCGGGGAGAAAAACAGCAATAGCGGAGAGAATGTATAGATATGGTGTTAGAATGGTTCCTGATATTAATCCTATTGTAGCTACTGTCAGTGAGGTTATATCCATTACAGATAGATACTGGGTTACCTTTTTCATTTTTTACTTTCCTCCAGAACAAAAAGTTCCTCCACGGTTGTGTCCAGTGTCTTTGCAAGTCGTAGTGCCAGTTCTACGGTTGGTTTGTACTTTCCTTTTTCGATAGAAATGATTGTTTGTCTTGTTACCCCCACAAGTTCTGCCAGTCTCTGTTGGGTCATCCCCTCGCGCATTAATCGGTATTTTTTTAGGTTAACGATCAATCCCATATCGGACCCCATACATAATGTAAAGTAGACTTTACATTATGTCAAGTATACTTTACATCACAAGCGCGAAAAAATCCATAAAAATCGGGGGAAAAATTTTCCGTTACTTTTCTGATGCCAGGGCAAAACCCTTCATAAAGCTCTCTTGCATTATGAAGAAGACAACTAGAGGCGGTATCATACAGATCATAACACCTGCCATAATTATTCCCCAGTTGTTCATTGTTTCCGTTTGGGTTAGCATCTTTATTCCTATCTGTACAACACGCATCTCTTTTGAGTTTGTTGCCATGAGCGGCCACAGGTATTGGTTCCATATGTAGATGAACTCTATTACAACCAGGGCGCCTATTGTATTTCCGGATAGGGGTATCACTATTTTCCATAGATACCTGAGTGGGCTACAACCGTCAAGTTTTGCGGCATCGAGAAGTTCTATGGGAATCATTTTAAATCTCTGGATGAATAGGAAGGTACCAGTAGCACTGGCGAGGAACGGAAAGATTAATGCCCAGAACGTATCTATCCAATGAAACGAATTAACGACCTCGAATAAAGCTACGATCCTAACAGGTATTGGTAGTAAGAGAGTAACGAGAACTAGAAAGAAGAGAAAATTTTTACCCTTAAAGTTAAAGTGTGTAAAGGCAAATGCGGCGAGGAGACTTAAAATTATTTTCCCAACTGTAACAGCTACCGCTATAATTGTAGAGTTTAGCATCATTCGACCCAGGTTTACACTTTTCCATGCATCTACGTAGTTTACAAAATGTTTGGATGGAATTATTGGAGGAGGAGAAGAGTATATACGTTCCGGCGTTTGTGTGCTTATTATAAATGAAAGAATTACAGGGGAACTAACTATAAGTATTGAGAATATGATTAATATATGAATTATGATTTTTTTCCAGCGTTTCGTCCTCATCATTCTCTCCTAACTATTGATAGTGTACCTTTTTACCCGTTGTCTTGAACTGTATCAGGGTAAGTAGGACAACGAGTGTGAAGAGTACTATGCTTTCCGCAGCTGCGTAGCCCGTCTTTGAATTTATGAAGAAGTCACGATAGAGTTGGTATATAAGAATATTTGTCGCATTTGCGGGTCCTCCCTCTGTTAAAACATCGATCAGTCCGAAGGAGGCAAAGTAAGAGTAAATTAGGTTCATTATTAAAAGAAAAAAGGTTGTCGGTGAAAGAAGAGGGAAGGTAATGTAGAGAAAACGTTTAAATGCACCGGCCCCATCAATTGCAGCGGCATCAAGAGCCTCCTTTTGGACGTTTTGTAATCCTGCTAAATAGAAAATTATATTGTATCCGAGGTTCTTCCATGTTGCTGCAATTATTATTATAACGAGGGCAAGAGATCCATTGGTAAGCCATTCTGGTTCCACGCCAAATATTTTCTTTGAGAAGTAATCAAGGTATCCATTTGCGGGATTGAAGAGAAACCGGAATATAGCACCGGATATTGCCGGTGAAAGGGCGTAAGGCCATATGAGAAAGGAACGATATATTCTCTGACCCTTAATATCCTGATTTAATAAAAGAGCTATGAGTAGAGAGAAGAAGAGCCCTCCCACCACAACAAGAACAGAAAATAGGAGAGAAAGAAGAAAACTATGTATATAGTCATCATTGGTTAATAATTTTTTAAAGTTATAGAGGCCTGCAAATATTTTTCTTATTCCAAACGGTCCCACCTTGTAAAAACTTAAGCGAAATGTTTCTATGGCAGGGTAGAATAGAAATATTATTAAAATTATGAAGGTCGGGAGTAATAGTAAGTAGGGTAACCATTTGTTTTTAAAATACGATTCTTCCATTCGATTCCCCTTATAACGTGCTCTGGCTCTATAAGGAAACCCGGGCCGCATGCCTCTAGGTGCTGGAGTCCCACGATTAATGGAATGCAGCCCGGTGTTATTTTACAATACTATAACCCTATTTAACAAGCTATATTATTTAGACTGAACAAGTTCGTTCCACTCTTTAAATGTTTCATCCGCCTTTTTGGCAGCCTCATCAAGAGCCTGTTTCACTGTCATCTTCCCCGCATATATCTTCTGGATTGCTGTCTGAATTAGGCTTCTCACCTCCGGGAATGTACCGATTAAAGCACCGGCTGTGTTTACTGTGTAAGGTGTTGCTTCAAGTTGCTTGAAAGCTGTTAGGAAGTTCGGATGATCTTTGAACCACCCCTCCTGTTTCAGTTTGTCCATTGCACTCTTTCTTACAGGGAAGTATCCTGTACCCTTATGCCACTTGATCTGTGCATCGTCTTGAGAGATATACTTTACGAGCTTGTATGCTGCGAGTATCTCCGCTTTTGGATGATTCTTGGTTATCCATAGTGAACCACCACCAATTGTTACACCGCCTGTAGCTCCCTCGGGTCTTGGGACCCAACCTGTTCCCATCTTCCAGTTCTTTTGGGCAAGGAGTTTCGTAAGCTGATTAACATCTGAGGTGGAAGACATTACCATTGCAACCTCACCTGCCCCGAAAGCGGCTCTGTGGTTAGCCCAGCCTGGTCCTACGTCGAGGAACAATCCGTCTTTCTCCATACCAGTCCACCACTTGAGTATTTTCTGTCCGGGCTCGAGGTTAAAGAGTGCTTTGGTTGGGAGTTTGCCACTTCGACCGTTGTCGTTGTTAACGAATGGAGCGTTCATGATGCAGTGGAACTGTTCGAAATACCAGGAATGGAGATTCCATGTTATTGGAGCCTTAAGGTTAAGACCGGAATCTTTTAATTTCTTGCAGTATTCTATTACCTCTTTGAAAGTTTTTGGTGGTTTGTTGGGATTTAAACCGGCTTTGATAAAGAAATTTTTATTGTAGTAGAGTAATGGGGTGGATGAGTTAAATGGCATCGAATAGTGCTTGCCACTTATTGTGTAGTAGTTTCTGACGGGAGAGAAAAAATCGTCCCAATTTATAGCTCCCCATTTGGCAAGGTCATCTATTGGAACAATTATACCACTGTAGACCATACCAAGGGTTCCTACGTCGTACAACTGAAAAACATGGGGTGGTTTGCCAGCTTTCGCAGCAGCTTTGGTTTTGTTTAGAGTGTCATTGTACGAACCTGTGTACTGAACTTTTACCTTAATATTGGGGTTTTGTTTCATGAAATCATTGACTATACCCTGAATAAGCTGAATCCTGGATCCCCCCATCGCATGCCAGAACTCAATGGTTACCGGCCCTGTGATTTTGGGTTTTTCCTGTGCTCCTCCTGCGAACAGGTACAGGGGAAACAAAAGGAAAATAACAAAAAGAATCGTAATTAAGCGTTTCATACGCACCTCCTTGAATTATTATGATTAATTATTGATTGTTTTGTGTTATTTGTCAATAAATCCTGCGAACAAACCGCTATTTTAGTAATTATTCCTCAGAGATATGAGAAGTATAGAAAGTAGAAAATATGAAGCGCGTGTGGTTCTACACGCCTAGGGTTTTCAGATAACTGTAAAAATCCACCTCGTTTGCTTTGGTGCCGTGTCTGTAGACAAAATCTATGGCAATTTTTGTTGCAACTATGGAGTTTAGATAATTTTCGGGTACGCGCTTTAGTATGTTCTCTATGCCTACGAGTTTTAAGAGTGTAGGTGGAGTGTATTTTACTATCACGGTTTCCCTTAGTTTGTAGTCGTTTACCAAATCAGAGTTGTACACCGAGTCGGTTATGTCATTGATTTTTTTGCTTATTCTGTTTGTTAAAATGGTAAAAGGTACCCTCGTTTCTTCGTGTTCCCTCCATAAAAGGTTAAACTCTGCCCTTGCATTCTCTTTAATTCTCTCTATTATCTCGTTAACGTAACTCTTTCTAAAATCTGATATTTTACCCTCGTGTACCCTCATATACTCTTCATATTCTTCATCACTTAATGCAAGGGATGCATACACCTCTAGGGATGAAGAGGTAACACCCCCCTTGTTTGTAGATGCATCCTTAAATAGTATTACCCCATTCTCTTCCAGTCTGAGTCTTGCATCCTCAGTTATGAATAGATTGGCACCCTCAATGATTGCCCTAAACTTTGGTTTACCATTTCTGTCGAATAGGCTCTTCCAGTTGGTGATATTTATTGCTCCCGGGCGTCCCCCGCAGGGTACAAAGATATCACTCTTTGCATAGTCCAGAAGGTGAAATTTATTTCTAAAATCTTCTCCGTTGTGTACGAGTGAGCCATCGGGAAGTGTTAGCTCCTTATCATTTATAGATACAAAGAAACCCTCTTTGGAGAGAAGCTCCCTATTGAATTTCTCTGCCATTACCCGTGCTCGAGCGAGACGTGTAAGCTCTTTTCTGTTTATACCGGAGGGATCGTAAAGCACACCACTTCCATCCACCACCGCGATTGTTTTATCTCTGGATATGAGTATTTCATTGCTTCCAAGATCCCCATCGGGACCACCCGTTTGGATCTTTGTTGTTTGTTCCTCCTGTAAACCTAATTTCTCGAGAACGCCTAATACGTACTGGTGCACTCCTATTGTGGTCATACCGTACAAATCGTGGGGAATTCCCCCCAGTTCCGGGGATTTGCCTGTACTAAAGGCTTTCCAGAATGGGTATTTGCGTCTTCTGGCGTATAGAGCAGCCCAGTTCATCAATCCCGCTGTTCCCTCGTCCGGGCCAAGGAACAGGATTTCCTTCTTTTTGTATAGGTCGTACACCTCCTCGTTTGGCATAATTATGTCGATAAGACCATCTACGTAACTTCTAAACGCAAGTTCTGCCTCATCTTGGTTTTCGAGGTTGAGTAAGATTGTACCTTTAGAACCTCCTTCGGGTATGTCTTTGTTTTTTTTCTGTTGGGTCGATGCAAGGTTGTAATTTTCCATAAAGATTGTATCAACATTCCGGGAATATACGTTAAGGTTGTGGGAGCGAACTATTCGTATTCCTCCTCTTGCTATGTCCCTAAACCGTACGTGGAAACCTATGAACTCTCTTCCTACTAGGAAGATTATTCCGAAGGGTTCCTCTGGAAAATCTACTCGATTTAAAATTGAAGGTTTTAATCTGTAGGACATACAGGTTGTATGAAGCATGAAAAAATTTGTTTTTAGAATGTTTTCGTTGAAGTTAAGAAAGAATGTTAAGATGGTTCTGTCATTTTCCGAAGGAACATCTCGCTCTATTGTTGCAAGTATCTCTTTTTTTAAGGTTTCAAGCTTATTGTTGGGTTCTCTGAAGTAGAATTTTTTTTCAAAATGGGAAAAGATTTCTCTTACCACTCTATGATTTTTAATGACACACTGAGCGATCCGTGAGGTGGAGAAGGTATCTTTTATCAATTTTAGTTTAAAGTTATCCAAAATTCCCTTTGCCTCTGGTTGATCTTTTAATGCCTTTAGAAGGGTTATGTATTCATCGGTGAGTATGGCTAGAAACTGGTGTGTGTATGCGGCTGCTGAGATCGCATACATTACCTCCTGGGCGGAGTATATCTCTTTTAGAAAGAGCTCTGTTATAGGATTATCAGGAAGCATCACCACAGCATTTAGGTCTCTGGTGAATCTCTCGAGTTTCTCCCTGTCCATTTTGTCGAAGTAGAAGGTGTTAATTCTCTTTTTATCGTAAAACACCTCTCTGTATTTCCTGTTTGAGTGTATCCCGTATTTGTAGAGCAGATGTGAAAAATTGGTTAAGAATTGTCTGCTACTCTCCCCGTGAATTCCCACCATTACACGTGTTTCACCCGTTTCTGTCTTTTCCGTTACCGAAATGTAGGGGGCCTCCATGCTATTCATTGCTGACCAGGCTTTTTTATAGCGCTCTATCGTTTCTTTTTCGGAGCGTTTTAAGAACTCCTCGTTTGCAACATCCTCAAATTTAAGTTCTTCCGGTTTTTTCTTGTCTATTCCGTTTTTGAACTTGGGCTTTGTTACTATGTAAAATCTTAAGGGGTAGCGTTGGTTTATCTCCCTCGTTTTGTAACTCTCTATCCTGTACATCGGATAGAGTTTTTCTATTCTCTTCTCTATTTCTTCTGTCTTAGCCGATATCTCTTCTACTATGTAAACGGCTCTCTCCTCTCTTTCGTTTATTAGTTGTAGGCCAACTTCCTCTCCTCCGAATTTTGTAACCAACCGGGAGGCACTTAAGGCTATCAGATGCTTTGCTATCTCATTGGTATTTGTGGTTTTAAAGTAGTATTCGTCTATTCCAAGATCTACGGCAAACCATTTGAGGATTTCCCTTACTTTTTCAGGTACCATGTACCCTGTGCTGAGTATGTATTCCTCGATTTTTACAAGCTCTTCCAGTGTTAGGGGAGATTTGCTCTCTATATCTTTAAGTTTTATCATAACTTTTCTCCTTAGTATTTACTTTTTAACCATTTACCATGTCCAGCTTAGTTAATTAGATATTTGCGGTCAAGCACTAGTAGGGTAGGTTTGAAAGATTATTTAATCAGTTAATGGAATTTGAGGATGAGAAAGTATAAACTTTTGGGTTTGAATTTGAATACAATTCTGAATATCTGTTACACAGCTCTACTTCGATATATCTGCTTTTGCCTTTTCTGCCTCCTCGGAGTTTGGATAGTTATTTATTAACTCCTGGTAGTACAGTTTGGCTCTATTCTCATCCCTAAAAATTTTCTTAAATATGATGGCGCTTTTTAGCAGAGCCTGTCTTATATATTTACTCTTTGGATACAATTTTATAATACTGAGATAAGACTCTAGGGATAGGGTATAATTCCTCGTTTGTTCTGACTGTCTGGCAATGGTGAAGAGTATGGTATCGTTTCTACCGGAGGATGGAAATAGTTTTAGGTAAGCTTTCATCTCCGATATCCCCAGTTTTATAAAGGAGGGATTTGTTAGTTTATTCCAGTTCTCTATGAATAGCAAATAATTTGCCTCGTTACTCTTTAAATTTTTAGGTGTGTATGTTGCTATGTTTAGTATTGTATAGATGTCATTACTCCATGGAGTTCTGTTTTCAGTTGCCAATTCGATTATACGTCTCTTGGATACGGGGGTTAACCTGGATTGGGGGAATAGGTATATCTGTTTTACAAAGTGTAGGAGTGCTTTGTCAGTTTGGTTGGTACGACTGTAGAAGTTTCCCAGGTAGTATTCCACCTCGTCCGCGTATTTGCCGAAGGGGTACAGAGATGTATATGTTGAGAGGGAATCTATTAGTGATTTCTTTAGTTGGGCATTATCCTGGATGATCAGTTTTCTGATGTATGCAATTAGGGCATTCTCGTTGTATCCGCCATACTTTTTAAATAGACCGTACTTGTAGAGTACTTTACCTCTGTCTGACTCTATGGCACTTTCTGCACCGGCCCAGTCATAAAAAAATCCGGCAGCATTTAATACGAGGCCCCCCATAAATATGTAAAGATTGGTTTTTAGTCGGTTTAAAGAGGATTCCGGTAGAGATTCTATGTTAAAGAGGTCTTCTATATTGTTCATTTGTAGGTAAAACCCGGTTCCCATAAGCCCATAGCCTATGGCTCTTATCCCAAATATTATTCCTGCCTCCAGTTTTCGATCTGCATAGTAATGGGCGTATCCGGGAATCATCGCGGCGAGAAAGATTTTGGGGAGGGTTAGGCGCTTTTTCATTGTTTTATACTCGTCATAGTTCATGTTGTAGGGCAAACCTACTTTTAATTCGGGGGGAAGATCCTGCAATTTTTCCGGAAGACTCTGAGAGTACAGGTTTTTACAGGGGCAAAAGACCAATGCAACTGTTAATAATGCTATAAGGGAAAACTTCCTCACATGTTAATACTATAGAGATTATGTGAGGTAAATCAAGTTGTTTTTTGATTTACAGTGCTTATACGATGACGTATTATATTATGTGATTATGCAACCGTCGCGAAATGTCAGGGCTTACGTTAAAAACTTAATCTCGAAAAATCCGGTTGTATTGGATACCGAGACGACGGGTCTTGGTGATAGGGATACGATAATAGAGATTGCTGTCATCGACATGAGGGGGAATACAATTGTAGATACATTGGTTAACCCTACTCAGCCTATTCCTCCCGGGGCAACCAGGATTCATGGGATAAAAGATAGGGACTTACAGGATGCACCCACTTTTGATATTGTATGGTTAGGGGAGTTAGAGGATATATTTAAGAGGAGGATAGTCTGTGCTTATAATGTGGATTTTGATCTAAGAATGATTAGGCAGAGCCTGAAGCTGTATGGAATACCATTTCCGAGATCGGTTAATACGGAGTGTATTATGAAACTATTCGCAGAGATGCGGGGAGAGTGGGATTTTCGGAGAAATCACCATAAGTGGTACAAACTTGGGGAAGCGGCTAAAATTCTTGGAATTACGATAGAGAAAACGCCGCATAGAGCTCTTGCCGATGCGATACTGGCAAAGGAGATACTTCTGAGGATGTCCTCAGATTAGAGGGGGATGTTAGGGATTGGATAAGATTTGTAGGTAGGGGAAATGGGTATGGATAGTAATATTGAGAATAGAGATGTTGCTCTGATTTTGAGAGAGATAGCTCTCTTTAAAGATTTGAGTGGGGAAAACCCTTTTAAGGTGAGGGCTTTTGAAAATGCAGCGAGAGCCGTTGAGAGACTGGATAGGGACATTGCTGAACTTGTTAAGACAGGCGAATTGTTTTCGATAAAGGGAATTGGTAAACAGATTGGTGCTACGATAACGGAGATAGTGAACACGGGTGAGGCTAAGGAACTGGATGAGTTAAAGAGTAAATTCCCCTCCGGGATTACCGAACTTCTCACTATCCCGGGGATGGGGCCAAAGAAGGTTAAAGCGGTTTGGGAAAAACTGGGAATTTCCAGTATAGGAGAATTGGAGTATGCCTGTTTGGAGAATAGGTTGGTTACGCTTGATGGATTTGGAAAGAAAACCCAGGAAAAGATACTTGCTGCAATAGATTTTATAAAGCACAATTCTGCACGACGTTTGTTCTCGGAGGCTCTTGCAATTGCCAATAGTATAGTGGAACGTTTGAAAACAAGTGGTCTGATAGGTAGGGTTTCGATTGCCGGTAGTTTAAGGCGTGGTAAGACAACGTTTAAAGATATTGATATTCTTGTTGTTCCTAAAGAGACCACCAAGGTGAGAGATGTACGTGAATTGCTTCTGAAATTTGCAGACCCGGAGGATAGCGGAGGGATAATAGGAGCCGGTGATACGAAGGTCTCCATAAGGGTAGGTGGTTTACAGGTGGATTTTCGTATTGTAGAGGAAGAATCGTATCCCTCTGCCCTTCAGCATTTTACCGGTTCCAGGGAACACAATACAATTTTGCGCTCACGTGCGAAGGGGTTGGGGCTTAAAATGAATGAGTATGGGCTATTTAGGGTAGGGGATAAAGCTGGAAAAGATAAGATTGAGAGAGTCCCTCTAAGCTCGGAGCAAGAGGTGTATGAGGCTATAGGTCTTAGGTGGATTCCTCCTGAGTTACGTGAGGGGTACGACGAGGTTGAAAGGGCAGAGAAGAACATTATTCCCACACTTGTAAAAAATGAGGATATAAGGGGTGTTGTGCATGTGCATTCCGGTTATTCGGATGGAGCAAATTCCCTTGAGGAGTTGGTTAATTATTGTATGGAGAGAGGATTCTCATACCTATGCGTAAGTGATCATTCAAAGGCAGCGTACTATGCCGGGGGATTGGCCGAAGAGGATTTAAGGGCTCAGCGGCAAGAGATATCAAGATTAAATGAGCAGTATGCCCCATTTAGGATTTTCTGGGGTATAGAGGCAGATATTCTTCCTGATGGTAGTTTGGATTACTGCGAGGATACTCTGAAGGAGTTTGATTTTGTAATAGCATCTATACACTCGAGGTTATCAATGAATCTTAAAGAGGCTACGGATAGACTACTTAGAGCCATCAATAATCCCTACACTACAATTTTGGGACATCCCACGGGTAGACTCTTGCTCTCGCGTGAGGGGTATCCTTTAGATTGGGATGTGCTACTTGAGAGTATGGCTAAGTATGGTGTTGTTTTGGAGTTAAACAGTAACCCCCATAGGTTGGACCCGGATTGGCCTATACTTAAGAGAGCGGGGGAGATGGGGATTCTGATCTCGATTAATCCGGATGCTCACTCACTTGAGGGAATAGAGGACATATCGTATGGGGTGGTAATGGCTAGGAAGGCCTGGCTTACCCCTGATAAGATCTTAAATTGTATGGATGTGGAGGCCGTTGAGGAATTTTTTAAGTCTAAAAAGAGATAGGCCAACAGATAAACCAGGAGGGAGATAGATAAATGGAGGACAGAGAGAGGGCGGGAGAGGTATTTAAAATTCTTAGAGAAGAGTACCCCAATGCTGGTGTTCTTCTTGATTATAAAAACCCTTTCGAGCTTTTAATTGCGACAATTCTTGCAGCCCAGTGCACCGACGAGAGGGTGAATAGGGTGACCCCTCAATTGTTTAAGAAATACCCCGATGTTTACGCTCTGGCTAAAGCGGAAGGGGAGGAATTAGAGGAGATTATTCGTTCTACGGGTTTTTATAAGAATAAAGCGAAGAGTCTGGTGAATGTTTCAAGGACAATTGTTGAGAAGTACGGGGGCAGTTTGCCAGAAGAGGTAGACGAGCTTGCAACCCTTCCCGGGGTTGGAAGAAAAACGGCCAGTGTTGTTGCCGGAGTTTGCTTTAACAAACCTGCCATTATTGTAGATACCCATGTTAGACGGGTTGCTACCAGGCTTGGTTTTACCTCTAGTGACAGTCCTGATAAGATCGAGTCGGATCTTAGGGCCCTTGTGGATAGGGAAAACTGGACCGAGTTTTCCTATGTACTCAATTTCCATGGAAGGTATATTTGCAAAGCGAGGAAACCGCTCTGTGAGAAGTGTTCTGTTGCCAGGTTTTGTAAGACAGTCTCTTCTGTCGGGTAGAATCGGTTAGTCGCTTGTTGCAAGGTACTTTCTTGCTGCAGCGAGGGCTTTCTTGTTTCCTTCAAAGGAGAGGTTAGTGGGAAGTTCATCCAGAAAGAACCATCTGGACTCCGTTATATCATCCTCTGCTTTTAGCTGGATTTTTTCATCTATTCTGCATATATGGTAGAGACATAATGTGTAACTTGCCTCTTCTGGGATATCATCTCTGGGGTACCTATCAACAATAGCAAAAAAGAGCTTTGGTTCGTAAATTTCAACCCCAAGCTCCTCTTTTATCTCTCTCCTAAGTCCATCCTCTGGTTGCTCGCCGTTCTGTAGAAATCCCCCCGGTATATCCCAGTATCCCTTGTAGGGTTCTATTCCTCTCTTGGTTAAAAGTACCATATGGCGTTTAGACTCTTTATCCTCTTTTATAATTATGGCTCCTGCGGTGGGTTTTGATGTTTGGTAAAAATGATACCCGCATGCGGAGCAAATCATTAGTTGTTTGTCCCATTTATCTATTCTGTTTCCACAGACCGGACAGTAGTTGTAGTGCATTTATCTCTTTATTCCTCGTTTTAGTATATTCTCTTTTACCTTTTCGGCTAGTATTCTGGGAGCCTGTGGCCAGTTCTTGGCCTCTTTTGATTTGTATTTGGCAATTAGTTTATCGAGTAACTTGATTGCTGTTTTGTTGTCTCCCATTTTATGGTATAGAAAGGCAATCTCATACTCCGCCCATAGATTTTTTTCCAGGTTGTTGGGATAAACCTCCTGAAATTTTTTGTAGTATCGCATTGCGAGTTTGTAATTCTCTTTCTCGGAGGCATCCTGGGCTCGCTGGAAATACTCTGCCGGTGTTAAGTTGTTAGGTATAACCTTTGGTTGCGTTTGACATGAGCTAAAAAATATAGAGAGGCTTCCTATGATGATGACAAAAAAAAGGTTGGTAGTGTATTTTTTCATAGTTTGTTTTTCCTTGGTTTTTGATTAACTATTATACTGTAAGTGTGGATTAATAACTATAGATTTCATCTTTTATCGGTAAATTCTTTTTTAATTCCTTGAGAAAGACCTTTGCATCACCCATTGGTTCATACGCATCGCACTGCTCCACTGTCCTTCTTGCTACGGTGAAATATTTGTAAATTTTTTCCTCACCGAGCTTTTTCTTCCATTTACCGGCATCGCATCTGACTCTTAGGTAGTATTGGTTACCGTTCCCTACGGGTACCCTGACAAGTTTACAGTGGATACAGTTGGCACAGTAGATCTTTTCTCCGTTTTCTAGATTATTTGCCATAGCTTAGCCCTCTACTGCATGTGTTCATTATAGTATCATAATCGACTTTTTACCGTCAATAGTTTAATTCCAATAGTTTAATCTAAAAGAGATACCTTAAAGAGAGGGAAATAAACGGCACAGCAGAAACTGTGATCGTAGGAGTTGAATAGTCTGTAGTAAATGTATTAAATAGGGTGTTTTTTAGAGTTACAGTAGCCCTTGGTGTTAACTGATAATCAAGGTTAATGGATGGATTAATTTCTAGGGTATGAGAGGCTTGAGTTTTCTCCGTGTAAATGTTTTCTATTTCGGTAGTTATCGTGATGCCATTCCTTGCTAAATAGTAGGTAAGTTGGGGAGTGAAGAGGATCTGCTCTGTTAGTAATTGGTCGCTTTCAGAGAGTTTGTAGCTTAGGGTGGCGTTGAATGAGAAGATACTTGTAGAGAACCATGATAGATCTATCTGAGGTTGAATGTATATGGTTTGGGAAGTGAGTTGGCTGTTTATTCCTGTCTCAACGGAGGGCTTTAGTAAAAGTTGATCTAAAATGATAAAGGAAGATCCTCCCTGTATGGAGTAATCTGTGGAGGTGAGAGTAATTCCTTTAAAATCCGATCCCTCAAAATCCAGTGTCGTCCTCGGAGTAAGGAAGATGGCCAGTGTGAAGAAGTCGAGTGACATGGGAATACTTATTTCCAGCTCCCCGGATATAACTTTGGATGGTAAAGACACTTTTAAGTAGGGGTTTAAATTTATCCCTATGAAGAAGGGCTCGTTTCTGTAGGTTGTCTCTGTGTGCAGGCTGACTACGCTATCCGTTTCACCTGTTAGTAGGTGGTATTCTGTCGAGACTGCGCTGTCAATAAAGAGGCTTAGGGTTTCTGATATGTTGTAGTTGTACGATATGCCACCGTTGCTCCATATACTAACGTCCGTATAGTTTTGATCTGATTGGTATAGGTAATTCGCTCCGGTTGAGATAGAAAAATCCTGGGCCTCTATCTGAAAATTTACTAGAGCCACGCAGGTTAAACTTAGAAAAATCGTCTTTATTCCTCTCATCTGCTGTTCCCCCGTTGTCTCAATTCGTAATCGAGTTGAACAAGTCCCCCGCCGTGTTTTAATACGTTTTCTATCGTTGAAGTTATTGTCTTGTCCCTTAGTCCGGAGGCCTTTGCCCTTAGATATATGGAAGCGATAGGGGAGTAACTCTTTGCCTTTAATTTGGAGTTAAGAATTGAAAGGCCTAGCAGGAGAAGCTCGCTCTGTGTTATGGCCCTGTTTATGGATTTTATCTGAACGAGTAAATCAAACAGTGAGAAAATTTTTTCCTCGCCATAGTTATTTTTTTGATCTGCATTTAGAAATTGTATGATGGTGTTATATTCTATTCCCCCCATAAGGATGAGGCTTAGGTGTTTCAGTTTTATCCCCAGTTCGTTTTTATCTTTGTACGGTATGTTATACCTCTCTACGATAGATTTTGCTAATTTTAGACGTTTTAATTCATTATTTAAGCCCAGGATTAACCTTGGGGAAGGAACATGCTTACTTGCCCCCTCTTGAAGCTTTTCCATTAGTACCCAGGTTGGAAGTTCTGCTTTGGAGGCAGTGATAAATATTGACTTTATTTGCGATTGAGATTGGCTATACTGTTTTGCCCGGGGATCTGTTTTGAACCATCTGTCCAGTGAGGGGGTAGCTTCTGTGTTACTATCCAACCCGAAGAGTGTATTTAGGACTAAGAGAAATACTATCGTTGATAGATATATTTTAATTCGAGTGATGTGTCGGTTCCCCCTGAAAGTTATGTTCATTTTCTATGTGTTCTCGTTGATTTTCTTTAATTCGTGTTTTTATTTGATTTTTCATATTTTCCCTGTGGAGCTTTTCCATTTTCTTGATAGCACTGTTGAGACCCCGTGTTTCTCCAAACCTATTTGACTTTCCCTTTTCTGTATTATACTCCCCCTTATTATAGGATTTCAATCTTTTAATTACCTCAAATCTCGCGCTGGTATAAAAGTTCCCCCGTCTTAGAGATAAATCGACGTCCCTTATGGTTTCGGATACAAGTGCAGATAAAGTTTCTATGTCTTGTTGGGATTTTAACCTTGGTTGTGGCATTACCCGAAGGACAAATCGGAGGGTAGTCATCGGGATCTTATTTTTTTCCATGTATTCGAGGATTTCTTCGCTGAAGATTTTTATGCCATTATTTTTAATTAACAGTCTGTAGAGTTTTGAATTGGTTTTTTGTATAACCTTCTCAATTAATTTTGCATTGATTTTTTCCTTGGCTTCTGCAGTTAAATCGACTGTTAGGAAAAAAATGGTAACAAGAACTAAACATATTAATAAATATTTATTTCGCATCTTCTTATCCTTCGTTCTTTGGTTATTTAGAGCTTGAGTAGGGAGCTTTTCCCCCCAAACCCGTCATCTACTACTGCATACGAATTGGGGTCTATAATCCACTGCTTGCCATTTATAAGAAAATTGTACGTGTAAACCTTCCCCTTTTTAAGCTTTATGGTTAACTCCCATTTCCCCTCTTTCCTGTCCTTAAGGACCAGCTTTGTTGGTTGCCAGTTGTTAAAGTCGCCTACGAGGCTTACGCTGTTCGCTTCCGGGGCGGTTAGAACAAATCTTACCGTAACCCTGTCGCTGGAAGTGTTCACTCTGTAAAAAATGGAGAAGAGAGATATCCCAAGAATAAACATTGCAGCTATAGGTAGGAGGGTTTTCTTTAGAGAGATGGCATTTGCTTTGTTGATTCTGCTGGGAAGATTGGTGATTACTCTCTCTTCGAATTTGCGCCAATCGGGTTCTTTCGCGGAAACACTTATGTTTTCTTTCTCTTTCTCTATATCGTGTTTGATAAGCGGAAGCAACCCCCTGTAGTGTGCGCAATGGCTGCACCTTTGTACGTGTGAGGCAAGGTATTTGTATTCTTTTAAATCGATTTTTCCTCTCTCTTCCCATGTTTCTATCACTTTTTTTGCCTTTTCACAGTTCATCTCTAGTGTACCCCTCTATAAATAGATATTCTAAATCGGGTAGTCAAGTTGCATTTCCCTCTAATATTTTTTTTAATTTTTTTCTTGCTCTATGTAAACGTGATTTTACATTCTCTTTTCCTATATTTAGAATGGCAGATATCTCCTCTATTGACATATCGTTTAGATAGTACAGTATTACTACCTCCTTTAGATTCTCCTTTAGAGATTCTATTGCTCTCAGTACCTGCCGCCTTTCTTCCGTTTTTTCCAGATTTTCCTCTGGATTTATATATCCCGGTTGGTTGTCTGCAGAGAGGGATTCCAGGGGTGTTTCCTGTTTTTCAGAGGAATTTGTTTGCGTGAAATTGGCTATGTTTTTTATCTTTTTCTTTCCTCTGTATATCTGTCTTAGTTCATTCATTGCGACTGTGTAAATCCATGGGCTGAAGTCATATCCTAATTTGAACGATCCTAGAGACTCATATACCTTGATAAATATCTCTTGAAGGGCGTCTTCCGCCTCCTCTGGATTTTTTAAGAATGAGAGAGCCAGTTTGTAGAGTGGTCTTTCGTAGGCTCTGATTATTTCTCTAAAAGATTCTTTGTTCCCCTTTAGGGTTTCACTTACCGCTCCGATTATTTTGGCTTCATTCATTTTGTTGTTTATATCTCTCTTTGTTGCCATAGTTCTCTCTTGAAAGATATTAACACTTCTACCTTTAAAAAACCAATTTTAAAGGTTTTAAAAAAATCTTTAACCGAAATGCAACCGATGGTGAATAAATTGCATAGTAAAGGGTGTAAACACCAATTAATTAATGGAGGTTGAATGTATGAAAAGATGGATTAAGTTAGGTATTTATGTGGGAATAGCAGTTTCCCTTGTGTTTGCCTTTTCGGGCTGTAATGCTGTTTCCAGTGTGCTGGGCCTTAGCGGTACGGCAAAGATTGCTATCACGGATTCACCGGTAGATGCCTCTAATGTTAAAGGGGTATATATAAAGGTAGACTCTGTGGAGTTTCACAGATCGGATATGGCTAAGGATGAGTTTGAGGAAATGCCCGGTTTTGTTGGTCCCAAGGTGTATAATCTGATGGATCTGACAAATGGTAATAGCGATATGGTCGGTGACCTTACCCTTACCGCAGGTCGGTATACTCAGATACGTTTCATGCTAGATATGCCGGAGGTGGGGAAACAGGCACCGGCAACTCCTGGTTGTTATATAGAGTTTAGTGATGGTACTACGGAACCCCTCTTTGTCCCCTCAGGTAGCAAATCGGGGTTTAAGTTTACAGGTTCCTTCGATGTTCCGATAAATGGTTCTGTCGATATAACGGTAGATTTTGATGTAAGAAAATCATTGGTCAAGCGATCGGATGGCACCTATATTTTAAAACCTACAACAATGCATAGGATAGTGGTCAATGATCAATCGGGAGATATAAAGGGAACGGTAGTAAACTATACCCCCTCTGCTACTGGAGATTATCTCATAATTTACGCTTACGAGGATGGTACCTGGAATGATACCGAGGATGATCCGCCTGCAGTTGATGAGACAAGGTTTCCGAATGCAGTTACAAGCTGCAAGATTTTTACCGATGAGACGACGGGAGATCTTATGTATAAACTCTCATTCCTTGCAGTTGGGGTGTATGATCTTGCGGTGGCAGAGTACGACAGTACCGGTGCCTATGTAACCACAAAGGGGTTTGTAGGGGATGTAAAGGTTGAGAGTAAAACAAAGACGGTAGAAAATATTGATATGGCTACACTTCCTACAACCTTACCATAGATAGTAGAAGAGAGATAGTAGAAGAGCATCACATTAAATCCAGGGAGAGCCTCGTTGTGGGGCTCTCTTTTTTTATTTATGGGATCTATTTAGAGTTGATCCTCTATCTGTTTTAGCTGGATTTTAAGCCCCGGACTATTGGGGCGTAGCCGTACCGCTTGTTTTAGGTATAGTGATGCGCGTCTCAACTGATTTTTTGATATGTAAATGTATGAAATTTGAAGAAGTGCTTCAAAATTGTTTGGGTTTTCAAATAGGGCGTGTCTGAAAAATTTTAGTGCTTTTTCTCTGTCTTTGTTTTTAACTATGAGTCCCTTTAATAGGTAAAGGTTGCTCTTTACCTTGGGGTTTTTTAAACCTTTAAGGTTTTTATCAATCACCAGTAGTGCCTCTTTGTCCTTGCCGTTTGCGTGAAGGGCATCGGCGTAATAGTAGACGTATTCCTCTTTAGTTTTTCTCTTGTAGAGTTTCTCGGCATATGTGAGGGTTTGATCAGTGTCACCGAGATTTTTAAAAACGGTGTAGGCCATAAAGAGATCCTCTTCTCTGTTGGATTTTTCCAGTATCCGCGAGAGATATATTGCTCCTTGCATCCATCTCTTCATCTTTATGGCGTTTTTAAGGAGTAACCTCAGTGTGGATACCCTTCCGGGATCTATTTTTAGAGCCTTGTTTAGAGCTTTTAAACCCTCATCATCCTTTGACTCCGAGAGTAAAATGGAACCTCGTAGTTCCGGGAAGGAGGGATCGCCGGGATACTTTTTTTCGGCTGTGTATAAAAGGTGTAAAGCCTCTCGATTTTTCCCGAGTTTGCTCAAGACCCTTGCCTTCTCAAGCAAGGCCTTTTTATTTTCTTCCTCTTTTAATAGTACCAGATTGAATACCTTTAGAGCCTTTTCCCATTCACCCTCTTTTTCCAGGAGACTCCCCCTTAGAAGTAAGAGTGACGTATCCTGGGGTGAGAGTATAATTGCTCTGGCAACTGTGACTGAGGCCTCTCTGTACATTCCATTGTCTATATACGCCTCCGCGAGGAGTTTTAGAAAGTCTGTATCTTCCAGGCGTTTCTTTTGTACCTCCAAGAGGAATTTTAGTGCCTTGGCAGTGTTTTCTTTTTTCCCTGTTGTTAGAAGTATTTCGGCGAGTCGTAGTTTTGCGGGGTAATACTCGGGATAGATTTTTAGTGTATTTTGGAGGGAGAGTATCTCATCACCCGTGGTATTTTCTCTTCTATACACAAGCGATTTCAGGTAGTGAGGAATGAAGGATGTGGGGTTAAGGTTTTGAGCCCTCTTTATCATTTTGTTGAGGTCTTCAAGATAACCTATTGTGAGTGCTTTTGCGTTTCTGTTTGTCAGTATCAACGGTGGGATTATTAGTTCAAAGAAATCGCTGGAATTAACAGGGAGTTTGGGAGGAGGAATCGGGTTTCCCTTTTTTATTGTTTCTACTGTATCGTAGTATTTTCCACTGTAGGTTGAAAATTTTATAGATGCGATGTTCTTTTTTGCTGTTTTATCCTTTATAGCGGGATATAGTGAGCTAAAGAGAAATTGTGAAAGGTATATTAGTTCTTTCCCCTCTTTATTGTTCGAGAGATTATTTTTTGTTATTATGGAAATAGCTTTTGTCAGTCCCTCGATGGTCCCTGATTTTACAAGGTCTCTTGCCTTTGCTATGTTGGGATTCTCTTGTGGGACTACGGGTCTTGGTTTTAGCTCTGTTTTTATAGGGGTTTTGGTGACCTCCTTTATTTTTGTACTGGTGCATCCACCCATTAGTAGAATAATAGAGAGAAATGTTACTACCAGTAGTGTTGTTAGGTTGAGATTGTTCTTTACGTTCTGGTTGGTCCCCATTATTTTTCTATCTCCTTGTTTCCTCAAAATTGTACGAGGTAAGTATGGGTTTGAGGGAGGAGCGGACCATGTAGTACCTGTTGGAGGCATTCCACAGGGTAAAACCCGATGATTTTGCCTCCAGAGTCCCCTGAATTTGCCGTATGAGGTACGATGTGTATTCCTCTCTACTCATGTTCAACTCGCTTCCTATTAAGAATGCCTGTATAAAGGGCCGTATGAGACACTTCCCGGAGACAATACTTACTGCTCTCTGTGTTCCTATTTTATATATTTTGTACGCCCTTTCCAGGTAATTCTTATCCTTTAAAAAGTCGATAGGAAAATGTGATGGATAGAACATGGGGGAAATGGCATCTGCGTAGTTAGATATCATTTCTATACTCTGGCCAATCCAGTTACCCATTCTGTACCATGCGTTGAATCCGTAAACGTCTGTGCTGATGGGAATATGAATACTCTCTCTTGCAACCCGTAGGAATGATTCAATTGCATCAATTTTTGTCATCCCCTTTCGCTTGTATCTGTATTGGATTGTGGAGAGATCACCGTCGGAGGGGAAACGGATATAATCAAACTGTATCTCATCTACCCCTCTATCCTGAAGCTCCTTGGCTATCGCTGTATTGTATTTCCATACGAACTCTGAGTAGGGATCGACCCAATACTCACGTTGGAACCATTTTTTCTCCCCTGTCTGGGGATCCTCGTATTGCTTGAGGTATCTCCATGGGGCGTTTTTTGTCCTGTCCCATAGAGCATATTTATATTTTTTGTATCTGTATAGTTGTTTGTCCTTGAATACCACTATCCGGCCAATTACGTATATGTTGTTTTTATGGGCCATTGCCAGTAGTTGTTCAAGGTTTATCCTTTTTTTGATGGAGCCTATCTTGCGAGCAATCTTTAGATGCGTATTGTATGTTATCCATCCGTAGTCATCCTTAAAATCAACCACCATGGAGTTAAGACCGTGGCTCTTTATAAACTCTATATGCTTTTTAAGGTACTCTCCGTTTGCTCGATAGGAGGATACGTATATACCAAATTTGTCGGAGGCTTTTCTCTTTCTCTCCGATTTGAACACCCCTATCTTTAATGATGAAGGATGGGGAATAATTGAAAAAATTTCTCTGTTTTTCAGGTTAAGCAGAGTATCGCTGGTTTTGGTACGGATATCCAATATCCATTTGGGGTTATTACCGCTTTGTTGGAGTTTATTTATAAATCTGAGATTGGTTATTTCATCGTTTCCCTTCGAAAAATCTATCTCTATCTTTTTTACCGTGCCGGAAGCGGGATTGTAACTGTAAAGTCCGTTTCCGAATCCCAGTGCAAAGATTATCTCGTTTTTCTCAGGATGGTAGGTTATTGCCGAAATCTCTTCATAAAAGCCGGCACCCTTATAGAGAAAATCCAAATTGGAAGAGATGTCTCTCCATGTTTTGCCTCCGTTTCTCGTTTCGAAAAACCCATTGAAGGAAGTTCCCAGTAGCAGAGTGTTTGGGTCGTCAGGTTTTATCGCGATGGAGGTAAAGTATGATGAAGCTTTTAGGGGTTTCCCCGTTGGGATTTTTTTCCATTCAAGACCGTAATTGGTAGAGAGATAAATGGAGGTTTTGGTGGTTATTACAACGTTACTCTCATTTAATGGGTCTAATCCTACGTTGGTAATGAGTCTTTGAGGCATATTTTTAAAGGGATAGACAGTTCTTTTGGGAAGTCCCTTGTTTCGTTGTTCCCAGGTCTTGCCGTTGTCAAATGAGATTAAAAATCCATGATTTTTTGACACCCCGTAGAGAATTCCACTTGGCATTTTAAAGGTTGAAAGAATTTTGTACCGGGGTGTCTTAATAACTTTAGGTTCTTTTTGAGCCTCCGCCTTGTTTACGGATTTTTTTTCATCCTGGGCGGCTATAAAGGTTAAAAGCGAGAAGGCTATAAAAAGTATGCCAAAGAAACTAATGATTGCCTTTGCCGATTTTTTCATTTCGTCCTGTTCTGTCTTTATGATATAGTCCAAACGATTACATGTTTGATATCATTCTGTCTGCAAACTCGGAGGTTGATACCTCGTTTGCTCCCTCCATTAACCTTGCAAAATCGTAGGTTACATAGCGTTGAGCAATTGTCTTTGTTAAGCTCATATCTATAAGATCTGCAGCCTCTTCCCAGCCGAGATATTCAAGCATCATCTCCGCAGATAGTATGAGAGAACAGGGATTGACTACATTTTTATTAGCATATTTGGGAGCTGTCCCGTGAGTCGCCTCGAATATGGCATGGCCTGTCTCATAGTTTATGTTAGCTCCCGGTGCTATCCCTATTCCTCCGACCTGTGCAGCAAGTGCATCGGAGATGTAGTCCCCGTTTAGATTCGTCGTTGCAATAACATCGAATTCAGCAGGTCTCGTTAGTATCTGCTGAAGAAAAATATCGGCTATTGTGTCCTTAATTATGATTCTTTTCTCCGCAGAGGGGTCCTTTACCTCGCTTATGGGGACGGTTTCCGCTTTAAACTCCCGCTTCGCCAGTTCGTATCCCCAGTTTCTAAATGCGCCCTCCGTATATTTCTGGATATTCCCTTTATGAACGAGAGTAACGCTCTTTCTCCTGTGTTTTATCGCATAGTTTATCGCTGCTCTTATTAGTCTCTCCGATGCATATTTACTTATCGGTTTTAATCCTATTCCCGAATCTTCCCTTATATCCCATTTAAACTTCTCTTTGCAGAATGTGATTAGTTCCTTTACTTCCTTTGTTCCCTCTTGGAGTTCGAGTCCTGCGTACACGTCCTCCGTATTTTCACGGAAAACCACAGTATCTATAAGCTCCGGTTTCTTTACAGGTGAGGGTACCCCCTCGTAGTATTTTACCGGTCTCAGGCAAACGTACAATTCAAGTGTCTGTCTTAACGTAACGTTTAAGCTTCTGTATCCTCCCCCAACCGGGGTTGTTAATGGGCCTTTTATACCTACCATATACTCTCTAAAGGCCTTAACTGTTTCCTCTGGAAGCCATTTCCCCGTTAACTTGTATGCCTTCTCTCCGGCGTAGATCTCTTTCCATTCTATTTTTTTCCTTCCATCGTATGCTTTTTTAACGGCCGCATCTATTACTCTTACTGTAGCGGCCCATATATCAGGGCCCGTACCGTCTCCCTCTATGTATGGAATTATAGGATTGTCAGGTACTTTTAGCCCCTCTTTTTCTTTTATTATTTTTGATCCCACAATTTCCTCCTGTTTATCTAAAATTTTTTATCAAAAAGCTAGTTTCTATTGTGAATAATTTCATGACTTAGACAATTGTAACATACACTTTATCTCTTGCCAACTATGATTGTTTTTGTTAGTATCGTTTTGGGTAGTATCAAAGCGATATTGAACCCGTATCAAGAGTTGAAACGGTAGTGCAAGGTGGGTAGCTCCCTTAGAGAGATTAAAAAGATAGGTATTGGTATTTTTTTATCCTCCCTCCTGATTTTAAGTCTGATAGGTTGTACAACAGGGAAGTATTCCTATTACTATGTCGGAAATAGAGAGGTTAAGAAGGAGTTAAAAGAGCTATTTAGACTTCTGGAGACGGAGAATGACAGCAGTGAAAAACGCTTTGTTCTGTTGAATAGAATTTCAACCATTCTCTCCGAAGAGGGGGCAAAAGAGAGAGAGATTCTCCTTCTTACAACCTATGTGGAGAAACATCCTGTGGATCCCTACGATGCTTTCTATCTTATCCTGGTTGCAAAGACGTATGAGGAACAGAAAGCTTATCCCTTTGCTATTCATTACTATGAAAGAATACTCAAAAATTATCCCGATCTATTGTATAGGGGTAAGTCTATTCACTTTAGATGTCTTGAGGCCTTAATTCGGCTTGTTAAGGCTCCTCAGTATAGGGTGGGATACTATAAGGAGTTAATAGCTCGTTTTAGTGATAATATTGATCTTGGAGTTACGTATTACTATCTTGCCAAAACCTATGAACAACTGGGTGAGTGGGATCTTTCCATTCAGACCTATAAAAAATTTCTTCAGTATCCCAAGGCGGAGATACCTGGAATTCCAGATGCCCATGAGCGGGTTAAAGAGAAGGTGGATTTTTACTATTCCGACAAGAGCTGGACGGTTCCCGATTTGCAAACCCTGATAGCTCGAATAAAGAGAGCCATTTGGGCAAGGAGTCCCCGGCGCCTTTTGCGTTATAAGGCAAAGGTAAACTTTTTTGTGAAATCCTGGGGACAGGAGGCGGAGAGAGAGAACGCAGCTCTCCAGTTTGATATAGGCTCTTTCCTTGTTAAATCTAAGATAAAGGTTGCAAAAAAACTTGATATTGCCTCGAATTCGAGAGAGGCCTATCTTAAAACGACAAATTGGACGTATAGAATTCCCACCTGGTACTTTTATTTCCGTAAGGTTGATTTTAAACCGGATCCCAATATAGATGGAAGATGGGAATGGGCGGGAATTTATTTTGGCGATAAACTCTGATATATACGTTGTGTTTACGGATGAGTGCTATGGTATTAGAATGTAACTGTTGATAGGTGATAATGATTTTATCTTGATGTTGATTTGGTTGGAATGTTTAAGTAAGAAAAGAAAAAGTGAGGTTTTGTATGGAAGTATCGTCTCGTTTTTCTATTAGTGCCCGGAGAATGAGTAGATCCATAATTCGGGAATTGCTTAAGCTAACGAGAAAGAAGGGGTTAATCTCTTTCGCGGGGGGGTTGCCTCATCCCAGCACTTTTCCTTCCGAGGAATTGACAGGGATATGCAGTTCCATTTTGAAAGAAGATGCTGCTATGGCTCTTCAGTATAGTCCTACGGAGGGAATCCCAACTTTGCGGGAAAGTCTCCGCTCGTTTTTGAAGAAAAGGGGTTTTGATGCGTCGAATAAGGAGCTTATAGTAACCTCTGCCTCTCAGCAATCTCTTGACCTTGTAAGTAAAATATTTGTCGACAGAGGGGATACGATAATAACGGAGAATCCGAGTTATCTCGGGGCATTGAGTGCTTTTAGAGCTTATGGAGGCAGGTTTATAGCTATTGATATCGATAGTGAGGGGCTTAGAACAGATGTGCTGGAGAAAGAGTTGAATGAACTTGCTAAAACCGCTGGTACGGGAAGTGAGTACTATCAGAATATGCCCAAATTTATATACACGATACCGGATTTTCAAAATCCTGCCGGTGTTGTGATGAGCTATGAGAGGCGAAAGAAGCTATTGGAAATTGCCGAGAGGTTTGACCTTTTGATTGTAGAGGATGTTCCGTACAGATGGCTTCGGTATTCTGGCAGTGAGGTACCAATGCTTTCTTCTATGGATGAATCCGGGAGGGTAATTGGGCTCTTTACGTTTTCCAAGATATTTTCTCCGGGAATAAGGTTAGGTTGGCTTACCGCTGAGGAACGAATAATGGACAAAATTGTTCAGGCGAAACAGGCAACGGATCTATGTACCTCGGCTTTTACACAGGCTATAGCGGATAAGTTTATCAGGTCCGGTCTTATAGATAGGCGAATTGAGGAGAATATTTCTATATATAGGAAGAAATTAGAGGTGATGTTGGATTCTTTGGAACAATATCTTCCGCAGGATGAAGGCATTGAGATTTATAAAACCGAGGGAGGACTTTTCTTGTGGTTGAAACTTCCCGAATATATAGATACAGACGAGATGTTTACGGAGGCAATAGATAGAAATGTTGCCTATGTCATTGGATCGGCTTTTTTCCCCAATGGTGGGGGGCATAATACAATGAGACTTAATTTTTCTTTTCCCTCAGAGGAGGAAATTGAGGAGGGAATAAAACGTCTTGGGGGATTGATTAGGGATAGATTATCTTAATAATTGGAGATATCACACTTGAGGATTTTCAAAGGTGGCGTTGCATTCCTCTTAGTTCTCATAGGAGTTATTACTCCCCTATTTTCGGAGGATACCTCTTCCGAGAGGATTTCCTTTTCTTCCTTTGTTGACTGGGAGGCCGATAATCTTGTTATAGACGTTTCTTATAAGATGCCGGTGAAAGAGTTTCCCTTCCCTCGGGCCAAGGCAATTGCTTTAAACGGCGTCGAAACTGCGATTTCCGGGATATTTTTGAGAGTTGTAATGTCTATTAGGGCAGATTCATACTACTCGGTAGGTGATCTTGCTAGAAAGGATCGGGATGTACTTGACGGTCTTATTTCACTATCCCTCTCCGGAAAGATTGATTCCTCTTATATCTCCGAAGATATGGATGTGTTTCACGCGCGTTACATTTTCCCGCTCTATGGGCAGGGCGGAATAGTAAATGTCTTCTACCTTCCTAAGAATCCGTATCCTGTAAATAATTATCTTGGTTTTGAACCTACACGAGATTTTACTGGGTATGTTATATATGCAAAGGGAGAAATGCCCTCTCACGGGAAACAGGGCGAGTACGTGGTAAATCCGGCAATTTTTATCAGAATCTTTGATGAGGATATGAACGTGGTTCTGGAAAGGGAGATGTGTTATTCCTCCTATGTAAAGAAGTGGGGTATGGTTGCCTACACCGATAGTACGGATGAGGATCCGTATAGGGAACGGATAGGGGATTTCCCTTTAAGAATCAAGGCGAGGGGTATATTTGGAAAGAATAGCACAGATATTATAATTCCGAATGAAGCTGCGAGAAAAATTCTTGTTTCCTCTAAGAATATCAAAACTATGAGAGAAGGACGAATTCTTCTGATAATTGATCGGGACAGGATATCGGAAAAATTAAATACCCGTTGAGATTTTGCCATTGATGGGTATTAGTCTACCCGTTAAACATAATATCAGCCATTACCTTGCAGTCGCCTACCATGTTCTCTATAATGCAATATTCATTGGGCATATGAGCTGTTTCTTCTATTCTGGACCACACCACGGTTTCATACCCGTGTTTTCGCAGGTGTGCCCCTACAGTTCCACCCCCTATGCCCTGTGGTTTAGCATCTACGCCATACACCATTTTTATTGCTCGTTTTAGCGAGAGTACGAGGGTGGAGTTCTCCGGGGTCAGAGGCGATGATTCCATCTGTATAGTTTCTATCTCTACGGTAACGCCGTATTTTTTCTCTATCTCTTTTGTGATTTCTTCTATTCTCTTTAGCACATCCTCCAGCTTATACGAGGGTAGTACTCTGGAGTCAAGATAGAACACATCCTCTCCCGGTATTGAATTTATATTGGGAACATTTGCCTCTTTTTTTGTCGGGCAGAAGGTGGAATATGGTGGATTGAAGAGTCTGTTATTCTCCGAGAATTCGTTATTTAATTCGTTAAGTTTAAGCACAAGTTCCGAACCTGCTACAAATGCATTTACTCCCAGATCAGGCATGGAGGCGTGACACTGCTTCCCCTTTGTTGTGAATTTTAGCCACAGAATACTTTTTTCGGCAATCTCTATAAGTGTTCCCTCTCTGTTTCCTCCGTCCGGTACGAGAATGAGATCCTCTTTATTGAATAATTTATAGTTGTCCAGGAGGAATTTTATTCCGAAGTCCGATCCTGTTTCTTCGTCGGCGATGAATAAAAGCTTGACAGTGTAGCGGGGTTTGTAGCCCCTCTGGAGTATTGAGGCTGCCGCATATATGGAAGAAACCATACTCTGTTGATTGTCCTCTACCCCTCGACCGATGAGCTTTCCATCTTTCCTTACCATTTTAAAGGGATCGGAGTTCCATAGAGATAACTCACCCGGAGGCACAATATCTAGGTGGGTCATAATCCAAAAAGCTTTTCCATTCTCATCGGTTTCTCTCCCGGGAATAGTAACAATTATATTTGGCCTTTTCCCGGATGGTACCCTTTTGTCCAGGGCACTTATTACGTTAATGTTTTCAAAATTTAGCTTTCTTAGCCATTCTATCAATGCCTGAGCCTTTTCCCATTCTCCCTCACCGTTGCTCTGTGGGGCGATGGCGGGGATAGATGTTAGTTTTTCTTGTAGAGAGATCATCTCCTCCGTATTTTTTTCTATTTGCTCGAAAATATTTTCCAGTTCTCCCATGGTAATTACAACCTCCATCATATTTATATATTTTTATTTCTCTTGCTTCAAGTGTTAAACCCGGGGGGAATTATGGGAAAGTAGCGATGTGATATTTACTATTTTTCAATTTTGAAATAATAATAATAGTAGATCGGAGGTTTTAAAGGTGATTGCAAGGCGGTACTTGATGGAAGGAAGGCTTAAATCTCTATTTTTGTTAGCAGTGTCGATGTTGGTTTTTCAGGTTTTTACATCCTGTGGGGTGAAGTATATAGGTTATGGGGTGGTCTTGTGGGATGGCGGCTCATTGAATGTTAAAACAGGTGATCTCTTAAAAATTATTCAGAGATCCAAGAAGAGAAATACCTATCTTGTAGAAACGCCAGATGGAGAAAAACAGGAGATACCTGTTGGTTACATAGAGTACTTTAACACGAGAGAAGAGGCTGAGAAATTCCTTACCTCTTATTCTTCTCGTCTGTATCGATACGGTTTTGCAGAGGTTAGAGGACTACCTATCAGGGAGAAACCCTCTACCGCTTCAAGGATAATATATAGGTTAAGAAAGGGTCAGGTGGTAAAGGTAATTGAGAGAGGTGAAAGAGAGGAAAATATAGAGGGTTATAGGTCTTATTGGTATACCGTTCTAACTTCGGATGGGTACAGGGGCTATTGTTTTGGTTACTTCCTGAGGGTTTTCGATACAAAGGGTAATCCCGTAAATAAGGTAAAAGAATTGATGAAGGAAGATCCCGTTCTCACTGCTTTTCTAAAAACTACCTGGCGACCAGAGTATTTTCTCAGCATGATAAAAGATGGGCGGATAGACCTTGATAAGTTTAGAACCGATATTGGTCTATTTCCTGATCCGGATAACAAAACCATTACCCTTGTAACTGATAAGTATAAGTTGGTTTTTGAATACTCTGGTGTGGAGAAGATTGGGGACAATAGGTACCGCTTTAAAGGTACCGACTTAAGGGTAATAGTGTACTCTAAGAAGCGAGTCACAATTAGTTATAAGGTGAATAACAAAAATGTGAGTGCGGGATATGTGGTTATTGATAGGGACATCAATGATATTATTGCAGAGGAAACGGCAAGACGGGATGCTCTCTTTAATGATTTTATTAAAAATGGGAATCGGCTCGTGAGTAGGTTTTACGGTACTATTACTCTGAATGAGGATAAAAGTTTTACGTGGAGTGGTAATGAGAAGTTGATAGGTACTATCATACCACGAGACGTTACAAATGAGGGTATCGTAGAATTTAAGTACTATGTAGAGGGGAAGCTAAAGGGGTTTTACGATGGTGTGATATCCTTAAAATTCAACAGGCGGGATGGTTCTCCCAAGCCTGTTGAGATTAATTTTCTATTTAAGTTTCTCTCTAATGGTGTAAGGTTTACCTATACCGAAAAGGAAGCTATTAGAAATCTGGAGGTCAGGACTATAAGTATTCCCCCGTTAAATATATTCTTCAGGTTTGAGAAGACTCCTGCTTCTGAGGGTTGATTTCTTTTATTATCTCTCTTCTCTTTTTCGTATAGTTTACTGTGAGTTCTTTCCCCATTTTAAAGCATGCTGGTACCACGAGAAATTGGTGAGTGGTTTCTCTTGTTTTCCTATCGGGAGTCTTTTTCTTAACCTCTCTCGTTAAAATTTTGAGAATATTTTTGTTTGATACGAGTTCCTCTTCCGAAGAGAAACTGATACCCAGACGTTTTGCTATCTCTTTAAGTTCACTTATTCTTGGAATGATTATAAGGTTGGTTTTCGAGGTTGATGGGGATGTTTGGGAGTTATCCAGGGGCTTCGGATTGATTAGTACGGCATTATCAATGTATTCCGATTGAGTAATGGTTTCCTCCAAGGGTTCCGGTTCGATATAGGAATTGTGAGATATTTGGATTCTAAATTCTTGTTTCCCCGTTATTGTTAGTTTCCCATTAGCGGAGATACTTCCGATATCCCCTGTGTTTAACCAACCGTCGTCCCCCAGAATTTGTTTTGTAAGGCCCGGTAACTTGTAGTATCCTTGCATAATTTGGGGGCCTTTAAGGTATACGGTTCCCTTTACTCCTATAGGTAGTTCGTTGCCTCTTTCGTCTCGTATGCTTATTTTCAAGTAGGGTAGTAGGTTCCCCATGTCATTTAGGGATTTTTTCTTAAGCGGTCTTATAGAAACGAATCCCGAGGCTTCTGTAAGTCCGTAACCCTCGATTATATCAACCCCCATTCCCGTGAAGAAACAATCGGTTTCTTTGGGGAGGTAATTTCCCGCACATAGGATGCCCTTAAGGTTTTTGGCCAATCTCTTCTTTTTTATACGAGAGATCAGAGGTTGAATTAAGAGTTTAACGGGGGTGTATATTGGTAAAAGGACGAGTCCTACAGCAAGTTGGGTAATCCGTTGAGCCCTAGAGTAATATTGAAAGTTTCCCGTTACCCTATGAATGAGTTTGTACCATGTAAGATTTAGTTTTATGAGAACACGAGAAGTAAAATCAGTTTGCTTATGTATATTTTTATAAATTTCTGTTAGTTGGTGGGAATTAAGAAGTATAAAGTCCGCTTCCGTATTTTTTAAAATCTCTGGGTTGGTTATTTCTCCCTCGGTGTTTCTAATTGTAGGGTTAATCACTACGGTGTTACCTTTGAAAAGCGAAAGATAGTCGATTACTCTCTCGAAGATAGTTCGTCCGGGTAGATATGATGACCAATTTTCATTTGGTGATGAGTTTATGACCCTATCCAGAGCTGTGATGCTGCTTATTAAATTTGCGTGACTGAGCAGTACACCTTTGGGTATTGATGTAGTACCCGCTGTATAATTGATGGATTGAATGTCGGTAGGGTTAACCCCTGCTGCTCTGAGGTCAAATTGTCTCTCCCCTCTCTCTATCTTTTTTCTTCCCCTCTCCACTATGTCTTCCCATCCGTATACCGGTATTTTAAATATATTTAGTATATTTGAATCCGTTTTATAGCTAGAATCGAGGATAATATATTTCTTTATGGGACTTCCCACTTTAGGGATGATATTCTTTGATAATAGCGAGTTAACCCTCTTCATCGTTTCTTCACTGTCGAGTATCACTATTTCCGCATTGGAATCCGTGAGTATATGTTGAAGTTCGTTATCCTCCGTTTCAGGGTTTATGGGGATAATAATTGCTCCGCATCCCGCAACTGCAAATTCTGTAATTATATTTTTTGCATCTTTCTCGGATATTAAAGCTACATGGCTTCCCGGCTTGACTCCTATTGCGATTAGTCCAGTGCCTAACTCTTTTATCCGTGTGTATAATTCGGAATAGGTTATGGTTGTAGAATTCTCCCTTATAGCTGCCGATGAGGGGTGGTTGATTATAGAGCTCTGGATTAGGTCTATTAATGTTTCTGTCATGGCAAACCTCCCATTTAGACCAGGTGGTCTATTAAATATAGCCCAAAAATCCTATGCTGTCAAATTTTTTGCTTAGGGGTGGATGGATTTTTGTTTGGAGGGATACTCCTTTTCCTGTTTGATGGAGAAAAAATTGATACAGCCAGGAGGTGGAATTTTAGTGGAACGTTTTTAATATTTTGAGTTATAATATGTATGTACACGTCATTGCAAAAAGTTGTATCCCATGTCAAGGAGTAAATTGTGTCGCGTTTGATAACCAGAGGTTTTCTTATAGTTGTATTGGGTCTTTTGTTAGTTGGTTTTTTTTCCTGTCAGAGGGCGGAAAAATCCACTGGCGGGGAAATTAGGAGAGAAAAACAGGCAGAGGAAGTGGAGAAAGTTGTTCCAAAGACAACCCCCCAGGAAAAAAAGGTTTCTCAACCGAAGAAAGCTACAGAAACTCCTTCCAGGCGAAGTTCCTCTAAGGAAGTTCTATCTTCTAAGGAAGCCCCGTCTAAAAAAGCTCTCCCTGAAAGAGTAAAGATTTCTGAGCAATTTCAAGCGCTTATCACTTTTCTCTCCGGTGAGGTTTATGTTTCCAGGGACAGTGGAGAATGGAAGGAAGCCGTTATAGGGGAATCCCTTAAACAGGGAGATTCTTTGAGAGTGGACGAGGATTCTTACTGTGAGGTTCAGTTTGGCAATACTGCAACTATCAGGATTCAACAAAACACAGAGGTTAGATTGAAAGATATACTTCTTCAAATGCGGCTTACGAAAGTTAAAGTGGCTCTTACAGCGGGAGCGGTGCTGTGTAAGGTGAGAAAACTTTCGAAGAATGATAGATTTAAGATTCAAACTCCCTCAGTTATATGTGGAGTTAGAGGAACCCAATTTGTTGTAAGGTTTAGCAGGAGTAAGGGAACAGTTGTTGCTGTGAAGAGGGGTAGAGTTGCCGTTTTACCCGCGGTACTTGATGTTGATGCGATAAAAGAAAAACTTAAAACCAAACCCAAAGAACTGTTGGCGGTGCTTGAGAAGGTAGAGGATGCGGCGCCGGTGGTAACGGCAAATAGAGAGCTAAGGGTGAATACGGCTGTTATTAAGAAGACGGAAGGTGTTTTTAAAACTGTTGTTGATAAGATTACCAGTGTAGCGGTGGCGGAGAGGGCTATAGCTCCGAAGAAGATAAAGGAGATAACTCGTTTGGTTAATGAAACCGTTCGGAGGGTTAAGGAAAATATAAGTCCTCCGGTAACCATATCAAAGGAGAGTCTCGAGGAATTGAGACCGGTGGAAGAAATGAAAATTATAGAGATGCCCTTGCCAGAGAAGCAAACGGTACCACAGAGCACACCTAAGAAGCCTTCGGGAGGAGTATCTGAAAAGGCTTCCGGGGGAGGTGCCTTCAATTTAGAGAGGATTGGGATAATTGCGGAGCCTAAGGATGCAGAGATTTTTCTTAATGGTAATCCGGTTGGTAAGGGAACATTTTTTGGACTCTTTAGATTGGATGAGCAGCTTGATTTTGTTATTAAGAGGGATGGATTTGTTACTAAAGAGCTTAAAATTAATGTAACTAAGGGAAGTGGTAGGGAGTATCATATTAGGCTTAGTGAGGAAAAGAAAACGATAAAGATAAATGTTAATCCTCCTGATGCCCGGATTTTTATTGACGGTAATCTGGTAGGAAGGGGTAGTTATTCGTCAGCTTTTGTCATTGGTAGGCGTTTGAGCCTTGAGGTTCGTAAGGAGGGCTATATCCCAAAAAAATTAACGATTGAGGTTAAAAAGGGGGGCAAGAGAGAGTATTCGATTGCCATAAAACCCAGGGTAATTCCATTTAGTTTCTCTGTATCTACCACTGCGCTTGTCGGGAGAGTTGCTGTTTTTAAGGATCTAATAATTGCTGCTGATACCGCTGGGATGCTTTATGCCGTGGATACGCAGGGCAAGGTGGTTTGGAAGATACCGACTAAGAACACACCTAATGTGAACTCTTTTCCCATCTGCATAGGAAATAAAGTTTTCTTCTCTGGTTCCACCGAATTTATAGTTGTAGATGTTTCTACAGGTAAGATTGATTATAGGGAAAAACTGAGTGAGAGTAGTAGTCATATGTTCGGGCGGCATGTGGTCGCGTATGATGATAATTTTCTTTTCCCCACTGATAATGGGGTTAGGGTAAGAAAGTTTGATGGGAGAATTGTAAAGGAGATTAAGATACCGGGTGGTACAAAGATGAGCCCGGCTATCTACAAGAATAGTTTACTGGTGGTAAATCAGCGTGGGGTTTTCTATAGGATAGATCTGACTACTGGCAGAATTATTGCGAAGCTTCCGACCAGAGCTGTCCAGCCTGTAGCGGTAACTGTTCTCGTGCATGGTAATAAAGCGTTTTTCTCCGGGCGAAAAGGTAGGGTCGTTTGTATTGATTTAACTAAGGATAGAGTATTGTGGCAGAAAAAACCCACCGCTGTGAAATCACTCGGAGTTTTCCATGATCTGGAGTATGGAAGGAATGAGATATTTATGTTTGCAAGGTCTTACATCTACGCTTTTAGGGCGACCGATGGTAGGATACTCTTTTCCCCCATTAAAGCTGTTTCCGCTCCCCCGCTGTACTACAAAGGGTACTTGTATACCGGTAAAAGTAATGGTAATTTTGTAGTGATAAGTGCTACTACGGGTAGAATTGTAAAGTCACTAAAACTTGGAGAGATAATTACGACTCGGCCTCGGATTATGGATGGTAAGATTATTGTGGGAACAAAGGGCGGAAAAATTGTGGCAATAAATCCGGAAGGGGTTGAATAAGCCGGAAGTGTCTGGCAGTTGGAAAAAATGGCTTTGTAAAGGAGAGAGATTAATGAGTATTTTCAAAACTTACGATGTAAGAGGCGTATACGCTAGAGAGATAGATTCTGATATCGCGTATAGAATTGGCAGAGGGTTTGCAGAGTATTTGAAGTCGGATAAGTATATGGTGGGTTACGATGCTAGAGTCCACTCTAAAGAGATGTATCTGGCGTTAATAGACGGTATTAGAGATGCCGGGGGAAATGTAACGGGAATTGGACTTGTAAGTACCCCACAGTTGCATTTTTCACAGATGAAACACGGATATGGAGGGGGAGTAATGGTGACGGCCTCGCATAATCCCCCGGAGTATCACGGTTTTAAGTTTTATGATTCGACTGGAGGTTCTGTTAGTTATAGTAAGGGTTTGAAAGATGTGGAAAGGATTGTTCTCGGAAGGTACAGCGAAGTAAAGTGGAAGGCAGGGGAAGGAAAAATTTCATCGCGAGGAAGCTACAATGAGATGGATACGCTTGATGAGTATCTTGACTTTATATGTGAACATGCTGCGTTTAAGGATTATTCTGTTAAATTTGTAATTGACACCTCAAATGGTTCTGCGGGGAGAGTCTTTGAGGGGCTTATAGAGCGGTTGGGTCTTGATGCTATTGTGATAAATAAAGAACCTGATGGCAATTTCCCGAATCATAGTCCTAATCCCCTTAAAGAGGAGAGCAGTATTCAGCTTTCAGGAGAGGTGCTTAAAGAAAGGGCCGATTTTGGGGCAATACTTGACGGAGATGGTGATAGAGTGCTCTTTATCGATGAGAGGGGAGAAAAAATAGAAAATTATTTCCTCTCTGCCCTAATAGCCGAGGAACTCCTTAAGAAATATAGGGGAGCTTCTATTGTTTACGATCTTATAGCCTCTAAAGTTCTCCCTGAGCGAATAGCAGAGTTGGGTGGTAAGCCTGTTGTTTCTAAGGTGGGCTATACCTTTATATATGATAAAATGGTAGAGACAAACGCTGTGTTTGGAAGTGAAACCTCTGGACATGTATATTTCAGGGTTACTGACAATTACTATACGGAGTCTGCAGCGTATGCTTTGATAATGATTTTGAATCTCCTCTCGAAAAGTGTTAAAAAAATATCAGAGCTTGTGAAACCTTTAAAAGTTAAGTATTATCAATCTGGAGAGATTAATATAGAGATAAAAGATAAAGAAAAGGCTCTTTCCGTTGTGGCTGAGCATTACAGAGCTGGTAAAATTAGCAGATTGGACGGAGTTAGTGTTGAATTTCCCGATTTTTGGTTTAATGTTAGACCGAGTAATACAGAACCTGTGTTGCGTATAAGACTTGAAGGTAAAAGTAAGCAAACGGTTGAGATGGTTAAGTCCGAGTTGCTCTCTCTCCTGAGCGGTTAGGTTTAGGCAAGTACTCCTGGAAAATTCTGATTCGACTAAAGTGGTTAAACTGTCCGATAAAATCTCTCTGTAGGTTATCGATGGGTTATCGGGGGTATTTATATTGGTTTCTTATGAGAATTATACTGTTTATAAAGGAGGTTAAATGGGGAAAAGAGAAAATATAACGGGGATAATAGCCAAATTACCCGAGTATAAGAAGAAATTGAAGGAGCTAAAAGAGATCATTCTCTCCAATCTTGTCATGGTAAGTGAGATTCCCGCTCCCACCTTTGAGGAGGAGAAGAGGGTAGAGTTTATACTTGACAGGTTTGGAGAGGCGGAGTTGCAGAATGCCTCTACCGATGAGGCAGGGAACGCCGTTGGCATACTTCCCGGGAGCGAGGGAAAAGATAATATCCTGGTTGTGGCTCATGTGGATACGATGTATTCGGAAAAGGTGGATCACACCATCACTATACAGCCTGAGTATGCGATTGGTGCGGGTGTTGGTGACAATTCTCTCGGGGTTGCCGTAATTCTAACCCTTCCTCAGATACTATCCCATCTGGAGTTGGAGCTAAAATCAAATCTGATTCTGCTTGGGGCCTCAAGGAGTTTGGGAAGGGGAGATCTTGAGGGACTTAGATTCTTTCTTTCCAATACAAAGCTCCCAATTGTCTCTGGGATATCCGTGGAAGGAATTCAACTTGGACGTATAAGCTACTCCTCTATAGGTATGATAAGGGGCGAAATTGTATGTACCGTCCCGGAGGAGTACGATTGGACCCGTTTTGGTGCGGTTGGTGCTATTATTACGATAAATGAGGTGATTAATAGGATACTCGAGATTCCCATCCCCAAGCGACCCAAAACGACAATTGTTTTTAGTTCTATAATGGGTGGTACAACCTCTTTTGCCAAAATACCAAAATCTGCCGTTTTGCGTTTCGAGATAAGAAGCGAATCGGGCGAAATGGTTCATGAGATCCTGCAGCAGATAGAGGATATCGCTGCCGATGTTTCATATAGGAGTGGTGCCGAGGTGTCTATTGACATTTTCTCGCAGAGACAGCCGGGGGGAATAGGTTTTTCTCACCCGTTAACTCGAAGTGTACGGGATATAATGAGAGCACTTAATATAAAACCGCGTATCTCTCCCAGTACATCGGAATTAGCTGCTTTTATAGATCAACAGGTTCCCGCAGTTACTCTTGGCATTACGAACGGAGAGAGGCGGGATGACGATAAAGAGGTTATAGAGATAGAACCTATTTTTACCGGAATAACCCAGTTGGTGGGTGTTTTATTAGCTATAGATAGGGGGTATTGCATTGAACATTAATGAGTGGCTTAAAACCAATACCTTTCACCATTCGAGATTCGAGGATATAGGGGCTCTGGTAACGGAAAAGGAGAGACAAAATTTGACCATCTCTCTCTGTATTCCTACGTTGAATGAGGAGAAAACGATAGGGAAAGAGATAGTAATATTTAAGTCCGAGCTTATGATGAAGTATCACCTTATAGATGAGATTGCAGTAATCGACTCCGGGTCTACCGATTCTACCCGTGAGGTTGCCGCCTCCTTTGGAGCGGATGTGTATCTTGCAAAGGATATTCTCCCTGAAATGGGGGAAAAACGTGGGAAGGGTGAAAATTTATGGAAGGCTATCTATCAATTGAAGGGTGATATTATTGTCTACATTGATGCCGATATAAAAAATATTCATCCCCGTTTTGCCTATGGATTGGTTGGACCTCTTATTCAGAATCCTACGATTCAGTACGTTAAAGCATTTTATGAGAGACCCCTCGCTACCTCTCATGGTTTACGCCCCACGGGTGGTGGCAGGGTAACCGAAATCTTGGTTCGTCCGTTATTTTCTCTCTTTTTCCCGGAGTTAACGGCCCTTATTCAACCTTTATCCGGTGAGTATGCGGTAAGGAGAAGTCTGCTGGAGAAAATTCCATTTCCGATTGGGTATGGTGTTGAGACCTCTCATCTGATTGATGTGTATCATATGCTTGGTATGATGGCTATTGCACAGACCGATCTGGATCAGAGGGTGCATAGGAATCAAACGACAAGGGATCTCGGCAGGATGGCTTTTGGAATTCTTCAAACCTTTCTCTCCAGGGCAAGGTCTCTTGGGATTATTAAAGATATGCCAAAGCTTAATAATGTATTAAGACAGTTTCAAACGGATGATAATATTTTTGAGGCTGTTGAGTATGAAATAATAGAAGAGGAAAGGCCTCCTATGATTGAGGTTCCAGCTTATAGAAAGAAAATGGGTTACGATGATGAGTAAGGATTTATTCGATCTAAAGGGAAAGACAGCCCTTGTTACCGGTTCCAGCAGGGGAATAGGTTTTACTCTGGCTAGGGGGTTACGGGAGGCTGGAGCTACGGTTGTGCTAAATGGGCGAAACGAGGAAACGCTAAAGTTAGCCTCTGAAAAACTGGGTGGTGTGTACTACTGTGTTTTTGATGTTACCAACCCGGCGCAGGTTGAGCGTGGAGTGAGGGAGATAGAAGAGAGATATGGTAGTATAGATATCCTTATAAATAACGCTGGTATTCAAATACGCTCTCCTCTCGAGGAGTTTGATGAGGATGACTGGGATAGGGTTTTAAATGTCAATCTGAAGGGTGTTTTTATCGTTTCTAAGTATGTGGTTCGGGGTATGATTTCTAAGCGTAGGGGGAAGATTATTAACATATGCTCTCTGATGAGTGAGGTGAGTCGTCCCACCGTTGCACCCTACACTGCCTCTAAGGGTGGGGTTAGGATGTTAACGCGGGCTATGGCTGTGGAATGGGGAAGATACAATATTCAGGTTAATGGCATAGGCCCCGGGTACATTGTAACAGAAATGACCAAACCCCTTATTGCGCGAAAGGATTTTGACAGTTGGGTAAAATCGAGAACACCTGCCGGTAGGTGGGGAAAACCTGAGGAACTGATTGGAACGGCAGTTTTTCTTGCTTCGAAGGCCTCGGATTTTATCAATGGTCAGATTATTTATGTTGACGGGGGTATTCTGGCGAGCCTCTGAGTGTTTTCCTATAGGCGAATCTGAATGCAAAAAAGAACATTGCTATGCTGAAGATTATCCATGTTGAATATATGATAAAGGCAGGGATTTTTATTATGTGAGAGAGGAGTGTCGCATCGTTTGTTTTTGAGTCGACGAAGTCTAAGAAATCATAAATAGTATATATTACACACATCATCCCCACGAAATCGGTTATGTACTTAAGAAAGAAAAACTGCTTGATAAAGAGGAAGATAAATACGGATCCTGTGATAAGGCCAAAAATGAAACCATAGCGGTTTCTTACGAAAAGTATAGTGGAGAGTAGAAGAAGTGCTCCTATAATAAAGGGAAAGTATTGCTTTAAATTTTTAGATCGTCCCGCTGCTATCATAAGTGCCCCTGTAAAGGCGGTTCCAAGGTATCCTGCGGAGTATACCACTATGGGTATACCCCCCGCAACGAATGTAACCCCACTCTCGTAGGATGTTACTGCAATGTTTTTTACATATCCGCCGGTTAAGAGAGCGGCTATTGCATGGTAGGTTTCGTGTAGAAAGACCACCAGAGTTTTGAAGGGTTTTATAATATCTGTGTGCCATAGAACAAATATGGTTAGAGCTAGAAAGAGATTTTCGAGTAACCAGTTTAGTGTTTCTCTTGAAAACCGTGTTTTTTCTTCGGGCATTCTAGTAATATAGAGAAGTTACTCGAAAATCTCCATAGTTGAAACGACATCTATCCCAGTGTTTTTGTAATTTTTTATGAGAGTTTCTCCTATTTTTATCGGAGGTTTCAGGTTTAGTTGGTATATCTCTTTTAGAAGGGGAAAGATAAGTTCTTTTAAAATGGGAGCCGTTGTTTTTACAGGGATTCTTGCCTGAAGTTTTGAATGTATAAGAGCTGTTGCTGTGACTGTTCTTTTTGGGGAGAGAACCTCTTCTCTTCCGTATACCTCTCCCTTGGGACACCTATTGCCCTTTACATGTATAATCTGTCCCGAATCCGATAGTTTTTCCTCGTACTCTACCTCTAGGTGGCATCCTATGGGACAGGATATGCATATAAGTTGTTTGTGTTTCATATTGTTACACCCTTGCTCCAAATATATTTATTAGAGTATTAAAAACTCAAGTTTTTCATCTGCCAATTTTTCAAGTCCTCCCGGGTAGTTTTTAAAATCTTTCGGTTTTAGGGTAACCGATATCATTTCTGATGGTTGAACATGGAGGAGTCTTTTGTCTTTTATTATCGTATCTCCCGCTTTGATTACCAGTTTGGCATTGTTTTTTACTATTAGAGAGCGCATAAAGAATCTGTTTTCCCTTGTGGGGTTATACTTATTGGGAATTACGTATTTGACATTTGTAGATGGCTCTGTTTCGAATATGCCTGCCTTTACTACTGTTTTGGGATGTATATGCGTTTGGATATTTCCGGGAGTGAGGGTATATTCGGATTCGAAACCCTTGTCCAGGTACTGGAATGCAAAATTAGCAGCCGATATGGCCTCTTCGGTTACGTAGTCCACAAGATCGTGAATATGCAAGACATTTCCGCAGGAAAATACCCCCTCAACGGAGGTCATAAGATGGGCATCCACTATTGCCCCTCCTGTTTCAGGATTTATTGCAACCCCAAACTTTCTAGATAATTCGTTCTCCGGTATTAATCCGACGGAGAGAAGTATTGTGTCACACTCTATTTTGAATGTTTTTTCGGTGTTTAATTTTCCCTCCTCTATGGGAGTAACATCAACCCCGTCCACTCTATCGGAGCCATAGATTCTCGATACAACATGTGACAGATAGAGAGGGATGTCAAAATCGTTTAGACATTGTACTATGTTCCTTGTTAGTCCCGAGGGGTAAGGCTGAATTTCAATTACCGCTTTAACCTTTAGCCCAATCCAGGTAAGCCGTCTGGCCATTATTAAGCCTATATCCCCAGAGCCTATAATTACCGCGCTTTCTCCGGGTTTGTATCCCTCTATGTTTACCAATCTCTGGACAAGTCCGGCGGTAAAAACCCCTGCGGGCCTACTACCGGGAATACCTATGTTACCCCTGTTTCTCTCCCTTGAGCCCATTGCAAGGATTATGGCCGGAGTTTGGATTTTTATTACCCCCAGTTTATGTGAGTAGCCGTACACCACCTTCGTATCACCAATTTCTACATCCATGACGGTTGTTCCGAGGAATGTTTCTACCTCGTGGTGTTTAGTTATCCTCTCCAAAAATCTATGGGCATACTCCGGACCGGTTAGTTCCTCTTTAAAGAACTGAAGACCGAAACCATTATGTATACATTGATTTAGGATTCCCCCAAGTCGGTCTTCCCTTTCGATGAGAGCGGTTTTTAATCCTTTCTCTGCTGCCGTATCTGCTGCAGCCATTCCTGCAGCTCCACCTCCAATTATTACAAGATCGTATTTTTTTTCTGTCATGGTTATTCTATTACTCCTTTTATTATGTAACTGCCTCTTCCCCGTTTTGTAATCTCACTGTATGAGAGACCTGTCTCTCGTTGAATTATCTTTAGGATTTTGTATGTACAGAATCCTCCCTGACACCTCCCCATCTGTGCCCGGGTGTAGAATTTTATTCCGTCCAGCGTGGTGTGCCCCTCTCTTATTGCGGCCACTATCTCTGCCTCGGACACATTTTCACACCTGCATATGATATTTCCATACTGAGGATTTTTCCTTATAAGTTTATCTGCCTCTCTGTGGTTTAAGTATCTAAGGCGAGGTATATCCTCCAGGTATGGGTCGTAATCCGGTTTCTCCTCCAGTCTACAACCAATCTTTTTTAACAGGTCTTTTACCCTCTCCGCTATGGCGGGAGAGGCGGTGAGTCCGGGTGATTGTATGCCGGCAGCGTTTATGAAATGTGGTGCGTTGGGATGGGTATTGATTATGAAATCACCCTCTCTTGTGGCGGGTCTTATCCCCGCAAAGGATGTAATTATGTCTCGCTCCGAAATCTCAGGGATAAGCCTTCTTGTACTATAGAAGATTTTTTCAAAGTTCTCACGTGTTGTTTGTAGATCCGTCTTATCCGCTATACTGTCTGCTGTTGGTCCAAGGAGCGTTGTTCCCTCTACGGTTGGGACTATTAGTATCCCTTTTGAAATTTTTGTAGGCACAGGAAAAATAACCCTGGATGGGGTGTATTCGATATTTTTGTCAAGCAGATAGTATTCCCCTTTTCTAGGGGTTATCTGAAACTCGTGTGCGTTAAATAATTTTGAAATGGCATCTGCATAAAGACCTGCTGCATTTATTACATAGCGTGCCTTCAATGTATCTCCCCCTGGAGAGTAGAGGGTGTAGATTCCATTACTGTAGTTTTGATCTACCACCTCGTAATTGGTAATAATCTTTACCCCGTTCTTTTTAGCTGATTCGATAAGGGAAAACACAAATCTGTAGGGTTCTATAATTCCCCCTGTTGGGGCGTATAGACCTCCCACTACATCCGGGCTGAGGTTTGGTTCCAGAGTTAAAAGTCTCTTTCTTCCGCATAACTCTATTCCTATGACCCCGTTTTTTAGCCCCTGTTCGTAGAGTTCACTTATTGTTTTCATCTCTTCTACGGATAGAGCCGCTACTATAATCCCGCAGCGTTTAAATGGAAACTTGAGTTCTCTGTGGAGGTTGTCGAACATTATGTTTCCCGTAATCTCCAATTTGGCCTTAAGAGTTGTAGGATTGTGGTGAAAACCCGCATGAATTATTCCGGAGTTTGCCTTGGAGACACCAAAAGAGACATCCGTTTCCCTTTCCACAATTGCTATGTCAAGGTTGTAGATAGAGAGTCTGCGGGCTATGGAGGCTCCTATTACTCCGGCTCCGACTATGGCAACGTCTGCTATATCGTTTTTCATCTGCCATCCTTTTGTATCTTTTTTTGTTTTTATTAGTGCATTATTGAACGAAACTGTTGTGGTATTGTACCAAAATGAACGATTGTGTTCAAGTCTTGTTTGAGTGGAATATAAAATCTTGTTTATAGCAATTGAAAGAAATATCTATATTTGTTAATTTATCACAATGGAACTAAAAGTGAGCCCCCGTGGGAACGGTGCCTGTCCCTTTTGCAAAAAGAGGGATAAATGTATTATTTTAAAGCGTTTTGAGGAGTCGGTAAAGGCGGTAAGGGACCCGGAGAAAAATGGTATAGAAATCGTCGTGTACAGCTGTCCGCTGTTTGAAGAAAAATTTTAAAGGATCCTATGTTGAAGGGAATATTTGAAAAACTTGATAGCAAAGTAAAACGCTACGAAGAACTTCAAAAATTGATGTCTGATCCGGAGATTATCAAGGATAACAAGCGCTACAGAGAGGTGGCTCAGGAATATTCCTCTCTTGGTGAGATAGTGGATGAATACAATAGGTATAGAAAGGTGGATGATGAGATCTCGAGTACGAGAGAGCTTATAGAGGAATCCACGGATACGGAAATGAAAGAACTCGCTCGGGAGGAACTTAAAGAACTGGAAAAAACACGGGAGCAGATTCTCGATAAACTTAAAATCCTTCTAATTCCCAAGGATCCCCTTGATTTAAAGAATATAATTATGGAGATTCGAGCCGGGACGGGGGGGGAAGAGGCAGCTCTGTTTGTTGCCGATCTTTTCAGGATGTATTCTCGCTATGCAGAGTCCAAGCGGTGGAAGATAGAGATAATGTCCTCTAATGAGACGGGAATTGGGGGTTTTAAAGAGATTATATTCTCCGTTAGTGGTAAAAGTGTCTATGAAAATCTTCGCTATGAGAGTGGGGTTCACAGGGTTCAGCGTGTACCTGTAACGGAATCTGGAGGGAGAATCCATACATCAGCTGTTACGGTGGCGGTTCTTCCGGAGGCGGAGGAGACAGAGATAGAGATAAATCCTGAGGATTTAAGGATAGACGTTTATCGCTCCTCTGGACCCGGGGGTCAAAGTGTAAATACCACTGATTCTGCTGTAAGGATTACCCATCTCCCGACGGGAATGGTTGTGACCTGTCAGGATGAGAAATCCCAGCACAAGAACAAAGCTAAGGCGTTGAGAGTGCTTAGGGCGCGTTTGTATGAAATGGAGGAGAAAAAAAAGCAGGAAGAGCGTTCTATGGAGCGGAGGAGCCAGATAGGATCGGGTGATCGCTCGGAGAGGATTAGGACGTACAATTTTCCTCAAAACAGAGTAACGGATCACAGGATAAACCTAACCCTGTACAAGTTGGAAGAAATTCTGCAGGGTGACCTTGATGAAATAATAGAGGCGCTAAAGCTCAATGCTAGGGAGGAGTATTTAAAGCGTGAGCTGTCATGACGATAAAAGATGCACTTCGTGAGGGATATTCGATTCTTTTTTATGCGGAAGTAGAAACTCCCATGCTTGATGCTACGGTGCTTTTGGCCGAGGCTCTCTCTGTTAGTAAAGAAAAATTGTTTGCAAGCCTTCCCGATGAGATTGATTCTGTTTCGTATGCCAGGTTTAAAGAGTATGTAGACAAACGTTGTAGGGGAATACCCGTTTCCTACATAAGAAGGAAAAAAGAGTTTTACGGGCTTGAGTTTTATGTGGATGAGAGGGTTTTGGTTCCGCGACCCGACACCGAGGTTCTTGTTGAGGAAGTGCTGAGCCTTCTCGGTAATAACACTTTTAGGGCAAAAACGTGTCCCAAGAGAAACCCTAAAATACTTGATCTATGCACCGGTTCTGGGTGTGTGGCCATTGCTGTTAAGTTTAATGCCAGGGATGTGGATGTTTACGCCTCCGATATCACCAGAGAAGTTAAGGATGTCTTTGAGTTAAATATGATTAAGATATTGGGAGGGAAAAAAATACCTTTTTTTATTTCGGATGTTTTTGAAAACATTTCGGGGAAATATGATATTATTACCTGTAACCCACCCTATTTAACCGATGCTGAGGTCGAAAATTTGGGAAAATTAGGGTGGGTGGAACCGGTGGTCGCCCTTGCCGGGGGAAGGGATGGTACTGAGATTGCCGTTAGGGTAATAGAGGAAGCCCCGGATTATCTGGAGGAGGGTGGATATTTAATGTTGGAGGCGGCCCCTTCCCAAATGACAAAGTTATGGGCTATTATGAGTGCGCGGGGATTTAGAGATATATATACGAGGAAGGATTTGGGGAAGAGGGAAAGGATTATCTGCGGTAGATACTATGGAAAAAAAGATTCGTAACCAATCAGTGTTAAATGGGATCTCTTCGGCGAACAATCACTCAGAGGAACTGGTTGCCAGTGATGCGGAAATATCCAGGATTTTAAACTCATTTTTTTCCAAGCTCTCAAAGTATCCCAGAAGGGAAAGGATAAGGATAATAGAAGCGGCAAAATGGGCGGCAGGGCTTCACTACTATCAGAAACGGGCAAGTGGAGAACCCTATATTATTCATCCTATAACGGTTGCCGAACTTTTGATAGATCTCAATCTTGATTATCAGGCAATAATAGCGGCTCTTCTCCATGATGTAATAGAGGATACGGAGGTAACCAGGGCCGAGCTTAGAAAGCAGTTCGGGAGAGAGGTGGAATCTCTTGTTCACGGTGTAACAAAAATATCCTTTCTCCGTGGTAAGAGTAGAACCATTCAAGAGGCGGAAACCATAAGAAAGATGCTTTTTGCAATGGTTAAGGATATAAGGGTGATACTTATCAAACTCGCCGATAAGCTACATAATATGCGCACCCTTCAGTATCTGCCCCCTGAGTCCAGGAAACGCATCGCCACTGAATGCCTCGACATATATGCCCCTCTTGCTGGAAGGCTTGGTATATCCAGGATAAAGGTAGAACTGGAAGATTTATCTCTTAAGTATCTGCAACCGGAGGTCTATAAACAGATAAAACAGTACGTTGCGGAGAAGAAAAAGGCAAGGGCGGCCTACCTTGAAAAAGTTAAGGAGGCAATTGCCAGAGAGGCGAAGAGAGAGGGAATACCGGTAGAACTTGAAACGAGGGCTAAGCATTTCTATTCGATTTATCAGAAGATGCGAAAACGAGGAAAGTCTATAGAAGAGATATACGACCTTCTCGGTATAAGGATACTGACAAATACGACGAGTCAGTGTTACGAGATATTAGGACTTGTCCATAAATTGTTTATTCCTATAGCGGGGAGATTTAAAGATTATATTGCAATGCCTAAGTCGAATCGGTATCAGAGTCTCCATACCACGGTTATGGGTTACGGTGGTAAGATGATAGAGATACAGATTAGGACGAAAGAGATGCATAAAACTGCCGAAAACGGTATTGCCGCCCATTGGTTGTATAAAAGAGGAACCTCAAAAGAGATTATCAGACAGGAGGATTTATCAATTATAAATAAGTTGAAGAGCTGGGATGGGGCAAAGGCGGCCTCCAGTGAGTTTTTGGAGGAGATTAAGAGAGAGCTTTTAAAAGATACCATATATGTTTTTACCCCAAAGGGAGATGTCATAGAACTTCCCAAGGGTTCTACAGCGATTGATTTTGCTTATCATATACACACAGAAATAGGGAATCACTGTTTTGCCGCCAAGGCTGATGGGGTGATTATTCCCCTTAAGCAGGAGTTAAAGAGTACTCAAGTGGTGGAGATTATTACCTCGAACAATGCACATCCCCATCTTAACTGGTTGCGCTATGTTAAAACCTCCAGGGCAAGGTCTAAGATTAGGCACTGGTTAAATCAGAATGAAACGGGTTTAATAATCGATAGGAATATCATAGCGAAGAAAAAGGTAACGGAAACATCTCAATCCTCCCAATCGGTTCATATGCCTCAACCTCAAGTAGTAGAAGAAACTAGTGGAACTATAGAGCAGAGGGTTCTTGATGAGTCCAAGATTAGTATAAGAATAGGTAATGAGCGTAATATGATGATACGCCTTGCTAAGTGTTGCAATCCCACTACAGGCGACGAAATTATAGGCTATGTCTCCAGGGGGAGGGGAATTATAGTACACAGGGCGGATTGTCCCAATCTTAAATACATTAAAGATTTTAATGAGAGGAAAATCGAGGTAGAATGGGAAACTGTTTCTCCCAAGGCAACGCGAAGGTTTAGAGTTACTTCCAGGATAATCCCTAATTTATTCTCGGAGATAGAGGGTGCGCTTAAGAAGTACAACGGCCATCTGATAGAGGGGAAGGTAGATGAGGACGACGGTGAGGTTTTAAGGGGTTCTTTTACTGTGGAATTAGATAACAGGAGGGATTTTTCTAAGGTAGTAAAGAGTTTAAGGACTATTCCTGCCATAGTTAATATTCAGAGTTGTGACTAAAAAACCCTGCACGGATAAAGTGCAGGGTTTTTTGTATGTAGACTAATCTCTTTACAATGGAATACTCAACTGAGCCACTAACTTATCGAAAACGAATAGATTGTTAGTATTTAGTATTACATCAAGAGTTGCATTCCCCGGGAGGAAAAAGTTTAATCCGAACAGTGATTGGTTGGTAAATGTCCAGGCCTGGTTAACTTTGCTTGTTGAGTAGCTGCCGGAGACAGCGGTTGTGGTTGTATCGTTTAAAGTTGCACCTGTACCATCGGTTGTCACCGTGTGAGTAGTCTGAGTGTCCTGATTATCCGTTACAAACTGGATGGAGTACTGTACTCCCAGATTCGCTCCGAATGTCATCCCAAATACCCATCCCTTTGGGCGAACCTTTAGGGAGGCGGGAAGTCCAATGTATACTTTAACTTCAAAAGGATTCCCGTCGTTGTTGTTGGTATAAGTTGTATCAGTTGTGGTTATTGTATCCGCAGCGGATGTAAATGCTCCGTCGTTGTCCCCGTCTGTTCTTGTAACTGAGTGTTCGGTTGTTTTGTAGAACTTTGAAGGGGCTAGGGATGCCGGACTGCCTATGGCTGTGGATAGTTTAGGGGCAAATCCAAGTGTGGCAGGGGAGAGGTCAAAGTAGAAATAGTGAGCCGTAGAAACCTCTACAGTGTAGAATAAAAATCCGTTGTAATTTGTTGTGTCTTGAAACTCTGAGCGTGTAGAGCGTGTAGGAGCTGCACCTCCGCCTGCATAGTTGTATGTCTGGGTTGTATATGTATCTACCTCCGGTTCTTTTTTGTTTATATCTACGTTTCCACTCAGCCCTAAAACGAATTTGTTATTTTTGTTTCCGTTGACAATGGGAGGAAGTGTGACGGATGTGTTTGCCCCTATTGAAATGGTTTGTTCCTTGTCTACCAGGCTATTCTGTTCTATGTTAGTGTAGGTTGCACCGGGGCCGGTGTCGTGGGGATTGGAGTAAGTCTTGGTTGTCGGATCCGTAGGGGCAGCTGCGGTACTGAAAGTAGTTCCGTCACGATTTGTAATATCCATACTCGCCGAACCGGCCAGGCCAATCTGTCCCAGTTGCATCATGAATGGCACTACAAGATAGATTTCCGAAAGTGTATCCGGTTCATTCCATGTTGAGGTAATGGTGTAATCTACGGCAGCATTAGGAGCTGCTGTTGCGTCGGCGGCATTTGTATCGTAGTAAAAGGTTTGTATTTCTGTTCTGTTGTTGTTTGCCCAAGTTGCTACTGCGGCACCACTTGCATTTTGCTCGAGATAGTATTTTACGCCGAGTCCGATATCGATACCACCTATGCCTATTAAGAACTGACCGCCAAAATCAAGATTCGCCGCATCGAGCCATTTGTACTGCTCCTCTGTGGTTTGTGTTACCCATGTGTGGCTTGTGAATGTCGGAGCGGTACCGGTTGTCTTTGTAGTGGTGGTTACTGATGTCCCATTTGATAGACCCGAGCTTGTTGTGCTTGCGTATCCTGAACTGATAATCGACCATGGCATTTTTCCATGTTTGTAAAAGCCTACTGTGACCGGAAGAGTAATTCTAAAATCTGTAAGAGTAACCGGAGTTGTCCATGCCCAGTTAAAATTTGATAACCCTCCGAATAGGTAATCGCTTGTAAGTGAGTTAAAATTGGATTCCGGGGGATACGGTTGTAGGTTAAACGCACCATCCAATGCATTTGGGAAAAGGTAAAAGCTTATGGTATTCTCAAGTGAAAATACCGGTAGCTTTACGTTTCCATAGGTTTGTGCGAAAAGAAAACTGGGTGTCACTATGAGAAGCAGGACCCCCAACAAGATGAAAATTTTTTTCTTCATTAAGTCCCTCCTATAAAGATAATTTTGAGTACTAATATATCACGCCTGATTGGAATTTACAATCTTAATATATCATAGTTTTTGGGTAGATTATTGTTATTATATGATATATAATTTCAGTTTTTGGCTGCAGGTAGGTAGATGGTTATAGTAGTTCCCCTGCCTGGTGTACTGGAGGCAGTTATGTCACCCCCGAATTGCTTAATGATGCCGTAGGCTATTGATAATCCTAACCCCGGACCCTCCCCGAATTTTTTAGTGGTAAAGAACGGGTCAAAAATACGGGGTAGGATATTTTCCTCAATTCCTACCCCTGTGTCAATTATTTTTATAGTTACATATCTACCGGGTGTAAGAGGCGTAACCGCCTCTATTGTATCTTCATCTATTACTACTATGTCCGTTTTCACGGTTAAGCTGCCTCCGGCGGGCATAGATTCCTTTGCATTGGTTACTATATTAATAAGAGCTCTACTCAACTGTGTACGGTTAGAGCGAACAGTTGTATTTTTGTTTGTGAGTTCAAACTTTACCTCTATGTTTTTTCCCAGAAGAGCCAGGAGAGTTTCTTTCATCTCCATTATCTGTTCGTTTATGTCTAGTTTTTCTATTTCCATCAGTTGCTTTTTACCAAATGCTAAAAGTTGCCCTGTGAGTCTTGCCGCTCTCTCTGCCGCATTACGTATTTCCATAAGTTCCATGGCCGATTCTTCGTTTCCGGGTGTTAATAGTAGGAGATCTACATTACCAATTATGGCAGTTAACAGATTGTTGAATTCGTGGGCTACTCCACCTGCAAGTTTTCCTATGGCCTCTAGCTTTTGGGATTGTAGGAGTTGATGCTCGAGTTTTTTCCTCTTGATTAGTTCTTGCTGAAGCGAATTGTACAAATTGGCGTTTTTAAGAGCCGTTGCTATTTGGTCGGCGATGATACTTAGGAAGAGTTCGTCTTCCGAATTAAAATCTTTTTCTCCGTACGATTGTACAGAGATAACTCCAATAATTTTATCCTCTGTGCGAAGGGGTACTGCGAGGAGTTTTTTGGGTATCTCCCCGTGTATGTATATTTGTTTGTCGTTACTAACATGTTCTTGAATAAATTGAGGTACATCTTTAAGGTTTATAATTTTTTTCTCTCGTATTACATATGAGGCTGAATTATTGAGCTTACTTAGTTTTATTTTATTCCATTTTAATCTTGTTCCCCTATCTTCAACGATCTTGTAATCTATCGTGTCGTTTTCGTCGTCGTATAACGCGAGGTAAAAGGCATCGAATTTGAATATCTCTTTGATTGTCATGTATGCCTTTTCTATTACTGTATCGGTATCTAAGGTGGTGTTCACTATTCTTGCAATGTTGTTTACGGCTTCCAATCTCACTGTGCGTTTTAGGGCTTCGTTGTACGACATAGCATTCCGAATAGCCACAGATATTTGATCTGCTACCGAGGAAAACACCTCTATATCAGCTCTGGAAAAGGCATCGACTCTGTCACTCTGGATATCCAGAGCCCCTATAACTCTCCCCTTGTCCCTCAAAGGAATGGTACACTCGGATTTCGTTTTTATTTCGCTGTAGTGTGTTACATAGTGGGGGTCTTTAGAGGTATCCTTTACATATTTTATTTCGTTATCGGTGATTGCCCAGCCAATTATTCCCTCTATCGGATATCTCTCATTCACCAGGCCTACCCTTTCCCCTGGTTTATCGGAGGTTTGGGCAAAGGAGAAGGCCTTCAGGACCAAAAAATTATCTTCGAGCATCCATATACTGCAGTTGTAGAACCCCAATGTCGAGCTGATTGTCTTTACGGTATTGAGGAACAACTTCTCTATGTCAAGTTCTTTGTTTATATCCTTTGCCACTTTTAAAACAAGTTGCAGAAAGTTGGCTCGTTCCTGAAGTTTGTACTGGAGTTTCCTGAAGCTGGTTATATCCACCACCGCTACCATAATATGTTTCCAGTTTTCTTTGTATTTTTGTGGAACGAATACTTTTCTTAATACGATTAATTCTTTTCCATCAACGGTGTAATGTCTGTGTTCTCTTTCATCTGAGGTTCCGCCGTTTAGAAATGGAATCATGCTCTCTTTAAATTCTTCTACGTTGTGCCTTTTAAAGAGTTTGTTGATATTGTTTATAAAATCTTCCTTATCTTTGAATCGGTATAGTTCTACTGCCCGTTGGTTAACTTCTCTGACCTTTAGAAGTGTATAGCTTTTCTCCAACTCTTTGGGATTTTTCTCGAGATACTCTTTCGGGTTTGCAATCCCCTTTTTCTTTAACTCTGAAAAGTATTTTATCAGTTCTGTCCCATCGTACTCCCACAGGGCAATGGGCATGTTATCGAAGAGTATACGAAAGCGTTCGTAGTTCTCTTCCAGATTGCGTTGGTTAAGTGTGTGATATCTCTTATTAAACTCGGCAAATAAGATGACAAGAATTGAGATAAGGAGGTTAAAGATAAGTGGGTGTAGGATACATCGATAATGAATTGGTTGTCTTGCTGGTAGGTGAGGAATTAGAAGAATTAGAGTTAGGTTGATAAGGGTTATTATAATGGTATCGGATAACTCCAGAAGCATCGCACTTAGGATAATACCGGCACTCACAAGGTAGATATTTTGTGCTATCGGGGGTGAGGTTGAGATAAGTGTATCTAGTATATGGATTCCGATAAAGAGAAAAATCAAAAGATAGGCGCTTATTTTATATTTACCAAGTTTGTTCAGAAGGTATGCTGTAGGTATTGTTACTGCCCCTATTAATGGGATTGCCGGGATTTTCAGTGAGGGTAAAAAAAAGTGCGCAAGGCTCATACCGAGAAAGAGGATCCATATTACCAGGATGATGGTGGAAAGGAAAGATGACTTTACCCTTTCTATATTATTTTTTATTGAAGAGTGCGGTTGGAGGAACTTCTCTATAAATTTCATAATTTGGACTTTATGGATATTATTAGTATAGTTTGATTATAGTGGAAAGTTGGCTTATTGTAAATTGATTTTCTGTTTTTGCTGGACAAAAGAGAGATTGAAAGGTTTTTTTCTCTTGTATTTTTTTCTCTTGTATATAGTATCATGAAAATTTGAATAGGCATACCCAAATCCCAATTGGTGGGATAACTCTTCTATACTCTCTCTTTTGTCCAGCATACTGGTAGAAAAGAGTAGCATATCCGCACCTGTATCTTTTAGGTAATGTGTAATTTGTCCTTTTAGGAGGAATGATAAATAGTTTGCAGGGTTAAAGAATGGAAATAGGAGAGCAACTCTATTGTTACAGTTCTTCTTTAGAAGTCGTACAATTCGAGGATACCTGGAGGAAAATGTTATCTCTTTGGGTTTCCCGTTTTTGAATAGTTCTTTTACCCTGTGTATAAATGTAACTATCTCTTCCTCTGAGTTTCCTATCTGTTTGATGTCGATTATTAGGCTTTTATCCGAGCCTTTTAACTCCCTTGCGATGTCCTCTAACGTTAAGATTTTAGTGGGGAATTTCCTGAAGGATATACCGCTCATGTTTTTCTTTTTTAGTTCGTCTAGGGTGAGTTTGGTTATCCATTTTAGTTCTCCTGTGTAGCGCAAAAGTGTGGGATCGTGAACTATTACGTATCTGTTATCTATGGTTTTGTATACGTCAAATTCTATAAATTTGTAACTTCTTTTATTCATTGCGTATTTAAAAGCGGGGTATGAATTTTCGGGAAATTTTTGTATGCTACCTCTGTGAGCTCCCTTTTCGAATTTACGGGAATCAAATTTGTAATCGTTGTCCGATAGGTCTGTATGGTATATCCCCATCCCAATTGTGAATGTGAAATCACCTCGTTTTATTCCTGCCTGTAGATTAATTGCAAACTCATCCCGTAACTCAATAGAGATATTGGAATAGATGTTCTCGCGGTTTTTTAGCCGTATTGAAAGTGAAAGATTTTTAAGAAAGAGCCCGGCGGCGAGCTCGGGGCTCTTGGTGAGGTATACGTTACCTCCTATTGCAAATCTGCCTATTTTGGATGATAGAAAGATATAGGGTTCGTATTTAAGGGGAGATAGATGAATCCTGGTACCAATACCGAGTGAATGGATCAAGGAGATACGATTGTACATATTTATGTAACCTATCTCTGTGTATCTCCCTACTCCGAGGTATAGAGGAACAAATCTTGGAAGTCCGGTGAATAGGGTTATACCGCTCTCCAATGAATCGTAGGAGAGAATTAGTGGAAATTCTCCCAGAAAAATATCCCCGGAGATACTGTTTAACCATCCTTCTCCTGGAGGTTGATGGGTATATGAGTTAAACTGTAAAAAAGCGTACCTTTCCAGAAGGAATCTGGATAGTGAGTCGGGGTAAAGTGGCGAACCTGCTAGAAGAAAAAATATGGTCCAAATTGCAATACTGAGTGATGAGATTTTTCTAATTGTATTCATCAGTTAGATTTCATTTTATCTTGAGAATCCTATAATCACGCGAGCCAAGCCCTATTTTAGCGGCATGTTCCAATTGGATTGTGGCATCAAGGTATGGCCATGCTGTTTCTGCGAGGCTCTTACCGAATTTTTCTTTTGTTAAATCTAGTGTAGCCTGGTCTATGGCAACCGGGTCTCTGGAGGCTAATATTCCGATGTCAGGTACAATCTTTTTTTGTTTTGTCCCCATGCAGTCACAGTCTTTTGTCATATCAATGAGAAAATTGAGAAATAGAGATTTTTCCCTTTTATCGATTACAACTCCGAGGGCATGTTCTGCAATTCGTTTCTGTAATTCTTCGGATTGTATTCCCCAATTGTACTTTACTGCATCATCTGTGCATACGGCTAAGCACTCTCCGCATCCTATACACTTTTCTTCCAGTATGAATGCTTTACCATTTCGCTCTACTATGGCCTCTACCGGGCACCATTTAATGCAGCGCTTGCAAAGGGTACATCTTTTTTCGTCTATGTAGGGCTTTATAGAGGAGTGTTGACGTAGTTTACCAATTCTACTGGAGAGTCCCATTCCTAGGTTTTTAAGACATGCACCCAGACCGGCCTCCACATGCCCGGTGGGATGGGAAACAGCAACAAGTCCCTCTGCCAGTACGATTTCTCTTGCTATATTAACGCTTTTAAATAATTCCCCTGGAATTGGTACCTCTATCTCGGTGTTACCAGTTAATCCATCTGCCATGATAAAGGGTGCACCTACATTTTCGTACGTAAAGCCGTGCGAAAAGGCGTGGATGAGATGATCTATTGCGTTTGACCTTGCCCCCTTGTAAAGGGTGGATGTTTCTGTTAAGAAGGGTGCGGCTTTTGTTTCCTTTGCCTTTGAAACTATCTCTCTTACCAATTCCCATGACACATGGGTGTCGTTATGTCTCTCACCTACGTGGAGCTTGATGCCAATTTTTTCATTTGCCCTGAATATTTTCTTTAAATCGATATTTTGGAGTATGGTTCTCGTTGCCTCTATTCTCTCCTGGATAGTACTATCACCGGAAAGCTCAATGAAGAATACATCACTTTTTTGCATTTTAATTCCCTCTCAATCCCCCGCCATGCTGTAGGTACTTTACTGGTATAATTTCAACAACTGTAAAAAGTAGTAAATCTTTTTGTAGATGTCAACGATTAATTCTTTCACGTCCCTTTCACTGTGATTTTCTATTTCTTTCCAGTTAATGATAAGATCAGGATGGTCTTTTTCACGGTCTTCAAGGGCAAGTTTTATCGTTTTCCCCAGGATGACCAGGTTTTGTGAGGCTCGGGTTATAAACCCTTTGGCTGTATCATTTACCTCTTTTAGTAGGAGACGGAGTTGATTGATGGCGTTTTTATCTCTGTTGGCCTTTATTAGAAGTGATTTTATCTTTTTGCCCACCGTTCCCTCTTCGTCAAGAGACTCGTCAAACTCCGATATCTCATCGGATATTCTCAATAGTTGATGGTATGCCTCGGAGAGTTGTTGCGAGACTTGGTTTGTACTCCATTTCCCTCTAACGAGTAATAAGTCGGCTATCTCTCTCACATCCTTCTTGAGATAATCTAGGAGAAAGGCCTTCAGATAGTTTAATGGGGCTATGTAGGAATATCCACCGAGGAGTTTTTTCGAGAAAGCTATGTTGGCGGTTTCCGAATAGTTTTTTAGTCTCACCACGGAGGCAGAACCAAATAGAATTTGTGTAAGTTCGTTTATTTTGGATGTTCGTTTCTCCTGGATGATCCGTTGGATAGTCATCTCCGTCTGAGCCTTTAGTTTGTCGAGATAACCCTCTACAATTTTCTCCCTGTAGACAATAGGTGTGGGTTTGTAGAAGGGATCTCTGTCTATTAGCTGGACCAGCATCTCTAAAACTCGGGTTTTCTGAAGTTGTCTGGTGTACTGTATTATTTTTTTCCACCCTGCTTCCGGAATTATTTCGGTGTTCCTGTATGTATTTAGCATCCTTAAAACCTCTGGCCAATTGTTAGCCGTGGTATCTATTGAAATTATGATGTCAAGAAAATCTTTTACGTCGTCGGAAACGTACTCTGCATCTATCTCTTCGAAGTGTGGTTTGTAGATAAAATCATTTTCCGGAAGGCCGGAATCGAATTTTTTTAGAGTAAAGTAATAATCGTAATTTATCAGGTCTAAAAGTATGGCCAGATTGTTATGTATCTCGTTGATTTCTTTAATCTTATCCAGGTCAAAGTATGACAGAAAATTTTTAAGCTCGTCTCGCACCTCCTGGAGGAGTTTTTTGGGATCCCCTACCGTTTTTAAACGCTCTCGGATTGATTTTTCGGAGAGGTTTTCTTTTATTTCCAGTTGTTTATCTGTGAGTGATAGGTCGATTATAAGCATTTTTATTGATTTTGAATCTTCACTTATACGTAGAAGTGCCTGAGCAGGTCCTACTACTCTATAGTATTCGTAGAATAGCTTTGCCAGTGGAGGCAGAACGGTATGATGTTTTTTGTTGTAAAATTTGACTCTTTGTCTCTTCAGGTTTTTCTCTATCTGTTTTAGGAGTTTTTTCTTTTCTTTCTCCGGGTCTGACCCCCCGAAAAGAGCAGAGAGTATTTTCTGAAAAAAATTCTCTTCTTTTATTTCCTCTGGTTGGGATTTTTTTTCTTCAGGACTCACCCTTTCATGTTATGAAAAATCGGCTATAATGTCAATTGACTAAAATTTGAGAAAAAATGTTATGTTAGAGCTTTGATGGCGCTATATTGAAATAATAATCTTATTGGGATAGTATATTTAAATCAATATTTTTATAGTGAATTGATATTTGTATTTATAAATTTTTCTATGATTTTACTATTGTTTAAGATAGACAATTTAAAGCAGCTCAGGATTATCGATGAGGTGGTAGTATCCGATTTTGAATTTAAGCTGAATAATGCAATTGATAATCTGGGTGTGGGGTATACAAGAGATGTAGTGGGTGATAGCATTTGCTATTTTTTGGATACAAAGGGAAGAGATATTTCCAATTATGATATTGTAGGCGTTGTATTAAGTTTGTTGGATTTTTTAGGGGAACATGAAGAAAGTTTTTTTGGCTTTGGTATAGCTATGCTTCTCGTTGAGGGGAAAAAAAGAAATTTTGTTGAGAGACTAAATCGTTGTATTGGGCGATTGGAAGAGAGTAATTTTATATTAGTTGATAAAAGGATCCTTCACTTATTCAATTCACGCCAACCAGAGGTTCTCTCAAACATCACGTTGGATAGCATCGATTTTGTTGTATTTAGAGGGGCAGATATAGGCTTTGTAAAGGCTAATGCCATTGGTAGCAATTCATTAGAGAAAGCGAAGGATCTAAATATTGAAACAAGAAGTATTGAAACAACTCGTGGAAAGGAAGAGGCTTTTCCTCACGCCTGGCCCACTGTTCCGCATTGGGTCCGTTGGAAAGAGGTTGAAAGGGTTGTGGATGCTATTACTCCGAGATTAAATTGGAGCAACAAAGAACAGATACCCTATGTCTTCGGATTTAAGGGGGTAGGCAAGACAGAAATTGTTATGGAGGCGTTAAAGACCATTCTGGGAAGGGATAATGCTGGTGAATATATAAGACTATTTGTGAGTATTAAAAGTTCTTCTCCGCTGCATCCGTTTATTAATGGTATAAGGGGTTATTTATGCAGAGGGAAAAGAGTAATGGACGGAGAGATGTTGTGCGGAATAGAGAAAAGCGTGTGGGAAGAGAAAAGCTCTCTTTTTTATTCCATATACAGCTCTTCTATGAATGATGTTAGTCCTGATTTTGTACTTGAGGATTTTATGAGTCTATTTCATCTGTATCTTTTGAATTACATCAGGAAGATGGAAAAGGAAAATCTTCCCGCGATTTTGGTATGCGATGACATAGAACTATATCACCCCAACTCCAGGAAATTTCTTAGGTTCATTCTGAGAGATTTTATAGAGCTTAAATCTTTTATTCCTATTATTGTTACTTCTGATAGGGTTATTCTCGAGGAATTTGAGGAATTTAACATAAAAAAGGTATACATCCCCCCGCTAAGTTGGAGTTCTATCAATGAGCTAGAACAAAAAATAACCTGGGGTAACTCTCTTTCGGATAGGGAGATAAAAAGGCTAAGGCGTATAACGGGGGGATTGATAGCTTCCACCCTTCATTGTTTGCTTTTCTTTAAATCTGTAGAGAAATCCGAGTGGGGAAATTATGACTGTCACAGGGTTAGTTTTTTTCTCTCGTGGTTATTGGAGAGGTTTGTTGATGGGGAGAAGGAAGTAGTGGTGGATACACTTGCGGGGATATCGCTCTCCTATCCGTTTTTGTTAGTGGAGGAGCAGATTGAGTTTATAGGTTCTCTTGGGTATCCGATTCCTAAGGTAAGGTTGATGATTTCTTTCTTGAAAAACATGGGGGTAGTTTCCGTTAGAGACAAAATCGAACCCTTTATTTCTGATGTTATCTCCGCTATAGAACGAATTGATAGAGAGCGTTATAAAAGAGTGGAAGATATTTTTGCCTCTTATCTCCTTGGGATGTATAGGGAGGGGAAGTATTCAAATTTTATACTTCTCTACTATTTCTTTGCGAGGGTGGGACAGGTAGAGATTGCCAGAGAGTTGTATATTAAGATACTCGATCGAAAACTGACAGAGAGAGATTTTCGCGGGGTGGAGCTTTTTTTGCAGGATAAATTTGTGGATTCACTCAGAGTAACCGCTGTTGAAAAACAGATACTTGTTGGTTTTTATACTACGGCAAGCCTTTTCCTTAGAGGAAAGTATAGGAAGTCCTACGAGGTGTATCGGGAAACTGCGGAGAAAATTGCCCAAATAGAAAAGGATTCTCTTTTCCTTGAGACTATAAGGGGAAAATTTGATTCTCTAGCCTCGAGATTGAAGTTATCGTTGGAGATGGTGGATGATTCTCTCTCTATGGCTAAGAGGGTTTTAATGCTCTTTCAGCACGGCGGGGATCCCTGCGGGGAGATAGATATTTACAATACGATTGGGTTTAATATGCTTTCCAGGGGTAAAACCGATGAGGCACTGGACTATTTTTCGATGGCGAGGAACGCAAGGTGTGAAACTCCAGGTATAGGTAAAGTGGAATCCCTTGTGGCTACCGGGATCACCAGTTTCGTGCGTGGGGATTTATTTAAAGCAAAGACCTCGGTAGAAGAGGCTTTTTCGGTTGCCAAAGGCATCTATTCTCGAGAGTGGGAGATGTTTGCTCTGTTCTTTATTGCACGGATTGAGTTTGAACTGGGAAATTATTTGAAATCCGTTGAGCTTATGGAAAGATTATTGGCGTACGATTCCGTGTATCGTATGTCTGGGGCAAAAACAACTTTTTGCTCCTGGTTAGGAAGAGCCTTTGCCTATTCGGGAAATCCTCGTATAGCCCTGAGAATTTTTAATTCGCTATCGGAGTCTGGAGAGGAAACTGTTGCGAGTCGGTTTTTTACTGCGGAGGCTCACTATTTTAGTTTTGATTATAACAGTGCCATCGAGGAATTGCTCGAACTTACCAATTCAATCTCTAAATATCTCGGGGTGTATAGATTTGTACCTAATCAGCGGATAGTATGGATCGATGGATTTTATAATGTTGAGGGGAGGGTAAAGGCTCTTTCCGAGGCTTTTCTGAGAAGGTTAACGGGTTCTTTTTTGGCATATCTCTACTCGCTGGTTGGAAAATATGAGGATTCAATAGAATTCTTCCGTGAGATGATAAGGGGAGAGAAAATCCCTTCTTACGATCCCAATTTATCACTGTACTACTTTTTGTATTCAGAATCATTGAAAAATGTGAGAACACATGTGGTGGAAAGCTGGGTAGTGGATGATAGATTTACCGTATTAAATAGGGCGTGGAAGACGCTTCAGGAGAGGTCCAATAGAATAAGTGATTTCGGGTATAAAAAGAGTTATCTGGAGAAAAACCATTGGAACTCCATGATTATCGAAAGGGCGAGAGAAAACAATTTATTTTAGGGAGAATTCTTATTACTATTGCCCTCTTTCCAATCTTTTTCCCATAGTCTATTATTAAAAGAAACCAAAGGGGGTTGATATTAATGGGAGAGATAGATTTTAACTCTGACAGACTGGTGAGGAGGTTTAAAGATGAGGCGGTCTCTGTTTATTCTATAGAAGGGAAAAGTTCTGCCGAAGGGGGTAGTTCCAGTGCGGAGTATGGTGATTCTTTTAAACGCTATGTCGTATCTACAAGAGATACTCGTGATTTAATGAATTACCCCGAAATTATAAACTGTGACTTCACCAATCTTATGCAGAATGGTATTACTAATGCACTTAAGGGGATAAATATCCTCGAGCGTATAAGTTGCATTAGCTCTAAGAGTGTTAATGTATGTCATATCTTGAGGGGAGGTTTGAACTTTAACGTTAGAGATGCTCTAAAGAAGGCCTTTGGGTATAAATGGCACTCCAGTTCCTATATCTCCAGCCAGAGGGTATTGAAAGAGGGGAAATTTGAAATAAGTGAGGATCAGTACAGAAAATTTATAATTCCCGATAAAGCCACTATTTACACGGCGGATATAGTGGCTTCCGGGGTCTCGCTGAATCATGCCCTGGAGTTTATATTCCGGTACATGAAATCCAAAAATTATTCTATTAAAAATATGGTTTTTATAACCATAGGATGCGTAGAAGCGGAGAAGGTTCTCTACAGATGGCATAGGATATTTAAAGAGGAGTACCCGGATTACGAGAACACATTTATGATATACCTTGAGGGGCGTTTTGCCCTGGCTACGAGGGAAACTCCGCTTTATAATGTACTCTACGATACGGATCTTTTAAAAAATTATAAGTTTGGTGCCCTTTTAAGTCCGGAGTTTGAGTATTCTCAGTTTGAGAGAACTATTATAGGACTTGAGGGTTGTGCAATATACGATGGGGGTAAGAAGGGTTTTGAGCCTGTAAACCATATAAAGGATATTATGGAGTTTTGGGAAAAACAACTTGCCGTTGCCAGGGAAAGAGATCTGTCACTCTGGGAGGAATACAATGCTCGCTTCCCTCTTGATATGTATTTTGAGAATTTTGAAATGGGCAAGGTAGGAAATGCCTCTATACTGAAAAGGAAGAAATCGAGATTCTGGGAGGGATTGAGTGATCGTGAGTATGAGAAACTCCATAGGCGTTTCAGGTGGTTATGGACGGATGAACGGATTGAGAGTGCAAGAAGAAAGGGAAGTTTTGTTCCTGTTTGTGAAAAAAAGATAAAGTATCTTCGGAGTTTAATAACCGAGGTTACGCAATCTTAGAGAGGAGATAAAAAAAATTTAAAATTATAGTGAAACTCTTGACATAAAATGACCGGTGAGTAGACTAATATAGCGATGATGAGGAGAGATTGTTTTGTTACAGTAAAAGCAACGGTTCTGAATATGTGGTGGTGGTTCTGGCATTAGCCAGAACCGTCTTCTGGATACGGTAGTACTGCAAGCCGCAGGTTCTGGCTAATTATTCCAGGGTCTGCGGCTTGTTCTATATATGGGCAAGCCGCAAGGTCTAAGTAATCAGACTTTGCGGCTTTTTTTATATCCTCAGGGATTTATAAAGAGTAGGAGGTGTGTAATGAACACTGTTTTAGTAAAGAAAGAAAAAACAAAGGGTGAAGGAGAGGGTTTTATTTTTAAGATTATACCCGGCGAACGTTTTACCCCTTTTTCACTTACAAAAAAATTTGGGGCACCCGTGCTGTTGGAGTCTGCCTCTTTTGACCGGGGGAGGGAGAGGTTTTCGATTCTTTTGGTGGAAAAGGCTTTCTCTGTGTTTGAGATTAGTGATGAGATTTATATGCAGATGGACGGAAAGCGTTTTAAGCTAAAACAGAGAGGCAAGGATATATTGGATGTTATTTCATACTTTGCAAGGCAACATAGTTCTGTAGCTATTAATCCGGATTTGCCCTTCCCCGCTGGAGGGATAGGATATCTCGCTTACGAGTATGCATCAAAATTTGACAAAATTAGTCTTAGAGATAAAACGGACTCTGTAGGTATTCCGGATGCCTGTTTTATATTTGGGCACATATTTTTGATCTTCGATCACTACACCGATACCATAGCTCTCCTGGGTTTAAACTACAGGGAGCATTCCATTGACTTGAAGGCGCGGATAGAAGAAATAGAGGAGAGAATGAATGATCTTGATTTTAATTTTATGACCCAAAAGCTTAATAGGTATGAGGCGGATAACGTTACTCCGCCCGGTGATAGAGAGGATTTTATAGATGGGGTTTTGAAGATAAAAGAAGAAATAGTAAAGGGTAACCTTCTCCAGGCAGTTCTTTCAAGGAGGCTTGTTGTAAGGAGTAAAATTCCTGCACTTGAGGCGTATAGGAATCTTAGGGTTTCAAACCCCTCTCCCTACATGTTCTATCTGGATTTTGATTCCTTTCAGATTTTTGGTTCCTCTCCGGAGGTTCATGTTAAGAAGAGAGGTAATAGGGTTGTTATGAGACCGATTGCCGGTACCAGGAGACGAGGGAGGACGCATGAGGAGGATATGGCATTGGAGAGAGAACTTCTTGCCAATGAGAAGGAGGCGGCGGAGCATCTTATGTTAGTGGATCTTGCAAGGAATGATCTGGGAAGGGTATGTAAACCGGGAAGTGTAACGGTTACAGAGAGCCGGGTTATAGAGCGCTACTCTCATGTAATGCATATTGTTTCCCAGGTTGAAGGGATGATTAAGAGTGATAAAAATGGACTGGATGTGATCCGGGCTACCTTTCCGGCAGGCACCGTATCTGGTGCACCGAAGATTAGAGCGATTGAGACGGTGGATTCACTCGAGAAAGAAAAAAGAAGCTTTTATGCGGGGATAGTGGGGTATCTCGAACCAAACGGGAATCTTGACACATGTATAACGATAAGGAGTGCGTTAAAGAGAGATGATTTACTCATCCTTCAAGCCGGTGCCGGGATTGTCTATGATTCTGTACCGGAGGATGAGTATAGAGAAACTCAGGCTAAATTAGATGCACTGATAGGTGCAATAGGGATGGAGGTGTAATTATGTACCTTTTAATAGATAACTATGATTCCTTTACCTACAATGTTTATCAATATCTCTCCGAGCTTACAGACGAGGAGATAAAGGTTGTGCGAAATGACGAGATAACTATAGAAGAGATTGAACAAATGAAACCCAGGGGAATTGTAATTTCTCCAGGACCCGGAAGTCCGGAGGAAGCAGGAATATCGGTTGATGTGATAAGGCACTTCGGTGAGCATGTCCCCATTCTCGGAATATGCCTGGGACATCAGGCTATAGGTTATGCATATGGGGGAAAGATAAGGAGGGCAAAAAGGATTGTTCATGGGAAAACAGAACCTATAAGTGTGGATGGGAAGGGAGTACTTCGAAACCTCCCCAGGACACCGGTTTTTACCCGTTATCACTCTCTGGTCGTAGATAGGGAAGGCTTGCCGGAGGAGTTGGAAATCTCCGCCCTTTCCAAAGACGGAGAGATAATGGGGCTAAGGCATAAGAGATGGCCTGTTGAGGGGGTTCAATTTCATCCCGAGTCTGTGGCATCGGATAGTGGGAAAAAGGTGCTTAAGAATTTCCTGAATTACAGGCGAGAATCGGTTGCAGTGAAATCTCTTCTGGAGAAACTTGCAGGGCGAGAGGATCTTTCTTTTGAGGAAGCACGCGGTTTTATGGAGGAATTGACAGAGGGAGAGTTAAACAATTCTCAGATCGCAGCATTTCTTGCCGCTTTAAATGTTAAGGGTGTAACTGCACAGGAGATAGCCGGTTTTGCCTCTGTTTTGAGAGAAAAGAAGAAGAGTGTGATAGTGGATTTTCCGGTTATGGATACATGTGGAACTGGGGGTGATGGGCTTGGTACCTTTAATATTTCCTCACTGGCCTCTATTGTTGTCTCTGCGTGTGGGGTTAGGGTTGCCAAACATGGAAACAGGGGGGTTAGTTCCCCTACCGGAAGTGCCGATTTCTTCCGTGCCCTTGGTGTTCCGACTGAGCTTTCCCCGGATGAGGCCAGGCGGTTTTTGGAAGCGGTGGGCTTTGCCTTCCTGTTTGCACCTATCTATCACGGTGCAATGAGACATGCCGCCCCTGTAAGGAGAGAAATGGGTATAAAGACCGCAATGAATCTGATTGGACCTCTATCCAATCCTGCGGACGCAGAATACCAGCTTATAGGTGTTTACTCTAAAGAGTTGGTTAAAACACTTGCCGAAGCCGCCAAACTTCTCGGTGTAAAGCGTGTAATGGTTGTACATGGACTGGAGGGATTGGATGAGATCTCAGTGTGTGGGCCTACAAAAATAGTTATGATTGACGAGAAAAATAGGGTCACAGAGGAGATATTTGACCCCAGGAGCCTCAATCTTGTCAATTATTCCATTGAGGATTTAAAGGGTGGAAATGGGGAGGAAAATGCAAAAATTGCCATGGATATTGTGAGTAATGATAGGACTAAATATCCTGCAATAAGGGATGCCGTTCTCCTGAACGCAGGGGCTTCTCTCTTTGTGTATGGGAAGGTGAAAAATATAGGAAAAGGATTCTATATGGCCAAAGAGGCACTTGAGTCTGGTAGGGTAAGGGAAAAACTGGACGAGATTGTAAAAATGGGAAGAAAGGAGAGAGAGGGATGAATATCCTGGAGAAAATCGTCGGTGAAAGGAGAAGGCGGATAGAAAAATTGGGTTATAGTGAAGGGACAATACTTCCCCCGGAGAGGGAGTTTCCCCTTGTGTCATTCTGTGAAGATAATCTCTCCGGGGGCTCAAAATTTTACCTCATCTGTGAGTTTAAGAGACGTTCACCCTCTAAAGGGTGGATAAGGAGGGATAGTGATCCTGTTACTCGTGTAAAGAGGTATGTGGAACGTGGTGTTACACGTATCTCTGTGCTGACAGAGGGTGAGTTTTTTGGTGGCTCGCTTGATGATTTAATGAGGGTGAAGAGACATTACCCGACGGTAGCCGTTCTTCGTAAGGATTTTCTAATTAGTGAAGAGGATATAGATATCTCCTTTCGCGCGGGTGCCGATGCGGTGCTTCTTATAGCCTCTATTCTTTCCCGGGACGAGTTAGAGCGTTTGTATGGAAGGAGTAAAAAGTTGGGGATGGAGGCCCTTGTTGAGATTCATGATAGTGATGATATTGAGAAGGTTAGGCCTGTAAAGCCGACACTTGTGGGGATAAATAGCAGGGACTTAAAAGATTTTAGAATTGATCCGATACAACCTATACGTTTACGGTCTCTTATAGATTGGGAGGCTCGGGTTATCTTTGAGTCTGGAATAAAGTATGGTGAGGACGTTGCACTTGCCGTGTCTTCTGGGTTTAGCGGGGTGTTGATTGGAGAGGCTGTTATGAAAAATCCCGATTTGATAGAGGAGATAAACAGGATTCTCAATTCTAGCTTGCTAAGTTTTTTCAAGAGGAGTGACTTTTGGGGGAGATTATACAAAAGATTGAAGGAATTTAAGACTTTTTCGGATTCTCTTTCCTTTTCGAGGCCCCTTGTGAAGATCTGTGGTATCACCAATCCGGAGGACGCCGAGTTTGCCGTTAAACTTGGAGCCGATATTCTTGGTTTCGTATTTGCTCCCTCGGTAAGAAGGGCAGAGCCCGGGCTTCTCAGAGAGATAGAGGGATTGGAGGTTTTGAAGGTCGGTGTTGTTATTTCTGATTCGGGAGAGTCGGAGGAACTGGTGGAAGTAAAAAAACTTATGGAGGATGGTCTGTTGGATGCAGTTCAGTTTCACGGAGAGGAGAAACCAGAGGAATGTTTTTTACGTGCGTTTCCGTACTATAAGGCACTTAGGATTAGGGGAATGGGGGATATAGATCGAGCGGAGATGTATAGGTCTCCGAGGGTGCTTCTTGATGCTTATTCCAGACGAGCTATGGGGGGAACGGGTAAGAGTATCCCGGATGGATTGGTAAAGCTTGCGGGAAAGAGGATGCCTTTGTGGCTTGCGGGTGGTTTGGGTCCCGACAATGTTAGAGAGGTTGTGTGTAGGTACAGACCTGAGTTAATAGATGCCTCCAGTAAGTTGGAGGTATCTCCGGGTAAGAAAGACAGGGCTGTTTTAGAAAAATTTTTTGCAGAAATAGAGGGGATAAACTATGCAGGTTGTTCATGATTTTTTTGGGCGATTCGGTGGAAAATATGTGGCAGAAACTCTTAGGACACCGCTTGATGAGCTGGAAGAATCTTTTAAACTGGCCATTCACGACTCTTCCTTTATGGAGGAGTTTGAACGTCTCTCTAAGGAGTATACGGGAAGGCCCACGCCACTTTTGTTTGCGGAAAATATAACAAAAATGCTGAATGGTGCCAGGATTTATATAAAATTGGAGGGTCTTGCTAATACGGGTGCCCATAAGATAAATAATGTTCTGGGCCAATGTCTCCTTGCCAGACGAATGGGTAAGAAACGAATTATTGCAGAAACGGGGGCGGGACAGCACGGCCTTGCTACCGCTGCAATGTGTGCCAAGCTTGGCCTGGAGTGTAGGGTATATATGGGTGAGGTGGATATTAAACGACAGAGGCCCAATGTTTTCTGGATGGAGCTCTTCGGTGCGGAGGTTATTCCGGTTAAAGGTGTTTCGGGTACCCTGAAGGATGCGGTGAACGAAGCGCTAAGAGATTGGGCCTCCAGTTTCGATACTACCTATTATGTTCTGGGTTCTGCCCTTGGTCCTTCTCCATATCCCGATATGGTTCGTGAGTTTCAATCTGTCATAGGTAGAGAGGTTAAGGCACAGATAGAAGATTTGGGGCTTGATGTAGAGGCTTTGGTTGCCTGTGTAGGGGGAGGCTCTAATGCCATAGGATTTTTCTCCCAGTATCTTAATGAGGATAAACCGAGACTTATTGGTGTGGAAGCCGGAGGAAAGGGGGATGGTGTTGGACAACACGCCGCCCGGATGAGTGGAGCTGGAAGGGAGGGAATACTTCACGGTTATAAATCTCTCTTTCTGGCGGATGAAGACGGACAGGTTTTGCCAACGCACTCCATTTCTGCAGGGTTGGATTACCCGGGTATAGGTCCCCAGTTGGCCTATCTTGGAGAGCTTGGAAGGATTGAGTTTACCAGGGCGAGTGATAGGGAGGCTTTGGATGCCGTTAGGATTTTTGCGAAGAATGAAGGGGTGGTCTTCGCCCTGGAATCAGCCCATGCCGCTTCTTATGCGTTGAAATTGGCGCCTACGCTCCCCCAGGAGAAATCTATTGTTGTAAATATGTCCGGTAGGGGTGATAAAGACATCTTTATCCTGGCAGGTGAAATTAGCGGACCCGAGTGGAGTGCTTTTCTTAGAGAGGAGGCGAGGCGCAATGAGCGTTAAGAGAAGAATTATGGCCCATATGGTGGCTTTTTATCCCGATTATGGGAAATCACTTGAGGTTGCTCGTGCCTTGATAGAGGGGGGAGCCTCGATTGTAGAGGTTCAGTTTCCGTTTAGCGATCCTTCTGCCGATGGACCGGTAATTCAGCGGGCATGTAAAGTGGCACTTGAAAGGGGATTCTCTGTGGAGTGGGGTTTGAAATTACTGAAAAGGGTAAAGGAATTAGGAGATGATATCCCCGTATTCCTTATGAGTTATGCGAACATTGTTTTTACAAGGGGAATAAAAGATTTCCTGAAACAGCTTGCCTCTATTGGTGTGAGTGGGATTATAGTACCGGATCTCCCTCCGGATTACGATGAGGGACTCTATGAGACTGGTCGTGAGATTGGGATCGATGTAATACCTGTAGCTACCGTAACTGTCAAGCCGCATAGGCTGGAAGAGATTCTAGCTGTAAAACCGAGGTATCTCTACGTGGCGCTTCGTAAAGGTATAACAGGGGAGCGTACCTATATAGATAAAAGAACCGTTGCTTTTCTCGATAACATACGAGGGAGGGACATAAAAATTCTGGGGGGATTCGGAATCTCCGAAAGGAAACAGGTAGACGTACTAATGCCCCATGTTTATGCAGCGGTTGTTGGTTCTGCCTTTGTAAGGGAGATACAGAGGAATGGTGAGAATAAAAACCCGTACCGGTCAGTGTTGAATAAGATAAGGGAGCTTGTAGGGGAGTAGAGGGTTTTTTAGAGCGTTATCTATCCCTTGTTTTTCTTGTATTCTCCTTCTTGTTTGTATAGAGGTAGCGTTTTATTTTGTGTGTCGGGGTTTTTTCAAATGGGTCCTTTTGTTCCTCTATCTTGCTTATTCTGGAAAAACCTTTTAATTTTCTGTTAACCTCTTCGTGCAATTCTTTTAGATAGTGCTGTATGTGTTGCGAGATGTTTTGGGACATCTGCGTTGCCGATTCCTTTAAACTTTGCATTTCACTCTGGAGTTCTTTAACAAGTTCGTCGTAGTTTAGCTTTATCCTGGCTATGAGTCGTCCCTCCTCTGCGTATACGATTGATTCGTCTACATATTCGTATTCGTTGATTAATGCCTCTATCTCCTCCGGGTATATGTTTTCTCCGTTGGGACCCAGAATAACATTTTTTAGTCTTCCCCTTATAAAGAGTTGGTTGTCCCTGTCTAAAAAGCCGAGATCACCTGTTCTAAGAAAACCCTCCTCTGTAAAAACTTTCCGTGTCTCCTCGTCATTTTTGTAGTAGCCGAGCATGACATTTGGTCCCCGTACAAGAACTTCTCCCTCTCCGGTTTTGGGGTCAGGATTGTCTATCTTTACCTCTACATCCCGGATTGGTGGACCTATGGCTCTGAACTTGCTTTGGTAGGGGCCAGAACCGGCTATTAGTGGGGAGGTTTCTGTAAGTCCATACCCCATTGCATATGGAAAGTGGGCCTCTCTCATAAACTGTTCCACGTCCGGGGCTACGGGAGCCCCCCCTATGCCAAAAAACTCGAGTTTCCCCCCGAATACCTCCATTAACTTCTTCCCTGCTAAACGGTTTAAGAGTTTACGGAAGGGAGGTATGGAGTATAAAAAGGAGATAATTTTGTTCTTTCTAAACGAGGGAAGTACGCTTTTCCTGTATATCTTTTCTATAATGAGCGGAACGGTGAGCATGAGTGTCGGTTTCACTTTTTTAAGAGCTGGCATTAGTATCCGTGGTGTCGGGGGACCGTCTATGTAGTAGACACATGCCCCCGAGTACAGAGGAATAACGAAACCGAGTGTAAACTCGTACGTGTGCGAGAGGGGAAGTATGGACAAAAGAGTAGCCCCCGGTCTGATTGGAGATAGTACCTTCGCGCTGAGTGCATTCGTTACGATATTCTTGTGGGTAAGCATTACCCCCTTTGATTTTCCCGTTGTTCCGGAGGTGTATATTATACAGAGAAGATCCTCTTCTCTGGGAACGTGCATATTGTATGAATCAAGCGGTATATTATCTGATTCCGGTTCCTCTACAAGATTATCGATAGTAATAATCTCTGTTTGCTCGATGTCCTGTAACTTTCGCCGGAGTTTTTTAGAAACCACTACAGCTTTGGATTCCGAGTGATTAATAATATTCTTAACATCGTACTCTGTAAAATCCGGAAGTATTGGCACTACTATACAACCCGCACCTATTATGGCGAAGTATGCAATTCCCCAGTTTGGTTGATTCTCGCTGAAGAGTGCAATTTTGTCACCCTTTGAAAAACCTTTTGCCTTGAGTTTTGCAGCGGCACGCTGTGCTCTTCGGTAAAATTCCTGATAAGTGATGGGATTCTGGTCTACAAATGCTACTGCGGGTAGGTCACCGTAGAGTTGTGCGCTTCGCTTTAGTATATGGTAGAGTGTCTTGCTTTCAAGGGGAGCATCTTTAAGATTGTTGGATGTGTTCTGCATAGTGAAAATTATAATTGCTAAGTTATGATTTGTTAAGTCTCTTCTATTTTTATAGGTTTCCCCTCTGCCAGGGAACGTTTTGCGGCCATTCCCACTACCACTGCCATTTTACCATCGTAACCGGAGACCGGTGGTTGTGTATTGTTTGCAATGGAACCTATAAATTGTTCCAGTTCTGTAATGAAAGATTGTTCGTAACGTTCGATGAAAAAATAAAGAGGTTTTTCAAAATGCATTCCCATGTCATCTGCTATTTCTACCTGGTCCGGGGCCTTGTTATGTCCTATGACACATCTTTTTGAACCGAATACCTCAATTCTCTGATCGTATCCGTAGGGCGATTTTCTGCTGTTATCGATTGTGCCGAGGGTGCCTCCTTTAAACTTTAAAGTAACAATTGCCGTGTCTATATCGCCCAATTCACCTATTTTGGGGTCAATTAATACATTCCCTGTGGCGTATACCTCTGCAATCTCGTCGTTGCATAGAAAACGTGCCATATCGAAATCGTGTATCATCATATCCAGAAATATGCCACCTGACACTTTTATGTACTCATAGCTTGGGGGTGCAGGGTCCCTGCTGGTTATGCGAATAAGGTGAGGGTTGCCCAATTCTCCATTTTCCACCATCTTTCTTATCTTTTGAGGATTGGGATCGAATCGCCGATTAAAACCTATCTGTAATTTAACCCCCGTTTTTTCTACTACCGATAGTGCCTCGTCAATTTCTTTTAGATCCAGGGCTATTGGTTTTTCACAAAAGATATGCTTGCCCGCTTCTGCGGCCTCTTTGATTATTCTTGCGTGTGTGTCTGTTGCCGTGCAGATTACCACGGCATCTATATCTTTTCGTTCGAGGATTCTATGATAATCATTGTAGGAGTAGGGTATATTGTTTTCTCTAGCACAGGTATCTGCCGCTTCTTTATAAACATCCGCCACGCATAACAATTCTGCCTTTTTTATTCTCGTCGCCAGGTTTGATGCGTGTAGTTTCCCTATTCTCCCTGCTCCTATAAGGCCGAATCTAATTATTTCTTTTTTACCATTCATTTTTATCACTCCTCTGTTTAATTATTATCATGACCAGTGGAGCCCAGTCAATAAAAATTTTACGAAATAGCTTGACATATGTTACGAGATATTTTAGTATAATTTACATTGAAATATTATGTAAATTACATTTAAATTTAAAACTAAAAGAGAAAGGAGATAGATATGCCAGGTCCTGGTGCATATATGGTGGGAGAAGAGGAAAGAAGAGAGGTCGAAGATGTTCTTGAAAGTGGGTATGTTTCTCGTTATGGAAGGGAAGATGATCCCAGGTTTAAGAAAAAGGTTGTTACTCTCGAGAGGGAATTTGCCAAGCGGATGGGGACTAAGTATGCCCTTGCCGTAAACGGGGGGACGGGTGCTTTAATGGCTGCCCTTGTTGGTGTTGGGGTGGGGCCGGGTGTAGAGGTGCTTGTTCCCGGTTATACCTTCGTTGCATCTATATCTTCAATAATTGCTGTTGGGGGGACCCCGGTACTTACTGAGATAGATGAGTCTTTGACCATGGATCCTGATGATATAGAGAAAAAGCTGACTGAGAGAACAAGGGTTGTGATGCCGGTTCATATGCTGGGAAATCCCAGTGATCTTTCTCGTATTACCGAGATAGCTAAAAGACATAATCTAATTGTTTTGGAGGATTGCTGTCAGTCTCTTGGTGCAAGTTACAAGGGTAAGATGACAGGTAGTGTGGGTGATATAGGGGCTTTTTCGCTCAACATAAATAAGACAATAACCAGTGGTGACGGTGGAATGGTTATTACTGATAATAAGGAGTATTACGAACGAGCCTTTGGCTTTCACGATCAGGGTCATAAACCGTTACGGATGGGAGTGGAGATAGGTAAGCGCTCTTTGATAGGAATAAACCTTCGTATGAACGAGCTTACTGCAGCCTTTGCCCTGGGTCAGATGAAAAAGTTGGATAAGATCCTTGCCGAGTTAAAGCGAAAGAAAAAATTGTTTAAGGATACCATTGTGGAGGGTGGGATAAAGCATATGCATTTCAGGAAGATAAACGATCCCGGTGAGTGTGCTACTCTGCTTACCGTTATATTTGAGACAGCAGAGGTAGCAGAAAAGGTTGCGAAGGCGCTTGGAAGCAAAACGGTAGATAAAAGCGGATGGCACGTATATAACAATATGGAGCAGTTGCTCTCCTATGTGGATAGAGATGGAAATAAACCTTTTAGGAAGCATATGCTGCCTCAGACTGATGATATTCTTAGTAGATCGATAAATCTAAGTATTGGGGTTGTAGATCCTGGCCTGGGGGCTGATTTTGGTATAACCATTCTTTCGAGTGATGAGGAGATTGTAGAGAAAGGAAGGGAATTTGTAAAGATTGTTAAGCCGATCGTGGATTGATAGGTAATGCGGGGAGAAGAGAATGAGAAATGTTTTGAAAATATAAAGAATTGCTTGACAGTGTTTACTAACAATAATACCATAAATTACATAGTCTAAATAGCGTAATTTACATCCAAGCATTTGGGGTTTGTTGTTGTGGAGGATTGCATGTTAGGAGCTGTATTTGAAGGTGAGGGGAAACTGATTTTAAAGGATGTTCCTGAACCGGTGATAGAAAACCCTACCGATGTACTTCTGCAGGTTACCGGAGTGGGAATATGTGGAACGGATTTGCACATATTACAGGTTCCCCCGGCTCATCCTGCGACAAAAGGAATAGTATTGGGTCATGAGTTTACCGGCATAGTGAAAGAGGTAGGAAGCGAGGTACGAGAATTTAAGCCTGGAGATCATGTGATAGTGGATCCTCATCCTGGGTGTGGAACCTGTGAGCAATGTAGGAGTGGGCATCCTGATAGATGTACCGTACTGTATGAGAAATCCGGAATACCTGGGCAAGCGGGAACAATCGGGATTTTCTCCAACGGTGCAATGACAAGTTATGTTGTGGTTCCGATACAATCCTTGTATAAAATCTCTTCCTCGGTGCCTTCTCATATTGCAGCTTTAGCGGAGCCATTAGCATGTGTTGTTAGTGCCGCTAATAAGTTGAAAGTTCAACCCGGAGAAACAGTGCTAATCCTGGGTGCTGGTCCTATTGGGTTGCTTTTTACTATGTATTTGAGAGCGTGTGGTGCTGGTAAGATAATGGTTTCGGAGATTTCCGAATATCGTAGGAAGATGGCCGTGGAGTGTGGCGCCGATATGGTTATTAACCCGGAGGTAGAGGATATAAAGAGTGTTGTGAGCAAAGAAACTAAGGGTGGGCCGGATGTAGTAGTGGAAGCTGTAGGTCCGCTTTTGCCGCAGGCCATAGAGTTGGTTCATAGTGATGGGAGAATACTGCAGTTCGGACATGACGAACTTGCAAGGCCGGAGATTCCTGTAGCGGAAATTGTGAAGAAAGAGATAGTTATCTACGGTGGATTTATTGGGAAGTTTACCTTTAGCAAACTTCCCAAAATTATAGAGAGCAGGGTACTTCCTCTGGAAAAGGTTGTTTCCCACAGGTTGCCGCTCTCCAGGGTTCATGAAGGGATAGGTATACTACGTAGGGGCGAGGGTTTAAAGATAATCCTTGAACCAGAAAGGGGGTGATAATCGGAGAAAGAAAAAGGAGAATTGGAAAATGTGAGTGGATTAATTGTGTACATCTGTGATGAGCATAGAAAATTTTGCTATGAAACCAAAACAAATAAGGAGGTTAGTATTGATGAAGAAATTATTAGTTGTTCTTCTCGCCTTTATGTTGGTGTTTACCCTTTCGAGTTTTGCTGGGGGGCAAAAGGAAAAAGGGGGTGCTCCTTCGGGTAAAGCCGCAGGAAAGGCTGGGAAGCCTTTTGAGGGCATTACTGTAAGTGTGGTTGCTCATTCCGGGCATCATGCGGCTCCTTGGTATAAAGAGGCTGACAATATAAAGAAGAATTTGGGGATTACTCTGAATGTTATAGAAGTCTCCCCGGATGAATTATACTCCAGAGAGATGTTGGAGCTGTCGCAGAGAACTGGAGCGTACGATTTAATCCAATACAACTCTGCATGGATTGGGGATTTTGAGAATTATATTCTTCCTCTGGACAAGTTTATTGCTGCGGATAACGATGCCATAGGTTTTAACGATATCCTTCCTGCATTCAGAAAGGCTCAGGATATTTGGGGTGGGAAGAAGGTTTCTATTACTATAGACGGAGACACCTTCCTCTTTTATTACAGGAAAGATCTGTTTGAAGATCCTGGTGAACGAAAAGCTTTCAAAGCAAAATATGGGTACGCACTTCCCGATCCTCCCCAGACGTGGAAACAGGTTGTAGATTTGGCTCAGTTCTTTACTAGGAAGAAGGGTGAAAAACTGGCCGGAAGGGTTTTAAAGAAAGATTTTTACGGATATGCGGATCAGGCAAAGAGAGGACGTGTGTACTACTGGTATCTCTTTAGATATGTGCCATTTAGTGCACCGAATCCTCAGTATTTTGATCCTGCCACCATGAAGCCTCTTATCAATTCTCCTCAGGCTGTTAAGGCACTTGAGAATATGAAAGAACTTCTAAAGTATTCGCCTCCTGGTGTGCTTTCTTGGGAGTGGGATGAGCTCTATAATGCTGCAATGAAAGATGGAACAGTATGTATGTGGATTCACTGGACAGATGAGGGTAGAGGTTTTAATACCCTTGCTCCTCTTCCCGTTGAAAATCCTCCTAAACCGGTTCTTGGTATTGCTCCTACACCAGGTGTGAAGATTAATGGGAAGCTCTATCAGTACACTATTGTA
>CAZQTC010000009.1:0-2884 GCA_964596425.1 uncultured Spirochaetales bacterium | reverse complement strand
CTGTCTGACATAACGGATTTGAAGAAGTTATCGTGAGGGTTGTGGATTTCTCCCTTCATATAGGTATTATACCCTCTTGTCAGGTCAAAGGCAATCTCGATTTGCAGGTGGACTTGGCGCTTTGTTAATTACCGGTGCTTTGGGGGGAATAGTTGCTTCCCTATGGAGAGATTTTTGAGTAATTTCTTGCCTAGACTGTAAGCTCTAAATGTATTCGGATACAAATCCCAGCATAAAGAGCGGGTACTTTACACTTTGAGAAGAGTCTCTGTAGAACAAATGATTCTTCAAAAAGATTGATGTACTGTTCCGCTTTGTATTTTGTAATCCCGAGATTCGATGGGACGGAAGGGTAATTTATTCCGTCCGCAGGGGATTTGCCAATGAACTTTATCATTTTATCTATTGTATCTGACTCATCCACACGTAATCGGCCGACAGATGGAATATCGGTTGTGATTATCTTGTCGAGTATATTTTTGAGAATCTCCAGTGGTGTAGGTTCTTCGAGCTTCGAAGAGTATTCAAAATACTTTATGTTCCAATTTTTGTTGTAGAAATTTGAAATGATAAACTCTTGAGTTTTACGTCGAAATTGAAGTATAGGTATTCTCTAAATGAAAAGGGATATAGGGTAAACAGTCTCCTTTTGCCGCTTTGCACCTCTCGAATTGGAAGCCCATACCCTGTTTTTTGCAAGGGGGAATTCCCCAAACCTACACCTTCTTCAAGCAACTCTTGCTTCCTCTGGTTGATTTGATTAGGATGGACACCATATTAACAGGCTGGATTATAAATTTATTCTTGCGAAGCCCATACGGGAAAAGATAATATACCTGTAGCTTTTTCTTGCTTTGGTGAAACGATTGAGATAAAATTGGTATGATGATAGTAAGGCGAATCTTCCTTCTTTTATCGATCGTACTTACTGTTTCTTCCTGTGATCTTTCCGTGAAGAAAATATCCATGACCGAGGTAGACGAGGAAATATCATCCAAAGTAATGGGGCACAGTTATTTCCTCTATATCTATTTACCCTCAGATTATGAGGCTTCCAATAATACGTATCCTGTGCTTTACCTTCTGGATGGCGATGCGGTAAAAGATGATGCCTCGCGAGTCGTTGATGAGCTTGTTACCTCCGGGGTTATTCCCCCGGTAATTGTGGTGGCAATCGGTTATGGTAGTGGGAGGAACATGCGAATGTACGATTATACGCCGACGGTTGATTCCGACGGTGATGGGGGAGGGGCACGTGATTTCTGGGATTTTTTGACGACAGAGTTGTTCCCCTACATAGATAGCAACTACAGGGTAACACCTGGGGGAGCCTACAGGTATATTGCAGGCCATTCGTTCGGTGGTATTGCTGTTCTTTATGGATTTTTCTTTCATAACGATGCGATAAAAAATTTTATTGCAACAAGTCCGTCTCTCTGGTGGGATAATGAGATCTTTTTTAAGTATGAAAGTGAATTTCATGTCTCTTCGGGTAATATCAAACTTTTTCTTTCAACGGGTGCTCTTGAGGGAATGGGCATGAATATACTGATGGAAGAGTTTGCAGCGAGATTGCTCTCTCGAGGGTACAGTTTTCTAACATTGAAGAGAATGGAGATACCGCATAAGAGACACTGGAATAATCGTTATATAGCTCTGAAGGAAGGGCTGAAATTTACTTTGGGGAGTAAGTAATTTGAAGAGCCGTAATAATAGGAAGGTGTTTATTTTTGTTATCTTGATTTTACTATCTCTCTTTGTTTTCTTTGTTCGCCCTGCAGAGGCGGAGGCAAGAAGTGTAACCAGGTTTCAGCTATCTCCTGCAGTAGGTTTTATGACCCTTGGTATTGATCTAAATGTGTTTCACGATTTTCCCTCCGGTTTTTCCGTAGGAGTATTCAATACCGGTGTTTTCCCCTTGATGGAGAGTGTGGCTGGTCTTAGGGTTAATATCGATATGTATGATACACTCCTGGGTCTGGCGGGTTACAATGTGAGGTTTTTCGATGGGATACTATCTCTGGGTTTTTACGGGGCTCTGGGAGTTGAATTTGCTGTTATCAATGAGACAATTGATAATCCGGAGTATGGGATAAATAGAAGCTACAGTGCCTTTGATGTTTTGTTTGAAACCGGATTGCTCAGTACCTTTGAACTGTACTTTACCAGGTTTTTGGCAATGAATATAAACCTTTACCTTTCCGCCATTGAAGTAAGAAAATCATTACTTTCACTTGGAGTATCGATAGCAATAGACTTTGGTTTGAATGCATCATTGCCGGTAATGGAAAAGAAAAGAAGATCTTCTAAAAGCCCTTGATGCGCTTCGCTCTATGGGTTGCAGGGGAAACGGGTTGTGAAATGCTAACGTTTATATAGAAATACTTTTGAATTGGGGTTGAAGTCTTGACCAACGCTTTTTGTCAGGTTTATTTCCGATTTTCTGAGTCTCGATTTTCTAGATCTCATTAGTAACAATTTAGTATGGGAAATGGTATTTGTAAAGTTTTTGAAATGCTTTTAGCGATTTGTGATTGATGAGAGGTATTTGTCAGTATATATTTTGTTAAGAGTCTGATGTGTGGTATATTAATGTAGAGGTAGATATGGCTGTTACGGAAGAAGATTTAAAAGAGATAGAGGAATATATAAAAAAGCATCTTGGTGAGTGGTTGGGGGGTGAGTCTTTGGGGTCGCCCCCGAGGGTGTACGAGATAGAGTTGAGGGAGCGGATGGTGAGGGTGGAAGAGGAGCTAAAGAACCAGAGGGAGTTGATGAAGCAGGGATTTGAGATGATGGATAAGAGGTTCGAAGAGCTCCAGTACCAGATGGACAAAAGATTCGGAGAGCTTCAGCACCAGATGGATAAGAGGTTCGGGCTGTT
>CAZQTC010000008.1:0-30352 GCA_964596425.1 uncultured Spirochaetales bacterium | reverse complement strand
CACGGTAGAAATCACAAAAAAGAGAAGAAAGAGAAGATAAATTACAATAACAATTATCTCGTTTCGAACACCAATCTCCCAGCCCCATGAAAAGAGCACTGGTCCTTTAAATAAGAATTTACTGAATAGATAGACAAGGGAAACAATAAGAGAAAAGACATAAATTAGCCCTACAAATACCCTGACCCCGCGTCTTCCGGCAAAACCGGAAAAGACAACCAAAAGATCAACCAGAGAGGCAAATACAAATGGCCAGATAAATAACCACTTCAGCCAGAAGGAAGCCTCCCTATAATCCCTGGACTGACGCAGGAGAAATTCAAAAAACGAGACCAGAGAAACTAAAACAAGAAAGAGAAAAAAACGCCTGTGTAAGGGATTTTTATAGTTCCTAGAGAGTACAAATATCGCAAACCCCATGTAAAGGAAAAACAAAATCAAATGCTCTAATGCAAAAATCCTCAGGATGCCTAGAGTAAGCATTTTCTAATTCCCCTCTCACTCCAAAAAGCAAATCCGGACCCCCCTTTAAGTCTATCATCGTCACAGTGATTTGTTAACTACTTTATTTTTTTAAATCCCATTTTTCCCCAAATATTAGGAAATTCCCCTAATAACTATTTGAAAACCGATTTTCAAATTAAAACTTGACGCCATACTCTCTTTCAATATTATTAATACTTAGAAGAAAATGAATTTGCAACTGATTATTCTTACAATTCGTCTATATTTTTTACATATAAAAGAGGAAATTTAAAATATGAAATACTCGTTTCCGCTCCTTTTAGCCCTAGCAGGTGTTTTTTTCAGCATAACGAGTGTCTTCTTACCCTATAAATCTCTCGGATACGCAAATATTGTTACTATGTTATTTATTCTCACATATATAATTATTCTCCAGAGCAAAGTCAAGAAAAAAACACATGAGAGAGAGTTACCGGGAGAGGAAACAGCATCTAAAAACGAGGAAGAGGTTGAAAAATTAAGAGTAGAATTAAAACAAAAGGAGGACCAAATTGAAAGATTAAAAGAGGAAATTGGCTCTCTGCAGGAGAAAATTTCCAGATTACAGATTTCCCTCTACAGATTTGAGGCGGCCATCCCAATACTTGATAGTCTCAAAGAACTCGTACACAAAAAAACAGAGAAAACCATCCTCGAAGTTACAGATGAGATATTTGACATTGCCGGTAAGTCTCAGACACTGGGGGAGAAGATTGGTAAATTCCTCTCGGACATTTTTTTGGGGAAACAGAGTATAAAAACGGACATTGTAAAATTAAGCACGGCAAGTGAAGAAATTGAAAGGATAAAAAATTCCTTCGTAACAAACACAAAGACCCTCTCAAACAACATAAGAGTATTCACCGACAAAATCAAAAAAATAGAGGATTACATTATAAATATCATCGATTTATCGGAAGAGACAAACCTTCTCGCCGTAAACACCGCGATAGAAGCGGCAAGAATGGGCCATAATGCGGGGGGGTTCCCCGTGATAGCGAGAGGAATTCAACAACTCTCCAACAGATCCAAAGAAATAGCTAAAAATATAACTAACATGGTAAAGGAAGTGGGTGAACTCATAACCAAACTCTTCATTAAACTTGAGGAGCAGACGATTCAATCCTCCGAGAGTCTAAACAATACAAGCATGGCCCTAAGTAAAATATCCAACTACCTGAACTCCGAGATAAATACCGCAGAACTCTCCATAGAAGAAACGGAACAACTCCCAACGGCAATAAGGGAACAATTAAACGAAATAATAAATAGGCTACAGTTTCAGGATATAATGCAACAGATCATTACCCACATTGTAGATATAGTAAGAGAGCTTACCGAGCTTGGAGAGGAATTACCACCTGAATATAGAGCTCGGGTAGATATAGAGGAGATAAGGAGAGAGGTTGAGGAACTTGCAGGGAAAAAATTTACCGTAAAGGAAGAGTGGGAGGTAACGGGGATACAGGAGGAAACAAATACTGTGAAGTTGAAAGAGGGCAAAAAAGAAAAAAAGGAATTTAAAGGCGACATTACACTTTTTTAAACTTTGTAAGGAGCGAATTAATGAAAAAGATACTATGTGTGGATGATGCGGCAACCATACGACTACTTGTAAAAAAAACCCTGGAGCCTGAGGGTTTCGAGGTAGTAGAGGCCTCCAACGGACATGAGGCTATTCATAAGAGCGAAACAGAGGAGATAGCACTCTTTCTAGTGGATGTAAATATGCCAGTGATGGACGGATTCGAGTTCGTAAAAAAAATAAAAGAAACGGAGAGATATAAAAACACCCCAATAATCTTTTTAACAACGGAAAGCTCTACTCAGAAGAAAGAAATGGGCAAGAAACTCGGGGTAAACGGATGGATTGTAAAACCCTTCGACCCGCCTTCACTGGTAAAAGTAGTAAAGCTGCTAACTGAATAAGTACAAGAACCATGGCAAGAATAATGGCCTTTGCAAACAGGAAGGGCGGAAGCGGGAAAACAACAACAACCGTCAATGTCTCTGCCGCTCTCGCTCACTTTGGTAACAGGGTCTGTATAATCGACACAGATTCCCAGGCTCATGCAAGTCTATCGCTTGGGATAAAAAAGCAGGATAGCGGGGGGTTATATGCAATACTCATGGAATCCAAAGATCCAAAAGAGGTTATGGTAGAGACATACCTTCCGAATTTAAAACTAATACCAGCCTCAAGAAACCTAATTGAATACGAGCGAAGATACTCTGCAGATAAAACCCATAGAACCATACTAGCTGAAAGGATAAACCATATAATAGGAGAATTTGACTTTATCGTATTCGATACCTCCCCTGCGTTAAGCCTTTTGACCCTCTCCGCACTCATAGCCTCAAGAGAGATTTACATTCCGATGCAGGCACACTTCCTGGCTATGGAAGGACTTGCAGAGATGGTCAGGCTTGTATATACAATAAACAAGTTGTACAATCCTAACTTGAAATTAAAGGGCATAATACCGACATTCTTTAGTGAAAGAACGAGACTTTCCAGAGCAATAATAGAAGAGATAAAGAAAAATCTCGGGGAGGCTATTATCCTAAGACCCATAAGGACAAATATTTCACTGGCAGAGGCACCAAGCTACGGAAAAACAATATTTCAGTACAACAAGAGATCGAACGGAGCAGTAGACTATTACTACCTGGCAAAAGAGATAGAGAAACTAAAATGAGCAGGAAAAAACCGATAGGAACAGGACTAAAAGAACTTTTGGGAGATAACAGTATAGAAGAAATAATTGAATACCCAGAGTCCAGCTACGAAGCGGAGCTAAAATCGAGAATCGACAGCCTGTTCAAGGAGGGGGTGAGATATTTAAAAGAGGGTGATTACATGGAGGCCTTTTCTAACTTTAAGGCGATACTTTTAATTGACGAAAACAATCTAAAAGCAATAAACAATCTCGCAATTTCATACTATAATTTAGGTAAAGTGGAAAAAGCTGCAGAACTCTTTAACCGAATCCTAACGTTAGATCCGTATAACAAAAGCGCAAGAGAAAACCTGGAGATTCTTGAAGAAGAATTGAGACAAAGGAACAATGAAAAGACCGATAATAGGAATTGATCTGGGGACAAGCAATTCATCCGCCGCCTATATAAAAGAGAAAAAACCGGAAATAATAATAAACGAGCGGGGGGAAAGACTAACACCCTCCGTGGTAAGTTTTAAAAACAAGAGAGAGGTTCTTGTGGGAGAGCTCGCCAAGAATCGATCTGTAATGGAGGCAGATTATACCATCTCCCATGTAAAGCGTGACATGGGAACCTCAAAACGTTACAGCATAGCGAATCGTGAATACACTCCTGTTGAGATTTCAGCTCTAATCCTGAGAAAAATAAAACAATACACAGAGAAATTTCTAGGCAAAAGGGTTTACGACGCCGTAATTACCGTTCCCGCCTATTTTAATGATAACCAGAGACAGGCAACCTTAAAAGCAGGAAAACTTGCCGGATTAAACGTTCTAAAACTTCTAAACGAACCTGTGGCTGCTGCCCTTGCCTACTATCTAAATAGAAACGGGGAAGAGAGAATACTCGTTGTGGACTTCGGCGGGGGAACCCTCGATATCACACTAATGGAGTACAGTGAGAATGTATTTAAAGTAACAGCAACAGGGGGATCCACCTCCCTTGGAGGGGTTAATATAGACCAGCTTCTTGCCAAATATATCACAGAGGAATTCGAAAAACAACACTCCATAGACCTACACAATGATCCTATTGCATATCAACAAATCCTACTCAATGCGGAGAGGGCAAAAATAGATCTCTCCACAACGGAAGAGACGAAAATTTTCATCCCATATATCACAGCTACTCAAAAAGGGTCAATTCATCTGGAACAATATATAACCCGTAGGCAATTCAACAACCTGATAAGTCCCATCTTATCAGAATTAAAGGATCATCTAACATCCCTCTTCAAAAAGAGCTCTCTCCCCTACTCCTGGGTAACCTCATTGATATTCGCCGGGGGCTCTACCAGAATTCCGGCCGTGCAAGATGTGGTTATAAAAACCCTAACAAGCGGCAAGGGAAAAAACAACTTCAGGATTTACAGAGATATAAACCCGGACGAGGTCGTAGCACTTGGCGCCGGTGTCCTTGCAGGGATACTCTCCGGTGACATAGAAGAGGTGCAGTTTTACGACATTACATCTCACGATCTCGGGGTAGAGGACAATGAGGGTAACTTTGTTCCAATAATTCCAGCAGGGATAAATTACCCAACCGAAAGCTCCAAATTCTTTACTACCACAGAGGACAACCAGGATAAAGTTACAATACACGTGATTCAGAGAGAACAAAATGACAACAGTATTATTTCATTAGGTAGGTTTATACTAAAGGGAATAAAGAGAGCAAAAGCAGGACAACCCAATATAGATGTTACATTCTCGATAGACAAACACGGAATCCTGAATGTATCGGCACTGGACGTAGACACGGGGGAGTATAACGAGATAGCAATATCCGGAAGGGATTGGCTCGTGGAGAGCGATAGAGAGGAAAAACGAGGAAGCGGGCTCAAAATTCTATAAGTTCTAGATGACCTGTTATTACGAATTGCGTTTCTGTAACAATTTTAAATTTGAACACTATACTATCTTAGAAATAGTACAAACCTCTGAAATTTATAAAAATCAATAGTATATACGCAGAAAAAATTTGCATTTTATAGCAATACATATAAAATTTAGAGAGACAATCATCCCGGGGCAGAGATGTATTAAAATATTTCCTTGGAGGTAGAGATGGCAAAAAAACTTGCGACACCGGAGGGGAAAACCGGTATAAGGGAAAAAGTAGAGGTGGGCGAAGACCTGCTGCAAAAGCGCGAGCGAGCAAAAAAACTGGCTCAGGAAAAGGCAAAGGCAAGAACCCTAGCGAAGAAACAGGCAATGGCGGAGAGGCTTTCTGCAGCAATAGAGGAAATGTCAGCGGCACTCAACCAGGCAGCCAGTGCATCGGAAGAGCTATCCAAAACCGCAGAGACAATAGCAACAGCCACAGAGGAGGCCTCCGGGGCAACGGAAGAATCCAGAACCGCTGTAGAGCAGATTAACAGGCGAGCGGCCGATATAGGAGAAATGGTAAACAGATCCGTTCAGGCCGTAAGGAAAAGTATAGATTTTGTAAATCTTCTCGATAAAAACACCCGTAGCTTTATCGATTCCGTGAAGGAGGCAGCGGAGGAAAGCAAAAACACCACAAAAATAATAGAGGAACTGGAAAAAGAGACAGAAGAGATAGGGGGAATAGTTCAGACCGTTGTCAAAATCGCAGATCAAACGAACCTTCTTGCCCTAAACGCAGCAATAGAGGCGGCAAGAGCAGGCGAACAGGGCAAAGGTTTTGCCGTTGTAGCGGATGAAGTGAGAAATCTAGCAGAGGTTTCCGAGAAGAGTGCCCTCGATATTCAGAATGTCATACAGGAGATTCAAAATAACGTTAACACAATAGTAAAGGCGGTGGAGGATTCCGCCAGAGTTGCAGAATCCGAGGCGGAAAAATCCATAAACATTCTGAATGCCCTGGAAGAGATAGTCCAGGGGGGGAAAGAACTACTCGCCGCAGGCGATGTACTCTTAAAAGCATCGGACGATACTCAGGCTAATGCAAAAGAATTTTTAACAGCAGCGGAGGAGGTGGCCTCTGCAACAGAGGAAATAGCAAGCTCTACAGAGGAGGTAACAAAATCTATTCATGAGCAGAACAAAGCTTTTAGCGAGATGCTCACCGCGGCCGATGATTTGGGAAACCTAGCCGATAATCTTCGAACCGCTCTGGACGTAAACAAATCGGCGGAAGAAGTTGCGGCAGCAGCGGAAGAATTATCTGCAAATATAGAGGAATCAACTGCGGCATCCGCACAGATATACAATGCAATAACACAAATAGCAGCGGCGGCGGAAGAGATATCCAGAAACACCGACAGGGAGAAAGATCTTGCAGAATCAACCCTTACAATAGCCAAAAATTTCATGGAAAACACCGATGGTGCTCTGGAAAAGACAAACTCCCTCTCCGATAGGATAAGTAAGAGCAAAGAAAACATAAACCTCTCCCTTGAAAGCATAGAAAAGTCAACAAGAGATACGTCAGAGACCAACAAAATCGTGGAATTATTGGAGGATAATATCATCGAAATTGAAAAGATAATTGATAAGATAAGTATGGTAGGAATTCAAACAAACATGCTTTCCGTTAATGGTTTTATAGAGGCTGCAGGAGCAGGAGATGCAGGAAGAGGCTTTTCCGTTGTTTCCGGGGACATAAGAAGTCTAGCAAATGAGACCAACCAGAACGCAGAGAAGATAAAGGATATGATAAGAAGTATCCAGACAAGGATACGTATGGCCTCGCAGAACATAAAAGAGGTTAGAGAGGATACCCTGGATGAACTGGAGAAGGCGAGGGAGAATATGGAGGTTTTTAACGAGGTCGATAAAAGTATCTCCGAAACCCTCAAAAACCTTACCGAAATGAAAACAGCAGCAGAGGAGATAATAACAGCCCTAGAGCAAACCGCTAAGGGCGTAGAGCAGATAGCAGCAGCCGCGGAAGAAACGGCAAAATCTGCAGAAGAGGCTGCCAAAGCATCGGAAGAGGGAAGTAAAGGGATGCAACAGATTTCGGAGGCTATAGAAGAAATAGCCAGCATGGCCGACGAAATGCAGATGTAGGGGCAGATGATGATGAATCTCCAGACAGATTCCCAGCTAAATGATACCACACAAAATAACCCTGAAAAAGTTGCTATTCGGGACACAGTGGAGGAATTTGTAGTTTTTAAAATAGAGAGAGAGGAGTATGGCCTCAACATTAAAAACGTACGGGAAATAGTAAAACTCGCCGATATTACGAGAATACCGCGAAGTCCCGAGTATATTCTAGGTATAACCAACCTGAGGGGGATGGTACTACCAGTTGTAGATTCAAGAAAACGTTTTAATCTTCCAGAGATAGAGAGAAATGAAAACTCGAGGATGATAGTAATAGATCTTAAGGGTTCACTCAACGGCCTTCTCATTGATTCCGTTTCCGAGGTACTTAGGGTCGATATCTCCGCAATAGAAAAACCAGATGAAACGGGAGGAAAAGATCTAAAAAATCTACAAACCAGGGACTATATAAGCGGTGTAATTAAAGAAAACGAGGGGAAAAGAATAATACTCCTTTTAAACCTTGAAGAGGTTCTAAAAATAGAGAGAAATAAAGAGGAATACAGACCATCTCTCGAGCCAACCACCGCTACTACGCAGACAAAGGAGGAGAAACAGGAAGAAGAACAATTCGTTATATTCAGGGTGGCAAATGACGAATATGGGTTTCATATAAACGCCGTAAGGGAGATTCTTCGCCTAACCAAAATCACAAAAGTTCCAAATACCCCGGAGTATGTAAGGGGCATATTAACTTTAAGGAGTAAAATACTTCCCGTTTTTGACTTTCGTAAAATATTGGGCTCCGTGTCACAAGATTCGGAGTACGCTTCTCTGGTAGAAAGAGTAAAAGATTCCCACACCAAATGGCTAAAAGAAATAGGAGAAATCCTCTATAGGGGAAAGAGTATCAAAAAATCCCTCCTCGAGAGAGAATGCCCAATTACCCTACTCACCGAAAGAATAGAAAACACTGAGATCGCAACAAGAGAAAAAACAGAAGAGTTGATAAATCTTCATACATTAATCCACGAGATGGCGGTTAAACTCTACGATCTTGCCCTATCCAATACCGATAAAGCTAAAACCTACTTTGAAGAGAACGTCCTTCCCAGCGAATCAAAGCTGGAAAATATCTTTGATACATTAAAAAATCACCTCATAGATAAGGGTGAAAACGACAAAAAGATCCTCGTACTGGAATCCGGTGAGTTATCCGCAGGTATACTGGTAGATAGGGTAAACGAGGTAAGAGCCATCCCCAAAAATCTCATAGATACCACGGTAAGTGAATCGGGTACGATGAAGAGAGAACTGAGTGGAATAGCAAAGATTGATTCTGGCAAGCGTCTAATATTTTTAATAGACGAAAAACATCTATTCGCAGAGAGAGATATAAATCTTATAAAAAAACTCAAAGGGGAAGAAGAAATGACTCAAGCGGAAGAGAAAAGTACCGGCACTTCGGAGATAGAGCGATTCGTCACCTTCTCTATAGATAATGAGGACTACGGGATAAATATTATGGAAGTACAGGAGATAAACAGGGTATCGAAGATAACCCGGGTCCCCAAAGCTCCGTCTTTTATAGAGGGAGTTATAAACCTGCGAGGGGAGGTAATACCTGTAATAGATATAAGGAAAAGATTTGAAATAAAAACCAAACCGATAGACGAAAGAACACGTGTTATCATAACCGATCTCTCGGGCAAAAAAACGGGACTGATAGTGGACAGGGTTAACGAAGTAATGGGTATCCCAAAGAGTAGTATAGAACCAACTCCAGATATCATCCTCTCAAGCATTGGGAGCGAATTCCTCAAGGGTGTGGGAAAAGTTGACGACGGTAAACGAATGATCTTAATCATCAATGTAGATAAGATTCTCTCCTCAGAAGAGAAAAAAGAGTATAGAGAGATGGACACAAAAATTTCTTCTCCTACACCACGAGCGAGTGTCTCTCAAACAACTCAGAACAGACCCGACAAAACAGAAGAAGATACCCGAGAGGCCCAACCAGGAGAAAAACCAATCACAAAAAGGAGAGAGTTAAAAATTGAAGAGTAAGATAGAGGTTCTTGTTTGTGATGATTCCGCGCTGATGCGTAAACTCCTAAAGGAAATAATCAACTCGGACCCCCTACTTAACGTCTGTGGTACCGCAAGAGACGGTAAGGATGCCGTTATAAAAGCAAGAGAACTAAAACCGGATGTAATCACAATGGACATAAACATGCCCGGTCTGGATGGAATAACGGCACTCCAGATAATCACAGAGGAAAAGATTGCCCCGGTGATAATGGTTTCTTCTCTTACCCAGGAGGGAGCACTTACTACCTTCGAAGCCTTAGAACTGGGGGCCTTCGACTACGTGGCAAAACCAGGAGGAACGGTATCCACAAATATAAAGGCGGTATCGGATGAACTTATAAGAAAGATAAAAGCTGCAGCAGGGGTGGGAATTCTCGAAAAACTGAATCGAGAAAAGCTAAAAAGAACAAGTCGTCCGGAAAGCGGGGTACGTATAGAGAAACAAGTTGCTCTCCACAAGAAAAAGGCTCCAAAGCTTGGATACAAAGCAGTGGCAATAGGGATATCCACAGGAGGCCCCAAAACTATTTTTGACGTACTTCCCTACCTCCCGGAGGATCTAAACGCTGCCGTATTTCTGGTCCAACACATGCCACCTACCTTTACCTCCTCCTTTGCAAAAAGGATTGATTCGGCTTCCAAACTAAAATGTGTGGAGGTTGAAGCCGGTATGGAGGTAAAAAGGGGAGTGATTTATCTCGCCAGGGGGGGGAGACATCTAACACTATTTAAAAAAACAGACGGCCATATACTTATCAGAACCCCAAGCAAACCCGAGCATCTCTTTATACCCTCTGTGGATGTAATGATGGAATCCGTACTCTCCGTATTTGGGCAAGATACGGTAGGAGTACTTATGACCGGTATGGGCGATGATGGTGCCGACGCCATGGTAAAGATAAGGGAGGCAGGTGGAATAACAATTGCGGAGAGCGAAGAAAGCGCGATCGTATTTGGGATGCCCGGTGAAGCCATAAGGCGAGGAGGAGCCGACATAGTAGCCCCAAGCTGGGAAATAGCAGAGGAGATTATAAAAGCAGTAGGATAAACTAAGAAGGGGGAATCTTATGCCATACAGTATTCTAATAGTGGATGATGATGAAATAACACGAGATATAGTCACTCAGTACTTAAAGGACAATGAAAAACTTAATACCCTCACAGCAAAGGACGGCGAGAGTGCTCTTAGAGTGGTAGAACAGAAAAAAATTCACATTATGCTTCTCGATATCTCAATGCCGGGAATGAATGGGATTGAGGTTCTAAAAGAGGTTAAAAAGATAGACCCTCTAATTCAGGTTATAATGATGACAGCTTTTTCCACTCTGGACAGGGTAATAGAGTCTCTAATGCACGGGGCTATAGACTATCTAACCAAGCCCTTTAAATCCCCGGACGAGCTTAAAAGAATTGTGAATATTTCAGTGGAAAGACTCGATAGGTGGAAGGATGTCCTAAAATATACATCTCAAAATCCTACCAGAGAGGAGTGATGAGGGGAAAACAGCATGGAAAGAGATCTTAACTCGTTAAAAAAAGATTTTTTCAGTAACGGTTTGGAAATAGTACAAAACATAGAAGCAACCATACTAAAACTTGAGGAGGATAAAGAGAACCCTGAATATTTAAACTCCCTGTTCAGAAGCTTTCATACACTAAAGGGAAACTCAGGAATTGTGGGCGAAGGGGAATTAAACAAACTCTTTCACTCCGTAGAATCAAAACTGGATCCCATAAGGAAGGGAAAAGAAAAAACAACCCCGGAAATTGTAGATAAACTCCTCGAAATATGTGACCTTCTAAAGGAAATATTCTCCGGAGAGGATACTTCGAGCTTTAAAGAGAACATAAAGAAAGAAACTATCGCCTTCGAACAATTAGGAGAAAGGAAAACAGAGACAGAGAAAAAATCGAAGAAAAAGACAAAAAAGTCTACAAAACCAGTGTTTACTTCCCCTGCTCCGCCAACCCTCAACATCTCACAGGAGTCCTTTAAAACTCTTATCACAAGTTTTACCAACATTCTAGATGGAACAGAAAATCTCACCGAGGAGAATAGCGAGGAAAAAAACCTCGAAATACTGGAAGACATAGCCACAGAGAGTATAGAGCTTAGAACGGTAATCATCGAATCCCTTTCACAGTTTGACGAACTTAACAAACTCTCGCTCTACCTTGAGCAACTAATGTTTTTAATAAACAGAAATGTTACCTCATTCGACGAAATTTCCTTCGAAATACTCTTTTCCATAGTAAGAGATTTAAGATTCGAGATGCTACGACTTATCCGTTTTGTTCCTCTGATAAACAGAATTCCCATCAATGAAATTTCAGAGATAGACGATATCAAGAAACTCTTAAAAAAGGATAAATACAACATAGTAGAACTTTACATACAACCCGACCTACTTATAAGCAACGCCGAAAGAATAGCTACAGTGGGAAGCGCAATAAAAAGGGAGTGTAAAGTAGGTTTTCTCTACAGGTACTCCGACGCAATTAACAAATTAACCACATTCTTAAGGGAAGCACTGGATGAGTTTCCCGTAATACAGAGCAATTACTTTGCTCTCCTAAGGGAAATACTTACAACAAATCCACTTGAGCAATGAAAGGGGCAAAAAATGACAAGAAAAGTATTACTTGTCGATGATTCGATGTTAATTAGAAGCGGACTGGAGAGTATGTTTAAAAAAACTGGTAATTGGAACGTGGTAAGTGCCAAAAACGGGAGGGAGGGGATAGAAAAAATACTTAGTGAAAAACCCGACGTAGTTGTAATGGACGTAGAGATGCCAGAAATGGACGGAATAACCGCACTAAAGGAGATAAAAACTCTCAAACGCGAGGGGAAGATTGACAAAAACCTCCCAATAGTAATCTTAAGCGGGACAATGTACCAAAATGACGAGAACGTGAGGAAGGCAAAGATGTTCGGAGCTGCCGATGTAATGGCAAAACCCGAGGGAAAATCCTCAACATTGAATGTAAATTTCATGGAGTTGGAGAAGAGAATCTCCACACTCCTTAAATAATTTAAACAAAAGAGCTTTGGAGGTTTTAGCTATTATGAACAGCCAAACATTTGTGGAAAACTACGGCAGAATGAACTCAAAAGAAAAAATGAACTTTCTAGACAATTTAATAAAAGAGACAGACATCTCTTATCTCCCTCCTCTAATCGAGATATGCGAAAAAGAGAAGGAGCGAGCCCTAAAGGAGAAAATTCTCTTTATTATTTCCAATCTGATATCAGAGATTGATTTTGAAATGTTTGAAAGAATGCTCCAGTCTGCAGATCCTTTCGTGAGAAACGGGGCCGTGGAACTGTTAAAAGAAAACAGAGAAAAATTGTACCCTTTAATCGAAGAACTCTCAAAACATAGTGATAAAGACGTAAGAAAGTTCGCAATAGATGCCCTAGTAGAGGATTCCTCCGATGATGCGGCAAAGATTTTAGGTGGGGCATTGGATGATAGGGAAATAAATATCAGAATTACTGCAATCGAGTACCTTGGAAACGCGGGTGCTACCGCGTACACAGAAAAAATAGAAAAACTCCTCCTCAGTGAGGAAAACGTACTTCTTAAATGCACGGCCCTTGAAGCTCTTGCAAAAATCGGACATTCACCTCATGCAAGAGAAATCATTGACAAATTCTCCGAAGAGAATAATCCGATGATAATATTTTCCTTTCTAAAGTACCTTGCAGCCTTCGGAAAAGATAAGGAACTTCAACTGATAGATAAAATCATTGAAAGGGACGAGAGTCTCTTCAACAGGGAGTACATCGATGCAATCGAGAAAATTCAGACAAGGGCGAAAATAGAAAAACTCCCGGAGAACGTACTCAAACGTCTGGAGCGAATCGCTGAAAAGACAGATAATAGCCCACTCAAATATGAAATAATGAAACTCCTAAACAAGGTAAAAGAGGAAGACCTAACCGAGGTACGAGAAAAATTAAAGAGCGAAGACGAAATGGAGATTCTCTCCGCGGTAGAAATACTCCGCGATAGGGGAACTGCAGAGGATATAGAACTTCTGGAAGAACTAGCCGATAGGATAGAGAGCGATGAAATACTTGAGGCCATAGGCGATGCAGTAGAAACAATACGAGAGAGGGAAGCAAAATGAATCTTGACTTCAGTGATTTCATCAAGTTTAGAAATTTCATCTTTGATAGAACAGGCCTCTTTTTTGAAGAGAAAAAGATATACTTCGTAAAGAAAAGAATAGCGAAGAGAATGGAAGAATTGGGAATAGAAAGCCCATCTGAATATCTCAAATACCTCAAGTTTCTTGACAAAGACGGAAAAGAATTGGAAAAATTTGTAAATCTGCTCACAACAAACGAGACCTACTTCTTTAGAGAGTTTGAACAGCTTCAGGCATTTGCCGAACACTGTCTCCCCGAAACAGAGGAAAAAAAGAAAAAGGCGGGGGACAATAGTTTAAGAATACTCTCCGCCGGTTGCTCGACAGGGGAGGAACCGTACACCCTTTCCATAATAGTGATGGAAATGCTCGATAATTACAAGAATTGGAACATCGACATTATAGGAATAGATATAGATACAAATGCCTTAGAAAAGGCAAAACAGGGTGTGTATGGCAATCGCTCGGTAAAGGATGTGCCTCCAGAGTATTATGAAAAATACTTTGAGACCGATGGGATTAATCACAAGGTAAAGTATATCGTAAAAAAACACGTTTCCTTTTTCAGGATTAACCTTTCCGATACGGAGAGCCTTTTAAAGCTTGGAAATTTCGACTTTATATTCTGCAGGAATGTACTTATATACTTCAACGACAAATCCAGAAAGATGGTTGTTAACACCTTCTATGAGCTCTTAAACCCAGGTGGCTATATATTCCTTGGCCACTCGGAATCTATAAGCAGAATCAGTTCTGCATTCAGCATAAAGAAGAAGGGAGGAATGATTGTATATCAAAAACCGGAATAAACCTAGAGAGGGGTGCTTATGTCAAAGAGAATATTAATAGTAGACGATTCCGAAATGATAAGAAACTATCACGCCTACGCCTTAAAGAGTGCAGGATTCGAGGTGATATCCGCTGTGAACGGGGCAGACGCTCTGGAATTAATCTATCAACATCATATCGACCTAATTATCACGGACATCAACATGCCCATAATGGATGGTTACACCTTCATAGAGAACGTTCGCAAAGAGGAAAACTATAAAACCATTCCAATAATAATAGTATCCACAGAGGATGAAGCGGGTGATAAAAAGAGAGGCTTTGAAGCAGGAGCAGATCTATACATTATAAAACCGGTAGATCCCAAAAACCTCGTTGAAAATGTAAAACTACTATTAGGGGAATAACAGTATGGAAATAAATCAAGAATTCCTTAGATTATTGGAACTTTTAAACCTCTACAACGTAGGAGATCTTGTTTCTGCCATAGAGATTAAAGAGACCGCAAAAAACCTAACTGACAAAACAGAGGGTGAAACCAAAGAACTTCTCGAAAGGATTAGCTCTTACTTCACCACACTTATAAAGGAGGGTCCTACAGATAAAACAGAGGCAGAGATTAAAAGTTTTAGAGATCTCCTACTACAACACCTAAAACCTACCGAAGGGGAAAAAACCGAATCAACAAATACAGAACAACCATCCGAAACGGGGGAGAGTGAGGAAGAGGAAATTATCACCATTGGACAGGATGAGGTCGAGGTTCTTGTAACATTCCTAAACGAGTCCCTGGAACATCTTCAGGGTATAGAGGAGAAGATACTTAAGCTGGAATCCGAGTTCGACATAGAACTGGTAAACTCAATCTTTAGACCCGTCCACTCTATAAAGGGAAGTTCTGGATACTTCGGATTCAAAAAGATAAAGGCCCTAAGTCACATATTAGAGAACTTACTCGATGAGCTTAGAGATGAAAAGATAGAGGCAGATTCGGATCTCATAGATCTTCTACTTGAGTCCACAGATACGTTGAACAGAATGATAGAAAAACTCCATACTGATGTAACCCACGCAACAGAAAAATCCGAGGGAGAAAGTATTATCATTAGAGAACCGGAGGAAAACGTTGATGCACTCATAGATAGAATAAAAAAATTTACGGAGGAGGCAAAAACCGAACAGCAAAAAACAAAGCAAACAGAGGAAATTGTATGGGAGATTGAAAATCTAAGAGAAGATTTAAAACAGAATTTTATAGAAGAGGCTTACGATCATTTTGATCACATAGAATCCATACTTCTAGCCATGGAGGAGGAGGGAGGAGGAATAGATAAATATGACGATCTCTTCCGATCACTCCACAGTCTTAAGGGAAACTCCAGATTACTCCTTTCCACACTTAACCTAACAGAAGAGGAAAACAAAAACCATATTCTAAACTACTTTCAAGAGATATCGCATCTGGCAGAGGCAATTATACACTACAGAAGAGACACCCAAAGCCCTCTAACCGAGGAGGAGCACGACATACTCCTCGACACGGTGGATACACTAAAAGCCGTAACAAGGTACATTGAAACGGGGGAGAGAGAGGATATAACCCCAAAAGAACTAATTGCCGCTCTAAAAGAAACCTACGACAAGAGAGAGGCCTCCACCGTAAAAGGGGGAGAAACAACCTCGAAACCAGAGAAAAGCACTCAAATATCAACCACTACGGCAGGAGATGCCAGGGCTCTTTCCTTTTCCAATACAATGACTCAATCGATACAGATGGTAAAAATCGCCATTGAGAATTTAAGAGCTGGGGTAAACAAAGAACGCTCGCTTGAGATGTTAAACAGAGCCTTTCAAAATATGAAAAAACTCGGTAAGAGCGTTAGCCACAACCTCCTAATAGAGGAATGTGACAGGGGGCTCTCGGCGGTAAAAGAACTTTCTGGGAAAAGCGGTGACGAAGAGACCAAACTTATCAACCGGATAGAGAATGTTATGAACACCATAGCGGAGAAGGGTGATAGAAGACAGGCCGCAACAGTAAAAGAGGCCATAAAGAAAATTACCGCAAAAGAAGAGGTAAAACCCTCTACTCAATTTATAAAGGTATCGGAGAATCAGCTCAACAATCTTATGAATCTTGTAATGGAACTTGTAGTAATAAAAAACAACTTTATAGAGGTGACCAAAGACATAAAAAGTGCCTCGTCAATTGATACCTTAAAGGAAGATATAAAAACGATAAGTCAGAATATAGGAAAAGTTACCTACGATCTCCAAAACAGTGTGATGCAGATGCGAATGGTACCTGTTGGTACAATTTTCTCCAGATTTCCAAGGCTTGTCAGGGATCTCTCCAAGGCAATGAATAAAAAGATTAGACTTGAAATACACGGAGAAGATACAAAATTAGATAAAACAATAATTGATGCTCTGGCTGATCCCCTTGTTCACATAATCAGAAACTCGGTAGACCATGGAATAAGCACTCCTCAGGAGAGAATAAAAAACGGGAAACCCGAGATAGGAACAATAACACTAAGCGCTTACAATATGGGACAAAACGTGGTAATAGAGGTAAAGGACGACGGAAGAGGAATCGATCCGGAAAAAATAAAGAAAAAAGCACTGGAGAAGGGATTGGTGGATGAAGAGAAGATAAAAAACTACAGTGAAAAGGATCTGTTTAACCTGATATTCCTACCTGGTTTCTCCACCGCGGAAAAGGTAACTGACGTCTCCGGTAGGGGAGTCGGGATGGACGTGGTAAAAACCAATATAGAAAAACTATCCGGATCAATAGAACTTGACAGCATAGTAGGTGTGGGAACAACAATAAGGTTAAAACTTCCGTTAACCCTCGCCATAACGAAGGGATTGGAAATTACAATCTCCGACGATAATTACTACATCCCCATAGACTACGTACTCGAGAGTGTAAAGATCCCATTCAAAAATGTAAAAAAATACAGAGACATGCGAATAGTCTTTATCAGAGGAGAGATTCTTCCCCTCTATTCTCTAAAAGAGATACTGGGTTACGGAAACGAGGAGGATGATTTTACTGATAAAGAGAGAATAATCAATATAGTTGTACTTATTGTCAAAGGGAAAAAGATTGCCCTTTGGGTAGATGAGTTTACCCGGGAGAGCGAGTTCGTAATTAAACCCATACCCCCCACTGTCGGAAATATCGAATCCTTTTCCGGTCTTACAATTACCGGGAGGGGAAAGATTATCCTTGTGATAGATCCACTAAAAATATTCTAAAAGCTCAAAAACATCATGCTCAGAAAAGGGCATAGAGTGATATTTCTAATATATAGAATTGTAATTGACATTAAAATTTAAATGGTCTATTGTGAAATTAAACCATATATAAGGAAAGGAGAACCCATGAAAAAAAAGATCTTGTCTCTAACGATTGCTCTGTTCTTTGCCTTTTCCCTGACCGCCGTTTTTGCAGGAGGCGCCAAGGAAAAGAAAGAAACAAAGGCTAAAACAGAGGCTCAGGCTCCCAAGACACAGGCAACAACCCCCAAAACAAAAGAGGCCCAGGAGGCTCAAAAAGCAATCAAAAAGACACGTTTTGAGGGGTTAAAGGACATTGATTATTCAAAGTGGGAGATCGGGAAACGGGGAGGAAGTGTTGTCGTAACAACCCTAGGTGACCCAAAGAGTTTTAACGCTCTAATTGCGGCAGAAACATCCACAACCGACATCATTAATAGATGTTACGATGCTCCTGTTGACAGAAACAATCTTACCCTCGAGTGGGAACCGGTACTGGTAAAGAGCTGGAAAATAGCTCCGGACAACCTCTCCTGTACCTTCACAATGAGAGAGGGACTCAAATGGTCAGACGGGCAGCCCCTAACGGCAGAGGATGTAGTGTACACCGTAAACGATCTTATCTATAACAAGGATATTCAGAACAACATGATAGATGCCTTTTACGTAGGCAAAAAACTGGCAAAGGTAGAACTAATAGATAAGATGCATTTCAAGGTCACTCTTCCTCAGCTATACGCGGGACTCTTCAATATGATGAGTTTTCCCGTGATGCCCAAACACATAATAGAACCCTTTATAAAGAAACACGGTGCGAAGGCATTCAACTCTTTCTGGGGAGTCGACACAGATGTGAAAAAAATAGTAGGTTGTGGTCCCTTTGTAATAGACGAATACGTCCCGGGCCAGAAAATCGTACTAAAGAGAAATCCCTACTACTGGAAAAAGGATGCCAAAGGTCAGCAACTTCCCTATCTGGACAAGATTACCTACCTAATAGTAGAGGATCAGAATACAGCAATTCTCAAGTTCATGGCAGGCGAGACAGACATCTATACCCTCAGGGGTGAAGACTATGCAACACTGGTTAACAAAAAGAAAGAGCTCAACTTCGAACTCTACAACGGCGGACCGGCCGCAGGAACAAACTTCCTCGTATTCAACGAAAACCCGGCCGGATTAAAGGATCCCAAACTCTCATGGTTTAACGATGTGAGATTCAGGAGGGCAATGGCCCATCTTATTGACAGAGAAACAATCATAAACAATGTACAGTACGGATTCGGATTTCCGCAGTACTCTTTTATCCCAACCTTCTCTCCCTACTACTGGCCAGGAGTTGAAAAACTCGCTCCGAAGTATGATCCCGAGGCTGCAAAAAAACTACTCGATGAAATGGGATTAATAGACAGAAACGGAGACGGTATCAGAGAAGACAAGGAGGGTCATAAGGTATCCTTTGTACTTCAGACTAACAGCAACAACACGGTTCGTGTGACAATCGGAGAGATGTTTGCCCAGGAGGCAAAGAAAACAGGCGTCGATGTAACCTTCAAACCAGGTGATTTTAATACAATAGTTACGGAATTACTCAAAACCTACAAGTGGGATGCAATAATCATAGGACTTACAGGCTCCGTCGATCCAATAAGCGGGGCAAACGTGTATCCCTCAAGCGGTAACCTCCACATGATAGAACCGCGCCAGAAAACTCCGAGGCGAGAGTGGGAGAAAGAGGTAGATAAATGGTGGGACTATGCCAATCTCACACTGGATGAGAAGAAGAGAAAAGAGGGATTCATGCACATACAGAAAATCTGGATAGAGCAACTCCCATGGATCTATACAACTAACCCGGCAGTAATTTATGCCTACAAGAACACACTCGGAAATGTCAAACCACGCCCAGTATCACGTGGTTTCAACGGAATTTGCGAATATGTCTATATAAAGTAAAATAAATTTAGTATTACATCTCCCGCCCACAGAGCTATGGCCACCATGGTTTTCAGTGGGCGGGATTAATTTCCCTTTTTCAGCATAAAAAATTTACCTTGAGGTTTTTGAGATTGAACAGACAGGTTTCCTACTTTCTTACCTTTGTACTTGATATAACCTTTATAATCTTTCTTACCCTGAGTGGCTGGCATATCGTACCAACAGTTTTTCTTGTCGAAACAGTTATGTGGATAGTAAGGCTCATCTGGCTGAGCCCTCCCCTACTCTTCTTTATTCTAAGAAGGCTTGGCCACATGATTCCGATAATACTATCCGTGGTTGCCATAGGATTTTTCCTTATACAGCTCGCTCCAGGCGATATATTCTCGACCATGGCAATGAATCCCGATATCAAACAGGAAACTCTCGATCGATTTAGAGAGGCCTTTGGGCTGGACAAACCATGGTATGTACAGTTCTTTAAGTACCTGTGGAATGCACTCCACGGAAACTTCGGTTACTCAGAGTTGTTCAAAGCACCGGTATTTACACTGGTAAGTCAGAGGGCTCTAAATACCCTACTTCTGGCGGTTTTATCTTTTCTCCTGGCATGGGCATTCTCCATACCAGCCGGAATTATCTGTGCAACCAAACAGTACAAGTGGCAGGATCAAATACTTTCATTCTTAGCCTTCGCCGGAATGTCCCTTCCTAATTTCTTTCTGGCATTTCTTATAATCTATTTTATCTCGGTCACCGGTAACTGGCTCCCAATAGGAGGGATGCACAGTGTCAATGTAGACAGTATGAATGCTATCCAGAAACTGTGGGACCTTATAAAACATCTGGTTGTACCGGTGTTTGTACTGGCAGTTGCCGTTACGGCTCAACTTACAAGAATAATACGAGCAAACATGCTTGAGATACTGGGACAGCAGTACATAACAACTGCCAGATCCAAGGGACTAAAGGAAAAAATTGTTGTAACAAGGCACGCCCTTAGAAACGCAATAAACCCTATGATTACAATATTTGGTTTTCAACTTGGCTCTCTACTCGGGGGTGCCGCACTGGTAGAAACAGTCCTTGCCTGGCCCGGCCTTGGCAAGCTCATACTGGCTGCCCTGCTTGCACAGGATCTGTACCTTGTGGTGGGAAGTCTTATCTACGGTGTGGCTTTTCTTGTTATCGGTAACCTTATAGCGGATATTTTACTCGCCATAGTTGATCCACGGGTGAGGTTAAGCTGATGGTTAGGTTCAATACAAAAGGCAACTCGAAACATCTCTCCAACAAAACTGCGGATACAAAACATGAGCAACACCTCGAACTCGCAGAGGGTATAAGTGAGGAGAGAGAAACCCTATTCGCCATATTCAAAAGGCGCTTTAAAAAACACACACTTGGCAAAATCGGTGCTGCAGTTCTTATTATCCTCTACTTTATCGCCATATTCGCCGATTTTTTATCACCCTACACAATGATATGGACGGATAAAAGAAAATCATTTCATCCCCCCACACCGATACACCTCTTTTACAGCGAAAACGGGAAACGGGTTTTTAAACCCTTTGTCTACGAGGAAAAGATAAAAAACATCGCATTTAAAAAATACGCCATAGTCCCGGAGTATACACTCAGAGCAATATCAATAGAACCCCTACCCGGGGTTAACGAGATGCGAGTAGTGGCAACCGACAGCTCTGCATCTGCCAGAAAATCCAGGGTGATGAGAGCGGTAGCGAGAAAGTACTCATTGTCCTACAATTCCCCCGTAATGAAGAGACTCTCAAAGGAGATCGACAAACTGCAAAACTCTCCTCAGAAAGACATAGTAAAAGAGTTTGTAGTGGGCGAAAAGAAGATAAGAAACAAACCAACCAAGTTAAAAATGCTCCTTGTAAAGGGGAATAAAAACTTTGTGGGATTCTTTGTTAAGGGAGTTCCGTATAAATTTTGGGGATTGTTTCAAACAAGAGTTCATTTCTTTGGTTCACCTACCGGGGGATACTTCATGATAGGGACAGATCAGATGGGAAGAGACGTTCTGTCCAGACTGTTTCATGGTTCCAGAATTTCTCTCTCAATCGGTCTACTCGGTGTATTAATTTCGTTCAGTCTCGGATTATTGATCGGAGGAATAGCGGGCTACTTCGGCGGGATTGTGGATATCCTTCTAATGCGCTTTAGCGAGGTTATAATGTCCTTCCCCGCTATATATCTCTTATTTGCTCTCAGAGCCAGTTTTCCCCCAAATCTAAACTCCGTCCAGGTGTACCTACTCATAGTAGTAATTCTATCCTTCATAGGATGGGCCGGACTGGCAAGAATAATAAGAGGGATGGTCCTTTCGCTAAAAAACGAGGAGTTCGTCCTAAGCGCCAGGGCTATGGGGCTGTCCAACCTAAAGATAATAGTAAAGCACATACTTGCAAACACCGTTTCCTATATAATCATTCAGGCCACCATTAGCATTCCCGGTTATATTCTTGGTGAGTCCGCCCTAAGTCTTCTCGGTTTAGGGATAACAGACCCACAGTCAAGCTGGGGGTTAATGCTATCCGTTGCCAGAAATACAAGGGTAATAAGGGATTTCCCATGGATACTCACCCCCGGGTTTTTTATCTTTATCTCAATAATGGCATGGAATTTCTTCGGAGACGGGATAAGAGATGCAGTCGATCCGCATAGCCGACATCAATAGAGAGGGAAGAGCAAGATGGAACACCTTCTTGAAGTAAGAGGATTAAAAACATACTTTCACATGCATGACTACCTGGTAAGAGCCGTTGACGGGGTAGATTTTTATCTTGACAGAAACGAAACTCTGGGAATCGTAGGGGAATCGGGCTGCGGGAAATCTGTGATGTCCCTCTCTATAATACGACTCGTACCAACACCACCCGGAAGGATAGAACAGGGAGAGATACGCTTTGAAAATAAAGACCTTCTCAAACTATCAGATGAAGAAATGAGGAAGATAAGAGGAAACAGAATATCAATGATATTCCAGGAACCCATGACCTCTTTAAATCCCGTCTACACCATAGGATACCAGATATCAGAATCATTAATGCTTCATAAGGGGATGACAAAGGAAGAGGCTCTAAAGGAGAGCGCTCGACTACTTGAGCTTGTAGGAATACCCAACCCCGAAGGGAGCCTAAAGAGTTATCCCTTTCAGTTAAGCGGGGGACTCAGACAACGGGCAATGATAGCAATGGCCCTGGCATGTGAACCATCTATCCTAATAGCAGACGAACCGACAACGGCACTTGATGTCACGATTCAAGCTCAGATCCTAAGATTAATGAAAAAGTTAAAGGAAAAAACCAACTCCTCGATCATTTTCATAACGCACGACCTTGCCGTAATTGCAAGCTTTGCAGACAGGGTAATGGTTATGTATGCAGGTGTCGTAGTTGAAAGTGCTCCTGTCAGGGAAATATTTAAAAATCCCTTACATCCCTACACGGTGGGCCTTCTCGAATCGGTACCCAAACTGGGCTCAACAAAGTACAACCCGGATGGCAGCAAAAATCTGCTCAACATAATCCCGGGGTCCCTACCAGATCCAAAACATTTCCCAAAGGGATGTAGATTTGCGCCGCGATGTAAAAGAGCTATGGAAAAATGTTTCGATTCGGAACCGGAACTGGTAGAGATAGATAAAAAACATACAGTACGGTGCTTTTTATACTCTGATAAAATAAAAGGGGAAAACTAGGAGTTTAGAGTGAACAATGGCGATCTTCTTTTAAAGGTATACAAACTAAAAAAGACATTCCCGGTTAAAGCAAGTACCTTCTCTAATAAAAAACTCACCCTCACAGCGGTTAACGAAATTTCTTTTGATCTTAAAAGGGGAGAAACTCTCGGACTCGTGGGAGAATCGGGATGCGGCAAAACAACCACGGGGAGATCCATCCTTAGAATATACGAACCGGAGGGAGGAAGGGTATTTCTAGACCCGAACAATGAAACTGTAGAGAAAATTCTAGCGATGGATGAGGAGATAGAAAAATTAACAAAGGCCCTAAAACAGAGCAACTCAAAAGAAGCGGGAGAGATAAAACGAAGGATAAAAGAATTAAAGAGAGATGCGGATAGACTTGCAAGAGAGACTGATATCTTATCAATGCCAAAGAGAATACTCAAGAGGGCAAGACGGAGAATGCAGATAGTCTTTCAGGATCCATGGGCATCGCTCAATCCGAGGATGCTTGTCAAAGACATCATAGGAGAGGGTCCCAAAGAGTTTGGGATATACAGGGGTAAAGAACTGGAAAAATGGGTGCATGAGCTCCTCAACAAGGTTGGTCTTCCAGCAAGAGCGGCGGACAAATACCCTCACGAGTTCTCCGGGGGACAGAGACAGAGGATAGGAATAGCAAGAGCTTTAGCATTAAATCCATCCCTTATAGTATGCGATGAACCGGTATCGGCTCTGGATGTTTCCATACAGGCCCAGGTTCTTAACCTTCTAATTGAACTACAAGAGGAGTTCAACCTTACATATATATTTATAGCCCACGACCTAAGCGTTGTTCAATACATATCGGACAGGGTAGCAGTTATGTATCTTGGTAAAATTGTTGAGATAGCAAATAGTAAAGAGCTGTACCGATCCCCTATGCATCCATATACGATCTCCCTACTCTCCGCGGTACCGGTGGCAGACCCTGATTATAAACAGCATCAGATAATCCTGGAGGGAGACGTTCCGAGTCCTATAAATCCCCCCAAGGGGTGTCATTTCCACCCTCGATGTCCCTATGCAACCAAAGAGTGTCAGCATGTAACACCGGAACTAAAAGAGATCTCACCGGGACACCTCGTCGCCTGTATACATCCTCAAGGAGGGGGAACTAATAGCACAAAATGATACACGCATCACCCTCCAAGAAACTTGTCGAAGAGAAAAATAGGCTAATCCTCAAGACAGGTCTCTACAGAAACATCTCTTTCGTTGTGCTTCTGGTAGTCCTACTAATCTCTTTTATCCTAAACTTCGATCCTACAAAGGATCTCTCGGGGAAACAACTACCAGGAACCTTACTCGTTATACTCCTTATCATTTCAACCTCTATTCTCTCTCTCCTAAAGTGGGAGCTTATAATCGACAAAGAACATCATAATCTTGTAATACGTTATAGAATCCTCTCCCACCAATTTACAAGGGAAAATATCACCCTTGATAAGCTACGTGGCATTAAAATACATCGGATTTCACCAGGGGGAATCCCAAAGTACTCCATTTACCAACTCACCCTAATGGTAACTTGCCCAAAAGCCGAAAACGGAGAGAGGGAAATAATGATATACTCAAACACAACCAAATCGGAAACTGAAATAATAGGAAAAAAGATAGCGAATTTCATCAATACCAGATACCTAGATGATATATCAAATCCAGAGAAAGTATGAATTGGTTCTTCTTCTCCATAATAGCTGCCCTATGCTGGGCAGTAGGCTCTGTTCTTGTAAAAAAGGGATTCGAAAACATACCTCCCCTATGGAATAACGTGATAAATAATTTTCTTACCATATTTGTATATATCCCAGCAGCTTTTCTCCTGGGAGAAGAGACCCATAGACTTGCTCTACCCAGTTTAGTCTACATAGCGGTCGCATCACTCCTCTACCAGGTATTCTACTACTCGATCTCCAAGGGCCAGATCTCCCTCACAGGCACGGTAGTCGCAAGCTACCCGGTAATTACAATTATTTTCTCACATATCTTTTTACACGAACGATTAACCCCCCTACAGTACGGGGCAATACTTCTAATAATCGGCGGTGGAATATTAATTGCCATGCCCCAGAAAATTTCAGAAGCAACCAAATCCGTTCGAACGAAACACTCGGTATGGCTTATATGGGCTATATTCGGCGCAGTATCCCTGGGTAGCGGTGATTTTCTGGCCAAAGTAGCAATAGACAAATCCGGAATATTCAACTATCTAATCACAATAGCCCTCATTTCAAACTTTTATTCCATCTTCAACTACGTTATAGACAAACCCAACAGAGATTTTCCCAAGGGGGTGTTTTCTCACTTCTCAATAACGGTATCAGGTCTTCTCCTAAATCTTATAGGCTTTGTTTCCTTTCTTCTTGCATTTAAGGTGGGAAAAGCCTCACTTGTGGCTCCAATTTCATCGGTATATCCCGCGATAACGGCGATAATCGCGGTAAAATTTTTACACGAACGAATAACAAAGCTCCACGTAGTTGGAATAGGCTTAACAGTTGCAGGACTCGTCACAATAGGGCTAAGCTAACGATAAATCCAAAACCTTACACGCGCTCACGATTGACAAAAATAGCTATATAAATATTCTACACAGCATGATATTGGACACACTAAAAATCTTAGTCCCTCTCTTCTTTGTTATCGGAGGCGGCTTTGCATTCTCCAAACTATTTAGCATATCCGAGGATACAATAGTAAGACTTGTAACGGACTTTTTTATGCCCCTTCTTGTCTTTGATTCTCTCTACAGAACAACCAATAGTCCGGAAGAAATCGCCCATATAGCAGGCTCCACAATTTTGGTAGTTGGTTTGTTACTGCTACTTTCCCTTTTATACGGGAAACTACTAAGGGTGGATTTGAGATACTTTATCCCACCCGTTATATTTATGAACTCGGGCTTTCTCGGCATCCCACTCATGCAACTCTGGGGAGGGAACCTACCGATGAGTATGATAGTTATATACGACCAGATACAAACCTTCATGATTTTTACACTGGGGATTCTTATAGTAACAGGGGGAATATCCCTCGCCGGATTAAAAGAGACAATAAAATCGCCACTGCTATGGGCTATTGTACTAGGTTTTACATTCAGATTCGCAAATATCCATGTACCGGAATTAGCCCTAAAGACGATGGAATTCGCCGGAGCACCTGCCCCGGCTCTTGCAGCCTTTGCCGTAGGGTGTTCACTCAGTAAGAGAAGGGTAAAATTGGATATCCACCTACTTTCAGGAATAATCCTTCGTAGCGTCTTTGGTTTCTTAGCCGGCTATATTGCAGTAAAAATATTTGATATAACAGGCGTGCTTAAAACGGTAATAATAGTGGCTTCGTCACTCCCTTCAGCCGTTCTATCCTACGTCTTACCGGTACGTTACGGTGTAAAAGCAGAACACCCCAGTTCCATGATATTTGTAACCTCCCTACTCTCTATAGCCACAATACCACTGAGTTTCTACCTTGCCTCTCTACTTCCATAGTGAGGAGTTATATTGGGGAAAAAGCCTCAGCTATATACAGACGAGGTAACAAAGTAGAGGGTTTCCTCTCCGCTAATCCAGGTTGCGGGAATATCTCGCCCTTCTCTCCCACCGGTCTCTAAAATCCTCCTAAAAATCCCTCTTTTTTTAGCCCCATCGATTAGAAAAACCACCAATCTGGCCATATTAAAAAATTTCGGGGTAAGCGTAAGACGCCACATATCAAAGTGTTTTCTGTACACAGCTACGGCCAATCTATCAATATCAGGATTCATCGCATCTCTTAAGATTTTACCGCTACTACGCTCCTTAAGCACAAACTCTCCATCCGGAAAGAGAGAGGCAGTGTGTCCATCATCCCCCATTCCAAGAATAACAATATCCGGTCGTTCACCACGAGCGATAAAAAATTCTTCCAGCCTCTTTTCATATTCCAGAGCACATTCTACAGGCGCATTACTGCTATCTTCAAAATCCAAATCTTTAAACCTATCCACCCTCCACGAGAATATACTTTCCTGCGAAACCTTTAACCTATTAAGCAGAGTTCTTCTTGCCATTCCCTCGTTGCTATCCGAATGCGAAACTCCTACCCATCTCTCATCACCAAAAAACCACCTTATCCTCTCTATCACATCAACCAACTCTTCCAAGAGAGAACTAGCAAGTTTCTCATATACAGGCACAGGTGTATTACCTCCTGCCAGCACAACCGAGATATCCTCTTTCCCGGAAACGGAAATATCCCTTAACCTCTCCGCAATAAATTCGGAGGTGCCCTGGGAAAACTCTTCTATGTTTTTAAATACTCTTAGATTCATTACTCCATCTCCAGTGTTACCCTTATAGCCTCATAGTACGCGTCGTCATGCATAAGAGAATCAACCTCTCGAAGCAATATCTCCCCCTCGCCTGGGATTTTAAATTGTACCCTCTCGTTAGATCTTTCCTCTTCCATGCACCCCAAAGAATCACAACCAATCGACAATTTCGGAAAACCCTCAAAGGAAAAATCAATTTTTACTCCACTTTCCATACTCCCCACCACCTCATGCCTTAAAAGCACCTCTCTATTCTTTTTATCTCTAAATGAAATAAAATCGTCATCAATTTTACCCCCTCTCCAATCCAAACGAGAGGCAAACCAAAAAAATAAGAGAAGTGCCTCGGAGCGCTGAAGATTTTTAACCGCTATCTCTCTTATCCCATACAGGGCATCCACCCGTTCGTCAAACAATCTTGCAATGAACTTACGGAGGGCAAACAACCTAACCCACGAAAAATCTATTATTACAGGAATTTCTTTCTCGTCCTCAATAAGTTGTGCTATACCCTTAAATATTAAACGAGGATTCTCATTATAAACCCTTTCATTAAAGGAAGAATAAATTAGCATTTTGTCCCCATATTCAAGTGCATTCAGAAAATCCTCTGGGATAGGAACAAGTTCTTTTAACCACCAGAGATAGGTGGGAAGATCGTGTATCAATATCGGAGACCACATCCCCGGATCTATACCCTTACCATCCCTGCCATTATTTATTAAAACCTCCTCAAAACAAACCGTTCTATCCCGTCTGTCCGGATAACACCTTGCAAACACAGAAACTCTCGTATCATCAGGATACCCGCAGTCAACATGAATAATTCTGGCAGGTCGTTTGCCCAGCAAAAAATCAAGAGCGGAATCGGAGGGTCCCGGAACAAAGGCTCTCTTAAAAATTACAAGGTTAAACAGACTTGTCCTCGTACCTATTACCCCCTTATCGCTCTGCCTCTCAAGAGTAAGTTTTAATTGCTTTTCTATTTCCACGGGTGATACAATACCATTCATAGTTTTCTCCACCTCCTACCCTCTAACGAGAGCAGTTTCTTAGCCTCATCCGGCCCGGAACTACCGGCCCTGTACTGTGGAAGCTCCCTTTCACCCAGTTTTCCCCAACCCTCTAGAATCTCCGTTATAAATCGCCAGGAGGCTTCTATTTCATCCCGTCGCGTATACAGAGTAGAGTCACCATTCATCACATCAAGCAGAAGCCTCTCGTAAGCCTCCGGAGGATCCTCTCCAAAGGTAGAACCATACCTAAAACTCATATTAACAGGTCGCATCTCTAGGGTATAGCCAGGGATTTTAGAGTTTATACTTATAGTAACCGCCTCGTCCGGCTGTATACGCATTACGAGACTATTGGGAATTGTATTTGACAAACTTTGTTCTCTAAAGAGTATATGAGGGGGATTCTTAAACTGAATAGCAATCTCCGTGATTCTCCTAGACATACGTTTACCCGTACGCAGATAAAAAGGAACCCCTGCCCACCTCCACGAGTCAAGAAATACCCTCAATGCAACAAAGGTCTCCGTTGTGGAATCCGGAGAAACATTTTCCTCCTCCCTATATCCCGGAACCTCCTCACCATCAACAATTCCCCTTGAGTATTGCCCCCTCACTGTCTCTCTCGTTAATAATTCAAAGGGTATTGGTTTTATCGATTCCAGAACCTTCACCTTTTCATCACGTATCGTATCCGGCCTTAAATCTATGGGGGGTTCCATTGCAACAAGGGATAGGAGTTGCATCATATGATTCTGTACGATATCTCTTAAAGCACCTGATTTATCATAGTAGTTACCCCTGGTTCCGATTCCTTCTTTTTCTGCCACAGTTATCTGGACATGATCCACATATCGATTGTTCCATATAGGTTCAAATATTCCGTTTCCAAATCTCAAAACCATAATATTTTGAACCGTTTCTTTCCCAAGATAGTGATCAATCCTGAATATTTGACTTTCTTTGAAGTATCTGTTTAGAATCGAGTTAAGCCTCTTAGCAGAATCCAGATCATTTCCAAATGGTTTCTCCACTATAATTCTAGAAAAAAACTTCTTAGATTCCCCCTCGTCAGAGAGCCCTGTTTCCCCTAACCGGGTAATTATCTTTTCATAGGCAACGGGAGGGGTTGCCAGATAGAATACTCTGTTTTTCGGCAGGGGAAAAATCTCCTTTATACTCTGATACCCCTTTTCAGATTCAAAGGTAGACGATATGTAAAAACATTTTCCCAAAAATTCCCTCTTCAGACTCTCCGGAGCTTTTGACAAAACACTCTCATTTATAATCTTTAGAACATAATCCCTAAAGTAATCCTCCGACCACCCCCTACGAGCAAAACCAACAACCTTGAAATTCGATATGTTTCCGTTAGCGAAGAGAGAAAACAGAGCGGGAATAAGTTTTTTACGCGTCAAATCGCCGGTAGCCCCAAAGATAACCAGCGTCACAGGCTCTGGCTCGTCAGCTATTCTAAGCCCATAGCGCAGGGGATTTGCAACCAAATCCTCGCTTCTACCGGTAGCATTAATTTCAAAATCATTTACCATAGTAAAAAAATATGGTAAATCTAAGGGCATCAGTCAAGGACAATCCATAAAACCCAACATTAAAAAATTATTGAAAAGACACAAAAATAATATTACATTTTAGCGATAATTATGAGACTTCGCAAAAAACTACATCTCAGTGGTAACGATCTTCTACCACTTTTAAAAAGATCAATAATTCCGGTAATAATTCTTATTCTCATCGTCATCTCAACAACCGCTTTTATCCTCTGGCACAAACCCAATAACCCCGATCCCGC
>CAZQTC010000007.1:0-240317 GCA_964596425.1 uncultured Spirochaetales bacterium | reverse complement strand
CCTATCAATATCCTAACTTTCCCTATATTACGTGTCAACAAAAAACACTCCTCTAAATCTTGCTCACTCAACAAAGATAAATCAAACGAAGCAACTTTAAAGTGCTCTCTCCAGTTTAAATACACTCTCACATCAAAAATTCCAAGCTATCCTCATGGCAATCCGAAACTCAAAAATGTTCTTAATCGAACCAAACTTTTTAATAGTTGCTTTGCTATTGGCTTTCTGCATTACTCGTTTCCATTTTCCCAAAACACTTCACAAGATCTTGCACCGGGGGATTATTATTCCCTTCCATCACAAAAACGTTAATATGATCCATAGCACGAGTTATTGAAACGTATATCAAGTTACGATAAAGTTGATCATTACCTAACTTGTCGTTACCCTCACCAATGTATGGCAAATAAGGTAAAAATAACATTACCACAGGAAAATCCAACCCCTTCGCAGAATGCAAGGTAGATAACCTTACAATCCCCCTTTCTCTAAAAGAAAAATCATTATTTCTAATATCATAGGCCACTATACCATTCAATGATAACTCCTCTCGCATTCTCTTTATACTGTTCTGATCAGGGACAAGTACTGCTATGTTTTCTGGTTCATAAAACAAATGTTTTATAAACAACCTTACCCTTCTAACCACAAGCTCATAAAGGAAGCTTTCAGAATCTGCAGAAAACAATTCAGGAATCGGTCCCACTCTAAACGCCTCTGGTTCTGTCCCCTCATCATACCCAATTTTGACATTAGCTTTTCTATAACACTGAGCCAATCGGTGAATTTCTATCGTATTCCTGAAATTCGTGCGAAGTATTCTACTTTTTCCCTGAACATCAACGCCAGAACGCTTAAGGGGAAAAACATTTCTATATATAGCTTGATCAGAATCTCCGGTCATTATCAAAGCCCGAGAAGCCATCGCTTTTAATACCGCAATATCAACAGAAGTTAAATCTTGCACCTCATCCACAAAAACATATTCATACCTTGTCAAATCCCGCTTTTCTTTACTCACTAGATGCTTAAGAAGTAAAATTCTAGCATAGTTTTTAGAGTAACGACGTTTCTGGTGCATTTCATCAATCAGCTTTTCCACTACCCACCAAACCTCTTCCCTTTGCCGCTTATTCAAGCGTTCTATTCTACGATATCTCGGTATTACCTCTTCGATATACTCTTCCTCTGTTACGTTATTAGCAAATATAAAGTCCTCTATCTCAGAAGCAAGCTCCTCATTAGTAAAAAAATCGCACGTATTAAAGACATTGCATAACCGTTTCACCAGGTAATAATCCACAGTGCCAAGGCCTTCCTCCATAAATCTCTTATTAATAACTTGATCCGCCGTTTGAATGAGCGCTTCTTGTTCATCCTTTGACATAATAGACGCAATGTATCTATCATACTTTACAAGAGTGTTTGTGTAAGTGAGAAGTACAAGATCTTTCGGCAGATCTACATACTTTAATTCTTGCTTTTGATTCACTCTCGCTTTTTCAAGAGCCTTAAGCAAAACAAGTGTTTTCCCTGTACCTGCTCCTCCTTTTATTAGAAAATCACTGCCAAGAGAAATATTATCCAACACACGTTTTTGTTCATTCGTTAGTCTTACTATTTCTTTTTCGTAATCCCTCCTTGTCTGAGTATAAGAAGTCATCCTATTCAAATTTTCCAAATATCTTTGAGCTTCCTCCAACTCTTTTATTCTTTCAGAAGAACGATTCAATTGGACTTGCAATTCTCTCCTTTGGTTTTCAAGTCTTTTAATTTCTTCCCCATAACTCTTGCCCTTCCATGTTTTCTCTCCGATTTCCTTCTCTATACCATCAATTTTTAGACTAAGTTCCTCTCTACGAACTGTTTCTCTTTCCAGTTCCTCAATCTTACGAGATAGATCCTTATTCCTTCTCGCCGTAATAAGCAATTGAAAACTTACCCGCTTTAATTCCTGCATTTCCTCCCATCTGTTCGCACGTTCATCCCAAAGTCGTAAACTTTTCTTTAACTCCTCAAGTTCCCGTAAATCAGAATAACCCGACAACCTTAAAAACTGAACCAAACGCGAAGTAGCGGCTCTTGCTTCTTCCTTATCTACTTCTACAAAGCTATGTCTAATCTGATTTGCCAATCTTTGTTTCCTATTCAAATCGCCAAGAACACTCAAATCCAGATAACGATCGAAATTTTTTTCTAGTAGATCTTCTTTAAAACGGTCAAGAAGATCCGGAAAATGGTACTGTTCCGATTCCATATCCAAAAATTCACGCAGATAAGACTCTACAAAGGAATGAACAGCAAGAGTAAAAAACCCGGCATCACTCCCTTGCATATCTACTAGTCTTTTCAGTCGCCTTTCAATTACATTTCTCTCAATTTGTTTAATATGCCTTTTAATTCCAGAGCTTCTTGGATATATGTAGTAGTAATTCACGAAAATCTCTCCACCCTAATTTATATGGGTATTCCAAGCTATAAGACTTTCATCATTTACCTCAAAATGCACAACCTCAAGCTTAGAAATTATCTCTCTAAGGACAATAGCTGGCGTTTCTTTTACTGCACGAGGGGAAACCCAGTGAACAAGATACCCTTGCCCTATTAATCTATTGGTCTCTTTTTGATTCTCCTCTTCTCTTACAAAAATACATAGATTTATCCCTCCTTGTTCAATCAAAAAACTAGGTTGAATATCCGTTATCTTAGGGTGAATTATCGGATTCATACCCTGAAGAACCATCCACGCGTACAACTCTAATTCCTCTTTGCTAGATTTTCTAAGAAGCTCAACACCCTCTATAAACTTTGCTAAACTTCCAAGAAGTCCCTTTTGTCGCTTTAAATAATTAAAATTAGCCACAACAATAAGTCCCTCCCTTGCCCGTGTGACAGCAACATTTATAAGATTCCGAGGTTCTTCCACCCACCGTGCTGTGCTTTCTGGCATGCCATCTGAAACAACAGGACTAAAAATTATAATATCTCTCTCATCACCTTGATAAGAATGGGCCGTTCCAACTGTTACCCTTCTAGAAAGTTTTTTCCTTTCCAAAAGTTCTTGAATCAACTCCTTATGAGCTCGGAATGGAGTAACCACACCAACAGAAAGTTGAGTCAACAAATTTTCTGTTTCCAGTTTTTCCACAATTGCGGCTACCTCTTCTGCTTCTTTCCTATTTAGCCAACTTGAATTGCCTCGTCCTCTAGAAGCACTACCCTCAACATGAACTTTAGATATGCCTGTAATCTCAGGTATGTATTTCCATGGTTCACGTCTCAACAGCAAATTCTGTTGATATATGTGGTAATTGCTAAATCCTATTATTAATGGATGACTTCTATAGTGCTCTCTCAGTTGAATTACATCGGAATATTTTCTGGGCAAATTACTCACAGCTGTTCTATACACATCGTTCTCCACATGTCCGAGAACTTCCAAATATTCCTTAACGCCCATCTTAGCTCCAAGAAGCCTCTCAGCTGTTGCAGATATAACAGGAATAGCAGGCAACTGCTCTGGATCCCCGATCACAGCAAGCCGTTTAGCCCTATAAATTAATGGTAATAAGTTAGTAAGTGTACACTGAGTAGCTTCATCAATCACAACTACATCGAACAACTCAGGAATCAGTGGTATCGATTGAGGAGATTGAGCAGTTGTTACCCATATCGGGAGAGCCTCTAACAACTTAGAAAAATAGCCTGTCATTTTTTTATCTATAGTAGTGTTGCGATTTTTCCTATAGTGCCATTTAAGTCTGTCCAAAGCTTCTACAACCTCATTATTATTTATTAATCTATTGCGCCACATTTGCTTTGCGTATTCAAAAGAAAGTTTTTGCAAGTTACGATTTAACCTTTTTATTCTCTCCTTCAAAACTCGTGTGTTATATTTATTGAAGACATCTCTAATTTCCTCCAGTGACCACTCGACACTGACACTGTTAAGGAAATCATTCAATTGATTCTTCAAATCATTCTTAAGCTCATCATCCGGGAGTAAATTTATTACTTTGGAAAGATTCTCCTTTGCCCAGTCCCATTCCTTTCTAGCTTTGTCTTCCAATTTTACTTTCTCATTCTTTAAAAAATCTTGCCACTCTGCCTTCCATTTCTTCAATTCTTCCATTATATCCCGTGTCTTTGTGCCATCTGAAGGGAGATACTCCTTTAAATTATCCGGTATAAACAAATCCTCAGGAGCATTACTAACCCAGAGATCCCTAAAATAATTGTATCCTTTTAAATCATTAAGCTTCTCTCTATGCTCTCCAATCTTCTTGGTTAATCTTGAGACTTCTTTCCACCGATTTATGAAAGTCACCATTTCCACTTTAGACAACTTTTCCTTAACAATCCGAACTCCCTCAGATGAAGGTGAATTTACTAAAATCTTTAAACTATCATAGAACATTTTTCCTACACTCGAAATCCAGAGTTTCCACAATCGGTACCTATCGAAATTACAGATCCTATCCCACAATTCTCCCAAACGCTTTTCCACAAAAACCTTTCTTTCCCGTCTTAGCCATGCTTGCTCCGCCAGGGAAACACGTTCTATCTCTAATTCCAAAAATTCACTAAACTCCCTCCACTTTGAAACAGAATCGATCTCCGGAGGGGAAACTGTATTCAGTAAAGAAACAAACTGGCGTAGAGAGTGAAAAGACTTTCTCACAAATTCCCTCGTCTTTTCCAAATCTTTCCATCTAACAAGAGTCCTCAAATATTTACTCGTTTTTTCTACGATCACAGACAACTCTTTTCGATTCTCATCATTCAATTTACCAATTCTCCGCCATACCGAGAGCGGGAAAACTCGTTTTAAAATGTTTTCCTTTTTTCTCATTCTACGTCTTATACTTGCAATTTTGGAAAAGGGGAACCAATCAAACCTTCCAGCTTCATGAGTTATTACCGTAGCATACATCTCCATCCACTCATCAAGTACAGCAAGATCAGCCTTCCATGATTCATCAAAACCATATTCTGCTATTTCTAGAAATTTTTCTTCAAGCTCTTTTTTTTGTTCCTCTACAAGTTTTAGCTTCGGCTCGAGTTCATTACAATTCTTTCTTATTAGTTCTACACATTTAAAAGCTCTTTCTAACCATTGATGGCAATCTTTAGAACCGTGCCATTTATCATAAAAATCATCCCATTCAATTTCCTCCAAATCTTTCTCAACACCGCCACCTAACAATTCCAGAAAATCACTTAACCAACTCTCCAATTCCTCAGGAATCTCAATCTCAAAAGAGTAATCCCATTGAACAATCTCCTCTACATTTATTCCCATACTCTCCAAAATTTTTACTCTTTCCCCTTCAAGTTCCTTGATTGATACTTCAAGTTCATTCTTTTTACTTTCCTCCACATTCCACTGCTCTATAAACTCCGAGGCCTTCTCAAACCACTCTTCTAAGCGAAACAAAATATGTCTATAAAAATCATCAGGACTGATATCATAACCAATTTTTTTCAATCTTTCTTGAAATAAATCTTTCTTCTTCTCTATAGTGGCCAATATATCCGTATACGAGGCATACGCAGTAAACGTGGCATTCAACCCTTGTTCTATCTGTTCTGGTAATTTTGAGCTCAAAAAGTCTTCCAAACTTTTCTTTTTATTCAAAATATCACTCACTCGCCTTTTGTATTCCTCTTCACTTAAATAACTCCCCTCATCTTTAACAGATAGATACTTTATCACTCCGTCTATAGACTCTTTAACCCTGTTCACCTTTGCAGAACCCGCTCTTACTGCAATTGTTATATCTTTTTCAAATACATCCAACCTTTCTTTAACCACATCAACAGCCTGATTGTTGTTACTTGCAAAAAGCACCTTTATCCCTCGCGTCCAGGCATTAAGCACTAAAGATAGAACAACCTGACTTTTTCCACATCCAGGAGGGCCACTAACAACAGTGATAGGTCTAAACTTTAATATTCCTTCAACAGCTTTCCTTTGAGAGGGGTTTAAAGGCACAATAGGAAGCACTTCCCCAAAAAACTTATCACTCTCTTCACTCCAATTGGGATTCTCAAGCAATGAAAGCCCTCCAATTCGTTTTGTTTCCCTAATCTGCTCCAACATATTCTCATAATCATCCATAAGATACTTTGTCACAGGGCTAGAATCCGGAGGCGAAAATAAAACCCAATGGGCAAAAAACGGATTCCTATCAAAATTAGCATTAAAATACTCTTCCATTATAGGGATATTCTCTATAATTAATTCTCTCATCCTTCTCGCAGGTTGAATCTTCATAGACTCCATTTCCTCAGCAACCTGTTCAAGGACTCTCTTACCGACATTGTCGATATCCATACTCAAAACTATTTGACGTGAATCTAATAAATTAGAGACCAAAGGAGAAATTTCCCAATCTTCTTCTACAGGAACAAGTCTAAGGCTGTCGTTATCGTCTTCGATTGAAGCAGAAACTTCTCTAACAAAAAAAGGATGAAGATAAGTTTTTTGCCCCGAACCCAAGGGCGATGCTCTATTCTGAATCCAATATGGGCCTCCGATATATAATTCTGTTATCTCCCCACTCAATATTCGTCTCATAAATGGGGGGCTTGTTATCAACTGTCTAGGGATAATCCAGGGGCCTTCCAGGTTAGGCATATCAAAGTTTGCAATATATCCCCATCTACTAGACTCTGTATCTCTCTCGGTTTGTAAAGCGTAAAAATCTACCTGCCCCCTTCGTACTATTTCTTTATGAAATTCAACAATTTTTTCCCACGGATACCTATACTCTCCATTTGCCTCTTCAGGCATAAAAGACCTCATTGTCAATGAATTCTAGAACTTATGCACAGCAAATACAAATTATATATTTAACCTCAAGTTTTTCAATAATTTCTACAAGTAAGAAAATCAATCTACAATATTAAAAAACATACAGAGCCTAAATTAAATATGTATTTTAGATAGTATTAGATAGGAAAAAGAAAAGATGAAACATTTTTGTTCCATCACCTCCCCGCCATCTTGTACAATCCGTACACCAGGCTTTTCGGGTCGAACTGCGAAAAAACCCAGGCCACCCTATCTGCAACCCGTTCATCTATAAAGGGGGACTCTCTTAGCACCCTGAGCACCTCTCTCTCCAGGACTTTCAAAATCCTTGGATTGACAGAATCTATCTCGGCAGCTACCCCCACAAGCCGTCGTAATCTGGCATCGTCTTCCGGATTTACAATGTAGAGTAGTAGTGCAATGTAAAACCTTATATAGAGATCCTTAGGTCGCTGCTTTAAACACACCCTTAACGCTCTAAGGGCTCTATCAAACATCCCCATATAGAGATAGAAAATTGTTATCTTTCTATTTAACAGGTAGTTACTCCTGTTAACGGCAAGGCTCTTCTCGATTTTTTCTATAGCAGTATCAGCCTCGCTAAGCCTGAATCTCCTGTAGGGACTCTCTTTAACCACAGCATCAAACATATAAACAGCCCCAATGAAAACCAGAGCATCCCATACAAAGGCTAGAGACAAAGAGACAAAATCAAGCTCAATCAAAAAATCGTAAATAGCATGGGTAAGTCCAGCCGCTAAAAAGGAAAAGAGAAGGAGGGACTTACCCCTCTTTTCACCGTAAAAGTTAAAGAGATAAATAATTATCCCCACAGCCCATATAGAGGAGTAGGATATATGACCCACCACAGAGATAACAGAACGCAAACCAATAATATTCACACTAACAAAGAGGTTATAGTACATATTTTCCAGGGTTGCAAAACCAAGAGAAACCGCCCCGGCAAAGATCATTATATCCTTGGGTTCCCAGATCTTTCTTCTACCGGACAGCACAACAAAGGTTATCGAAAACTTTACGGCCTCCTCGAAAAAACCAACGAACATCCAGGAGAAAACAAACCTGAAAAAACCGGATTCACCCAGAAACAAATCCATAAACTTCCCAACCCAATTCTCAACAAAGTAAGCTATTCCCGAAAAGATAAAACCAAAGATAAAAAATATTACCACCTCTTTCGTAAGCTCTTTATACTTCCTGTTTTCATCAATCTTAACGAGAACCGATATCCATACTATACTGGCAGTCACAACCACCAAAAAACCTATCATCTCTCCTAACCCTCTATATCAAATCGCTCTCGCAGAGCCTTCCTAAAAGCGGGGGGATTTATCCCCAAAAGAGTAGCAGCCCTCTCCCTGTTTCCTCCGGCTTTTTTAAGCGCTGCCTCGTAAAAATCTCTTTCAATCTGGTAGAGCAGAGCCTTAAGATTGAGCCCCTCGTCGGGTATATCAATTTTAAGGGTGCTAATGGATCTGGGAGTCTTAAAATAACTCAGTATCTTTTGGGGGAGAAACTCAGAACCTATACTGGAAGAACGTCCGGAGGCACACATAGCGGTAACCACATTGTACAGTTCCCTAACATTTCCGGGCCAGGGATAGTCAACAAGATAATTCATAGCCTCCTCGGAAAGCCCCTTATTCTCGCCGTACTTCCTATTCCACTCAGCTACGAAGGTCTTTACCAACAGTGGGATATCCTCCCTTCTCTCCCTAAGGGGTGGGATAGAAAGTGAAACCTGATTAAGCCTTTCAAAGAGATCCCTCCGAAAACGTCCCTCCTCTACAAGTTCTTCAAGATTTCTATTGGTAGCCGCAAGGATTCTAACATCCACCGAGACCTCCTCATCAGAACCAAGGGGATGAAACTTCTTCTCTTCCAGTACTCTCAAAAGCTTGGGCTGCAGACTCAACGGGAGTTCTCCCACCTCATCCAGAAAAATCGTCCCCCCATTAGCCGCACGAAACTTGCCCAACCTATCGGACTCGGCCCCCGTAAAGGCACCCTTTCTATGACCGAAAAGCTCACTCTCTATGAGATTCTCGGATATAGCGGCACAATCAACTATAACAAACGGACCAGCAGCCCGTTTACTCTCGTCGTGAATAAACCTGGCAAATAATCCCTTTCCGCTTCCCGTTTCCCCTTGAAGTAGAATAGATATATCGTACCTGGCAAAGCTACGAGCCCGCTCCAGCACATCCTTAAAAACCTTGGCCTCTCCCACGATTCTCTTCTCCGTCTCAGAGACAAACCAGCTTTTAATCTCATCTCCCTTACCCTCAAAAGAAACCTTAAGCTCCGGCATTACACTCTCGTCCAAAACGACCTCTCTAACCATATAAGCCCCGCCAGCAAATCGCGGAGGAACCCCCTGAAGGAGCCGGGCATTTAAGTAACCCCCACGTACCAGAAGAAACCACACCGTCTGCATCTGGGGGGTTCCGGGATCGAGCAGTATGCTTATCTCCGGTTTCTCGTGAATAATTGAGGCCATCACCCTGTCCACAGTAGCTCTTAACTTGCTGTAGATCTCCTCGTAATCAACAGGTGATTTCAAATCCAATGTCACATATTTAAAGACAACATTCGGGTCCGTCTCTTTCTTTATTTCCTCCACAGCACGGGCCCGCTCCATATACTCGGAACCGGTACAGAAGAGATAAACCCGATTAAACTCGCGCTTATCAAGAAGAGACAAAATAGGCCCGTACTCGCTAGAATCCTCTACATAGGGGTCTCTGTTTCCAACAAAGGTAAAGAGTATACTCTTTTTCATAGGCTTACCCCCCTTACTTTGACACTCTCCAAGGCGAACCCTCCAAATCCAAACCTCTGAGAAACTCAAGCTCTTTAAGATAAGACACCCAACCCCAAAAGTTTGAAAATCCAGAGTCTAAAACCCCAAAAATCCCAAAGAGTTGCCATCAAAATACTCTCTAAAAAATCATATTTTCATTTCCAGACGAGGTCAAGGAACATCGATGCAGTGGTTACGGTTACATCTTTTATCCGCTCATACGCAAAATCAACCCCAACATCCAAACCAAAACCGGAAACTCTGTTTGCCAGATCGTAAGCAGCCACCACTCTTCCCCCCAGACCAACCGGGCTTGTTATAGCACCCAGGATACTCATATTAGCAAACAACCTGCTCAAGCCCAAAAAACCACCAAGGGAGAGCCCACTTCCAAAGGGATACAACTTTACTCCAGGACCAAGCAAGAGGGTGTCCAACCTGATAAAATTTCCATCCAGGTCTTCCAGTTTATCGTCCACACCGGAAAGCCCGATAAGGAGATACATATCCAACCCCGTATACCAACCCAGAGCCAGGTTAAACGAAAAGAGTCTGCGAGAAATACCGTAGCTGGCAGTGCCCTGACTGATAACGGCATCAAGTCCCCCACCATAGCTAATGTCCGGTACACCCCCGCCAATCTGAAAGAGAAAAGCCCCCATTTCTCTCCTGTCACCCTTATTCGCTACACCGGCGGATGCAGAATCCGACAGTAACCAGACCGGTGCAGTACTCCTATGCACAACACCGCCGGGATTGGCTACCAACATACCGATAGAAGTAAAGCCGAAGAGAAAAATAAAAAATATCTTTCTCTTAATACTCATAACAACCACCTCCATCCTCTAAGAACCTCTAAAAACTCCACCAGAGGAAGAGGCAAATCCCATGCCAACCCTCCTTACAGGAGTTTTTAAAAGATAGGAAAGGTAAAGCAATAGACCTAATAGGCCGAACAAGGGACATTTAAAGGCACGCACAGTCGCTAAACTCAATCCGAACAACCGGATCAGGCCAATTCGGGCTATTACCGAGTAACCATAGTTTCATACCAGTGTAACTACAGTTACAGAAGAACGGTAATGCTTTACAAAACCTTACAAAAGCCTTACAACGCGGAGCAACGGGTTAAGACCACACACCAGCCTCGATGTCTAATTACTTACATTACAAAAAAATATATAAAACAATGTTTAAACTGCACGGATCAAATCCCCCCAGAGTATCCCGAATTACGGAGAGAAAAAGATATCGGCACTATGGCACGATTTATGCTTTTAAACCTATGCCCTTAGATTTATGCCCCTAATAATACAAATAATGTAGTTGAAGAGATAAAGAGACAAAGAGGAGCGGTGAAAAGAAATGGAATCAAACGACAAGGTTCTCACTACACTACTCCAAAATACACTTCAGGGCCCTCCCTTAAGCTCGGAGCAGATAAAACCGGAAAGTTTTTACATACTGCACTACAGAAACTCCGCGGGAATTACTACCAGAAGAGTTATAAGGGTTAACGAGTTATCGCCATACTACAAGTTATCGACGTACTACAAAAGCCAAAGCGACAACTATCACTTTCAAAAATCAAGAGCGAGTCAACATCCCTCAAGTACAACCAGAACATCTAAGCCCAAACACATCTATATAAAGGCATACTGCTACCGAGCAAGAGAAAACCGAACCTTCAGACTGGACAGAGTAATATCACTCCACGAGGCAGATTCTATCATCGCCATGGGGTATTCCCCGTTAGAGATCCAACACGAGATAACAGCTCCAGGGGAAAAAACTCCCCAAGAAGAACTCAGACCCAACACCCCCTCTAACACCGCTCTCAACACCATCCCCAATACTCTCCCCAATACCGAAACAACTCATCACGATCCTCCGAAAAGCTGGAGGACAGGAAACATACTACTGGCATTGGGAAAAGCATTTCTACTAGTTACAACCTTTCTCATGAGAACCTACTACATCTTCGTAATAGTAATAATTATCATCAGCGCCTTAATCACCGGTAACCTCGACTCTACAGACAATAATCATGATAGGAACCGTAAGGACTTTGAGAGAAACATCTCAAGAATATCCCGCATGAGGACTACATCCGTAAAGAAGAGTTCACCCCAAAAGTTACCCCAGGTTAGTTTTGTACGCCTACTCCCGCTGCCCAGGGGGTTGCCCCTCGGAGATTTATACAACCAGACCCAGAAACTTTTAGAAGAGCTAAATGACATAAACAAGAGCACCTTTGTAGCCGTTGATCTATCCACTCTGGTCTACAACACCCCGGAGGCCAGAGCCAGATTTGTAAAAAGGTTCAGCTATAGAGGGGTTCCCATAGAGCTATGGGAAAACAAATACGGTAAAAAATACTTCGCTCCCTCACTTGGGCTTGATGGAATATCACTCCACAGCCTAAAGAGAAAGATTAACGATGCCCTGTTTCAACGGAGAACCGGTATAGTAAGTACCACCCTGTGTAACATATATGCAAGGGCCGATCTAAACGGAGATTTGCACCTCTCACTGCGAGAGATAAAAACCTTTCAGAAGATGCTAAATAAGCGCTACAGGTACATATCAAACAGGAGAGCCCTGCGACCGGACGAGTTTATAAAACAGGGAGGCGGGGATTGCGAGGATTGGGCACTTATGACGGCCGGACTCCTTAGCTATTGGGGGTACTCCGCCTACATAGGTGCTCTAATGAACAAACAATACTCCAAGGGTCATGCCGTATGCCTCTTGTATTCATCCCAAAAGCCGCCAAAGGGAGTGCAGTATCTCAAGATCACCAAAAATGACCCCCTAAGAATGTACAACTCTGAGATAAAACCGGGCTATTACATCCCAATCGACTACACGGTAGTGGGAGGTTATTCCAATGCAATACTCTCCAGAAAAAAGGGTAAGTGGTACTACGGAGCCATCTACGTTCCCGAAAGAATCTACGGCATAGTTATGTAGTAAGTATATAACAAATTAGCATAAAGGAGGTATCCAGACTATGAAAAATAAAAAAATCCCTCTACTAATCACCCTGTCATTCTTGCTCCTCTCTCTTTCAGGCTGTTACATAAACGATACTTTTCCCCATAAGTCATCCACAGAGAGCCAAGGGGAAACAAACACCCAAACGGAGCCACAGCCTATTCAGACACCCCCATTCCATAAGGAGTTCAGTGGCTCTACGGCCCTCGTACTTGGACCTTTTAACCTGCCAAAAGGACTGTACAAAATTACACTAAACACATCGGGTTTCTTTCAACTGTTCGATGTAAACAACGACACGGTTATTTTTAATCTATTCCAGGGAGAGGGAAACGGTGCGGAGACCGTCTTTAGATCCCAGGGAGGCGACTACACCTTTAGAACGGATAACATCTCAGCTGACTGGACCCTAACGTTCACCAATATAGACTTCTCCAATCCAGCCCCGATATCGGAGATTAATAATGTCACAGAGAGTGTTATGAAGGTACTGGGACCATACGAACTGGAGTTAAACGCTACATATAAGGTTACCATGTATACAAATGGTTACTTTCAACTGTTTCCGATAAACTCCATAACAGGGGAAGAGGAGAGTTACATCTTTAACGAATCATCCGGCAACTACGGAGCCCAAACCGTATACAAACCCTCTGCAAAAATTATGCTATTTAGAACGGATAACATCTCGGAGGCTTACAGGGTAACCTTCGAGAAACTCCAGTGAAAACACCAACTACAAACTGTAGCGATTCCCCTCTACAATATCCAGAATCCTATTAAGATCATCCAGAGAAAAATAGGAAATCTCAATCTTTCCCCTGTCGTTGGAGCCTTTGATAGAAACCTTGGTGCCAAAGATCTCAAGCAGTCTATTTTCCACTTCTCTCAACTCAGGGGAAAGATTTTTTCTCGAAGTAGCGCTACCACTATTTTCCAGAGTCCTCTTAGACTCCTCATTCTTTACAGAACTCTTCATAGAAGAGGCTAATTTCTCCGCCTGTCTAACGGAGAGATTTTCGGAAATAATCCTGTTAAAAAGTATACGCTGAGCCTCTATCTTATCCAGCATCAATATGGCTCTGGCATGACCGGAGGAAATACGCCCGTCCTCCAACGCCTCCTTAAACTCGTCGGGGAGTTTTAACAATCTCAACGAGTTTGCCACAGTAGAGCGATTCTTTCCAACCTTAACGGCAACCTCCTCCTGACTAAGCTTAGATATATCGATAAGACGCTTATACGCATAAGCCTCTTCCAGAGGGGAGAGATCCTCCCTCTGAACGTTCTCTATAAGGGCAATTTCCAGCTTTTCCTCCTCGCTGAACTTCTTAACTATAATGGGGATTTTGGTTAGACCTGCCATCTTTGCAGCTCTAACCCTTCTTTCACCTGCTATGATGGTATAGATACCCTCACCGGCCGATTCTACCAGAACAGGCTGAAGCACCCCCTTCTGCTTAATAGAATCGGCTAACTCTTTTAAAGATTCCTCATCGAACTCCTTTCTTGGCTGATAGGGATTCGGTTGTAAAGAATCTATGGGAACCTCGCTTACAGAAGAAATATCATGTTTATCACCGGAAACCTTTATCAGCGCCTCTATACCCCTTCCCAAAGCCTTTTTAGACATAATTTACCACCTCCTCCGCCAATTTCTTATAACTCTTAGCCCCTATACACTCCGGATCGTACAGCATTATGGGCTTGCCAAAAGAGGGGGCCTCACTCAACCTAACATTTCTCGGAATTATGGTCCTAAAAACCCTATTCTTAAAATACTTAACCACCTCTTGTACCACCTCGTGGGCAAGACGGGTTCTCGTATCATACATGGTAAAGAGGATACCAGCTATATCAATACGCGGATTAAGCTCCTCTTTAACCCTGCTTATCGTATCGAGAAGAAGAGACAACCCCTCAAGGGCAAAGTATTCACACTGTAGGGGAATTATTACATAATCGGAGGCTACAAGCCCATTTATAGTCAAAAGTCCCAATGAGGGGGGACAATCTATAAAGATAAAATCAAAATCATCCTCCACTCCCCTAAGGGCACGCTGCAAGAAAAACTCCCTATTCTCCAGTTCCACAAGCTCAACGGTAGCACCGGCAAGATCAATGGTAGATGGAACAATGTAAAAGTTATTTACATCCGTAGCCCTAATAGCGTTTTTTACCGGCTCTCCCTTCATTATAACATGATAGATATTGGGGTTGTTCTCCTTAACCCCCAAATTGCTAGATGAATTGCTCTGGGGATCAAAATCTACAAGCAAAACTCGCTTACCCGTGCTTGCTATGTATGCCCCTAGATTAACGGCAGTAGTAGTCTTACCGACTCCACCCTTCTGATTAGCAAAAACAATCTTCTTAGCCATTAACAAACCCCTAAAAGCCTAAAATAAAATAGAACCGGAGTACCAATTAGAAGCACACACATCTCCCTTTTAAAAACTTTTAAAAACAACCCGTAAAACAACAATAAAGTATAATTAAAAAAAACTCAATCTTACTTAGCTACTCAACCCATCAATTTAACCGATCCGAGTCATTAATCAACACCGGTTAATCAGCAATTCAACTAACATCCGCTAACATCTACCCAAAATTAATCATCAAATCACTACCCAAACCGAACCACTATCGAGTCAGCCGGATACCCGGACAATCCGGGTATCGATACGGGTAGTGATAAATGCAGAAACACAACATCCCCTACGACATACTACCAAAGTGTTTCACGTGAAACACTTTAGCAAGCAAAAGGAAAGGTCAGGGATAACCTAATAGACACCCAAACCTCTAAAACTTCCCCAAAATCTCAGAGCGAACCAGAAATCTCAACACAAAACCCCACACATACCATGGTCTACTAAAGCTCAAATGCCGGACACCAAACAAAAACTTTCCTTAAAGGAACCTTTAGAGAATAGACTTGTAGAAAATAGACTTGGCAGCATATAGTAACAGACATAGCAGCAGTATGTAGCAATACAGCAACTGGTGTAACCGATAACAATAGGCATCAGTTAATCGCTTAGATCGCTTAGCTCAACAACCAATCGGGGACTCAATCAGAGCAACAATACGATTCAAAACCCTGACTCAAATAGTAGGGTTCAATATTCCAATTTAGACAAACCCAAACATCAGCTTAATTAGAGCAGTAGCACAGTCTAAATAGGAGCATGGGACAATAGTTCAACCCAAGTAGCACGGTCTAAGTAATAGGATTATCTAACAACCCAATCCAAGTAGCACAATTCAAATAAGAGTATTCGCAAACAACCCAGCCTAAACAGCACAACCTGAGCAATAACATTCCTTTAAACTCCAATCCGGGCAATACCAAGAGACAAATAAACGGGGAGTACGGCCATAGACCGCTCGAAGATACACAAGGTAACGGGAAGCAAATCCGGAAGGTTCTTCCAAACAAATAGTGTATAGGTTAACCCAAAAACCAATCTAAAATACCCACCCACCAAAATCACCGAGCAAAAAACCTCAAAAAACACTCTCCACTTATTCCCCAATCTCCCACTTCCCCAATCGCCCACCAACCTAATTTTTCTCTTCTCTCCCGCCATCCCTCTCCCTTGAAACATGGGTATCCGAGAGATATATGGAGAGTGCAAGAAAGATAGCCCCAAAGGTTATAAACATATCGGCAAAGTTTAGTATGCCCGTTCTAAATCGTCCGATACCAAAGTTCAAAAAATCGGTAACATAACCATTGTTAATGATACGGTCCAATATATTACTAATACCACCGCCAATTATCGAAGAGAGACATATGGCGCGTCCAACAGACAACTCCTTACCAACAAACAGATAGATAACAGCTCCTGTTATGACAACAACGGGGAAAAGGATGAGAAAAAGGGTCTTGTACGGCTGGACAAGGCCAGAACCCAATCCCAGAAAAGCCCCATCGTTTTCCGCATACTTCAAGACAACAAGGGTATCCACCACCCGTACAAGACCATGTCCCTTCAGATACTCCCGCGCATACTTTTTGGTAACCTGATCAAATATCACAATCCCAAAAACAATAAGAAGAATCAACACAAAAAAACCTATTCTTTTTCTCATACAAAATCCCCATATAAAAGACCAAAACCCAGATACCCCACTTCCAGGCCAAGCCCAAAACAAAATAATTAAAAAACCCTCAACCAGGAGCGTTTCACGTGAAACATTCCCTATGGGTCCGCCTTATCCAATAGTACCCCGATCACACTCCAAGCAAACCCCGTCCTACCAGATCACACTTCACACTAATTCGCCCCACTACAAGCTCGCCCCTACAAACCATTCAACTAACTACTCTTTGGCAGCCCTTGCAACCCCAACCACAATATCCGGTTTCTCTATATTTACCATTCTAACACCCATAGCGGCTCGCCCCTGACTGGGAATCTGTTTGGATCGCACCTTTATAGCAATACCTTGAGAGGTAATACAGATAACATCGTCCTTCTTTCCGACCGAAAGAACCCCGGCAATTTCTCCCGTTTTTTCGGAAACCTTATAGCATATCTGCCCGCGGGTTCCTCTGCCGTGGTTGGAAAAGAGATCGTACTTCATCATCTTGCCAAAACCAAATTCACTTATAACAAAAATTTCCTCATTCTTATTAACATTAACAACCCCGACAAGTTCGTCATCCGGTGAAAGTTTTATTCCCTGCACCCCTCGAGTAGCTCTACCCATAACACGTACATTAGACTCGTTAAATCTTAGGGCATGACCCTTCCGGGTAATCAGAACCACATCGTTGTTTCCTGTGGTTATTTTGGCACTCATGAGCTTATCATTCTTATCCAGCTTAATAGCCCTAATACCCCGGGACTTAGCATTAACGAAATCGGCAGTCTTTACCCGCTTTACAATTCCCCTGTTTGTTGCCATAAAGAGATAGGTATCCTCGGAGAAACCCTTAAGTGCAACCACGGCGGTTATTTCTTCGTCGTTCGAGATAGAGATAAGAGTTTTAATACTCTGTCCCCTCGAGGTTCTTGAACCCTCCGGAATCTCATACACCTTAAGCCAATAGGCAAGCCCCTCACTTGTTATAAACATTATATAGTCATGGGTGGAAGCTATAAATATATTCTCTATAAAATCATCCGTTCGCAGGTTAACAGACTGGCTCCCTTTTCCACCCCGATTCTGTCTCCTGTATGCAGATACCGGAATCCTCTTAATCAGGTTGTTGTGGGATATAAGAATAACCATATCCTCCTTGGCAATGAGATCCTCTATATTTATCTCTTCCACTTCCTCATCCATTATCTCGGTTCTTCTCTCATCACCGTAGGCCTTGCCTATCTCAAGTGTCTCCTGTTTAACCACATCCAGTATCATCTTCTCACTTGCAAGGAGAGCCTTAAGATATTTAATACGGGCTTTAACCTCCTTCAACTCCTCAATTATCTTCCTGGTCTCCAGACTTGTAAGCTTCTGGAGTCTCATATCAAGTATGGCCTGAGCCTGCTTCTCTGAGAGCTTAAAACGCTTAATAAGGTTTGTTCTTGCCGTATCCACGTTTCTGGATTTTTTTATTATCGCAACAACCTCATCTATATTCTCCAGGGCTATCTTTAACCCCTCTAATATATGAGCCCTCTCCTCTGCCTTTCGAAGCTCATACTTAGAGCGTCTTATTACAACCTCTCGTCTGTGTTTAATAAACTCGGAGATAAAATCCTTAAGCGATAACTCCTTAGGAACACCATTTACAAGGGCAAGGCTATTAACAGCAAAATTAACCTGAAGATTGGTATGCAAGAAAAGCTTGTTCAGAATAAGTTTGGGAGCGACATTTCTCTTTAGCTCGATAACAATTCTCATCCCATGCCTATCCGATTCGTCTCTTAAATCAGCGATTCCCTCTATCTGTCTCTCTCTGACAAGATCAGCTATCTTAACTATCAGATTTGCCTTATTCACCTGATAGGGCAACTCCTTAACAATAATCATCTCCTTGCCAGACTTTCCCGTCTCAAGGGTAACTCTTGCCCTTACAACTATCTTCCCTCTACCGGTTTTATAGGCATTCCTGATTCCTTTTCTACCAAATATAATCCCACCCGTAGGAAAATCCGGTCCTTTAATGTGCTTCATAAGTTCGTCAACCGTTATATCCGGATTGTCAATCTGAGCAACAATAGCAGAAACCACCTCTTTCAGATTATGCGGGGGGATGTTAGTTGCCATTCCGACGGCAATACCGCTTGCCCCGTTAACGAGGAGAGTCGGGAGGGCACTCGGCAAGACTACAGGCTCTTTAAGGGAATCGTCATAGTTTGGAACAAAATCTACCGTTTCCTTATTTATATCCCTCAATATCTCATCGGCAATCTTTGCAAGACGTGCCTCGGTGTATCTCATCGCAGCAGGAGCATCCCCGTCTATCGAACCAAAGTTTCCCTGTCCGTCTATCAGAGGATACCTTAGAGAAAAATCCTGAGCCATCCTTACAAGAGCATCGTACACAGACTGATCCCCATGTGGGTGATACTTTCCCAAAACCTCACCAACAATCCTGGCGGTTTTTTTGTAAGGTCGGTCATGTCGTAGACCGGACTCGTTCATCGCATAGAGAATCCGCCTGTGAACCGGTTTTAAGCCGTCGCGTACATCCGGTAGAGCACGGCTTACAATAACAGACATTGCATAGTTTAAATAGGATACCTTTACCTCATCCTCTATAGGTACAAGAATTGTTCTTCCTCTCTGTTCGGGCACGATAAAACTCCTCCTAACTACAAATCAAAAATATCTCTATACAGCAGGTTTTTGCTTTGCCGGATTATTAAGAGCCAGACTAAAAAAAGTACAGTAAACCGCATAGATTTAACCAAAGATTCAACCAAATCACCACTCAACAGGTATTGAGTAGTTATATTACTCACTATACATCAAGATTCGTAACGGCGATTGCGTTTTCCTCGATAAATTTCCTTCTCGGCTCTACATTACCCCCCATGAGAGTGGTAAAAATTTCCTCAGCCTCAACCGCATCCTCAAGCTGGACCTGCATTATATTCCTGTTCTCAGGATTCATTGTGGTCTCCCAGAGCTGCTCGGGGTTCATCTCACCAAGACCCTTGTAGCGTTGAATGGAAACATTATTCGATGATTTTAAAGATTTAAGTATCTTCTCCTTCTCTTCTTCATCGTAGGCATAGTAAACCCTCTTCCCTGCGGTTATCTTGTATAGGGGGGGCATGGCAATGTATACGTGTCCCCTCTCTATCATCTCCTTCATATACCTGAAGAAAAATGTCAATAGAAGGGTCCTTATATGGGAGCCATCCACGTCAGCATCTGCCATTATTATCACCTTATGGTAACGAAGCTTACTCACATCAAAACTGGAACCGGCTCCTGCACCGAGAGAAGAAATAATAGGTTGCAACTTATCATTCGCCAACACCTTATCAATTCTGGTCTTCTCGACGTTTAGCATCTTACCCCAGAGAGGAAGTATTGCCTGAAACTGTCTATCCCTTCCCTGCTTCGCACTCCCCCCAGCGGAGTCTCCCTCTACAATGTAGAGTTCACACTTAGATGGATCCGTCTCCGAGCAGTCAGCCAGCTTACCGGGGAGTCCACTGGTCTCAAGTAAGGTTTTCCTTCTCGTTAACTCTCTCGCCCTTCTGGCGGCCTCTCTTGCCTTAGCAGCAAGGATTGATTTCTCAAGTATCTTCTTTACCACATCCGGGTTTTCCTCGAAATAGGCGGAGAGCCTCTCGTTAACGATAGACTCAACTATACCCTTAACCTCACTGTTACCCAACTTAGCCTTAGTTTGTCCCTCAAACTGGGGCTCTGGAATCTTAACAGAGATCACCGCGGTGAGCCCCTCTCTTACATCATCACCGCTTAAGTTTTCCTCCAGTTTTTTAGCAAGGTTAAGACGTTTCATGAAATCGTTTAGAGTCCTGGTTAGAGCTGATTTAAAACCTATTAGATGAGTCCCCCCCTCCCTTGTACCGATATTGTTAGCGTAGGTGAATATTGTTTCATTAAAACCATCATTGTACTGGAGAGCCACCTCCACTTCCACGTTATCTCTCTTGCCCTCGAAGTATATGGGCTCTTTCTGGATCACATCCTTATTTCTATTTAAAAACTCGATAAAGGATTTTATTCCTCCCTCAAACTTAAAGGTGTGTTCTTTCTTCCTCTGCGGTCGTTCATCAGTAATCGAAATTTTTATTCCTTTATTAAGAAAGGCCAGCTCACGGAGTCTATTGGAAAGCGTATCAAAATTAAAGTTACAATTCTTGAATATTTGGGAGTCGGGTTTAAACCTGGTAATGGTCCCACGAGCTTTTGTCTCGCCAATAACCTTAACCCTATCCAGAGGAACCCCTCGTTTATACTTCTGATAGTAAATCTTGCCCTCCCTATGTACAAACACCTCACACCACTCGGAAAGAGCATTAACCACAGAAACACCAACCCCATGCAACCCACCGGAAACCTTGTAGCTGTTCTTGTCAAACTTTCCACCGGCGTGGAGTTTCGTCATCACAATCTCTAGTGCGCTTACCTTCTCCACCGGGTGTATATCAACAGGTATACCTCTTCCATTGTCTTTGACAGTAACTATGTTATCCTTGCCTATCGTTACCGAAATCACGGTACAGTAACCAGCCAGAGCCTCGTCTATGCTGTTATCAACCACCTCGTAGACAAGATGATGAAGTCCCTCGGGACCTGTTGAACCAATGTACATGCTAGGACGCTTTCTTACATGTTCCAAGCCCTTTAAAATCTGTATGTGTTTCGCATTGTAGTCTTCCGCCATTGTCTAACCTATCTCTCTTCTCACAAATTTTTGTGGTAATTAAAATTAGCACTCAATCAGATGCCTAATTTTAATTAAAAGAGGGGAAAAAGTAAAGTAAATGCAGTTTTTACTTGAAATCTGAACGAGAGAGGTATAGAATAGAAGAAGATAAAAGTTATGTTAATAACCTGTGGATAATTTCAGCATAAATTTGCAAATATACTAAACAAACTTGTTACAATCGTATTGATATTATCGTTTTGGAGATTTTTTAAGCATGGTCTGTAATTATTTGCAATATATAAAATTAAATGTTTCATTTGAAAGTTATACTTTTTTATACCTTGAATCTAATTTATTTAATTGTAAAGGATTAATCAGTTGGAAAACTGCATTTGTGGATAACTTGTGGAAAATATGGTAATAAGGGACTATCAATATGAGCGATAACGTATGGGACTATAAGATATTCTGGGACGAAGCCTTAAAAGAAATTCAACAGGAAATCACAGAACAAGAGTATATAATGTGGTTCAAAAATATGGAATACATTGGATCCACAGAATCATCCGTTACAATATCCGTTCCCTCCTCATTTTACAAGGATCAGGTAACCCAGAGATATCAGAGCAGACTGGAGGATCTATTATTCGAACTATCCGGACAACGAATATCCTTAAACTTTAAGGTAGTAAGAAAGAATAACCCCGGAAAAAAGAAAATCCAAGAGAGAGAAAAAGCCAACCTAAAGGTCGAAACACCAAAAAAAAAGAAGAAACACCCCATGCTAAACCCTGAATATACGTTCGAGAGGTTCGTTATAGGTGAAAGCAACTCTTTTGCCGCAAATGCCGCCTATGCCATAGCAAAGAATCCGGGTAAGGGCTACAACCCCTGCCTCATATACGGGGGTGTAGGATTGGGAAAAACTCACTTAATCCAGGCAATAGGTAACTCCGCATATCAAGAGTTTGACAATCTAAAAATTGTATACGTTACGGCAGAGACATTCGCAAACGAGTTTATCCAATCCATTCAGAATAAGACAGGTCATCTATTCAAAAACAAATTCAGATCTGTAGATATTTTACTAATCGATGATATTCACTTTTTACAGGGCAAGGAGGGAACACAGGAGGAGTTATTTCATACCTTTAACGCCCTTTACGATTCAAACAAACAGATGGTTTTTACAAGCGATCGCCCTGTTTCCGAATTAAAATCTCTCTCAGACAGACTACGAAGCAGGTTTGAAAGAGGTCTAAATGTAGATCTCCAGCCTCCAAACTACGAGACAAGAATTGCAATCTTGAGAAAAAAAATTGAAGAAAAAAACGTGGATATCCCGGATGAAGTGGTAGAACTTATATGTAAAAATATAAAAAACAATGTAAGAGACCTGGAAAAGGCACTAACAAAACTGATAGCATACGCTGAACTAGTTAACAAAAATATAACCCTCGAAATAGCCCAGAGACAGCTCAAAGATTTTTTTGCAGAACCTAACCAAAAAAACATAACTATCGACATAATCCAGAAAGTCGTAGCAGATTACTTTGGTCTCTCGTACAATGATCTCAGAGGAAAAAAACGGACAAAAGCTATAGCATTCCCAAGGCAGGTCGCTATGTATATAGCCCGCGAGATGACAGAATATTCAACCACCGAGGTGGGACTTGAGTTTGGTGGTAGGGATCACACAACTGTTATGCATGCATGCCAAAAGATTGAAGATCGCTTAAAAACAGACCCAACACTAGAACCGACAATACTCCACCTTATGAGGGAAATAAAGGAGCATAGAATATAGATTTCTTGTTGGTAATATGTTAATAAATTATAGGATTTTTTTCTAATGTTAATAAGACTATAAATTGTGGAAAACTTATGAAACTATTAAAAGAGACAATGCATGAACACATAAACAATTATCCGTACTTTCCACATATTCACAGTGCTTATTACTATTATCACCAAATTTATATAAAACATAGTAAAGGAGAGAACAATGAAATTTTCATGTGAAAAATCCGACATAATGAGCGAAATAGCTATTGCTCAAGAGATAATATCGTCGAAAAATTCCCTCTCTATTCTGTCAAACGTTTTTCTTGAAGCGGAAGAAAACACTCTGACAATAAAAGCCACCGATCTAAAGATCTATTTCGAAACAAAGATAAATGTTGAAACAAAAATTCCAGGGCAGATTACCGTGTTCTGTGACAGATTTTTCAATATTCTACGATCTCTTCCGGAAAGCGAAATCTTGTTTGAATTAAGGGAGGATAACTATCTTTATATAACTCCAGCATTTAAAAAGATAAACTTTAAGCTGAGAACAATATCTTCCGACAAGTACCCGAGTTTTCAAAAGACCCCAAGCGATAATTATTTCTCGTTTTCTCAGGCTGATATGGTGGACATGATATCAAAGACCGTATTTGCAGTCTCTAACGATGAGACTCGGTACTATATGAATGGTCCCTACTTTGAAAGAGTAGACAACAAGCTAGTTATGGTGGCAACCGATGGAAGAAGATTGTCTCTGGTTTCGAAGACTCTTCCGGTTGAAAATATTGACATAAGTGGGGTTATAATTCCTGTTAAAGTATTGAATTTGGTGAAGAAACTTTCCTCCGGAGAGGGGGATCTTAGGCTTGCCGTCACCGATAAGAGCATATTCTTTGAACTTGAGGGAAAAAATATTTCCTCTGGGCTAATTGAGGGACAGTTTCCGAATTATCAAAGAGTTATTCCGACTGATCACAAATACAAGGTTATCATAGATAGGGGAACTCTCAACGATGCTTTAAAGAGGGTGTCTGTATTTGCCGAGCAAAAATCTAGAAAGATTCTTCTTTCCTTCTCTGAAAATACTCTCTCCATAAGTTCCGAGGATGTGGAGGTAGGTGAAGCTAGGGAAGAATTGGAATGTAAATACAATGGGGATAATATTACTCTGGCTGTTAACTATCTTTATCTGTTGGAGCCCCTGAGGGAAATAGATACAGAGGAGGTTTCTATCGAATTTACCGAAGAAAACAAGGCTATTACAATAAAACCTGTACCGGAGAACGAGTACTTAAACATTGTGATGCCTATGCAGATTAATTAGAATCAGAACAATCGGTTTAATGGGACTTAGCTTTCTAAGGACATTTAATTTCAGGAACCTGGTCAACACGGCTGGTATTTACTTTGAGGGAAAAGAGATTTTTCTTATTGGAAAAAACGGTCAGGGAAAAACAAACTTTCTGGAGGCTGTGTATTATCTCTGTTCTGGTGTTTCCTTTAGGACGAGGTTGAAGAGGGATCTTATTAGAGAGGGGGAGAGCGAAGCGGCTATCTTTGGCTCTTTTATAGATAACACGGGCAGTAATTTTAGTTTTGGCCTGGAGGATAAGGTTAAGGTTACTATAAAGGAAAATTCCATCGGGGTAATCGAGAAAAATCAAGAGCGGGTTAAGAGTCGTATTGATCTTTTTTTTGATTTTCCAGTTGTGGTTTTTTCGCATGAGGATATGAGTCTTGTGAAGGGTCCGATGGAACTTAGAAGAAATTTCTTTGATAGGACGATTAGCCTCTTTGAGAGAGAATACTTTGAAAGTCTAAAGGCTTACTACAGGGTACTTAAGAGTAAAAATGCCGCATTGAAAAGCGAGAGTGCCGGGTTGTTGAATATCTATGATGAAAAACTTATTTCGTACGGCACCTTTATTATGGAAAGAAGATGGGAACTGATTGGAAGGTTTAACGAGGTTTTTTCTCAGGTTCTGTCGAGCATTGCGGGAGAGCTTTCATCTTTGAGGATAGTGTATGAGCCATCGTGGAAAGAGTGGAAGGAGAGGGAAAGTATAAGGAGAAAATTGGTTAACCTGAGGGAGAGGGAGAAATCCCTTGGTTTTAGCCTCTCCGGGCCTCATAGGGATAGGTTTTATTTTGAGATAGAGGGTAGGAATTTTCTAAACGTGGCTTCAACAGGGCAGATTAGACTTTGTGCTCTGGCTCTTAAGTCTGGACAGGCGAGATTTGTTTTTGAGAGGAGAAAAAAGAGGCCTATATTGTTACTTGACGATGTGCTTCTTGAGGTGGACGGGGAAAAAAAATTGGATTTTTTAGATACTCTCTCCGGATATGACCAGAGTTTTTTTACTTTTCTACCGGAGGAGGATTTTTTATCTTACAAGAAAAGTAGTACGGAAATATTTTGTGTGAGAGGTGGTAGTTTGAGTGAATGGAGAAAGCAGGAGAAATTTTAAAGAGATTTTTCGAAGAGAGAGGTATCTCTCTTCCGGGAAAAAACTTTAGCATTTTTGATAAATGGTCCGAGCTGGTTGGGCGTAGTATCGGGAAACATTCTAGAGTTATTGAGCTGGATAGGGGTAGTGTTATTGTGGAGGTTGACCATCCTGGGTTTTCACAGTTGATATATCTTAAAAAAAATGCAATATTAGAGAAGTTGAATAGAGAATACCCCGACCTTAATATCAAGAATATAAGGGTTGTTTTGAAAAGAGGGTAAAACTGTATATTTTAGTTGACAAATTTGCATAGTTATCATTATACTTTTTAACTCGTAAATTTGACTGTAATTACAAATTGTATAAGGAGATATGTATTATGAAGAGGACCTATCAGCCGAGCAGGGTTAAACGAAGAAGGAAATTGGGTTTTAGAGCCAAAATGAAGACAAAAGCGGGAAGACTCATCTTGAAGAGGCGGAGACTTAAGGGTCGAAAAAAGTTAACGGTTTCCGATGAGAAGAAGCCTTACTAAGAGAGAGAGGTTAAGTGGGTATAGCAATTTTAAGCACCTCTTTGAGAACTCAAGATACGCAGAGGTTGACGGTTTGAAGTTGCTCTTCACGGAAAACAAAATGCAATGGAACAGGATAGCTATAATAGCAAAAAAAAACCTCGGGAATGCAGTTGTTAGGAACAGGATAAAGAGACATATCAGGGAAGGGTATAGAAATATTAAGCATAGACTTATCGTTGGATTTGATTTTGTTTTTATTCCCTATAAGGGTGAATATGATTATTTTGATCGCCTTTCCCAAGTACTACTTGTTTTGGAAAGAGCAGGAGCCCTTAAATGAAATATGTAATCGTATTTTTTATAACGCTCTATCAAAAACTAATTTCACCCCTTTTTCCTCCTACGTGTCGTTTTTATCCTACGTGTTCTAACTATGCGAAGGAGGCTCTCATAAAACATGGCTTCTTTAAAGGTTCTTATCTCTCTGTTAAAAGAGTCTTAAAGTGTCATCCCTTCCATCCAGGTGGCTATGATCCTGTTCCTTGATAAATAATTTTATCAGGAGCTAAGATGGATAAAAAAACATTAATTGCTGTAGTTTTGTCTGTAATAATTATCATAGGGAGTATGATAGTTCAGAATATCTTCTTCCCTGTTAATCAACCTTCACAGGTAGAGGAGAAAACATCAACCAAGACAACTTCACCTACTACAACGGCCAAAACACCTCCTGCAGAGACTCAGGAAGCTAAGGTAGAAAGGGCCACCACGCAGGTTGAAGGTACAGGCTTCGTACGTCCGAAAGATGAAAATCTTACCCCCCGGGACATCGAGATTAAAACAGATTACTTTGACATCGTCTTTTCAACTAAGGGGGGAGTTATTAAGGCTTATAAGCTCAAAGAGTTTAAAAACGTGGATGGAAGTCTTGTTGAGATGGTTCATCCTGGAGACTCGGGAAGGTACATGTTTGCTATTCATTTCGGTAACTTTAAATCTCCTGTGGATGAGGCTGTGTATCACTTTAGAAGGGTCTCGAAGTATAAGTATGAGATGTATAAGGATTTTTACTCCCCCTCGGGGATACCGTTTCGCCTCAGGAAAGTTTTTTACTTTCCACCTCATGAGTATCTGTTTGAGCTAAAGATATATATAGAAAACAGTATAAACGAATTTCCCGATCTCAATTTTAACGGATTTGCTTACTCGTTGGAGATTGGTCCTCAGATTGGTCCCCACTTTACCAAGCTCAATGGGAGAAACGAGTATAGAAGGTACATGTACTATGTAGGGGGGAAGAAACACAACGTAAAAGTTTCGAGTGGTAAGTATTTCGTTCAGAACGACCGTGTAACCTGGTCAGCAATTGTTGGCAAATACTTCACCGTGATAGCTGTTCCGGATGCCACGAAATATCAGATAGTCTATGATGCAGTGCCGATAAAGGGGCTTAAAGAACGTAACTCGCTTTTTTTCACCAGGCCTATAATAAAAAGCACTAAATGTGTGGATACATTTAAGATCTATATAGGACCGAAAAAACGGGATATTCTTACCCGTTATGATGACCCTACCAAAAATATCTACAAGATAGGAGATCTTCACTTTGAGGAGGTTGTTTCCTACTCCGTACTTATAGGTTGGCTCGCCAGTATTTTGAAATTCCTCTTGGAGCTGTTTTATAAGGCTATACCAAACTACGGGGTCGGTATAATTTTGCTCACGATACTTATCAAGGTATTGCTATTTCCTCTGACCCATAGAAGTTATGAGTCGACAAGTAAGATGCAGGCCCTATCGCCTAAGATAGAGGAGATAAAGGCAAAGTACAAGGATAAACCTGAGAGAATGAATCAGGAGATGGCAGAACTCTACAAGAGGGAAGGAGTTAATCCTCTTGGAGGGTGTCTCCCTATGCTTCTTCAATTACCGATCTTTTTTGCATTTTATAATTTGTTGAGTAATCATTTTGAACTGAGGGGCGCAGTTTTTATTCCTGGGTGGATAAATGACCTCTCTGCTCCGGAGTCGATATGGAATTTTGCTCCATACAGGATTCCGATTCTCGGATGGCAGAATCTGAGGCTTTTGCCCTTCATTATGCTTATTTCCTCTTTTCTCCAGTCGAAGGTGAGTCAGACGCCGGGTTCTTCAAGTGGTTCTATGGGCAATATGAAGCTTATGACCTATGCAATGCCCCTGATATTCTTTTTCATCCTGTATGACATGCCTTCGGGACTTGTCTTATACTGGACGGTGCAGGGTATTCTGACTATTTTTCAGCAGCTCTACATAAATCGAATTATGAAGGCAAAAAAGGCAGACAGGGGTTCTGGAAACGGTGGTTCTAAAAAAAGACCGAGGAGGTTTAGGAGGTAAGAAAGGTGATTAGAGAATTCGAAGGTAAAAATAAGGATGAAGCCATAAAAAATGCACTTGAATCGCTCGGGTTAAGCGAGGATGAGGTAGAGATAGAGGTTGTAGAGAGTGTAAAATCGGGTTTCCTCTTTAGAGGTGGGAAGGTTAAGATTCGTGTGCACTATGGCGAAGAGGTTGAGATAGGTGATAAGATTGCAGATTTTCTCCTGGGTCTCTTTGAACGGATGAGAATAGAGGCCGAGGTGGAACTTCGGAACGTAGAGGATAACAAGTATGAGATGGATATTAAATCCCCGGAGAGTGGTATAGTAATTGGAAAACAGGGAAAGACCCTTGAGGCTATTCAATTAATCACCAATATAGTTGCCTCGAAGTACGGGAGCGACGGTGTGAAGGTTATCCTTGATATTGAGGACTACAGAAAGAGGCGGGAGAGAAATATAGAACGGGTGGCAAGGAGAGTTGCCAGTCAGGTGCGCAGGACGAAGGGTTCCAGGTTACTAGAGCCTATGAATCCCTTTGAGAGACGAATAGTTCATACCACTTTAAGCAAGTACGAGGATATCGAAACGATAAGTGAGGGAGAGGGTCTTTACAAACAGGTGAGAATTTTGTACAGGGGAAAACAACACTACTGATTATCGGTTAATGATTAGCTGGTTAATAGTTAACTAGAAGATAATTTTTAGCGTCTCTATTTTCTTTCTGTTTGTGTATTTTATGAATAAACTCTGGGTTTTTTCTTCATAGAACCATCCGTCTCGATAATTATAGTAGAAACTATCCGGATGCCATGTGGTATTGTGCAGTATCACCTCTCTGGGTTTTTCTACCCCTTGAATGAGCATAAAGTGAGGCTGGTTGGTTGGGTATTGGATCTGTATCTTTAGTACCCTGTTCGTAAAGTCTATCTCTTTAACTACCGCCGCTGTCCACAGCCACTCTCCTGGTTTTGATATTCTAAATAGGGGTATCTCTTTTGGGTAGTATCTTGGAATTATTCTACAGAGTAAGGGGTATAGCTCTTCCGGGTAGAGTGTTTCTATTTTTCCTGTACTGTCGGCTAATCTAAGGGTTGAAATTACAAGGAGTTTCCCTATTTCTTGTTTGGCGGGGGATAGTCCCTTTATAAGTGATATGTCTATTCCGGCCATAAGTGAGAGGTATGGATTTGGTTTTGATTTAGGTCTTGTTCTAATCATAATATTTCTCCCTCCCAGAAGAGTGACGGCGGGAAGTATTTTTTTGTCGATTAGAGAATTTATCCTATCCAGATGTATATCCTTATATCCGACATACCTTATAAGCTCGGTGTAGTAGTTTAATAGATATACGGCGGTTTTGGTGTTAATTTTCTCTATCTCCAGAGAGTCTCCATACTTTGTCGTTTCTTCCAGGAGGGAGTAGGGGGCATTGTCTAGGAGATATATTACAAGATCCGGTTCTTTAAGGAAATTTAGTTTTAGTTCATTTATCTCTTCCCTTATAAAGTTAGAGAATGTCTTTGCCCTGGAGTGGGTAATTTTTATGAATTTTTTTAAGCCCCCGAAGTACGGGCTTGTGAGGTAGGGAAGGGGGGAATTCGGTTTTTCTCGCATGGCCATTCTTAGGGCTGTTAGGTAATTCCTTATTAATTTTTCTTCCTCTCTTGCCAGAAGTTCCGATACCACAGCCGCCTCAATTCTTTCATCAAAGATATATCCCTCTCCTACTCTCCACTTGTTTCTTCTCCGATCGAATCGCTTGTCGTTCCAGCCTGTAAAGGCTTTGTCGAGGTATGCTATAATGTCTTTCTCCCACCTCTTCGTAGTTCTTAAGTTTGCTGGTTTCTCATCGAGTTTTAATCTGTCCTGTAGGTAGATTAACGGGAGATTCTTTTTTTCTGTAATACGCTTTGTCAGGATGTGGATTGAGTCATCCTGACTCCCTATCTTTAGACTTATTTCGTTTGGGTTGTAATAGACAGAGGATCCGTATGGAAGGGTTATGCCCTTCCCGTTGAAGAAGACAATTGGGAAAGCCCCGGTTGAGCGTAGCACATTTGAGGTTGTTTTAAATGAGAGGAGAATCTCCGATATGAGAAAATTTTTCGGGGGGAGCGGTTTTACGTACAGGGTTCCTCTTTCGGTTTCTATTACCTCCAGGGTTATCTTAATTCTGTTCTCTTTCAATTTCTCTCTGTTTGTAAAGGTAAACGAGCTCTCATTGTCTCCTATTACACTATAGTTGATGGGATAAAGGGCAATATCTTTTTCTCTCCCACTCTCTTTTAGTTTGGCCTTTAGTGGATGTGTATTAGAAAATACGAGACTGAAATTCCCAAATTTTAGTTCAATGGATTTTATTTTTCCTCTTTCTAGTCTTTCATACTCTCCGAAGATTGTATAACCCTTTAGTTTTTCCTCAAATTTAATCCCGGACTCGAAATGAAGGTAAACTAATACTCCTATTAGAATTACATATAAAATCGGAATGATATAGTATGCTTTTGAGATACCTTTTTTCATATAGAGGCTATACTAACAAGCTTGCCCATTTTTTTAAAGAGGTATATATTAGCAAACTAAAAAGGGGAAGATTATCTGACATGGCAAACTCTGTGGTCGAATTGGAACTAAAGAATAAAAAAGTAACCCTCGTTGGAACGGCTCACATATCCAGGGAGAGCATATCCGATGTTAGGGAAGTAATAGAAAGATTGGAGCCCGATAGGGTATGTGTGGAGATTGATAAGTCCAGGTACAAGACTTTGACAGAGGGTTCCTCCTGGGAGAATCTTAATGTTATAAAAATATTGAAAGAAAAGAAGGGCTTTCTTCTCCTTGCTAATCTTGTTCTCTCCTCCTTCCAGAAACGAATGGGACTTGATCTCGGTGTTAAACCGGGAGATGAAATGTTAGAGGCGATAAGTGTTGCGAAGGAGAAAAATATTCCCTTTTCCCTGTGTGATAGGGAGATTCAGGTTACATTAAGGCGTGCCTGGATGAGGTCTAACTTCTGGGCTAAAAACAAACTTATTGCTGCTATGCTTAGCTCTACTTTCACCAAAGAGAAGTTAAGTGAGGAGGAGATAGAGAAACTCAAAGAGAGTAACGCCCTGGAGAATATGATGAAAGAGCTTGCCGAGTTTTTGCCCTCTGTGAAAGAGGTATTGATAGATGAACGCGATCAGTATCTGGCAACCAATATTTACAATGCAGAGGGTTCTAACGTTGTGGCTGTAGTTGGAGCGGGACATGTTAATGGCATTGTTGAGTATTTAAAAAAGTTGGATAACGGAGAGGTGGAGAGTAATTCCATAGAAAAGCTGGAGGAAATTCCTCCCAAGGGAGTTCTTGGTAAAATTCTTCCGTGGGTTATTCCCGCTCTTATCGTTGGTCTTATAGGTTACGGTTTTTACAGACACGGTTTGGGTGTTAGTCTGGATATGCTAAAGAGATGGGTTTTGATAAACGGAAGCCTCTCCGCTATTGGAGCTCTTGTTGCCCTTGCCCATCCTGTAACAATAGTTCTTGCCTTTCTGGCGGCACCAATTACCTCTATGAATCCTACCATAGGGGTAGGGATTGTAACGGGTATAACAGAGGCTCTTCTTAGGCCACCCAGAGTGAAGGATTTTGAGAATTTGAACGACGATATCACCAGTTTCAAGGGTTTTATTAGGAATCGGTTTACCCATATATTTGTAGTCTTTTTCTTCTCAAGCCTGGGAAGTGCCATTGGAACATTCTTGGGAATACCGTTTTTGGCGACACTTTTAAAGTGATCGCCTTTAGCAAATAGGATTAAAACTAAATTATTTCTTGTTTTTAGGAGGTAATTGTGGATAGGTCTTTGACGAAGACAAGTATGAGGGGTAATGAAACTCTCGGCAAGGAGCCAATAAACGAGGTAAAACCCTTTATTGGTTTTCACTATAACCGCAATGTGGTAAAGGATGTGGGTTTATGTTTTTCTCCCCCCTATGATGTGATATCGGAGGAAGAACTGGATAGCTATTACAATAGGTGTGAGTACAACGTTACCAGGCTCACGCTTAATAAGATTATGCCGGGAGATGATGAGAGTAACAATAGGTATACCAGGTCCAGGCAGCTCTTTGATGAGTGGGTTAAAAATGGGGTTATTGTTAAAACGGAAAAGCCTGCTTTCTGGGCGTATGAGCTAAGTTTTGAACTTCCGGATGTTGGAAGGCGAAAAATAGATGGTTTTGTGGGGATTGTAAGGCTTCGGGAATATGAGGAGGGAAGAGTTTTACCCCACGAAAAGGTGCTTAGAAAACCTCTTGAGGATAGGATAAAACTTATACTAACCACCAGGATGCAATTTGAGTTTATCTGGGGGTTGTTTGATGATGCGGACATGGTTCCGGATAGAATAATCGAGGAACACAAGAGAGAAACCCCCTTTATAGATTACTATGAGAGGGAGAATGATGTTACTCACAGGTTATGGTTGATTGATGATGCTGATGAAACTATGGCTATTGAGAATCTGTTTAAGAGTCGCAAGATATACATAGCCGATGGACATCATCGCTATCAATCCATGCTTGAGGTAAGGGATAAAATGAGAGAAATGCATCCTGATGCCGGCCCAGATGCCCCCTGGGAGTATATAGTTATGCTTTTGGTTAATGTAAGGGATGAGGGTTTAACAGTTCTTCCCACCCATAGGTTACTCCACAATCTGGAAGAAGCCAGACTGTCCTCGCTTGTTAAAGATCTTGGCGAGTTTTTCCGTGTAACTCCCATCGATGATAGGGATAAATGGGTTAATGGGATTAAAAGTTATTTACCCGGTGAACACAGGTTTGGACTCTATCTGGGAAAAGGAAGGTACTATCTTCTGTCTCTTAGGGATGAAAAGAAATACGAGGAGCTACTTGGTGTGGAGGCCTCTCGCAATTGGAAGATGCTCGATGTCAATGTGTTAAATACTGTAATTTTAAAGCAGGTGTTGGGTTTGACGGAGGAGGATATGGCTGCTCAGAGGTACGTACAGTATACCAAAGACATAGATGATGCAGTCGATGCGGTGGATAACAGAGGGATGCAGGCCGCTCTTATACTCAATGCTCCCGGTGTTGAGGATATTATCAAAATCGCCGATGCGGGAGAAAAGATGCCGCGTAAGGCTACCTACTTTTATCCCAAGCCCATGTCCGGATTTGTCTTTTACAGTATAAGAGAGTAGGTATATAGATAAGTAATTTACTTGTTTTACTTTATCTTTTTGGTTACTATTAAACTATGGTAACAAAAGAGATGATTAGAAAAATCCCCAAGGTGGAGTTGCACGATCACCTGGACGGGGGACTTAGGCCGGAGACGATAATCGAACTGGCTAAAGAATACAAGGTAGATCTTCCCGCCGATAATCCCAGAGATTTGGCTGAGTGGTTTCATAGGGGGGCAGATAGGAAGAGTCTTGCTCTCTACTTGGAGGGTTTTGGAATAACCCTTGCGGTACTTCAGACGAAAGAGGCTTTAAAAAGAGTTGCAAGGGAAGCCATAGAGGATCTCGCAAAGGATAACGTTGTTTATGCGGAGATTAGATTTGCACCTATCCTCTGTCAGCAGAAGGGGCTTAATCTTGAGGCCATAGTGGAATCTGTTCTCGAAGGTCTGGAAGAGGGAAAGAAAAAGACGGGAGTGGAGTACGGGCTTATTCTCTGTGCTATGAGGGACCAGAATGTCTCTCTCGAAACTGCGGAGCTTGCCGTAGCTTTTAGGAATAGGGGTGTGGTTGGTTTCGACCTCGCCGGTGATGAGTATGGGCATCCGCCCAAAAAGCACCTTGATGCCTTCGAATATATAAGGAGTAAGAATTTTAACATAACCATTCATGCCGGTGAGGCATTTGGAGTGGAGTCTATATGGCAGGCTGTCCAGATATGTGGTGCCCATAGGATAGGTCATGCTACGCGTCTTATGGAGGATATGACAGTTCACGGAACGAGAATAGAAAATATGGGTTCTCTATCTCACTATATACGCGATAAGAGAATTCCTCTGGAGATGTGTCTCTCTTCCAATATCCAAACCGGCGCCGCTAAGAGTTTTGATGCTCATCCGTTTAACGTATACTACAGGAATCACTTTCGTGTGATGCTTAGCACGGACAATCGCCTTATGAGCAACACCTCTTTGAGTAAAGAGATGGAAATTGCAGTTGAGTACTTTAATCTGACACTACGGGATCTCGAAAAGATTACGATTAACGCGATGAAGTCCGCTTTTATCCACTATGATGAGAGAATAAGGATAATCTACGATATTTTGAAACCACGGTTTGCAAAGATTCGAGAAGAGACAAACCCTTTAATGTAAGTTTTTAACCCTTGGGACCTCTTGACTCGGAATCTCTTAACGTGGGAGATTTCTTACCGAGAGGCTCTAAAGCTTGTCTTTACCGCCTCCCTTATATCCGGCACGGGGAGAGCGATGGAAGATTTTTTTATTTCTCCCTCGCCGATAAGCGGTATGACTATTTTCTCGAGGTGCATCTCTTCTGCTGTTTTTAGCCTTCCCTCTATATGGCCTATCGGTCTTACCTCTCCGGAGAGGCTTATCTCCCCTGTAAACCCCCAGTTCTCCGGGAGAGGGGTGTTCATCCTTGCGGAGTAGATAGAGAGGGCAAGGGGGAGCTCTATCCCTACCTCGTTTATTCGGAGGCCCCCAGCCACATTCACATACAGATCCATATTGGGCATTCTTAACTTGAGAGATTTTTCCAGTACGGCAGCTATTCTTGATATTCTGCGGGGATCTATCGTATCGGAAAACACCCGTGAAACCCCTGCCTTTGCGGGGACAACAAGGCTTTGTATCTCTACAAGGAAACTCCTGGTCCCCTCATAGACTACAGCCATTGCGACCCCGGGTGGAAACTTATTCCTTCTATGTGAAAGAAAGAGACTCTCGGGATTTTTAACCTCAACAAGCCCGCTTCTCGTCATCTTAAATATACCGATTTCATCGGTGGAACCGAATCTATTCTTCGCTACTCTTAAAAATCTTATTCCCCCCTCACCCCTGTCAAAGTAAAGAACCGTGTCCACCATGTGTTCCGCTATTTTGGGTCCGGCTATAATGCCCTCCTTTGTTACATGAGCAACGAGAAATAGGATTGAATCTCTCTGTTTTATCCACTCTATTAATTTTTGGGTACAGTACTTTATCTGATTTACATTACCGGGGGCCGATTCTATCTCACCGGCGTATAGAGTTTGAATGGAATCTACAATGATAACAACCGGTTTAAGATTGTTAAGTACGGTAATGATGACTGAAAGTTCTGTCTCGCTTAGTACCTCTACGTTCTCCGGAGACAATCCCAGCCGTTCGGAGCGTATCTTTATCTGTCCGGGGGATTCTTCTCCGGAGAGATACAGGATTCTTCCCTTTGTTTTGATGTTTGAGGCGAGCTGCAACATGAGGGTTGATTTTCCTATCCCGGGTTCACCACCAAGTAGGATTGCAGAACCTTTTATTATCCCTCCCCCCAGTGATGTATCAACCTCCCTTATGCCAGAAGAGACTCTTATCTTTCCCTCGTTCTTGATGGAGGAGAGAGGAATAGGGACAGCAGTTTCCCCAAAATTGCCTGTGGCACTTCCCGAAATACCCGTTTTTTTTCCCGTAGTGATTGTCTCCTCTACAAAGGTATTCCAGTTTCCGCATTCCGGGCATCTTCCGAGCCATCTTGGTTCTGTGTGTCCACAGTTCTTGCACCTGAATATGGTCTTCTGTTTCATCTACCCTCTGTACGCCGTTTTTATCTAAGTGATTTGCCTGTAAGGTATTCAACATTATTAATACTATCAGCGTAGTTAAAAAGTGCAAGGAGATATTCCAGCTCCTTTGATATTAAAAGCATCTTTGCCTTGCCAAGTTTTTCCCTTGTTATTAATTCGCTTCTGTAGGAGACCTCGGCGTTTTTTTCGGCCTCTCTGGCCGCTTTTAATCCCGCTTCTTTCTCTTTAAGTGTGTAGTAATTGGTCTTTAGTTTCTCTATCGCCTTTCTTATCTTTACTCTTATAAGTTCTCTATAACTCTCTATTCCCGTTATTGCCGCTTTTACTCCCTCTTCTGCCTTCTCTACACTGTACTTTGCCTGGCCTGCGTCAAATAGTTTTAGTTTGGTTCCGAGTGTTACTATGAAATTTTTATCCCAGTAGTCTGTCCAGTTTCCCCCTACAATGGGTATTTTCTGCCCCGTTATGTCCAGTGTTAGTATTAAAGAGAAGTCGGGGATTAGAGGGCCACTTGCCTTTTGTATGGAGAGGTATTTATTTGACTCTGCCAGCTTTTTCCTCATGGAGTTTATCTCTGGAGATGTTTTTATGGCGTACTCTACCAGTTTTCCTTCCTCCAGGGCAATGGGTTTGTCCGGGAATGTGTCGGTTAGTTCTATCGTATCGTTCTTTAGTTTTGTTAGACCGGTTAGTACCTTTAGTGAGGTTATGGCCGTTAGATAACTCTCTCTCGCCTCTATTACTTTCTTCTTTACCTGAGCTAATTCCGATTTTGCCTCTAAGAGCTCCTGAAGGTTGATTAATCCCTCTCTGTACGAGTTTGTCTTATCCTTTACAATTCCCTCTGCTATTTTCTCAATCCTCTGGAGTTCTTTGTACGAGTTTGCCGACAGGATGACCGAATAGTAGAGAGTTTTTACCTGTTTTTCTATCTCTCTTCTTTCCCTCTTTAGTTCCTCGAATTTTATGTCTCTCTCTATCCCCGCTATCTCTATGGCATTTCTTATCTTGTTCCATGTAAATAGGGGCTGGGTTAGTTTAGCTGTTATTTTGAAGTAGGTATGTTTTTGATCCTCCACCAGAACGTAATCCCTATCAGGAAAGGGAATAGGAAACTGGGAGTTAACGGATGGAGCGAATCCAAACTCCCCCTTGTGAATTGTAACCCCCTCCTGTGGATTGGTTAGATAGGAGGCCGAGGCCTCCAGGTCTATCTTGGGGTAAAGATTTGTTTTCTCCTCCTTATACGCTATGTCCGCGCTTTTAAAATCTATCTCTTTCAGTTGGATACTCTTGGATTCCTTCATTGCAAGTTCAACGGCGGTTTTTAATGAGAGCTTGTAAGGAGAGTCTGAGTAACCGATGTGACAGACCAGGTAAAAGAGGGTGATATTTAGGGTAAGAATGAGTGGTTTGGCTAAATTGTTTCTCTTTGCACGATCTCTTTTCATTGTTTTCGCTAACTCTTAATTATGGGTTCCCTCTGCGTCGGGAAGATAGTTTGGATTTTTCCACGAGCGTATGGTAAAACTTCCCGGGGAGCTCTGAGTGTAGCTAAAGCTGTAGGTTCCGGATGTATCCGTGTAGTATATGCTTATGTCCTGGGTATCCTCTCCCTGGGGAGAGTTATTCTCTCCGGGTGTGGAATCGGTCCACTGAACCATAATGCTGAAGTTTCCGTTGTTATCTGTGGTGTCGGTTAGGGTGTGACTGTCGTTGTCGTCCGTGTAGGTTATTGTTACATCTATTCCTTGAAGTGGGATTATCTGGACCTCCCCGTCCGTTTTTACTACTCTCTCTATACATCTGCCGGTAACCGTTGTCGAGAATTCGCTTCTCGGTTTTCTTGTAACGGTTATGTTGTCCGGGATTTCGTTGTCCTGGCCCGAGGTTAGTTTAACGTTGAGAGTTGTGTCCGAGGTGTACTCTGAGTCGTCGATATAGATGGTAGCATTTTCCGTATCGGTTTCCGCCGAGTCCGGATGTTCGTCTCTCCAGGTTACGTTGTTGAATCTGTAAGAACCTGGTTCGTTGTTTAGGGTTGTTGTTGTGGTAACATAGTCGGAGTCATTGTCAGGGGTTGATTGTAAATCCAGTACAACTCTTACCCCGTTGACACCCTCTCCGTTAACATTTACAACCTTTCCCGTAACGGTTGGACAGGAAAAGGTAGCTCGCTTCAGTTTTATATCTGGTACTACATTTACCGTGTCAGATATTATTCCCGAGACCTCAACAATCTTCGAGGTGTAATCCGGATGCGTTACACTTATCCATATACTTCCCGAATCCCCCTCATCGGAAAACTTTGGATTTGTTGTCTGCCATATTATCTTATGATTGTAATAGCCGTCGTTTCCTCCAGAGGTCATAGAGGCTGTTTCTGCTATAAAGCCTCCCGAGTCCGCGCTCTCCGGTTTTGTTAGATACATCCTTATGATAGCACCGTTTATGCCGTTGTCGTTGTTGGAATCCCTGACATATCCGGCAATTTCTGCACTGTAGTATCTACCGCAACCGAAGAGGAGTGTAGTAAGTATTGTTACGATTAGGAGCTTAGGTTTCATTTTTTTCTCTCCTTTTTATCTTTGCTTCGACTATCCAGTAGATTGTAGGGATGAGTATTAAGGTTATCAGGGTTGATGTTGTTAGTCCCCCCACAACAGCTCTTGCCATCGGAGAACGCATCTCTGCGCCTGTTCCAAGACCGAGCGCCATGGGAAGAAGCCCTAGAACCGTTGTGGAGGTTGTCATAAGAATAGGTTTGAGTCTTGTCTTTCCCCCGTGAACAATGGCCTCTCTCAATGGGTATCCTCGTTTGCGGAGTGTGTTTATGTAGTCAATTAGTACTATGGCATTGTTAACGACGATACCAACCAGGACTATTCCCCCTATAAATGCAACAAGACTAAAGGTTGTATTTGTTATTAAGAGGGCAAGAGTTAGTCCTACTATGGCAAATGGGACGGAAAACATTATTATAAAGGGATGGATAAAGGATTCAAATTGGGATGCCATGACCATATAAACAAGAGCAATGGCTAGTAGCAGGGCAAATATAAGACTGTGGAAAGATTCCTCCATCTGTTTGCTGGAACCGGTTAGTGTCAAAGTTATTCCCGGAGGTACAGGAGCTTCTTCTTTTATTCTTCGTTTTATATCCGCTGTTATTCTGCTGAGGGCCCTTTCACCGGAGAGATTGGATGTTACCTTTATCATTCTTGTTCTATTCAGTCTGTCTATTACAAGTGGGCCTTTCGCTTCTCTTATGTCCACCACATTTTCCAGGGGAATCTTTGTACCTGCTCTGTTTACGAAAAAGAGATTTTTTATCTTTGCCATGGTATTTTTGTCTCTTTCCCTTACCGTCAGAAGTATATCGTAAGTGTCTTCGCCCCTTCTGAACTTTGAAACCTTTGTTCCCTTAAATACCGTTCTCAATGTTGCGGCAATCTCCAGGGGACTTAATCCCAGACTTACGGCCTCTTTTCTCTTTATGACGAATTGAAGCTCGGGTTTTCCACTTTTGTAGGAAATTTGGGTATCCCTTGTTCCCCTTACGGAGGAGACTATTTTTTCTATCTTTTGTGCGTACCTGTAGTCATTGTCCAGGTTGTCCCCCGATATCTCCAACACGATCGGTTCCATCTCTCCGGTCGCAGAGGAGGCCAGGGACGACATTCCCTCTATCCTTGTGGTAAATTTGGCATCTACAATATTTTCTTTTAATTTCCTATCCAGGAGGTTTATTATCTGCCATATACTCCTCTTTCGTTTATCCTTGTCCACCAGAGTTACCGTTATTACAGCCAGGTGACTTCCCGTTCTTGCTATTCCTGCCAGAGAACCGGAGGTTCCTATACTTGAAGATATGGATTTTAAATCGCTTCCCAGAGTTTGCTTTATCAACCTTTCTGCCTCTCCTACCTTCTTCATGGTTCTTTCGTAGGGTGAGCCAATTCCCGTTTCGAAGGAGATAGAAAACTTCCCCTCATCTGTTTCCGGAAGAAACTCCATACCCAGAAGTTTTATGGAACCTATACTTAGGATTAGTAGTACTATGGCGGTTATTATAACTGTTGAAGCATGGGAGAGAGCCCATCTTAGGGCTCTCTCGTAAAAGTTGTCTAGTTTTTTTAACCATGTCTGTATTTTTTTGGCTACTGCATCTATTACCCTGTTCCCAGTATGTATTTCCACATCTGCAAGGCTTAGCTCTTCGTAGTTGTTTTTTATATCCCTACTTGTTTTGGAGGTTTCCAAGGGTTTTGTCACAATCCCGGAGACGTGAAGGAATTTTGAGCAGAGCACTGGCATAAGAGTAAGAGCCATGGCGAGTGATACGAAGAGAGCGAAAGAGATTGTGTAGGCTAGATCTCTGAATATGAGGCCTGTTATTCCCTTTACGAATATGAGAGGAACAAAAACAGCAACAGTTGTAAGGGTTGATGCCGATATTGCCATTGCCACCTCTTGTGTACCGGATATTGCTGCCTCTATCGGGTTGTATCCGGCCAGTTGCTTCCTGTAGTTTGATTCGAGCACAACGATAGCGTTATCAACTAGCATTCCGATTCCCAGTGTAATCCCTGCGAGGGACATTATATTCATTGTAATGTGTCCGAAGTCCATGAGAGAGAAAGTGGTTATCACAGAAACAGGGATGGCTACTGAGATAATTAGTGTTGATCCTATATTTCTCAGGAAGAATAGGAGAATAAGTACCGCAAGGAGTCCCCCCTGCCATGCAGCGCTTGCCACTCCGCCCAGTGCCCTTATTATGGATTTTGATTGATCGGATTGAATTGCGATCTTAATGGAGGGGGGAAAGGTCTTTTCTATTCTTTTGAGGGTCTTTTTTACGTTGTCTATAACCTCCACGGTGTTGTGACCGGGTTGTTTTCTTACAGATACCAGTATTCCCTCATGGCCTCCGCTTAGAACATATTCCTCCTGTGGAAGGTATCCCAATTTTATGTCAGCTACGTCTCTAAGGTAGACAGGTACGTTATTGTTGTACCCTATTAAAACATTTCCTATATCCTTAAGTCGTTTAAAGCTTCCTATTGTCCTCAGGACCAAATATTTGTTTTTGAGCCTGATAGATCCGGCGGGTAAATCCACATTTTCTCCTTGAAATACCTTTAGTATCTGGGTTATTGGTATCTTTACTTTGGATATAGCATCCAGATGAAGCTTGCATGTAACGGCAGAAATCTTTCCCCCGTATACCTCTGCTGTGGCAACCCCCTTTATCTTTTCTAGCTCCGGAACTATTCGTTTCTCTACAAATTTCCTGAGGTCTATGCCCTTCATAGTGGATTCTACGTTTATCTGTATTGATGGAAGTATCTCGGGGTTGAATCTAAATATCATCGGACGCTGGGCATCCTCCGGAAGATCGCTCTCTATATCGGTGAGTTTTTCTCTTATCTCGGAGACAATTGTCTCCATGTTGGTGCCCCAGGTAAAATTTATTGTTACAAACGATATACCCTCGCCGGATGTTGAAGATACCTGCTCCACACCGTTTATCGTTGATACCGTATCCTCTATTGGCTTTGAAATTTGCGACTCTATCTCGTAGGGACCTACTCCTGGGTCCAAAGTTATTACTGCGGCTGTCGGGTAGGTTATATCCGGGAATAGTTCCAAACCTAATCTCGATAGGGATATGGTACCAAGAACAAACATTGCTGTGAAAAACATAAAGGTCGTTATAGGGTGTTTAACGGCACTCTCTGTTATTTTCATCGCTCTTTTACTTCCCGTATGGTTTGACCGTTTTCCAAAAAGGAGTTGCCATCTGTAATTATCCTTGTATCTTCTGTTATATTTCTATTGAGAATTTGTACCCTCTCGCCCTGAACTATCCCCGGTGTAACAGGGACAAACTCCGCTATTTCTCCGTTGATTTTTTTCCCGTTTTTCTTATCCGCGAGAGTTTTTGCTATAAAGACGCCCGTTTTCCCGTTTCTTGTTACTATGGCTGTCTGGGCTACTGTAAGTGCGTGAGAAATTTTCTCTACAACCAGATCTGCCTCTATAAACATTCCTGCAAGCAATTTCCCGGAATCGTTGTTTATCTCTGCCTCTACAGTGAATGTTCTGCTTGCCGGATCTATTACAGAGGAGATTTTTGTTATTTTGCCCTTAAACATCGCATTCTCCGGGAGAGATGTGGGTTTTATTCTTACCTCTATTTTGTTCTTTTTTTCCGCTATCTCTCTGTAATACTTTTCCGGAACATTAATCTCTGCCAGTATGGGATTCTCTCGAATTATTGCCATAATGGGCATGGTTTGGTTTACCATGTTATCCTCGGTTACAAATATGTGTGCAACGGTTCCCGAAATTGGTGTGGTTATTCGGGTATAATCCAGTTGGAGTTTGGCAAGCTCATAGCGAGCCTTCATTGCCTCCATGTTGGACCGGGCCATCTCTATCTCTTCTTTACTCGCTCCCTCCCTCATCATTTTTAATTTTCTTTTAGCGTTATCCAATTTGGTTTTGGCATCCCTTAGCTGATTCTCTGTCTCTTCATACTTTGCCTTTGGGATTGTTCCGGCTTTATAGAGAGTTTTTACCCTTTTAAAGTTTTCCTGTGCCGTTTTAAAATCGTCCTCAGCCTGTTTTACCAGAGCCTCGGCGTTTTCCAGTTCTTCTTTTCTAACCCCTTTTACGGCTTTTTGATACTGAGCCTCTGCCGCTTTAAAGGCCGCCAGTGCCTGTTTTAGCTGGAGTTTTACTACATCATCCTCTATTTTTGCTACGATCTGACCCTCTCTAACTCTTTCTCCCTCCTTAACGAATATCCTCTCTATCTTTCCGGGTATTTTTGAGAGTATTGTAACTGTCTCTTTGGGCTTTAGGTTTCCTGTGAAGGTATATACCTTTTCCATGGTTTTGATTTCCGGTTTTTCAACTATTACTGGAGTAGCTATAACCTCTTTGTTTTGATTTCTGCTGTTTTTGATTATTCTGGTTACAATGGAGTAGGTTATTAGAGAGAGAAGGATTACCAGAATGGAAATTCCTACTATCCTTTTCATTCTACTATCCTGGGATGGTTGGTTCTGGTGTGGTTAATCTATCGGAGAAAAGATTTTTTATCGTTTCTTTTAGAGTCTCGATCTCTTCTTCTATCCCTTCCGGTACTGTAAGAGCTACAGAGAACAGAATCCCTACGGTGGTTAGTTTTATTACGGATCTTACCTGTTTGGGATTATCTGATGTTTTTAGTAGGCCGTCTCGCTTTCCAGATATTATCATTTTCTCTATGGTAAGGATGAGTTTGTCAAGTTTTTCCTGGAGGAGTCTCCTCTGATTCGCCTTAAAGAGCATTCCCTTTAGGAGTGGAAGAAAATTTTTTAGGGTTTCGAATCCATAGTCTAGGAGGTTCTGGAACTTTTGAGGCATTGGAATGTTAGCTCGGTTTATGTTTTCCATCTCCTCTAAAAAGGAATCCCATCCCTCTGTAACTACTGCTTTAAATAACTCCTCTTTGTTCTGAAAGTAATTGTAGATAGAACCTGCTGCAACTTGTGATTTTTCTGCAATGTCTTTTATTGTTGTACCTTCAAATCCCTTTTTGCCAAATATTTCGAATGCGGATTTGATTATTTCTTCCCTCTTTTTGTCGTCCTTTGGTCTTGCCATCTCTCTTTATCGCTCCTTTCCCTGTCCCTCTTGTTTATATTGAATGAACAATCATTCATTTATGATTTTATGAATTTGCCCCTCGATTGTCAATATGATTTTTTCTTGGGAGATGAATCGAGTTGAATGAGTGAGTTTTAAATAGGGGATACGGTAGAATCTTTACTTTGAATGGGTTAGGATATTAAGATAGTTATATACGGTTATAAAACCTGCTTTGGGTATTTTCGGTGGTGAGGTGGAATCCCCCAAAGTGGGACTTGACACGACTTATAATTATTTACATATTAAAAGATATCGTAAGTTTACGAAAGTGAGTTTTTATTTTTATGGGGGAGAGAAATTATGAAATTTTCTACAGAACTTCCGGATAAAATAAGGGCGTGGTTGTTAAAAGGGGCGGGAGTTGAGAATTTTGGTGATAATGGAAAACCGGATCTTATTGATTTTCCCTCTTATTCTGAAGATGACGTAATAGGAAGGGTAGATGCTGTTGGAATTTGTTTTTCCGATGTAAAACTTATAAAGGCAGGAAATGAGCATCCAAGAATAAAAGGGAGAGACCTTTTGAGGGATCCTGCGATTCCCGGTCATGAGGTGATACTTACAATTGTTGGTGTGGGTGATAATAGAAAAAGCGATTTCTCTCTCGGGGAGCGCTATATTGTTCAGGCGGATGTGTACTACGGGGGAAAATCTATCGCCTACGGTTATGTTCTTCCCGGAGGGTATTCGGAGTACAATGTAATTGGTAAACAGATGCTTGACGGAGACGAGGGGTGCTATCTAATACGGGTTAAGGATTCCACCGGTTATGCGGAGGCTGCTCTTGTTGAACCGTGGGCCTGTGTTGTTGCCTCGTATCAGATAGAGAGGAGACTTCATCCTGAACCGGGTGGTACAATGCTTGTCGCTGGCTTTCCCGATGCTCAGGTTAGCCTGAATTTTAAAGGGCTTGAGAATTATAGACCCGCTAAGGTTTACTACTATGGTTTAAATGGGGATAATGAGGCTCTGTTGAAGAGATTTTTAGAATCAATATCTCTTGTTCCTGAAAAGCTTGATAACCTTGGCGCTTTAAAATCTATCTCCGGAGAGATGTTTATAGATGATGCTATTGTTGCCGGCATTCCCTCCGATGAGGATATGAAGCTGATAACGGAGAGTGTTAAACGACATGGAGTAATAGGAATTCATTCCGATGGAGACGGAAATGTTTCGATAGATATTGGTAGCGTTCATTACAAGCAGCATGGAATTGTCGCTTCTATGGATGGGAATGTATTGGCGAGCTATACCTACAATACACGGAATACCCTTAAAAAAGGTGGTAAGGCCTGGTTTGTGGGTGGTGCCGGGCCTATGGGACAGATGCACGTGATAAAGGCGGTTATGGATCCCGATGGTCCTGGGGAGATACTAATAACGGATCTCTCCGATGCGAGGATAAGCTCAATAGTGGATAAGGTTGCTCACATAAACCGTGAGAGAAGGGTAAAGATAGAAACCCTAAATCCAGCTTCTATGTCTGAGGAAGAGTTTAACACAAGGTTGAACGAAATGTACCCGGAGGGTTTTGATGATGTGGTAATCCTTGTTCCTGTTGCGGGGGTTGTTTCTCATGCCTCCGGATTTTTGGCCAGAGAGGGTATGATGAACGTTTTTGCCGGTGTTGGGATAGGTACCTATGCGGACTTTGAGCTTAAGACTTATACCGATAAGCATGTTCAGGTTTTAGGCTCTTCGGGTTCTCCGTTAAAGGCTATGAAGAAAACACTCGAATTGGTTGAAAGTGGGCTTCTCTCTACAAATCTTTCCCTTGCTGCGGTTGCCGATATGGATTCGGTTAGTAAGGGGATAGAGGCTCTGATTGAGGGAAAATATAATGGAAAGGTAGTGGTGTTTCCATGGGCGCGTGGGCTCGGGATTAAATCGATAGAGGAGTTGGCAGAGGAGCTACCGGAAATTAAAGGCCATTTGATTGATGGTAAATACTGGACTAATGAAGCTGAAAAGGTGTTTCTTAAGAGTAAATTTTTTAAATCCTAGTTGATTTAAGGATTATTTTAAGGGTGGTGTGCGTGTTGTTATGAGAGAGGATGAAAGTACCTTTGTAGAGGAGAGGCGTGAGAGGATTCTTGACCTATTGAGGGATAAGAAGCGGGTTACTGTACGTGAATTGAGTGAATATTTTAATATCTCTGAGGTTACGATTCGTCAGGACTTGAATGAACTTGCCTCTACCGGGAGAATTGTAAGAACTCACGGTGGAGCTGTGTATATTGAGAGGAACGGAAACGAACTCTCCTTCTTCTTGAGAAAGGAGAAACAAAAGCGGGAGAAGGAGACAATAGCAAAACTGGCGGCGAGAGAGGTGTGTGATGGGGAGGTCATTTTTTTGGATTCAAGTACCACCGCAGCGTATATGATTCCCTTCTTAAAGGAAAAACACGAGATAACCGTTGTGACTAACGGTATAGAAACTGCGTATCAGGCTGTCAATCAGCTAAATGCCACGGTAATTCTTACAGGTGGCAGAGTCAGGCGGAATACGTTTTCCCTTGTTGGTTCATCCCTGTCCTGTGTGCTTCCGGACGGTAATATATCGAAGGCCTTTCTTGGCGCATGGGGAGTGTCTCTGAGAGAGGGATTTACGGATGTAAACTCGGATGAGATAGAGGTAAAGAGGGCGGCTATTGAGCGGGCTCAGAGTAACATCCTCTTGGTAGATTCTTCCAAATGGGGCCGGGTCTCTTTTAGATCTTTTGCTTACTTTACCGATATTACCACTCTTATAAGTGATTCTGGAGTCCCTGCTAAGATGGTGGAAGAGATTAGAAAACTTGGAGTGGAGGTTATCATTCCCTCGTAGCGGTGAGGATGGTAAAGCGAAATGATAAGTATAGTTATTCCTACTTATAACGAAGAGGATTTTCTTCCCAGACTTCTTATAAGCATAGAGAAACAGGATTTTAAAGATTATGAGGTGATTGTTTCGGATAACCGTTCTAAGGATAAAACGGTAGAGGTGGCAAGAAAACATGGAGCCCGTGTTGTAGTAGGGGGGGTTCCTGCGGTTGCGAGGAACAGGGGAGCTATGGCCTCTAGGGGAGAGTACCTCTTATTCCTTGATGCGGATACCGTGCTTCCCGAGGGATTCCTTAAGCGGCTCTTTAAGAGGTTTGAGGAGGATTATATTGATATTTGTATACCGGCTTTAAGGCCTATAGATAGTGGAAAGCCCATATACGGAACACTGTTTGATTTTGCCAATACATATTTTAAGATGATGGAGTACATAAGGCCTCAAGGGGGAGGGGCTTGTATCCTTGTTACTAAAAGACTGCATAGGCGAATAGGCGGTTTTGATGAGAAGTTAACTACGGCAGAGGATCTTGACTATATAAATAGGGCCTCTGAGATAGGAAGGTTTAAGATGTATCTGGATATATATCTCTATGTTTCTGTGCGACGAATGGAGAAAGAGGGAATGGGGCAGTATATTCAGAAGCTAATTAGGGCTGCATTTACCTTTTTCTTTACCGGTAAGCCGGGAAAGATAGAGTACGAGTTTGGAAATTTTTCAGAGGCGTTGTTGAAAGAGAAGAATAAAACCGCCCGTTCGATAGATAAGGTGGTTATTTATAGGATGTTCAAGCGGTTTAACAGGTTGAGGCACCAATTGATAGGGCAGTTAAAGAGTATGGGCTTTGACGAATCTATTCTTCGCTTCCAACGGACTCAGAAAGATAAAAAGCCGAAAGAGTGATCCTGTTGAGTGCTATTTTACCATTATTTCAAATATTTTAGATATTTCTCTGTATATTCCTCAAGGGCCTCAAAGTTTGTTTTTTTAACCTCCTTTGTTTCTATTTCGAGGTAAGAGCCCAACTCCTTTATATCGATATTCTCATAGGCGGCTTTGGCCGTCAATGCCGTTCCAAAAGCTGTTGCTTCTTTCATGTTGGAGAGCATGAACTCTGTCTCTTCGTAGAATGAGGAGATTAGAGCGTTGTAACCCTCGTTTTTTCTAAAACCCCCCTCTGTATAGATAGTAGAGACTCTCTCTGCTCCCGTCCTTTCAAAGGCCACTCGTGTTTGAATTGCAAGTGAGATATTTAACACCGCTCGTGCAAGTTTGGGATTGTTGAAGAAGTGGGGAATCCTCTTTCCATTTGTTATCTCCTCGAAGGAGTAGGTTTCTTCCCCCTCTATTACCCGTGGGGGGGAATCTGGAAATTGCCCGCTTCCCTTAAGGAGTGTTGGTAGGATAAAGAGTCGTTTCTCTCTTAGTACTTCATTGTAGGTTTTTAGATCGAACTCAGGAAAGTAGTCTATCCTGTTTAGTTTTTTGATAATATCCATGTATGCATCGTGTTCCAATCCACCGGTAAAGATAGCGGTTTTCACGGGTTGGCCGAATGCTGACATGTTGTAAAATACTACCTTCCCTATCTCTTCCTTCTCAAAGAAGACCCTCTCCATGGGATGCATAATAACGCACCACGAACCTGTCGAGTTTAGTATGAAGTCTTTTCCCTCCTCCCGTATAAGGTAGGGTAGTAGTGATGCATTTGAATCGTGGATTCCTCCGGTAACAATAACATCGGCGGGAAGCCCCGTCGCCTCTGCGATTTTCGCTTTTATCTTACCCAGGACCGAATAAGGGTGGATTATCCGTTTTGGAAGTTTCTCGCTTACTCCCAGTTTGTCCGAGACAGAGGACCATGTATGTTTTTCAAAATCCCATAGGTAAGAGTGACACCCCGCATAGGTGTAATCCGCTGCTATCTCTCCTGTTAGGAGGTAACCCAGGTACTGGGGGTATAGTAAAAAGTAGTTTGTGTTCTCAAAGTGTTTGGGAAATTGCTCTTTGATAAGGTATATTCCCTGGGCTACGTTGAGTAACGCCCCGAATTGAGCGGTGGCAGTTTCTACCTGGAGTTTTTCAGCATCTCCTACCAGTTCGAAAAACCTTTGATGAAACTCTTCCCCCGGCTCGTATGTATAGGATAGTACGGGAAACGAGAGCTTACCGTTCTTACCTATCGAGGCGAAGGTTGCCCCGTGTGTGCTAAAGGCTATAGCTTTTATTGGGTAACTTTCAGAGTATTTTTTCAGGCTGGATACAATCCAGTCTTCTATTGCATGTGAATCCTCCACCTCTATGTACTCATGTGTCGGAGGAAGTGAGTTTGGGTCTATATCCTCTAGTTTTTCTTTTCTAAGAAAAGCATCGATATCACTTCTCAAGATATTCCTACTGGGAAATGATAGATATGAGGAGGTCAGTTCCTCTAACTCATCACTATAGATAAGTATTTTTTTGTTTGTTTTTCCTATGTCGAATACGGCAATTGCATATTTCATGTATCTATCCTCCTATCTCTTTAAAATTACCCTATTGGTATACTCTGCTACTCTGTTTAACCATTCCGACCCTACAGGCACATCCTCTTCCAGACAGAACATGTCCCACACACTTCCAAATGGGAGGCTCTTAAACTCCTCCGAAAGGGCAAGTCTGTCCCCCAGGTTCCCGCTGTTCTCTGCCTCTACTAACAGATGGGTTGGCTCTAGAAGTGCAAATAAAATGGCCTTTTTGGCAGCTCTTATTCCTGTTACCCATGCTGTAATTCTGTTTATGCTTGCGTCGAAGAAATCTAGAGCAAAGTATACTCTCTCCAGCGCTCCGGAGTGTTTTACCTCCCTGGCTATCGCAATGATCTGATCGTTGAATGTTACCACGTGATCACTGTCCCAGTGGAGTCCGCGACTTAAGTGGAGGAGTAGCCCGTTTACAAAGTTAAGTATGGCAGATATCTTATCCGAAATATCCTCTGTAGGGTGGAAGTGACCGGAGTCCAGGCATAGAAGCAGATTGTTTTTTACGGCATATCCAAGGTAAAACTCGTGGGATCCCACTACGTAAGCCTCACTTCCTATTCCGAAGAGTTTACTCTCCACGGAGTCCCTGATGTATCTGGGATCCAATTTGTCCTCATATATCTCGTCCAGCGATTCTTTTAGGATCTTTCTTGGGCTCATCTTATCTGCCGGAAAATCCTTCGACCCGTCGGGTATCCAGAGGTTGTTGATACAAACCGTGTTGAGTTCTTTGCCCATCTCAAGTGCTATCTCTCTCGAGGCTTTTACATGACGTATCCAAAACTCTCTTATTTTTTTGTCTTTGCTTGCCAAGGTGTAACCGGAATCGGCAAGCGGATGGGAAAAGAGTGTAGGATTAAAATCCAGTCCAACATTGTTTTTCTTTGCCCATTCTATCCAGCCCTTAAAGTGTTCGGGTTTTAGCTGGTCGCGCTCTACTCTTTTTCCATCTGTTTCCGCGTAGATTGCATGGAGGTTTAGTTTATAGCTTCCTGGAACAAGGCTTAAGACCTCTTCCAGGTCATCCTTTAGCTCCTTTGAATTTCTTGCCTTTCCGGGAAAATTTCCGGTAGCAAGTATTCCCCCTCCGGAGAGAGCATCCTTTCCCGGCTCGAATCCTGTTACATCGTCACCCTGCCAGCAATGAATTGAAAGGGGAATCTCTTTAAGCTGTTTTAAAACTTTATCGGTATCTACCCCGTAGGTAGCGTATATCTGCTTTGCTCGTTGATAATTTTCCTCGATTATTTGGATGGGAATTGATTTATACATTGTCACTCCTCCTTTGTTTCGGATGCTTTCGATTAGTTTTATATTATTTTTAATTAAAATATATTTCAAGGTATGGGGAGCTGTTAAACTGTCTTTTTTACTATTGGTGTTACCGTACTCCGTGTGAACGACCAATTTTATATTACCTGTGGACGTTAAGTCTCTCTATTGTTTCCGGGGATATAAAAAGCTTTCCCTTACCTCACCACCAGGCATCGTTGTCAGAATATTCATTCTTTTGTTTGTTCTATCTGTTCATGAGGTTATCTTCTCCCAGTACTCTATGAAGTAGGGTAGGGCCACCTCTGGTTCTTCCAGATTTTCCTGCCAGATTTTTTCCCATTTAAAACTTATAAAACCTTTAAACTCTTTGCCTCCCATAGCCTTGTAGGCCTCTTTAATTGGCACTATTCCCCTGCCGGGAAGAACCGCCGTGTAATCTCTTTTATTTTTTTCGTCCCTTGCAGGTATTACGTCGGATACGTAGATTTGATATGTAAGGGGTTTTGCTATGGTGTACACCTCTTTTAGATTTTCTTTCATCATTACGGAATGGTCTGGAGAAAAGACAAGTCTAAATCTTTTGTTATCAACCATTTTTATGAGTGAAATTGCCTCTTGAGCTGTGTAGGATCCCCCGTGATTTTGTATCAGTATGTATATACCGTTTCCCGTTATTTCCAGTACCGTGGCAATTGTCTCTGCTAGACGTTTTGTATAGTCTTCGAATGGTAACTCTTTGTGGGGATTTCCCCCGAAGATCCTTATCGATGGGGAGTTCAGTTTTAGACCTATTTCTAGATGTTTTAGAATGGAATCCTTCATTTTTTGCCACGACTTTTCCGTTGCACCTCCGACTTCATTGTAGCACAAGAGCCCTGCGAGCTGCACATTCTCTGAGGTAAGAATATCTTTTATTTCCAAGATTTCTCTTTCGGAGCTTGAGAGATTAAGTTCGCCTTTGAAATTGGATATTCTTAAGTCTATTCCCGTATAACCGTACTTAGAGGCGGCTTCTATAGCCTCTCTTGCTGTCCACTCCGGGGTGCCCATTGTCGTGAAACTTAGTTTTGTACTGCCCACTTTGGATCGAATGGTATCATTTTTCTCTTTGAAATTGAAGAGACTTTGAAATTTTATATTTTTATCTTGCTGATTTATCGTTTGAAGTTAGATAAAATTATTTTATACATATTATAAAAATATGTGATTTTTACAATTTTGTAACATCTTCTATACTTGAATCTGTACAAAAAATATTTTTAAAAAAGGAGGAATCCCTTATGAAAAAGTTTGTGTTAGTATTCCTACTTACTTTTGCTACTTTGCTGCTTGGTGCGGAGAGTAATTCGGGATCGTTTAGTGTTACTCTGTCTAATTTGGAGAAATATGAAAGCTTATCTTTTGTTAACTCTACAGAGTATAAGTTTCTTGTTAACCCTGCGTTTTTTGTTAAAAGTAGAAAGGCTGGCTATGCTAAGGTGTGGAAAGTGGTTAAGTCTATAGCGGAGAATAGTGGTTATGCTGTGGTGGAGGCTAGACAACCGTATAAAGAGGAACTTTCTACAAAAGAGTATATGGATACACCAGATTTCAAACTTAGGAAAATGGGTTATGTACTAAGAAGGCAGGAAAAGTATAAAAATGGGAAACCGAGTGGTAAGTATAAGTATACGGGAAAGTATATAAGTACGGATCTTAGTAAAATTTTGGGTTCTGATTTCGGTGCGGCTTTAGGTGTTAAATATTCTTCCAAGATTGAAGATAATGTTTCATTGACCGCAGCCAACAATTTTAAAGATTATTTTGAATTAGCTATAAAAGTAAAGTCCAAAAAGAATCTTGGATATAAATTAAAAGACTATGCTCAATTTTATCCTAAGATGTTAAATCTTGGTTTAAGTGGAGATACAGAGCTTGTTGGAAAAAAAGTCTATAGTTACACTACGGCACCTGGGGAAATTGTTTTCGGTAAACGAGCTAAAGTAGAAGTTGAAATAGAAGTATGGACCCGAAAAAAGAATGGGAAACCATTTGTTATAGATTGTTCTTATACCTTAAAAACAAAAAATTACAGTGAAATGGTGGATGCTTTGATTAAAGCGGAAGGTTTTTTAAAAAAGCTTGGTGAGGAAGCTTCTAACCTTAAGTTCCCGGATTTTGAGAGGTATAAGGGCTCAAAAGTAAGGGTTTTATTGAATCTTCCGGTAAGGTAGAAAACGAGCTTATCTATGGCCAGCACTTGCAAGAGGGTGCTGGCTTTTTTATGTTGTTTTAGTGACCGTTATTTAAAAAATGTATAGAAGCGTTTATAACTTTGTACCTTGCCAGGGGAAAAATGAGAGGGTATTATACTCTGTGGGTAAGAGATGTTAGATTTAAACGGAATTGTAGCTGTTCTTAATATTCCATTTACAGAGGATAATTTTGTTGATCTGGATTCCCTTGCGAGTAGTGTACGCTATGCTGTGGATTCTGGTGTCAGGGCGATTCTTGTTCCTGCCATGGCCAGCGAGATTGATAAACTTACCAAAGAGGAACGTGATACAATTGTAAAAACAGTTTTGAGAGTTGCCGATGGAAGGGTGCCTGTAATAGGTGGGGCATCAGCTCCAACGATGGTTGATAGACTCTACTATGTAGAGAAGCTTGGAGAGATGGGGTGTGATGGTATTCTCGTTAATATTCCGTATACGGACAGGGAGACCTTTAAGAGGACAATTTATGAGATAGATAAGTTGCACCCCCCGTTTCTTATGATTCAGGATTGGGATTTTAGAGGCTATGGGATTCCTGTTGAGGTTATTAAAGAGCTTTTTGAGGAGGTAGAATCTTTTAAATCACTTAAGGTGGAGGTTGTCCCTGCAGGGCTAAAGTATTCGGAGGTTATAAGAGCCACTAAGGGGAAATTGCATGTGGCGGGGGGATGGGCTGTAATGCAGATGATAGAGGCTCTGGACAGGGGGGTAAATGCCTTGATGCTTACCGGGATGTATGAGATATATGTGAAGATTTTCAATACCTATAAAAACGGGGACAGAATTGGGGCCAGAAAACTTTTTAACAAGATTCTCCCCATACTTGCCTTTGCCAATCAGCATCTGGATATTTCAATTCACTTCTTTAAGAGGCTTCTCTTTAGAGAGGGAGTGTTTGCTACGCCTCTTGTTAGAGAGCCGATCCTTCCTTTTGACAAATATCACGAGAGAATTGCGGATGAACTTATTGGGTTAGTAGAAGAGGTTAGGAGATTTGTAAGAGAGGAGGGTTGTTAAGGGTGCGGTTGTGTTAATTTATTGATGGATGGTTACTGTAGGGGTATAATTTTTAATATAGAGGTCTTTTAGATAGAGGAGGGCTAAGGAGGAGGTTTTGAAATGTACGAGATTAGAATAGTAACTAATCGGATTCTGGCTATAGTTCTCGCTGTATTGTTACTTTCCCTCGTAGTCTCCTGTACAACCGTTCCCGGCGTTAACAATAAAAAAGCTGAAACACGGACAGTGAAGGTCCAGAGTGTTGGTAAAAAATCTGCCGAATCTTCCCAAAAAGAAGGATCTGTTAGCAGTTCTTCGGAGAGTAAGGTTGAAAGGGTTTATAAGATAAAAGAGCTTTTACAGAGTGGTCTTGATAACCTGTATCAGGGGGCTGTTTCCGATGGTATAAGGCAACTTGTTGCCGTTCTTGCGGAGGGAAAAAGGATAAAAAACCCGAACGATGAGGTAAAGAGTATCATTGGTGAGGCAGAGACAACTCTTGCTAAGATTGGTTCCTCCCTTACCATGCAGGCGGGAAGCGAGTGGATAGACAAGAATAAAAATCAAATAACCGCAAGCACCTTGGATGTTGGAACTGATAAAGCTCTCCAACCCAGCGTTGTTCTTGTTTACAATTCTGGCAGTTCGGGAAGTATAGTTGTCTCCAACGCTCCCATTGTTTTTAGGTTTGTTAAGGGATCCGGGCTCCTTACGGGATTTGTTAATACCAATAATTATGGCAAAGCAAATTGTTCTGTTGCCAAATTTGATAATCCCCAGGAGGAGAATGTAATTAGAGCTACTCTGGTATATAGGGTTAAGGGTTATACCTACACCTTTGAGAATGTGAAGAGAGATTTTGTGTATACCCCTCCCTCCAGGAAGGCCACGATACTTGTAATGGAAAAGTCCAAAATGGGGGTATCGGATAATCCTATTATTCTAGACACTGTTTATAACAGATTAAAAGATGTGGGGTTTGATCTCTCCCAGTACAATGGTGCTCTTCTTGGTAACAGATTTATGAGAGTCTTTGGTGGAGACCCTGAGGCAATTAGAGGATTAGGAGTTGAAAAGGATATTTCGTATATAGTTATGGTACTAAACGATTGTTACTATGTTAAGCAGGTGGAATTAAACGGTAAAAAGTACAATATATATCGCTCTAAGGCTAATGCCACGACGAGGATTATAAGGGTGTCTGATGGCAAAATTGTTTACTCAGGTTCGGTTGAGGGTGTAAATGGACAAGGGGGGAATGTGGAAAAGGCTATAGAGGATGCTCTTTCAAAGGCATCAAGGGCAATGGAGAGAAAATTAGATGAGGATCTATCGGAAATTCAAAGTGTTTTAAAGGGCTCTTCCGCCGGAAAGTAGGTTATATTTATTTTGCCTCTATGTGGAAAACCTCCTCCAGGTTTTTCACAACGGGTGAATTGTCGGGATTTGTTTCCATTATATCCGCCATATAGTCCCACCATTTTCTCATAATCTCTTTTTTAGGAAGGAGTTCCGTAGTGTTATCATCCTTCAGTTTCTGTACGCCAAAGAGGGTTAGTGTTTCCCTGTCGAGAAAGATCGAGTAATCAACTATCCCTGATTTTAGGAGTTCATCCTTTAATTCCGGCCATATCTCGTCATGACGCCGCTTGTACTCCTCTTCAAATCCTCTCTTTAATTTCATTGTAAAGGCTACTCTTATCATTTCTTTCCTCCGTTCATATTTTTTCCCCTCTTTGCGAATATTTCAATTCGCTCTGATAGGTTGGGATACTTTGAGATTGTTTCTCTGGAGAATAGAGCGTTTTTTTCATCCTCTGTAGCCAGTTGCTCATGCGCTATTAATGCCCATGTTGAATCCACTAACAGTGGGTATTTATCGGCTGTGATAGCTTTGCCTACAAAAGATTGACGTGGAGAGTTTATATCCTCCCCACATATCTGCATAAGGTTGTACCTCTCGCAAAGACCACTCACACGCTCTATCTGTTTCTCGGTGTTTCTGCTTGGCATATATGTTACTGCCTTGAATCCAAGTTTTATAATTGTTTCGAAGAGTTCTTCCAGGTAAGAGTCTTCGAATTTTTGGGCTTTTTTGTCGCCTGTGACGGATTCCTCTATATCTCCCAGGTATGCGTAGGCTGGTATTGCATGTATCTGATTTGCGAAATCGATAACCCTCGCTACGGGATAGCATTCGGTTGTTGCAGGTATGTAGAAACGCTCCAAGAAATCACTCTTTAGGAGTCCGAGGAGATCGTATTTATAGAAAGGGTTATTACTGTCGGTGAGGTACGATTCTATCTTTGTGGGTATGTTTAGTTTTAGTTCGTCTGTTATGAAGGAAACGAGATGTTTGCCCCGCCCGAATCTTTCTGTTAATTTGGTGGCTGCTGCGAATAGTAGGTGTCTCTCGGTGATTGTTCCCCCCTCTTCCAATTTTGATATGGGAACAACATCACTCTCATACGATAGAGTTATTCCCCATTGTTTGAGGTATGCAGATATCAGCTCTGTCATTTTTTTTGTTCTCTTACTTCTCTCGTTTATACTGGCTTTGAAGAAATTGTTTGTCTCCTCAATTCTATTATGCGGGATACCGTGTATTACAACGTAAGCCGCAGATAGCTGATCCGGGTGGTTGAGCCTTTTCCCCTTTAGTGGTGTATCGGAAAAATCCGCTCTACATTCCATTCCCACGGTTGTTGCAATGCCTACTATTTCTCCGGCCTCTATAAACTCAAATGCCCCTGCAGCGTTGTCGTGATCGACTATTCCGGCTGTATCGAGTCCTGCAACGTATGCCTCCCATACTGCCCTTGTTGGGGAGTAGGGTGAGAAGGAGTACCATGTGTGTATGTGGTTGTTTATATAGCCCCCGCTATTGGGTTTTTCGATTTTCCCGTTCTCTATTTCCCTCTCAAGCTGTGTAATGGCTCGTAGTCTTTCCTCGTATTTTACATGGTTAAGATTTTCTACGTATCGATTCACGGTTTTTCCTCCTGATTCTGTTTCTCTGATTACCCTGCTTATTTGAGCATTATCTGGCCCCCTGTTACGGGAACCGCCTGTCCTGTCTCGTACTCCTGTTCGATAACGTATTTGACGGCGCGATTTATGTCCTCAATTCTTACCCCTCTTAGCATGGGTACCTTGGATTCGTAGAATTTTCGTACATCCTCCACGGTTTTTGCTCCTGGTACCTTGTTTGCCCTTAGATATTGGATGAATAACCCCTTCTCCGGATCTGACCATAGTGGGCCATCAAAGTAGTTGCCGGGACATATTGAGTTTACCTTTATATTGTTTTCCACAAGCTCAAGGGCGAAGGATTGTGTTAATCCTATTCCTCCGAACTTTCCTCCTGCGTATGCGAAATTCCTCTTGCTTCCGGAGAGTCCGGATTTTGAATTTATCTGAATTATATCCATGGAGTACTCTCTATAGAGACGGTTTTGAGTCTTCATTATTTCGGAGACGTGTTTTGTGCATATAAAGTACCCGTAGTAGTTTACCTTTGTAACAAAATCAAAGCTCTCGATGTCCATGGTATCAAGTCCACCGGCTTTAAGAACACCCGCGTTGCTTACGAGTATATCGATCCCGCCATACTCAAGCACCGTAGAGATTACAAGCTCCCTAACCGAGTTTTCATCTGCAACGTTTACGCCTATGGCCTTTGCCTTTCCCCTGCCAAATTTGTTACAGAACTCTTTAGCGGTTTCTCTTGCGTGCTCCAGGTTTAAATCCGCTATTACTACGTTGCATCCCTCTCTTAGCAAACCCTCTGCTATGCCCATTCCTATTCCCTGAGCACTGCCTGTTACAATGGCTATTCTCTCTGCAAGTTTGTTGCTCTCTTCGGATTTCCCCAATGTAACTCTTTTTCTGTAGGATTCGCTCTCCCAGTTTGTTATGAACTCTATCTGTTCCTGTGGTAGGGGATTAACCCCACCAAAGGATTCGGCATAGATGTTTATTCTTAGGGCGTCCATGAATAGATTAAGCGCCGCCTCTGTATCTCTTTTGCTCTCCCCGCACGCAAAAATCCCTAGTTTTTCTATTGCGATTATCTTGGGAATCGTTTTTTCCTCTTCGGTGTAATTTTCTATCGCCCATTCTATTTCTTCTTCTGTATTGTTTAGAAAGAGGGGTTTGGAACCTGCGTATACCAGATGGTCCGGCGTTAGGTCCATACGAAATTTAGAGAAATTCTCTCTGGAAGAAACTATTCTTGCAATCTCACTGTTTGTTGCAAAGGTTACTATAGATTTCTTGGAGGTGGGCGCTTTGTCATAACTTTTTTTATCGCCTGAGTTACCGCTTGCAATTTTCTGTTCTCCCAATTTTTTCATGACTGTCATTCTTATTACCGGGGCTATCTTTACAATGTTTTCTTTCTCTTTTTCCGAAAGCTCTGTCTTTGAAAAATCCGGATCTCTCTCTAGTCTTTTCTCTATCTCTTTTACAAGTTTCTCGGTTGTGCTTTTAATCTCTTCCGTTGTTTCTCCCGCTACGAAGAGCCCGTGATTCTGGAGTAACAAAATTCGTGGGTTTTTGCCATGGGTTTTGTGGTATCGCTCTATGTGTTTTTTGACTGTAATGGCCAGTGTATATCCTGGATTAACAATGGGTATCCATAGAACACTATCGCCAAAGAGTTCCCTTGATATCCTCTCTCCATCCTTTGAGCATGTTAATCCGTTAATAATGGCCGGGTGAGTGTGTACAACGAAGGGATAGGGGATTGCCTCGTGTAGTAGTGTTTCTACACTTGGTCGTTTTAGACATATATCATCTATCTCCGCTACTGCCCTCCTTAAGTCTTTCTGGAATAGAGTTTCCCTCTCTCCGGGATTGTCGGGATACTCCCTCTGCCAAATTTTTTGTAGTTCCGGCCTGGTCATCTTTACAAAACCGGATTTGTCGATCGTTGATAGGGCTACCCCGGATGCCTTTATGTAGAGATGATAGGAATCTTTAAAAGATGTGTTGCCACCTCCCTCCAGTAGGAAGTCGGGATTTGTGCCATAATATCTGGATATTTCTATCAGTTCATCTAATTTTTCCTCAACAGACATGACTATCTCCTTTTGTATTCTTTCGAATTATTTTATTTTATTGTGTTTTAAAAATCAATAGAGGGGATAAATGTTTAATCTCTTTTAATGTTGTAAGGCTTGTCGATGAGTGGCTTGATTTCTTGTTGCGTAAGGGTTTAGAATTAGAGTAACAAAACTATAAAGGGAGGTTTGTATGAGAAAGTACAGGTTCTCGTGGGTTTCTCTCTTTCTGGTGACTTTGCTGGTATTTTTGCTTGTGCCCTTTTATGCCAGTTCAAGGGGCCAGTTTGAGAAAAAACTCACTATCTTAACAACATCTGATCTTCAAAGCCAGGTAACCGAGTTTAAAACGAAGATAAAAATTAACGGCAAGAAGGTTAAGATGACGGTTGGGGGGATACCCCGGGTAGGTTATCTGGTAAAAAAGATTAAAGAGGAGAGGGGAAGTGTTCTCTTTCTTACCTCTGGTGACGATTTTATTGGTCCGTACTTTAGAGCTTTCCATGGGATTCCGGAAACTCTCTTCTGGGATCAAATAGCTGATGCATGGACTCTCGGCAACCATGAGTTCGATCTCGGACCGAAGGTGTTGGGTGAGGCATTAAACTATGCGACAATTCCTGTCCTGGGTGCAAATCTTGATGTTAGTGATGAACCAGCTCTTAGGGGTAAAATTTTACCCTTTACCATTAAAAATCTGTACGGAGTTAGGGTTGGAATTTTTGGCCTTATAACGCCCAATCTTGCTATGATCACCAACCTTGGTGATAATGTAAAGGTTAACAGCAATCTCAAGGCCGTTGCCAAGAGTATGGTAAAGGAACTTAGAGATCTCAATGTTGATTTGGTTGTTGCCCTTACCCATATCGGTATAGATATGGATAAAGAGCTTGCCTCCGAGGTTGGAGGGATTGATGTAATTGTTGGCGGGCACTCTCATACCCTTGTAAAAAAGGCCGTAGAGGTTACCAATCCTGATGGGAGGAAAACTATAATTGTACAGGATGGGGCAAGGGCCGCTTACCTTGGTGAACTCCAGCTTGCAATTGGTGAGAACGGGATAACCTGGTACAAATGGACGCTTCATCTCCTGGATAAGAGTGTTTCAAAGGATCCTGTGTTGGCGAAGATGGTATTACTTACCCAGAACATGCTTCCTCCTCCCAAACCGATAGGAAAATCTTTGGTTGATCTTGATGCCCGAAAGAGTACTGTAAGGTATAGAGAGGCTGCTATAGGAAATCTGTTTACCGATGCTATGAGGGAGAGATTCGGACTTGATGTTGCTGTTGCAAATGGTGGTGGAATAAGGGGGGATAAGATATATCCCAAGGGAGAAATTACAACCAAGACGCTTCAGCAGATGCATCCCTTTGGAAACACCGTTGTAGTTGTAAAAGTGACGGGTGCACAACTTAAAGAGGTTCTTGAGCGAGGTGCCGCTGCTCTGATTGCTCCTAATGATTCAAGATCGAAATCGCAGAGGCCACCCTCCGGGGCTTTCTTGCAGGTTTCCGGGGTTACCTTTACCATTGATCTGAATGGAAGGCCACAGATGCTGGATTCGGAGTCTAAACCGACCAGGGTTGCCGTAGAAGGTGATAGAGTTAAGGATATTATGGTTGATGGTCAACCGTTAGATATGAACAGGGTATATACCCTTGGAATAGGAAGTTTCAATGCCGCAGGTGGTGATGGTTATGTTATGATTAAAAATCTGCCTGCGGATAAGAAGTATGATACGGCTATAACCATACCTCAGGTGCTTGAATGGTACATAAGAAAGCATACCCCGATAGCACCCAGGGTTGAGGGAAGGATTAAGATAGTTAAATAAAAAGACTTGCTAAGCGGGAGAACCATTGATTCTCCCGCTTTTTTTTGCCAGTTTGTCTTTTCTCTGTAGTAGGGTTAAAATAGAAGAGGATTGCCCCGATCGCTACAAAGAATTTATTGGAGGGGGATAGGCTCTTATGTGGGTTGAGAATCGCTTTTTTAAAAGATGTTTCGAGTTAGAAAAGGACGGTTTAAGGGCGTTGATTGCTCCGGAGATGGGAATGGCACTTGTGGATTTTAGTGTTTCAGGTGTTTCTTTGCTGGATAGAGCCACAGAGGATGATTTTTTAGCTTATCGAAAGGGATTGGGACCATTGATTTTGCCCCACTTCAATCAGAGTGGATATCTTCCGGAGAATATTGATGAGAGGGTTTTTCCCCATATTATGGTGTTGAGGGAGCATGGGGTAAAGCATCCGTTTCAACATGGTATTGGAAGGTATATTCCCTGGCGTGTGGAGAAGGTTGAAGAGGGGGATGATGAATCCTCTATTACCGGTATAATCACAGGGGAGGATAGATTCTCTGGTATAGAGTTTAAAGAACTTACCGGGTTTAACTTTGTTGCAAGGGTATCTTACAGGCTATCATCCGATGGGCTTTTTGTAGCCTTTGATGTTAAGGGAGAGGGGCCCGTTGTTACGGGAATCCATTACTACTACGATCTTATCAACCGTGAGACGGCAGAGGTGGAGTTTACCGATAAAAGCGGTAAGCGAAATATCCTTAAATTCGATAGGGGTTTTGATGATATTTTTGTGCCTGGGAGTAGATTTGGTGATTATTCAACCTGTACTCTGAGGACGGAGAGGTATAAACTTGATATAGTTTTTAAGATTAGGGGATTGCCGGAGGAAATCTTTGAGAGTTTGGTTGTTTTTAGTCCCGCCGGGGAGAGCTTCGTGTGTATTGAACCCTTAAGCTATAATCCTAGGGGTATTGCAAAAAAGAAATACAACTGCGGGGTGATTCTTCTGAGACCAATTACCCTTTGATTACCCCTTGATATCGGAGTTTGTGGATAATGAAAAAAACTGGAAGTGCAGATCTTCCTCTTCATAGTGGACATGTCCCGTATTGGCTTTACTCCAGGATGAGTAAGCTCGGTAGGGAGATAGTAAGAGCAATAATCTATAGGTTCGGAAGGGATGAGTTTTTAAAGCGAATGAGTGATCCATTCTGGTTTCAGGCCTTTGGAAGCGTTTTGGGAATGGATTGGCATTCCTCCGGGATAACTACCTCTGTTATGGGGGCTCTTAAAAAGGCGTTAAACCCACTCTCCGGGGAGTTGGGAATATATATCTGTGGGGGAAAGGGTAAGTACTCCAGAGAGACGCCGAATGAAATCCTAAAAATTTCAGAGAGCTTTGGGGTGGATGGAAGGTCTCTCGTTCTTGCCTCGAGACTTAGCGCCAAGGTTGATAATAGCTGCGTCCAGGATGGATTTAATATTTATCTCCATTCTTTTATCGTTTCCAGAGATGGGAACTGGGCTGTTATTCAACAGGGGATGAACGAGGGTAAAAGGATGGCAAGAAGGTATCACTGGTATTCTGGAAGTATTAAATCGCTTGTGTTGGAACCACATAGTGGAATTGCGGGGAGAAATGTTGGTGAGATTGTTAATCTGAGTGATAGACGGGCAGAGGAAGCTCAAGAAAAAATTGTGGAGTTTACCAGGGAGAGTGTTGATAAACAGTTGAGAGAACTGGAAAAGATTGTACGAAGTGCTGTTGCGAAGGGTGAAAATCCCAGCTTAAAGATGCCATCTCGCCATAGTATAGGGATAAAGGATATTAACCTTAAACGCCTTGGGGCAATCCTTGCGGTGGCATATGAGAGGCAGTTTGATTTTTTTAAGGATTTTCTCCTTCTTAAGGGTGTGGGACCAAGAACGCTTCAAGCGCTCTCCCTTGTAAGTGAGATAATATATGGAAAACCTACTCGCTTTAGAGATCCAGCACGGTTTGCCTTTGCGCATGGTGGTAAGGATGGCCATCCCTTTCCGGTAAAGACAAAGACCTATGACGAAAGTATAAAAATATTAAAAGAGGCTGTGGAGAGTGCCAGGATCGGGAGATCGGAGAGACTTAAAAGCATGGAAAAGTTGGATTACTTAACTAGGAGGGTGGAGAGGTATTTAAATCCCAGGGTTAATTTTGATAGACTTATAGAGAAAGAAAGGAAAGAATCGGATTATTTTGGTGGAAGAATGGTAGGAAATAATGAGTAAAATTGGAAACATCAGGTGGAGAATATTTACGATAATTTATCTGTTAAATATTGTGGTGAACCTTATTGCCGGCCTGTTTTTGCTCTTGATGGTGGATACATTGAATACCTACCGTTTTTTAAGTGTACCGCTTCCCCGCTATCTGGTTATTATATTTGCCGCTTTGCTTCTCTACTTTGGTTATTGGGAGCTAAGAAGTCTCTTTAGAAAGAGGATGCGTGGTAAAAATTTTCTCTTTATCTCTGTAACAACCCTCTTGTTTGGCCTTATTATACTGGTCTCCCTGTTTCTGGCTCAGTATCTTTCTATAGCTTTTTGGGTAGTTCTCTCCATTGGGGGATTTCTCTCTGGTAGTGGTCTTGTATTTCTTCTCTTTTATAGGTTGAGTGTCGGCGGAGAAACGAATGTCCAGGATTAGTCGCTCTCTTCTTTTCTTTCTTTTAGTCTTTTTGGTGTTGTGTTTTACATTCCCTGTCCTTTACGCAGAGAGTCTGCGCTTTAATTACTATACCGGTGAAAAGTTTAAAATATTAGAGAGGTCAGATTTAAGGCGTTACGAAAACGGGCATTTTGTTGGACTTTCCTATAGAGAGGTAAGGGGGGTCCTTGAGGTGTCTCAGAGAGAAAATGTGGGGTTTGAAGCCTCAGGGAATTTCTATGTGTTTGAAGAAACCAAACATGATAAGCGAAATGTGGCTAAAAAGATCGATCAGGTTGTGCCTGTAAGTTTTAGGGTTACCAGAGAGGGTTTATTTAGTAGTAATGAGACCATGCCCTTTCCCTCTGTTCAAAATTTTCCTGTTTTCCCAAGAACTCAGGTGTCTAAAGGGGATGTGTGGAGAGCCTTTGGAGTAAGAGTGGTAAACCCTCTTAGGGGAGAAAGATATACAAGGGTAAAGTTTTACTGTGAGTATCGGTATGTCGGTGATACTGTGAAAAATGGTCGGGAATTTGCAGTGGTAAAGGCCCGATATGCTGTTAGGTATAGAGCGGGTGAGGATTCGAAGGGTGATAGGAGAATTAAAAGTATTACGGGGAAACATTCTGTGACCATTTACTGTGATGTTTCCGGTAACAATGAGAGTTTTATGGTAGATATGATGGAGGAACACTACAGTGTGGAGTGTAAAACTTTGAAATCGGTCTCTTTTAAGGGGTTTATCCTTACCTGGTTTAGTAATGTACAGCTTATGGATAGAACCATGTTGGTAAATGAAATGAAAGCGGAGATTAAAAAAAGTGGCGTGGAAGATGTAACGGTTGAGAAACGGAAAGAGGGTGTGGCCCTTACTATTAACAGTATTCATTTTGTGGCCAACAAGGCTATTGTCCTTCCCGCTGAAAGGGATAGACTTAAAAAACTTGCAGAGATGCTTAGGAAAATTAAGGGAAGAAATTTCTTAGTTGTTGGGCATACGGCTGATGTTGGTTCTAAGGAGAGTCAGTATGTGCTCTCCGTTAAGAGAGCAAAAACAATTGTGGATTACCTGGTTTCTCAAGGGATTTCCCCTAAGAGGTTTATGTACGAGGGTAAGGGAGGAACGGAGCCTGTTGCACCGAATGACACGGAGGAGAACATGGCGAAGAACAGACGTGTAGAAATTATTGTACTTGAGGACTGATATGGAAGATGTTTGTAATGGTTAAGGTTAGTGTTATTAGTAGGTAGCTTTCTTTTCGAAGGAATAGGGTATAAAGTCGAGTCCAAAGGCTACCCATACCGGGATTGAGTATAGGAGAGCAATAATTCCCACTATCTGATCCCATCCTGCTATTTGATTGGAAAACCCTGCCACTAGATATATCCCGTAACCGGTGAATACGGCGCCGGCTATGCCATCCGTAAATTTTGTTATTGTACGGGCTACTTTTGTCCACTCCGGATTTTCCGTATAGACGGAGTACAGTAGAAAGGCATTGGGAAGGGTAAAGAGACCTATTTCGAAACTTGCCATTATTACAGCATCGGTACTTGATTCGTCGATAAGTTGAGTAATGGCTGCTACTGTGGGCACTACTGCCTTTGCAATAACAGGGGTGGATAGAAAGATATCTCCAGCTGTCAGGGCTGTTGCGGAAAAGGTACATACAAGTAGTAATATAAGTGTGAAGATTGTAAGTCTTTTCATAAATTTCCCCCTTTGCTCTGCTCTATCTTACTTAAATTCAACTTTCAGGTGGTATTATGCCACACTGTGATTGCCCTTGCAAATTCATTTTTGGTTTGTATTGGATACACCAGATTATTTTCATTAGGAGATTTTGCAAGTATCTGATGATTAAACCTTAAAGTGAGGTTATCTGTTTCGGGAGAGCTGTTCTGAGGGTATGCGTAAGCCTTAAGGGTATCCCCGATATGGGCCTCTGCGAGAAAGTTTATCTCCAGTTCCTTTAAGTGGTATTCTCTCCTTACTCTGAGGGGAAGTGTATCCAGTATCCACTCTATATAGCTCACACTTGTCACGTGTTGGTTTAGATCAAGATCGGTGTATCGCACTCTGAAGGATTGGGAAAGCATCTTCGATTCCCTCTCTTGTTCTCTGCTGGTAGAGATGTTTTGAAACCTTAGTTTTTCGAGACGGCCCTTTGACGTTTGTTTGGGGTATAAGTATGAATCGTCTTTGAATATAACTCCGGCTCTTAGTGGTTTACGGGTTTTTAAGTCAAGTACAAGCCATGCAGATGTTGCTTCTCCGATAGGTTTTTTCTCTCTGTCAAAGAGAAAGAACTCTCTGAATGCAAATAGACCCTTTGTCCCGGATGGCCAGGTTTTTATTACTATTTCGTCGTTCCACGTGGGAACTCTCTCTATGTGTAGGTAAAATCTTGAGAGTACCCAGGTCATATTATGTTGAAACATCTCCGGTACGGAAAAACCCAGCTTGTATGCGTGAGTTCCTGCAGAGTCCAGAATAAAGCGGCATAGGTATGGGATTGATAATTCCGTTTTGGCGTCTAGGTGATAGGTTCTAATAGTGTAATGCTCGGTGTTGATTTTTTTGTTATTCTCAAGCTCTTCGTAACTGATCATGCTTTAGTCCTTATATTAGGGATATTAATAGTATAATAATACGGGGATCAAAGAGAAATGCAAAAAGATTGTTTTCTCCTTATTGACATTAGTTAGAAATGTTTATAATTATTAAATATGTCTAACTATTGGATGTCGTATGTGCTGCTTTTTGAGGTGGAATGATGGGAAAAATGGTACCGTTGAGTGACGCTGATAGCGGGGTCTATACTGTGGTCTCCCTTGAAGGGGGACATGGGTTTCTTAAAAAGCTCTCCGAGATGGGTATATATCCTGGTTCAACGATAGAGGTTTTAGGTCCTACGGCGGATGGTGGACCTGTGAGGGTATTGGTTAAGGGAAGTCAGGTTGGTATAGGAAGGGGGATGGCTTTAAGAATAATCGTTAGAAAGAGGGTATAGGATGGAAGAGACCAAGAGAGTTTATACACTGAGGGATTATAGAGAGGGTGATAGAGGTCGTATTGTAGAGATAAGGGGGAAGGGAAAGTTTAAAACGAGGATTTTGGAGATGGGTTTTGTTAAAGGTGAGGAGGTGTACGTGGAGAAATATGCCCCTTTGAGAGACCCAATAGAGTTTATAGTTAAGGGTTACCATGTAAGTCTTAGGAGGGAAGAGGCGGAGAATATTATTATGACACCTCCAGAACGAAATGAGCATGGAGATAAATAGGGGGGCCGGATGAGCAGAGAGAAAAAACGGATAACGGTAGCAATTGGGGGAAATCCCAATTCCGGAAAGACTACGATTTTTAATTATCTTACTGGTTCACATCAGAGGGTAGGGAACTGGGGTGGTGTTACTGTTGAAAAGATAGAGGGTTCTGTTGAACATAGGGGTTACGAAATTGTTTTTGTTGACCTTCCGGGAACCTACAGTCTTACTGCCTATTCGATGGAGGAGATAATAGCGAGAGATTTTATTGTAGAGGATAAACCGGATGTTGTGGTGGATATACTTGATGCAAGCAATCTGGAGCGGAATATGTACCTTGCCGTTCAGATGATAGAGATGAAAGGAAGATTTATCTTTGTGCTTAATATGGCTGATATGGCAGAGAAGCAGGGAATTAAAATAGATGCCGAGAGACTTTCGACCCTGATAGGAGGTCCCGTTATTTTTACCGTAGGGAATAAGGGAATCGGGGTTAAGGATATACTTGATAAGGTTGTGGAGGTATATGAAGGAAAAGAGCCCCATGTTCGTCATATTCATATTCCCTTTGGTAAAGAGGTAGAAGAGGAGATAAAGAAGATTCAAGCTAAAATTAGGGAGGATGAACAACTTACCGCTCGTTACTCTACCAGATGGCTTGCTGTAAAGCTTATAGAGAATGATAGTGAGGTTATAGAGAAGATAAAGAAAAATTCGAATTGCTTTGGTAAGATTATGGAACAGGTAGGGATTTCCAGAGATCACCTTCGCAGTATATTCAATGATGAGCCTGAGATTATTATTACTGATCAGCGTTATGGATTTATAAGTGGTTTGTTAAAAGAGGTTATTCGTTACGAGGGAACCAACAGAGTGGATGTCTCTCAGAAGATAGATAAAATTTTAACTAATCGAATTTTAGGTATTCCCATTCTCATCTTCTTTATCTGGTTGATGTTTCAAGTTACCTTTGGGCTTGGATCGTATCCTATGGATTGGATAGATAGTGGGGTCTCTGTATTTAGTAATTTTCTTTCAGGGCTTTTAAATGATGGGATATTCAAGAGCCTTCTAATAGATGGAATAATTGGGGGTGTAGGGAGTGTCTTGGTATTTCTACCCAATATTCTTCTCCTCTTTTTTATGATATCTATTTTTGAAGATACGGGTTATATGGCCCGTGCGGCCTTTGTTATGGACAGGGTGATGCACCTTATTGGACTTCATGGAAAATCTTTTATACCTATGATTATGGGATTTGGGTGTAACGTACCTGCCATAATGGCAACGAGGACTCTGGAGAGTAAGAGGGATAGGCTTTTAACCATATTGATTAATCCGCTTATGAGTTGTAGCGCAAGACTTCCCGTGTATATTTTGATAGCTGGTACCTTTTTCGGAAAAAAAGCCGGGGATGTAATTTTTTCCCTCTATGCCCTCGGAATACTTCTTGCGGTTTTAATAGGCCGACTTTTTAGGAAAACGATACTTAAGGGAGAATCTGAACCTTTTGTAATGGAGCTTCCTCCATACCGCATTCCCACTGTTAAATCCGTGATCATTCATATGTGGGAAAGGGCGGTTGTTTTTTTGAAAAAAATGGGAACCGTTATTCTTCTCGGCTCTGTTATTGTGTGGTTTCTGAGCAATTTCCCTGGTAGTCTTGAGAGAGAGGCTGCAGGAGATGGTGCAAAAGGTGAGGTGGAGAGCTCCGCGGTAATAGAACATTCCTATATAACCTCGATCGGTAAGGCTATGGAGCCGGTTTTTAAGCCCCTCGGTTTTGGTTGGCGAGAGGGAGTAGCTCTCCTTAGTGGATTTGTGGCAAAGGAAATAGTGGTTTCCACGCTCGGGGTTTTGTATAATGGGGAGGCAGGTAAGGGGGATCTTGGTGAGACTATAAGAGAAAAATCGGGACTTACCCCTCTCTCTGCCTATGCTTTTCTCGTTTTTGTTTTAATTTATACCCCATGTCTTGCCACTGTGGTGGCGATTAGAAGGGAGACGGGCTCAGTTGGATGGACATTTTTCAGTGTGGGATATCAATTAACCCTTGCCTGGCTCCTTGCCTTTGTAATTGTTCGTATAGGGGGTGTTATTTCAGCTCTGGTGTAGGAGTTGGGTATAGAAATAAAGAGGGAAGTAATGAGAGAAACTAAAAGAGAAAAAACAAAGAGAAAATCAAGAAAACGGGATCTTTCGGAATCCATGGAGGATTACCTTGAAGTTATAAAGGAACTGGAGGATCTACATAAGGTTGTCAGGGTAAAGCATATAGCAGAGAGGATGAATGTAAAAATGCCTAGTGTTTCATCCGCACTTTCCGTTTTGGAGAGAAAGGGTTACGTTAACTATGAGAAGTATGATTATGTAGAGCTTACAGAGAGTGGCGAGCGGATTGCTGAATCTCTTATAAAACGTCACGAGGCTCTTAAGAGGTTTTTAATAGATGTACTCCAGGTAAGCGAAACAACCGCCGAGGTGGATGCTTGTGGGATGGAGCATCATGTCTCAAAACAAACAATAGACAACATGCTAAAGTTTATAGAGTATATTGAGAATTGCGCAGAACCCAAGTGCGGGTGTATGAAAAATTTCAAGGAGTACCTTAAAGGGTAACATGGCATATTTACTGTTGTTTTTTGCCTCGCTTTTCTGGGGAGGCTCCTTTGTGGCCACCCGATATGCACTTGTGGATGGGGGTCTCAGTGTCTTTCTCCTCCTTTCTCTTCGATTTTTTTTCTCAACACTTATTCTTGTCGTTATAGTCATTTTTAGTAAGAGAGATAAGCTTGGTAGGCAGGATATATTTAGACTTCTCTCCATTAGTATTGTTTACCCTGCCATGTACTTTATATTTGAGACAATGGGGATAGAGAGAACCCCTGCCTTTCTCTCTTCTCTTATAATCTCCAGCATACCTGTTCTAACAGGATTGACGGCAAGAATTTTTTTAAGGGAAAAACTTAGTCTTAGGGGATGGGTTGGGATATTTGTTTCTATAGGTGGAATTATTCTGATACTGCTTGGGGCCAATGTAAAGGGGGGAGAAACTTCTGTTACGGGAAACTCCTATATTTCTCTATTGGGTGTTTTACTCATGTTTGGAGCAGCTATCACTGGTGCTATCTATACTACGGCTACACGGTATCTTGTCACACGGTATAAACCCCTTACGCTTACTACCTTTCAGAGTGGTTTTGCGTTTTTGTTTTTCACAGTTATTGCCAGTGTGAGGACAATCTCCTCTTCCGAAACTCTGAGAGATATATTTGTCTCTATAGGAGTGGGAGGAATAATCGCTGTACTATTTTTAAGTGTCTTTGCTTCCGTTTTGGCTTTTCTTTTCTATACCAGGGCGTTAATGGTTATGGAGGCGGGTAAGGTATCTTTGTTTTTGAATACAATACCTGTTATAAGTCTTATTCTTGCCTGGCTTATACTGGGAGAAAAGATATATCTAGGCCAGGTTCCTGGTTTTATTGGGGTTATTGTTGGTGTATTTATCGCCTCCTGGGGGTCTAAGAAACGAGAGGTTCTGTTTGTGGAGGAGGGTTGAGGGGTTAGGATGATTGATTTTTATTGATTTCCAGGGCTAATCTTGCAAGGTAGAGGGTACCTAAAAGGATTATGATTGCGGCATTTAAAACTACCAGTAACCATTTTACCGTGGTCACCGTGCTGCAGATTCTAGCCAGTATGATACTGAAAGCAGGATATTCAAGAAGCAATATGGTTATGATAGTATTTTCCAGGTAATCCATAGTCACAATTAGGAGCGGGAAAGAGACAATCCATATTTGGATTTTTAGTTTTATCCGGGTTCCAAGGTTGATAAGAAGAGACAAGAGTTTTAGAGTGATTACGCTTAACAGAAGTAGGTAGATTATTGGATACGCAAGGTCAAGAGTAAAGTGTATCACTGCCTCTTGTTCTCTTTCTCTTTCACTTAGTGAACTTAGGTACGTTTTGACTGTTTGGGTTGTATAGCTAAATCGGGTGTCCAACATTCTGTTGGCCTCTGTTATTTTACCTTTTCTAGTTTCCTTTGTTGCCATTGGAAAGAGTACGAACATAAAGAGAAAGAATAGTAGTAATAGAAGTAAGAAGGTTTTCCATGAAGTAATTTTTTGTATGAGTGTATAGTATGTCTTCATTTGTTACTACTCCTCATATCCGTCTCTTAATTTTCGAAGTTGAGAGAGTTTCTTTTCCTCCTCCACACATTCTTTATGTTCCGTGTCTCCAAGGGGGCCTTTTATCCTCTTGGAGAGCGCCTTACTCGCCTCTTCTCTTGCATATAGGATGAGTTCATCACCCTCGAATATCTCTGTCTCTCCGGTGGGTACTCCGATAAATTTTTCTTCCTTTCCTATCTTTCTATATATGGCAAGAATTAGTATTCCCTCCAGCTCGAGTTGAAGCTCTTTGAGTTTTTTGTTAGCTAACCAGCTTGTTGGCTTTACGGTTATCCTGGATATTGTATATCCCTTACTTAATCCGAGTATCTGTTCGTAGTCATATATTCTTAGGGTTGTCCATCGCTGTAGAGCGGAGGTGATAACCTTTTTCATTATTCTGTATATATACTTTGAGCGGGCAAAGAAGAATATTAGTATTAAACCTCCACTTAGAATCAGCACCCTTGTTGTAATGTTCCCTCTCGATTGATTAACGAAGGTTAAGATGAATGTAGCTATGGATGATGTTATTCCGGCACTACCGAGTAGTATTAGAATTCGAATTATTTTACGTCTTGCAGGGTGTGCTACTATCATCTCTGACTCTTCGGTTGTAAATCCGACACCGGAAAATGCTGATTGAGCTTGAAAAGAGGCGACATCTTGAGGAAGTCCTGTTAGCTCTAATGCAATAGCCCCTATTCGGACGACTATAATAGAGAGTGTTATTATAATTAAGAGGCTTAAGGCTGCAACCATAAAATTAGTTTACAGAGAAATTGTCTCTGTTACAATCCTCGGTTACAATATTGGCTATCTATGACATCAATAAACCGTAACGTTCCTCCTGTTCCTTTTTAAACTGGGTGGTGTAGAGGTTGTAATAATGTCCTTTCTTCCTTATTAGCTCTGCGTGATTTCCCATCTCTGTTATCTTCCCCTTCTCTATTACAATAATTCTGTCCGCTCTTTTAATTGTGGATAACCTGTGAGCAATTATAAAACTTGTCGTGTTTTTCATCAGAGTTTCCATTCCCTGTTGAATGAGTTCTTCCGAGATGGTATCTATTGAGCTTGTTGCCTCATCCATTATGAATATATCTGGATTTATAAGAATTGCTCTGGCAAGGCTTATAAGTTGTTTTTGACCCACTGACAGAAGGTTTCCTCCCTCTCCTACCTCCGTCTCGTAACCTTGGTCAAGTTCACTTATAAACCTATGGGCCCCGGACAGTTTGGCTGCCTCTTCTATCTCCTCGTCAGTTACATCGGGTTTCCCGTAACGTATATTTTCCCTTATACTGCCAGAGAATAGATGAGGGGTTTGTAGGACAATTCCTATTCTTGAGTGTATTGAGTGAAGGCTAAGAGTTGTGTAATCGTCTCCATTAATGAGAATTTTCCCTCCTTTGGGCTCGTAAAACCTGCACAGTAGATTTACGATTGTTGTCTTTCCTCCCCCGGTTGGTCCCACCAGAGCGATATTTTCTCCCTCGGCTACATATAGGTTAAAGTCTTCAAGTATGGGCTTTCCCTCTTCGTAGTAAAAGTACACGTGATCGAATAGTATGTCTCCCCTTATGGAGTTTACTTTCTTAGCATTTGGCTTGTCGGTTATCTCTGGTTTGGAATCTATAAGTGAGAATACCCTCTCTGCTGCTGCGATTGATTGTTGCATGTTGGCATAAACTCTGGCGAGGTCTTGAATAGGCCATAGCATAAATGTTATGTAGGAAAAGAATGCTTGAATGCCTCCTATAGTTAGTGCCCCGAGATCGAATTGTATTCCCCCGTACCATATAATGGCGCCAAGGGCGGTGGCACTTAGCAGTTGGACGGAGGGGAGAAACAAGGCCGAAAACCATGCAGCCCTATAGGAAGCTTGGTACATCTCGCTGGTTAGGTTTCCGAATTTTTTGAGGTTTATCTCCTCTCGGCGTAGGGATTTTACTACCCTTACCCCGGTTATGTTTTCATTGTACGCCCCGGTTATCTTTGAGTTGATTTTGCGGACTCTTCTGTATTCCGCTATGATTTTTGTTTTAAACAGCATGGAGACAGCGATTATTATAGGAACAATAATAAGTACGATTAGTGCAAGTTTTAGGTTTATTTTTATCATAAATACCAGTGCAACAGAGATGTTAAATATTGCCCAGCTTGTGTCCAGAAGTCCCCACGTTACAAGATCTGCTATCCTTTCGGAATCGGAGGTAAATCTTGCCATTATCCAACCTATGGGGGTTTTGTCAAAGTATGATAGAGATTGCCTCTGCACGTTAGAGAACATCTCTTTCCTTAGTTTATAGTGTACCCGCTGCCCTAAAATCCCCGTGGTGACGATCATCGTGAAGACAAAGATAGCCTGGACAATCATTAGAGAACCATAAATTATGGCAAGGTGTATTATTCGTTCTTTGTTATGAGGTGTTATTCCCTCGTCTATAATTCTTTTGCTGATATAGGTAAAGTACGAATCTAGAAAGGCTATTATTGCTATTGAGACAATAAAAACGATTACCGTTTTCCAATAGGGTCTGAGAGTTGAGAGAATTCTGAGTATTGTTTTCCCGTTAAACTGGGTTGTAAACTCCTCCTCTGCAAATTGATTATCTGACATTACTCATCTCCACTTTGAAATTTCCTTCTTTAACTCTAGAGATATCTTTGATTGTAATTCGTATATTTTTTTGTACATCCCATCTTGGTTTATCAGTTGTTTATGAGTTCCCTGTTGGATTATCTCTCCTCTTTCTAATACACAGATCGTATCCGCTCTCATGAGTGTTTGAACTCTATGCGCTATAATGAAGGTGGTTCTTCCTTTAATCAGGTTTTTTAAAGCCTCCCATATTTTTTCTTCTGTTTCTGTATCAACCGATGATGTTGAATCGTCAAGGATTAGGATTTTGGGATTTTTTAGGATAACACGCGCAATGGCTATTCTCTGCTTTTGTCCCCCGGAGAGTGTTACTCCCCTCTCCCCCACGATTGTATTGTATCCCCTTGGGAATTCTAATATTGACTCATGAATAGCGGCTGCCTTTGCAGCCTTTACTATCTCATCCATTGAGACCTCTCTTTTTACTCCGTAGGCGATGTTTTCGGCTATGGTTAGGGAAAAGAGAAATGGTTCCTGTTCCACATATCCTATAATCCTTCGTAGAAACTCTTTCGAATAGTTTGTTAACTCTTCCCCATCCAGAAGAATTCTCCCCGAGCTATACTCGTAGAACCTTGGCAGGAGATTAACGAGGGTTGTTTTTCCGGAACCGGCGCTTCCAATGAGGGCAACAATCTCACCCGGGTTGCATCTTAGATTGATATTTTTCAGTGCGGGAGTTTTTTTGTCGTAGTAAAAGGATACATTCTCAAATATGATTTCTCCCCTTATCTCTTTTTCTTCTTTTTCCTTCCCTCTGAATATATTTTCCGGTTTCTCCTTGAGTATTTCCATTATTCTCCTGTAAGAAACCTTTACCTTGGAGATTTCCACTATCAGTCGTCCGAGCATTCGCATTGGAAAGATTATCCATACTATGAGGCCAGAAAAAGCTACATAGCTTCCTATTGATATCGCCCCGTTTATCGTCATGAATCCGCCCACCACATACCCTGTTAAAAGCTGTAAACCGCAGAGAATGTCCGTGATAGGCCAGAAGGCAGAATGTATAAGTATGAGTTTTTTCCCTCTTAAATACTTTTCCTGGTTCTCTCTATCGAACTTCTTTTCCTCATAGCTCTCTCTACCAAAGGCTTTTACTACCCGTATCCCACTTAAGCTCTCCTGAAGAACGGAGGAGAGGGCGGCCTCTTGTTCCTGAAATGCTCTATATCGCTTTGCTATTTGGGAGAAGAAGAGAGCAGAAATCACTACTATTACAGGAACTACTACTACGGAGATTAGAGCCAGTTTTAAATTTATATTGGCAATGGCTACGAAGTTTATAGAGAACAGTAGGAAGACTCTTCCCAGACTTATTGCCTGTTCCGAGTAAAATTTTCTTATGGTTTCAACATCACTTGTGGAACGCTGAATTAATTCCCCTGTGTTGGTCGTAGCGTGGTATGTGAGGGATAGGCTCTGAGTGTGATCGAAGAGGTGGTTTCTAAGCTTTCGGATTATTCCCTCCGAAGTTTTTGCTGTGAGGGTTCCACTTAGAAAAGTAGTAGCACCTTGAATCAGCGCGAGTGCTACAAAGCCTCCCCCTATAATAGGATACCAGTATGCAGGAGCCCCCGGTTTTAGTATATGATCTATAAAATACCTTAATAAGAGATACGTTGATGTCTTAGAAGACATGGCGATGAAGAGGGAGATTGTTGCAATCAGATATGTGAGTCTGTATCCCTTTAACATTTTCCACAACCCCATCACCCCGCTCTCGGGGAGAAATTGTGTGGGGTTAAATGGAAAGTGTTCTACTCCTGTAGAGGTTGTTTTTTTCTGCACTTTTTAAATTTTCCCCCTGATTTCGATTCTGTGAGGTATAGTATATATTTTTTAACATTTAAAAAATGCAAATTTATAAAATTGACCATATTTTAAATATATTATTATCTTTTACTATCACATCCGATTTATGGGAGAGAATTGAATATGAAAATATATCTCGGATGCGTGCCGTGTTTTACACGTCAGGCACTGGAGGCTGCCTCTATGTCAACGAGGGATGAGAAACTTAGGGAAGAGATTGTAAGACGTGTGATGAAAGAGGCAGCGGAGATTCCCTTTGACAAAACACCTGTTCATATGGGGATGTATATTCATAGGATTGTTAGGGAATTAACCGGTAATAGAGATCCCTATGCTCATCTGAAAAAGCTTTACAATGATAGAGCTATGAAGATTTTTCCGCATATAGAGAAACTGGTAAGAGAGTCATCCGAGCCTTTAAAGACGGCGGTTAAGATTGCTATTGCAGGTAACTCCGTAGACTTTGGAATAGCCAATGTTAATCATGATATTGATCTTGTTGCAACGGTAGAGGATTCTTTGAAGAGAGAGTTTGCTATTGATTCATACAAAGATTTTGTTGAGGCATTAAAGAATGCAGATGATATTTTGTATCTCTCCGATAATACGGGGGAGATTGTCTTTGATAAGATTCTTATAAAACAGATTCCTGGACACAGAGAGAGAATAACACTGGTAGTAAAGAAATCTCCAATAATTAATGATGTGACTCTGGAAGATGCCCTATATGTAGGGATGGACAAATTGGTCAGAGAGATTATCGATAATGGTATAGATGCTCCCGGTACCCTTGTTGATGAGTGTTCTAAAGAGTTCCTTGGGCGAGTGAAGAACGCTGATATGATAATATCCAAGGGACAGGGTAACTATGAGGGGCTTTCCGGTACGGGTTATCCCATATTCTTTCTTCTTAAAGCCAAATGTGAGGTTGTAGCATCACATTTGGGAGTGAAGGTTGGTGATATTATTCTCCTTAAGGAGGGTTTGTTATAGTATTTTTTGATGCTGTCTTAACTTATGGCCTTGGCGATAGCCTCTGCAAGGTCTTCTATTTCAAAGGGTTTCTTTACTACTCCTGTAAAACCATACTCTCTGTAGTTAGACATTATGGGATTGTTGGAGTAACCGCTTGAAACAATTACCCTTACCTGCGGATCTATCTTTAAGAGCTCCTTTACAGTTTCTTCTCCTCCCATTCCTCCCCGTACCGTTATATCTGTTATAACGACTCTTATAGGTTTTCCTCTTTCCATTGCCTCTCTGTATAGTTCTATTGCTTCTCGGCCGTCTTTAGCCAGGATAGGTTCGAATCCCAGTTTCTTTAGCATGGTACTTGCTATGTCTCTTATTATGTCATCATCGTCCATTACCAGAATTCTACCGCTCATATTTCCTAACTCGAAATTTTTTTCTCTATTCTTTTCCCTGTTAGCACTCTTTTCTGTTGCGGGAAGGTATATAAAGAATGTTGTTCCCCTTCCTAGTTCGGATTTTACCCTTATTGTTCCTCCGTGATTTTTGATTATGGAGTAGCATATGGCAAGCCCCAAACCCGTCCCGTTGGTCTTTGTGGTGAAGTATGGGTCGAATATGTGGTTTATATCCTCCTCCGATATTCCCGTTCCCTCATCTGTAATTGCTATCTCTACGTATTGCTCTCCTGTAGGGAGCTTTAAATTTAGAGCCTCGGTAGGGATTATATTTCTGCATGTAATGAAGATTTTTCCTCCCTTTGGCATGGCATGACGAGCGTTTAATACAATATTTTGAATTACCTGGGAAAATTGACCTCTGTCTATCTCTACATCCCATAGAGCCTCTGGAATTTTAATATGGTAATCAATACTTGTGCCTGTAAGTATAAATTTGGTGGAGGTTTCTATAATATTGGGGAGTGAGGTTAATTCTTTTACGGGTTCTCCACCCCTTGCAAAGGTTAGGAGTTGTTGGGTAAGGTTTGTAGCACGTTTTACCGCAGCTTTTGCCTGATTGATATATTCTGTAGCCTCTTTTTCGGTTACTATGGTACTCAGGAGAGTCAAATTACCGAGAATTCCGGTGAGTATGTTATTAAAGTCGTGGGCAATTCCTCCGGCGAGGATTCCTATCGAGTTTAATCTGTCCATCTGGCGTATTCTCTCTTCTGTTTCTTTCTTCTCTGTTATATCTGTAAAAACTACTACGCCCCCTATTAATTTGCCGAAGGGATCGAATATTGGAGCGCAGGTTCCCTCTATACTTGTTTTCTTTCCGTTTTTGTTTATCAGTATCGTGTGTTTATCCAGGGTTATTGTTTGTCCTTCCTGTATTACCCTATAGACCTTATCCGAATATTCTTCTCCGTTCCTTTCGTTTTTGATATTAAATACCTTATCGATTGATTTTCCTATTGCATCTTCTCTGTTCCATCCTGTTAATTTCTCTGCAACACCGTTAAATATTATGATTTTTCCATCTCTATCAGTGGCTATAACACCATCTGCAATGGATTGGATGGTTGTGTAGAGTCGCTCCTTCTCATTTAGAATCTCCTGTTCGTATTTGGTTTTATCCTCTACCATTTTATTTGCAAGTAGGGCGAGCTCGTAAGGCTCCTGAATTTTTATTCTGTCGAGTTCTATCTTTTTGTTGCTTACCGCTGCCTCTTTAAAAAAGCCTTTGAATCGATAGATTTCTTCCTGTAGGCGCTTGGAAAGGCGGTACAGGAGATAAAATAGTAGGAGGATGAAGAATGTAGTAAGGAGAGAGGCTGTAATACTTATTCTCTTAAGTTCCTTGGAGAAACTTCCTTTAATTGCCTGTAGGTTAGGTTTTAGATCTTGTGTGTATATACCTGCTCCTACTATCCAATCCCAATTTTTGTATAGAGTCACGTATGAAATTTTCTCTTCTACTATGTTTGAATTGATCTTTTTAAAGTGGTATGTGACAAAACCTCCCCCGTTTTTAACACATTTGTCCAGGATTTCTTTGTGGAATAGTTTCCCTTTGGCATCTTTTAGGTTATTGGGGATAATCTGACCGGGTTTAATACCTGTCTTATTGGGGTTTAAGAGCATCCGTGCGTAGTAAGAACCATCGTTATTAAACTGTAGTTTCATTATGAAGAAGTAATTATCATTACCCTTGCCAAATCTAATAGCGGAGATCTCTCTTATAGCCCTTTCCTTTACCCTGTTCTCCATCTCGTTAAGTCTTACTGTCATGCATATGGCAAGCCCTAGGGGTTTGTATAGTTTAACAAATCCTACCTCTTTTGGATTTTTTTTGTTAGTACCATGTATAGGTAGGGTATAGCTAAAGAATCCCTCTGGTCTTGTTCTTATTGTGTTGAGTATCCTTTGGATTTTTCCCGTATCATCTGTTCTGGGAGGGTTTTTGAGGATGATTAATAGAAAAGAATCTTTTCCATTGTTGTATTTTATCTCTCTAACTACAGAGATAACCTCTCTTCTTATCTCTTCTTTTGTCTTTTCGTTTTTATGGGTTTGATAGATCTGATCTGTCACCCTATAGGCGTTGTATACCCTTGCCTTTGCGGTCTCTCTTGCGTTTTCCAGTACGGAAAAATCATTTTCCCTTATTATAGATTTTACACTGTCCACCAGTTCCTTTAGATGTCCCCTTTTTTCCGAGTAGTAGTTATCCGTTACCCTTTGGAGTACAAAGTTTGTATGTTTTTTAGTCTGTATGGAAAAGTATGTTAGCATAAAGATTGTTATTGGTATGGTACCTATGATTATGAAGAGAGATAGAATAATGGATAACTTAAATCTCTTATTTTTTCGAATCATTAGAATATTACTCCTCCCCTCTGGTATTGAGGTTTGGTATATGCTGAGTTGAAAGTTTATCAGTAAATTGTAATGAAATCAATTTAGTAATTTGTATTATCTTCTTGCCTTTAGTCGTTTCATCCTGAAAAAATCGTCCCTCTCTGTTTCCTCTATGTAGGATTCTATAAAGCTTACGAGGGCCTCGTACTTTGGGATAAGTACCTTTTCCAGAGCATTTACGCGTCTCTGGGTCTTCTTTACCTCGATGGCAAGTCTGTATACCGCATTTTCTATCTCACTTAGGCGAGCTATAAGCGAGAGAGCCTTTTTAAAACTCTCATGAGCCTGATCAAGGTTGGCATTTGTGTTAAAAAACCCGTAGGATGGTTCTATTTTGTCGTCAATTCTTTCAACCTCGGGGAGTTCTACTCCCATAACACTCTTTAGTTTAAACTTTGGAAACTGGGTCTCTTCTACGGAGAGACCAAGCTCTTGAACGTACTCTATTCCGATACTAAGATTTGCCTTCTGAAGGCTATCGTACGCGTTGGAGAAAACCTCTTCCATACTGTTTTGGATCTCTCTTGCATCATCTATAAGTTGCATCATCTCCCTTACCAGAACGTTTCGTTTCCTGTTTAATAGAGTGTAACCTTCTTTTGCGAATTGGAGGGCTCTCTTTGTGGCAAGCAAGGCGCTCTTGGTCGGAGAAATATTCATCTTTCGCTATCCCCTCTGCTCTCTGTAGTATTTTTCTATCTCCTGTTGATTGACCCTTGTTAATTCGCTCTTTGGAAGGTGTCCGAGTACTTTCCACCCTATATCCAGGGTTTCTTCTATCGAGCGATTTTCGTTCTCTCCCTGTGACAGAAACTCCCTTTCGAAGGCATTTCCGAATTTGAGGTACATTTTATCGATATCAATGAGTTCTTCCTCTCCTATTATAGAGGCTAAAGCCCTTACCTCCTGAACCCTGCTATAGGCTGCGTATAATTGGCTATAGAGGTGGGGATGATCCTCTCTTGTATAGTCCTCGCCTATTCCTCCCTTCATGAGTCTTGAGAGTGAGAGAAGTATCCCTACCGGTGGGTATATGCCCTTTCTGTAGAGTTCTCTGTCCAATACCACCTGACCCTCTGTTATGTAACCCGTTAGGTCAGGTATGGGGTGTGTTATATCATCATTTGGCATCGAGAGTATTGGTATCTGGGTAATGGAACCCTTTTTCCCCCTTATCATTCCCGCACGTTCGTATATACTTGCGAGATCGCTGTAAAGATAGCCCGGGTATCCCTTTCTCGACGGTACCTCTCCCCTTGCAGTTGAAAGTTCTCTTAGAGCCTCGCAGTAGTTGGTCATATCCGTCATTATTACGAGTACATGCATGTCCATTTCAAAGGCAAGGTACTCCGCAGCGGTTAGTGCCACCCTTGGGGTTGCTATTCTCTCTATTGGAGGATCATCTGCGAGGTTGAGGAAGGTTACAACATTTCCCATAGCCCCCGATTCTTCAAAACTTGCCAGTATGTATCGAGCGCTGTCATGTTTTATCCCCATGGCGGCGAATACAATTGCAAAGTTTTCGTACTCCTCTCCTTTAATTCGCGCCTGGCGTGTTATCTGAACGGCAAGACGGTTGTGGGGAAGACCATTCCCGGAGAATATGGGAAGTTTCTGTCCCCTGATTATTGTCATAAGCCCGTCTATAGAGGATATTCCTGTTTGAATGAAATTTCTCGGATACATTCTGGCTGCGGGGTTTATCGGTTCACCGTTTATGTCCCTGTATTCTCCCTTTATTATCTCGCTCCCTGAATCTATGGGATTCCCTATACCGTCGAATGTTCTTCCCAGTATGTCTTCCGAGAGTTTGATCTCCAGGGGTTTACCAAGGAATTTAATGCTGGTTTCGTTGATATTTAAACCCTCGGTACCCTGAAAAACCTGAATAACTGCGGTTGCACCATCTATCATTACAACCTGACCGAATCTTCTCTCGTTTCTATATTTAATTTCAACCACTTCATTGTAGCTAACGTTCTTTACCCCTTCTATAAACACGAGTGGGCCGTTTACTCTTGATAGTCCTATGTACTCTTTTACAGGCATACTATATTCCCCTCATTATCCTATTGGTTTTCTTTCTTCCCGTATCTCTTTTCAAGAGATCTAAAGAAACTATCTATTTCATTTTCTATCTCATCTATAAGTTCCAGTTTATCGTTTGGCACCTCTTCCTTCATTCTTAAGAGTTTATTCATTAGCTCTGGTTTAAGGATTTCAGATATTGCCACCCCCATGGAGACCATCTTGGCTGCTCTATCGTAGAAGAGTAATAGTACCCTCAACATTTTGTACTGTTTTTCCAAGATACAGAAGCCATCGATTTTACTGTATGCGTTTTGCTGTAGAAAGCCTGCTTTTATTAGGTATGCCGTCCTTATGGTTAGCTTTTGATCGTCTGGGAGTACATCCTCGCCTACCAGTTTTATTATCTGTTGGAGCCTGTCGTCCTCGCTTAGGAGTGCCATGGCCTTGTCTCTTAATTCGAAGAACTCAGAGTTGACATTCTCTATGTACCATGGTTTCAAATCGTCGATACTCTCGCTATAGCTTGTAAGCCAGTTGATAGAGGGGTAATGTCTTGCGTTGGAGAGGGTTTTATCCAGAGCCCAGAAGGATCTGGTAAATCTCTTTGTATGGGTGGTTACAGGTTCGGAAAAATCTCCCCCCGGGGGTGAAACCGCCCCTATGATAGAGACAGAACCCTTCTGTTTGTTTCCAAGAGCTTTTACTTTACCTGCTCTCTCATAAAACTCTGCCAGTCTCGATGATAGGTAGGGAGGAAATCCCTCTTCTGCAGGCATCTCCTCCAACCTTCCGGATATCTCTCTAAGGGCCTCCGCCCATCTGGAGGTGGAATCGGCCATAAGTGCAACATCGTAACCCATATCTCTAAAGTACTCTGCTATGGTCACTCCCGTATAAATGGAGGCCTCTCTGGCAGAAACCGGCATGTTTGATGTATTTGCAATCAGGATGGTGCGCTCCATAAGAGGTCTCCCCGTTCTCGGGTCCCTTAGTTCTGGAAACTCCTCCAGTACCTCGGTCATTTCATTTCCTCGTTCTCCGCATCCTATATAGACGATGATATCCGCATCAGACCACTTTGCAAATTGATGCTGAAGTATTGTTTTCCCCGCTCCGAATCCTCCAGGAAGGGCCGCCGCTCCCCCCTTGTTTAAGGGAAAGAAGGAATCTATAATCCGCTGACCGGTGACAAGGGGCTCACTTGGGGCAAGTCGTTCGCTGTATGGTCTGGGAACCCTGACCGGCCATTTGTGGTACAGTTTTAATCGTTTGATTTCTCTGTTATTATCCTCTATCTCTGCTATCACGGTGTCTATGGTGTATCTTCCGGAGGATTTTACACTAACAACATTTCCCTCGATATTGGGCGGAACCAAAATTCTATGTTGAAATGAGGAGGTTTCTTGAACCGTTGCAATTATATCTCCTCCCTTAACTGTATCTCCCTCTTGAACTAAAACTTCTACATCCCACTCTTTTTTCATGTCGAGTGAGGGGACAGTTACCCCTCTCTTTAAGAACTCTCCGCTAAGGCCTCTGAGAACGTCTAACGGTCGTTGAATACCATCGTACACGTTGCCTACTATTCCGGGTCCCAATACAACGGAAAGTAAATCCCCGGAACCCTCTACAGGTTCTCCCGGTTTTAGACCGGTGGTTTCCTCGTAAACCTGGATGGTGGCTATATCTCCATCCAGTGAGATTATCTCTCCTATAAGGCCTAATTTTCCAACCTTTACGACCTCGTGCATTCTGAATCCTGTTGTGTTTTTAGCTTTGACAACAGGTCCGTTGATAACGAACAGTGTTGCATTCTTCTTTTCCATAATTATTCTCTCTCTCTGTGGAGTTTAAAGAAATCACGCATTTATTGCTTTCTCCAGTTTTTCGAATAGTAACGTGGCTATTTCTTCCCTATGTTCCTCTATTTTTCCAGGGATTGAATTTTTCACGGATACCCTTCCGTTACCACTCTCTGCAATAATAGTTGCTCTTTCCTCTAGGGTTTCTTTGGCTACAGTTATTTTTGTCTCCTCTCCGAGTTCTTTTTTTATTTCTTTTAATATTTTTGGGATGATCTCCCTGTCGGCCTTTGAGGCTTTAATGACTATCTCTCTTTCATCTAGTGTCGCAATAGATTCTTTGATGAGTGTCTTCAGAATATCTGCGTATTCGGGAGAGTCTATAAGTTTTTTTGCCTCTTCTTTTATCTGTTGTATCGTGGACTCCAGAAATAGAGCCTTTGCCTCCAGGTCTATCTTTCGTGCCTCTGTCCGTGCCTGAGACACCAGTCTCTTTAAGAGGCTGTCTGCGTATCGTTTTGCATTTTCTATCGTTTCTCTGTACTCCCTTTCGGCTCGGTTCTTAAACTCTTCCTCGGTTTCCTTTACCCTTGTAGCTGTTTCTTCCTCTATCTTGTCGATTTCTCTATCCGTTTTGTCGCCTATGTATTTTATCAATGTTCTAATTTTTTCTGATGTGTTCATTTAACCTTCACTCCTATAGCTTCCTGGATGTATCGGGTAATGAAATCTTTGGGCCTTCTACTTCCGTGTCTGTCCGGGATAACCGTTATGAGGGGTGGTTTCTTTGATAACCGCATTGCTTTTAGGATATCGGGTATGAGTTCTGCAATTTTTTCTGTTACGATGAGTATTCCTATGTCACTTTCGCCTTTGATTTCTTCAAGTATTTTTAGTACCTCCTCTCTCGTATGAACAACTACCCCTTTTACGCCGACGAGTCGCATCCCTATCTGGGTATCTATGTTGTCTGAGATTAAAAAAAACCTCATAACCTTCCCGCTATCTCTTATATCTTTCCAAGTATCATTATTGAGATAATTAGTCCGTAGATAGCAATTCCTTCAGCAAGTCCTACGTATATAAGGGTTCTTCCGAGCATACCGGGATTCTCACTTATGGAACCAATTCCCGCAGCTCCGGTTATCCCTACGCCGATTCCCGCACCGATTGCTGCGAGGCCTGTGGATAAGCCTGCACCAAGGAACCCAAGACCAGCCGCACCCGATTGAGTTGCCGCAGCCCCGGCAGTTTCTGCAAAGGCGGTGTTACCACTTAGGAGATAGATTATGGAAAAAATTGCCAGTGCTCCGAAGAAAGAGAAATTGGTTCCCAGGATTCTCTTTCCTGCTTTTGGATGTTTTTCAAGGAAGGTCTTCTTTTTGTTGAAGATGATACCTAGTAGAATTGTTGTAACTACAAGAATTGAAGTTAAAGCGGTAATTAAATACACTGTTTATCCTCCGTAAAAATATATTTTTTATAGTCGATTTATAAATTACTTTTCAAAACTAAACGGTTTAAATACCTCCCCGTTTCCCTCGAAGAATTTTGTAAAAAACTCATAGTAGGTTAGCCTTAGATCCTGTATAAATACCACAAGGCCCTCCAGTCCCACTAAAATCATCTGGCCTAGGAGAAATATTAAAACAGACCAGAGTCCCCCTCCCGGTGTTGGTCTTACCATAAGAGTCATGATCCAGAAAGCGCTAAATAGAGCCTCATGGGTTAGGGCAAAGGCGGCAAGCCTTACAAAGGATATTGTATTGCTAAAGAACTCTATTAGCAGATTAAATAAACTTATTGGTGTCACAATCCAGAAACCATCTGGAAATAGAGTTTTGTTGCTCTCTCTTTTCCTGCCTTTCTCTTTCGTTTCTATTAGAAGAGTCAACGGCTCTGCAAAGAACACGGATAGGAGGGAAAACCCGAGCAAAGCAAAGAGGACTATCTTGGGAATTGGTAATTTCTTGGTTACCAGGAAGAAAGATATTGAAAATATTGTCGTTACATAGAAGATACTACCTGCTATTCCCTCTCCACCAAAGATAGCCTTCTCCCAATTTTTTTGTGAAAACCCGTTTATGATGTTAAGTGTCATTCCCATGGAGATTACGATTATTCCAAATATAACAGCTATGAGCATTAGAGTTTCTATTTTAAGCATTGGACGTAGAAGTATGGCAGGTATCCATTCAAACCCGAATACGGACCCGTAGAGAAATCCGAAGAGAATTGAAGAAATGGCCGCAGTTGATATTACTGTTCCAAACTCTCTGGATTTTCTCCTTACGAACAACCCTATTAGGAGAAGTACTAAACCGTGGCCTACGTCACCCAGCATAAAGCCAAACATGATTACAAAGAGGACACTCACAAACGGGGTTGGGTCTATCTCCCCATATCTAGGAAGGCTGTACATGTTTGTTATTAACTTAAAGGCTTCGACAATTTTGTTCTTATATTTCAATTTAACGGGAACTCGTTTCTTTTCACTGTCCGGTATCTCTTCCGCCGGGGTTTTTATAAGTACCGTATTTCGTTTTAGTTTTTTCTCTATACTTTGGGAAGTTTTTGTGGGCATCCACCCGTTTAGGAAGAATATATTTTCTCCCTTGGAGTATGCGCCAAAGGAGGCAAGCTCGTATATTTTTTTTCTCGCTACTATTTTTGAGTAGATTTGGTCGATAAACTCCTTATTTTCGTACAGTGTTCGTTTTATCTCTAATAGGTTTTTTTCTATGGCAAGTTTGGTTAGTTGAATGTTGGAATCCAACTTTTTTTCCAGTTCCGCCGGAGTCCCTCTGTAACCATCCGGAAGTGAGTCCTCTTTAAAGTATGCCGAGTGGAGTACCTTGTATGTATCATTTAATAGGTTCGGGGGAGCGAAAACAAAGATCCAAACGTTATTTTCATCCTTGTTTATATCCAGAATTAAAATGGGAAGATTTTCAGATGAGTATATTAAAGATTTGAAATGATTTACGGGAACTCGTCCGAATATCAGTCTTAGAAATTCGAAGTTTGTTATATCTTCCAGGTTTATCTCCAGATTGTGGAGTATTCTAATATAAAATAGGGCTTTTTCATAGTTTTCCAGGTCTTTATGCAGTTGGTTTCGCTCGTCAATTAGTTTTTTTAGGGTGCCGTTTATTGATATAAGTTTTTTTTCTGTCTCTTCCATGGGAAACTGAGATTTTATTCCTATTTCTTCCTTTTTAAATGGTGGTCTGTAACCTGTTAGCTGAAGGAAACGTTCCAGTTCTATATATATGTTTTCATACGGATTTTCTGTCTTGTGAGTTAGCGTGTTTGTTACCTCTGAGGTAGTATGTTCCTCTATTCGAATGGGAACAAAGTTTTCTGTTGAGATTAACTTAACCTCTTCCTCTTCGAGCTGTTCTCTGGTAAGGGCAAGTGAGACTTTCTCTATTTTCTCTATTGCCATAGGTTTTTATGCTCCGTTTAAATTTCTAAGGGTCTTGTAAGATAATTAACTATCTCTTCCCTACTTAACGAATATCTGATAGCCTCTGTTATCAGTATTATATCCGAAAACTCAAATTCCAGCATAAAGAGGTATTCAAGTAATTTTGAGAGGGAAAATTCTCTTAGTACCCCTCCGCTTGTTATTACTCTGTATATATACCTTTGGATTCTCTGGGTTAGCTGTGAGGAGAGGTTTTCATTTTCCTCCAGCCCCTCGAATACCACTCTATAGTAACTCCCGCTAAAAAATTCTATTGCCTCACCTGCACTTTTAGTGTCACATGCAAGCCTTAAATAGTCTAGTTTTAGCTTGTGGGTTACATGAATAAGAGAGTTAAATAACTCTTCCGGAGAGAGATTGTAGAATCGTTTTGCTCTTATTATCCACTCTGCATTCATAAGGTCAATCTGCTTACCTATTGTTTCCATTACGGCTGTTCTGTCCGTACCACTTAATTTATTGAGATGTCTCCTGATGTTAGTTAGATGCCATTTGTCCAATGCGGTTTCCAGGATATATACAAGATTTCTATCCGTTCCCTTGTAACTCTCAAGAATATTCCTTATCTCGGTGTAGTAAGGGGTGTTGCGTAGGATATCCAGAATTTCGTCGATCGAGTTGGAGGTGGCTATTCTTACTGGGTCAAAACTTGCGTAATTCCCTATCTCATAGAATTTGGTAGATATATCCCTTTCATCCTCCTTTGCGCTCGTTAAAGCATTTCTTATTGCGAGTTTCAGATTCTCGATTTCAAATCTTTTTAATAGGAGAATGACAAATCCTCTCTCCGGCTCATGGAAAAAGTGGGTAAATTTTTTTATTACTTCCAGTCGTTTGTTTCTTATTAGAATTTCAAGATCGCGTCTGTGGATATCCTCTATGTTTTTATCTCCCAGTACGTCTGTATATACCGTTTTTTCTTTAAGGTATCGTATTATCTCGACGACTGAGCGCTTTGATATCAATTCTCTGTAGTTTTCCTCTGTAAGAAGATGGGACATTAGCGAATGAATTTTTGAATTAATTACTGGATACTTTATAAAATTCATCTTGTGCCGTTTGTAGATTTCTTTGTAAAGAGTGTGTTTATTATCTCTCTTGCTACTTCTCTTTGAATTTGAGGAAGAGCGGCTTTATACATTTCTACTTTTCTCTTTTCTTCCTCTACGATTTTTTTTGAGCTTAATAGAGCTCTCTCCTTTGCCTTGTTTATTATTTTTTTTGCCTCCTCGGAGGCCTCTGCGTTTCTCTTTCTGAGTAGCTCCTGTCCTTTTTTCTCTGCCTCTTTTACAGATTCTTCTGCCTGAAACCTAGCCTCTTCTAATTTTACTTTGGCTAAATTTTCGTACTCTGTTATTTCAACGATTATATCTTCTATTTTAATTTCTCTATCCGGCATAAATGCTACCGTTAACTCCTCCCTATATCCTGGCAAAAAATATTTTTGTTTCTAACTATCAAATGTAGCATAAATTGGTAAGTAGTTGAATATTTGTTGGTAATTTATTAATTTTTTTTATGCCCAAACTTGTAAAATCTCCCATTTGGGTTAATATTGTAACGCGGGAGTGGATTTTTAAATACTAGAGTAATTAAAAAATGGAGGTTCTTATGAAAAAAGGAGTTATTTTTGCCCTGGTACTGCTGTTGATGCTTGTTCCTTTTATGGGATTTTCTGCATCTAAATCTGCAAAGTGGGATTCTTATCTTAAACCGGGGAATATGGTTGTTTCCGGTGGGGTTGGTTATGGTTATAGCTGGACCTGGAGTGTTGGGGATCTTCTCACCCTCGGATACACCTACAGTGGTTTTTCCGGGTTTGGCTTGTACGGCGGTGTAGAGGTTATTCTCGGGCAGTTCAAAATTGCCAATGTTGTTCCCCTCCAATTTGGCGTTGCGGGAAGGGCGTCTTTTACAATAACCTATGGCTCTGGACTCGCAGGGGGAGGTGTTGGCACTCTTCATCTGTCGTTTAAGGGACTTAATCTTCCCTTTGACTATCTCAACAATCTGGATGCCTATTTGGGGATTGGTTTGGGTATGACTATGGGAATTTCTGCACCTCTGGGGTTGTACTCCGAGTACCTTCGTCCTGCCCCATTCAGTTTGGGATTTGGTTCTATAGTTGGTAGTAGTTATTTCTTTAATGATAATGTTGCTATCTTTGTGGAGGAGCAGTACTTTGCTACATTCTGGGGCTCAACTATTGGGGTACTTGTAAAGATGTAATTGGTGATATCTGTCTCTGTAGATAATTTGTGGACAAAAAGTAGGCGCATGCAGTTTTCTGTTTGCATGCGCTTTTTTGTTTTTTTCTGGTTATCTGCTCTTTGTAACGCCTATTTGGTTGCAATAATTTTTGACTGGACACTCCGAACATCTTGGTGATATGGGACTACACACGTTCTGGCCAAATTTTACCAGTATTTCGTTTATCTCTATCCAGTACCTTTGAGGGAGTATTTTCATAAGTTCTGTTTCTGTTTCTTCTGGGGTCTTTGTTTTTACCCATCCCATTCTATTTGATATTCTATGAACATGGGTATCAACGCATATTCCATCTATGCCAAATCCTAGATTTAACACGAGATTTGCCGTTTTTCTTCCGACCCCTGGAAGCGCGAGTAATTTTTCCATATCTGGAGGTACTTCCCCCCTGTACTCTCTAACAAGTATCTCCGCTATTCTTTTTATATTCTTTGCCTTGGTTCTGTAGAATCCTGCCGGGTATATAAGTTGTGATATAGTTGTTTCATCCAGCTCTAAAATTTTTTCGGGGTTGTCTGCAAGTTCGAATAAGCGTTCGGAGGCCTTAAGGGTTACCTCGTCCTTTGTTCTTAATGAGATTACGGTGGAAATGAGTATTCTGAAGGGATCCCTCTTCTTCTCTGCTACCTGCGATACTGAGGGAAGTTCTTTGCTTTTTAGGTAATCCCTTAATTTTTTTATGATGGTATCCCATTGGGTTGAGTTTTTTTCTGTCTCTGTTGTTTTGTCTCTCATCTGTTTTTTCATCCTTTGGAATTTCCTTTTGGAATTTAATTTGCACAAGTTATCCTTTTAGAACCCCCAATGGTCGCATTCTTGCTACTGGGAGGGCTAGTTTTGCCCCTATCACCACCTCGATAACGTCATCGATATCCTTGTACGCCTGAGGAGCCTCCTCTTTAATTCTCCTCCTATCATCGCATATGAGGTAAACACCCTCCATCGCCCTTTTAAACTCTCTGTCGCTTATAAGAGCCTCTCTCCCCTTTTTGCCCGCGGCCTGCTTTCTGCTTAGAACTCGTCCCGCTCCGTGGTTTACCGAGTAAAAAGATCTAATCGAGGTTTTATGGCCAAGTAGTACATAGGAAGCCGTTCCCATTGAGCCAGGGATAAGTACGGGCTGCCCTAGAGATTCAAAGGGGGTGCCCTTCATTCTTTCCATGTCGAAAGCACGGGTTGCTCCCTTCCTGTGAACCGTATACTTTTTTTCATGGTAAGTTTCCTCTTTTGCAATGTTGTGAGTTACATCGTATACAGACCTTACATCGTAGAACGTTCTCTCTCCCATTGTTTCTCTAAAGGCTCTCCTTATCAGGAATGTAATAACCTCTCTGTTTGCAAATGCGTAGTTTGCTGCACTGTTCATTGCTCTAAGGTAATCCTTGCCCTCTTTTGAGTGGAGATGGAAGTAGAGTAATTGAGCATTCGGAGCAACTAACCCTGTTTTTGTCATGTACTTTTTTGCGAGTTTCATATAGTGACCCGCAACCTCGTGACCAAGGCCCCTGGAACCCGAATGTATCATAACGGTTAACTGTCCCTTAAATAAGCCGAGGAACTCTCCCGCCTTTTTATCGTAGATGTCGGTTACCTCTTGAATCTCAATAAAGTGGTTTCCCCCTCCCAGTGTTCCCATCTGAGGTATTCCCCTTTCCACCGCCTTTGGCGGAATCTTTTCGGGGTTCCCCTTTAGACTTCCCGTATCCTCCGTGTGGAGTATATCGTAGGATAGTAATTTTAACTCCTCTGCATTTCCTATGAGGCCGTAGCGGATTAATAACTCCTCCGTTGCCGGGAGTCCCTCCTTTAAAATGGCCTTTATCTCTTTGGGTTTTAGTTTTAGGTTTTTCTTTCCCTCTCCCAAGGGGATAAGTTTTGCTATCCGGGATGCAATTCTCTCGATTTCCACCTCTTCCGCTCTGTAGGGGGTGGATAAGAGACGCATTCCGCAATTTATGTCGTAGCCCACCGCTGAGGGCGATATAAAATTGGGAGTTACCCATACTGAACCTATCGGTACACCGTAGCCTGTATGAATATCGGGAGTTGCAAATACGAAGGATTCCGGGTCTATGCTTGCCGCGTCTGTTATTTGTTTTAGTGCCTCATCTTCAACTATAATTTTATCGGATAGAAACAGTGTGACAGAGGTTTTCATATCCCCCGTGGGTTTTATTGTGTAGGTGAAATCACCGTTTTCCTCAATCTGGTACTTTGAATTGTTTATCCACATATTATCCACAGATCCTTACCATTAGGGTTGAGGATTTTGGGTTACAAGAATTACCGCGTATGCCTCTACAGCTTTCCCCTTTCCCGTTGCGTCTACTCCCTCTTTGGTTTTTGCCTTTACGGAGACCTCCTCAGGGCTAATCCGTAGGGTTTTTGCTATGCTTCTGGCTATTTCTCTTTTGTATCTGGCAAGTTTGGGCTTTTCCAGAATTATCGTAGTATCGAGGTTTACAATTGCAAACCCCTTTTTGTCTAAAAGCTTAGCCGTTTGTTCAAGCAGAATTATGCTTGAAATACCTCGGTAGCTGGGCTTTCCGGGTGGGAATAGTTCTCCTATATCCCCTAGATTGACGGCCCCCAGCATGGCGTCAATTATCGCATGAATTAGCACATCTCCGTCCGAGTAGCCTTCCTCCCCGAATTCGGATGGAACCTCTATCCCCCCAAGTATAAGGGGACGGCCCTCTACCAGTTTGTGAATGTCATAGCCCTGGCCTATCCTTATTTTTTCTCTCATGGTTTCTATGGTAGAATAATGTAAAATTAGAATTGATTAAAGATGATAATTTGTTTTAGGGGGTGGCTTTTAAATCCTCCGGATAGGTGATTTTTTTGTTGTTTCTATCCCCCAAAACCGTGTATACGGGGTGAAAGTACAGACTGAATAATTCTGAATCATCTGCAAAGTTGTGCCTCCCACTTTTCCATGCTATCCTATGGGCCTCGAATATCTTGTTGTATTGGAAGCCCTGGGGGGTTTGAGCACCCAGGATTTTTTTTCGCTTGAGGTGTTTTATTATGAAACCCGAATCACCTACCAATTTAGGGGCATCCGGTTGTTCTATTACGGGGATGCAAGCGCCGTATTTAATAGTCCCGTTTATCACATTTTTTATAAGTTGTTGGCTAACCCATGGTCTAGCACCGTCGTGGATTAGTACTATATCGGGTGGTTCTTGTTTGAGTGAGAGGAGTGCGTTAAATACGGATTTCTGTCTTGTGTCTGAACCTTCTACAAGGATGATTTGTCGGTAGTGTTTCGGAAGATGGGTTGTAAGAATCTTTTCCGCTTCGAAGCGGGTTTCCTTTGGAATTGTGACTACAATTTGTGAAATTTCATCGCATGCTAGGAATGCCTCTATCCCCCATACGAGAATGGGTTTCCCCCTTACGGGGTAGTACTCTTTCTTTATTCCCTGTCCTATCCGCGTACTTGAACCTGCCGCTGTTATAATAGCACAGATTTTTATGGTTTAACCTCTAATTTGCTAAAGATTATCTCCTCTACCTCTTCCTTTTTCTTGTTTAAGGAAAAGGAAATCTCATCTACGAGGAGTTTTAGGGCATTGTCGTAGAGCTTTCTCTCCAGTATAGGAAGTTCTTTTATCTGGCTCCTGTGATACAGGGCTCTTACCACGGTTGCAATATCAAGGACGCTTCCCTTTTTGAGGAGATCCAGATTCATTTGATAGCGCATCTTCCAATCTGCGGGGATTGGTTCGTAATCCTCGGAGATTAGTTTTAATGCTTTCTCTGCCTCTTCTTTGCTCACAATAGGTCTTATTCCGAGTTCGTCCGCTTTGTCAACCGGCACCATAATTGTCATATCGGTCACTTCGAGGTAGATTATATAGTAGAGAAGTTTTTGGTCTTTAAACTCTCTCTCCTCTATTGCTCTAATGTGACCGACTCCCTGTATTGGGTAGACAATTTCCTCGCCTACTTTGTAACGTGTTTGGGGTTTTTGATTTTCAAGGGATTTCATAGCATACAATATATCAAAAAAGTGAGGGATAGTCAAAGAAGTGATACCGGTTTTGCAGGGGAGTGAAAGAATAGCTAAAAATGTTTCCTTCCATGTTGACTCTTTCTTTCCTGGTTAGTATCTTACTCTACAGAACCGACTGGTCGGTATTGTGTTTGTATGGTTAGGCTACTTTTTGTATGGGGATGGGGTTTAGCCCATTGAATCATTTTTTTGTGGAGGTTTGTATGGCTTTTGCACTGCTATTTCCGAATTTTGTTGCTGCTGCAGGTATTACTATCATAGCCTCTATCCTGGGAATTGCCGGAGATATCTTTGGTGTGTCTCAGGGTACAGCAATGTGGCTTATGACAGGTTTTATGCTTACCTATGCCTCGTTTATGCCTGTTCTCGGAAAACTGGGTGATAGACTTGGTAAAAAACGGATTTTTGTAATCTCTATCTCTCTCTTTAGCCTTGGGTTATTACTAAACTTCATTACCAGTAATTTCACAGTTATCGTCATTGGACGCCTTGTGCAGGGGTTGGGAGCTGCCGGGATTCTTCCCATAGCAAATGCCCTTGTCTCCGAGCATTATCCCAGGGAAAAAGGTAAGTATTTGGCAATGGTAAATGCTACCTATGGGTTGGGGATGATAGTTGGTATAAATGTCGGTGGTATAACCTACGATCTCCTCGGCTGGAGGTGGATGTTTGTTATAACCTTTATAGCTAGTCTGATGGCTGTGGTCTTTGCCGAACTATTTATAAAGGTGCCTAAGAGGGATGATTTTCTCAGAGAGGAAGTTTCAGGTTCACCAGAGAGAGTGGAAGGCATAGACCGGGGTGGTAATAAGAGGTTCAGACTCGATGTTTTAGGAAGCCTTCTGTTTGCCGGTGTGATAGCCACCTTTCTTTTGATGATGGAGAATGTATCAAGTTACAGCTTTTTCTCCCTTAACGTGATAGGGTATCTGGTCGCTCTGGTTGTTTTTCTTCTTCTGTTTGTCATCAGGGAGTTTAGAGTGGAGGATCCTGCAATAGATTTAAGGTTATTTAAGAAGCAAGGGTTTTTGATTTATAACCTTCTTGCCCTCTTCTTCGGCACCGCAATGTTTGTATTTGCTACATTTCTTCCCTCCTATACGCAGAGTCTATTTGGTTATACGGTTTCTTTCTCCGTATATGCGATAGATCCCTTTGCTCTGTCTATGGTTGTTTTTATCATGTTTGGAGGATTTGTAATAAAGAAGGTGGGGGCAAAAAAAACCATGATACTTGGGGCATTCCTCTTTGCTCTTGGAGGATTTGTAGTTTCCAGATTTACCAGTTCCGAACTCTCTTTTTACATAAATACAATCTTTCTCGCCATTGGTCTTGGTATATCAATGACTCCGATGAATTACGTGGTGATAGAGGAGGGTGGAGTAGAGAATCAAGGTGCTTCCGCAGGAATTGTTAGTATAATGAGGAGCTTGGGAGGCGTAATTGGACCGGCTATAGCCGGGGTTATTATGTCAAAGATAGATTTTGGCTCCCTGTTTGTTATGGATAGCATTATCAATGCTTACAACAAGATTTTCTTCATGGCTTTTCTCTCTGTAGTGGTGATGTTTGCACTTAGCATTGTGGGTTACTTGATGGATAGGGAAACGGAAAGAGATGAGACAAAACTTAATAATCTTAAGGATACGGAGGTAATGGAAAAATGATTAGAAGGGTAATTGTAGTTTTTGGAGCATTGTTACTATTGGTGGGATCGCTTTCTGCTATGTCGATAGATCCTATCGTAAAATCTGCGAGAGAGTTACATTCAATTACATGTTTTGTAACTGCGACGGCTTTTTCCAGGGGGAGAAAGAGTGTAATCCAGTATGAGTTTGCGTTTAAACGGGATGGTCAAAAGATGAGGATAGAGTATGTTAATCCCAGGAATATGAGGGGTACTAAGATCGCAATAGACGGGGAGTATTTCTATTCCTATATAGCCAATCTCCATCGTACTACCAAGAGGAGAATAAATCCGAACTCCTCTAAGAATCCGGGGAGAGAGATGGGACTTTTTTTCTACTACATGAAGGGAAACTTTGAGGATATGATTGCCGGAATGAATCTCCGGTACATCGGAAGTGGGAGTGTCTCCGTAATGGGCAGAAATGGAGAGGAGAGTGTCCGGGCGGATCATTTTAGTTTCTCTAAGGGGAATGATAGGGAAGAACTCTGGTTTGATACCAGTACTCATGTTCCTGTAAAGGTTAAACGCTTTGTAAGGGGCAAACTTGCCCTGGAGATAGATGTAACCGAGGTAAGGGTAAATCCCTATCTTGAGGATTCTACGTTCAGAATTAAGGATTAGTAGTGGGGTATAGTGATTATGAGAAGAGGTAGAATAGTACTTTTATTGCTGGCAATTTTTATATTTGTTGGTGCAACGGGTTCTCTGTTCGCCTACGATTTTGCCATTGGGGGGGTTTCCGTTGCCGGTTCCGCTTTGGGAGCATACTCAGGTCAATTGTTGGCTGTGCCTGTTCTTATAATGTTTTCTGATATGGGGTTAGTAAGGGAGGACATTTTCTCTCCCTTTTCAACGGCAATCTATGATGCTATGGACCTTGGAAGTGGTATAGGGTGTGTGATGGGTGGTATGGCGGCGAAATACACCTACCTTGCACTTGTGAATGGGGTATGGGACTGGCAAAGTTTTGCCATTGATGCCTTCGCGACATCCATCGTCGTTACAGTTAGCCATCTCTTCTTTAATAGCTTTGGAGATAGTTTGGGTATCTCCCCCTTTGTCTCAGATATTGTAGTGACCCCACTCCTAACAGGAGGGTATCTTGGCTTTATTATTCCTCTGGGGTAGGGTAGAATAAAGACGAATGCAAGTAAAGAAAGAGGATAAACGGGATAGAATTATTAGAGCCGCTATGCAACTATTTGCAGAGCGGGGCTACCAGGACGTATCTGTTAATGATATAGCTTCCCTTGCCCGGGTGGGCAAGGGAACTATCTATACCTACTTTAGTGAGAAGGAAGAGATACTTGAGGCCTGTGTTTCTTTTATTTTTAGGAGTTTTGTGGAGGGTATAAAAAAAGCCCTTAGGCAGAGTAAGGATGTGGAGTCTTTTCTTGACACTTTTGTCGACACTTTCCTTGTGGATGTTCATATTAATAGCCGGGTTTTATTTGCATTCCACAGGAGGGTTCACAAGGATAAGAAAAAATATGAATGTGTCTCGGGAGAGTATAGAAAAATGATGGAGAGCTTTTATAATAAATACAGAGGGGAGATAAAGGTAGATTTTAAGTCAATGTACGCATTATTTACCTCCTTTCTTATGGCTTCTTACCTTGCATATGAAAGCATGGAACCTGAACTCTTAAAGGGAGTTGTAAAAAAAGGATTATTCTATTCTATTACTTCCTCTCCAAAGTAATTAGGGATAATAATAGTTACAACCTTCCCTCTCTAAAGGCTGCTATGTATTCTGCACCGAACATATCCGTTCCATCAAGAACTGCTCTTGCCAATTTGAAGCTCTCGGATTCGGTATCTATCTCTTTAAGTTTCTCTATGGAGAGTCTTACCGGATCTATTATTCCCCCGTTCCCTCCGGCTTTTATGAATAGCCAGGTAAAAACTAGGTTTAAAAGTTTTCTGTTTGGCATTCCGAAAGAAACGTTGCTTAGGCCTCCCGTTATATTTACACCCTCAAATAGCTCTTTTGCCTTGGAAACAGCCTCTAAAAAATTTTTCCCGTTGGAGGAATCAACGCTTATGGGGAGGACGAGGGGGTCAAGGTGCATTTTCTCCCTCTGTATTCCCTTTTTATCAAGTATGGATACTATTTCTTTTAAGTTAGTTATTTTCTCATCAGCGGTTTGTGGAAGTCCTGATCTTCCCGCTGCACTTACTATAGCGTGGGCATTGTACTGTACTGCCAGGTCGGCAGCATTTTCTCTCTCCAGGCTTATAGAGTTTATCATTGGGATTTTCCCTTTGGGGGAGTTTTCTAATCCTGCTACCAGGGTTTCCACAACGGAAGAATCTATTGAGAGGGGAACATCAAAATTTTTGCTTAAGAAGTTTGTGGTCCATTTCATTGCCTCAATTTGTTCCTCTCGACGTATTGAGTATTCATCTACGTTTACATCCAGGAAATCAGCCCCGTGCTCTATCTGAGTCTTGGCTACCCAGTATAGATACTCCTCTCCTGCTTTTCGTTCTTCCTCCGTTTTCCCATTCATGGCTTGGTATATAGCAAGAGTGATATGACATATATTTCCGTCTCTGTACTTTGGTGATATGGTTTCCCAATTTGCCGGGAGGGGAAGTACTTTCTCTTCTCCGTTTTTGGTAAATTTCACCCCCTCTCTATCTTGTGATATCTTTTTTGTCCTTATTCCTCCACTCTTTACAATTCTTGTGCAGTGGATGTTTTCGCCAACGATTATAAAATTTTCTTTATCCATTTTTTTTCTCCGAAGGTATATGCTACAGAAAAACAGTATAAGAAATGGTTAAAAAGGTAAATATTCAGAGGGGTGTGATTTTGGTAAATAGAAGAGTTTTTTTGGTAAAAATATGTGAGGAAAAATTCGGTAAATTGCCCGGAGGGAGACTTGAACTCCCACGGCCGCAAGGCCACTAGACCCTGAACCTAGCGTGTCTACCAATTCCACCACCCGGGCACTAACAAGTCTAACTCTTACTCCACGTGCATTGTAACCTGTACAGTAACCGGATAAAAATTAGCAAAAATATACATTGGTGTCAATGTGCTAATTTGTGCTACGGTGAAAGTATATCTGGAAGCTTTGCCGTGTACCCCAGTTTGAAGTAGAATGACCAGTAGTCCCAATTTCCAAGAGTGCCATCTGTCTGTACAGGTAATGTGCCGTTAGCCATAGAGGTTATGTAAAAATAGCCGTTTCCTGCGGTGAGGTTTATATTCACCTCGCCCTCCAGTTTAATCCTTCGTTTTGTTTCTGCAGGACTAAATATCTTCTCTTGATACGTTCCCCCGTATGCTCTGAGGCTTAGTCCTAAGACATCGTTGCCTACTCCTATCCATGTTGAAACCATGAGGCTTGCACCACCCATCAGAACACCAACGGGAGTGTAGTAATTGTACGCTTCCTCCCTATCGGCATTTTGCATTGTAAAGTTACCTATTAGTGTTAGAAGGGTGTAAGGAGTTCCTCCCTTTAAGAGATGCATATAGATTTCCTGTACCCCTGTGTATATGTGATTGCCATCGTCCAGTATGTCTATTTTCCCATAGGTTCTTAAGGATGTATCTCTAAGTATGGGGGCATCTATGAAGGATAGAGAGGTCGAAATGTTTAACTCCCCTGAATTATCGAAAACAGGGGTTCTCGTTGGGGAATAGGTTTCTGGGAACTGACCGTAGTAGTAGCTCCCGTTGAGGTATACGTATTTTCCCAATCCCAAAGATGTTTCAACTTTGGCAAATGGTACCAAGGAAAGGGTATACATGAAATCCTGATAGTTTGCAATGGTGGAATAATACTCAGTTACTGTTTGTGTTGTGTAGTATAGGTCGTTGCCCAGTATGGTAACACCGGCGGAGGGGATTACTTTTAGGTTGATAAAGAATAAGTCTATGGGTATACCAAGTGTAAACTGATGGGTCTGGTAAGAGGTATGGTTTACCATGTTATTATCGTTGTTATCGGAAAAACTTTTCTGTAATCTGTAGTCATCGACTAGATAGCTTAGATCTATTCCCAATATGCTGTTAAGGAATCCTGTGTAATCCGATTGGCCGTGCCAGTGTATTGTGGAGGTGTCGGCTAGGACATAGCTCTGAAAATCTACCTTAGGTGCGTGTTGTTTGGAGAGATTGTTATAGAGTGATATGGTATTCTCGTATAGGGGATCCATTTTGTATACTCGTTTGTAGTATTGCATGGCCTTAAACCAGTTTCTGTTCCATTGGTATATTGTACCGATCTTATAGATTGCACTTATGTTGTTGGGTTCAACGGCTAATACGTGTTGGAATTGATTAATTGCCTCGTCTAATTTTTTCTCCGTTAGATAAAATCCTCCCAATTCGTTTCTGATTAGGTAGGTGTTTTCTTCGTATCGGTAGAACGTTCTTATCATCTTTTTGTAGAGTAGCGCATGCATGGTTCTTAGGGCCTTTTCTACGCTTCTCCTCTCTCTTTCGGAGGTTTTTAGGAGCTCCGAGAGTTGTTTTGAAAGATCCGCTATCTGTTGTTTTATCTCTGACTCACTAACCTCGTCGGGTGTAGCATTTCCTATTAGGTTCTCTTCGGATGTATCGTTGGTTAGTTCCTCTAATTTATCGAAGTAGGGTACGTAATCCGAGAGTTTATCGGAGAATTGATTGACGAGAGATTCGGGTTTACTGGTTTTCCTGTTCCATAATTTACTCTCGAATAGAGCATATTGATAGATAGGGGTATCCGGTTTTTGCTTTACTACAGTGTCCAATTTCTTAATGGCATAGGGATAGTTTCTCTCTATTTGATAAACCTTACCGAGGATATAGTCCGAAAGGAGGAGTCCTCTCTCCGAATCCTTTTCCATTTCATTTATAAATTCCGTTCTTTTCCACGACCATCTGTTTGCCTTTATAATTTGCTGGAAGGTTTTTTCTTCTTTGTCAAATTTTTTCCTAATCTCTGGGAGTTGGGAAATATCGCTTTTGAATTGGGAAATTATATCTCTTATCGAGTCAATCATCTCCTCGGTTTTCCCAAGTTGCTCTGCGAGTTTATCCTGGGCTTTGTTGAGTACGTCGTAGGGGTCTTCTCCCTTTGGTTGAGGAATCTCTTTGCCCTTTTCCTTTGCTGCCGAAACCTTTTTTTGAAAGTTTTTATAACTTTTAAGGGCTTTTATATATTCGGAGTACGCCTTGTTTAGACTGGTTTTTCTATCCTCGGACAGTTTCCTTATTCTGTCAAAGAAGTTTTTGTAGATATATGATTTGTCCAATAGTTCTAACAGAGGGAACGAGTCCTTTTCCATCTTTTTTAGTTCGATAAATGCATGGGTTGCAAGTATGTTTAGATACTCATTTATGGCTTTGTCTTTAAGTCCGTTCCAGAAATAAGTTTGAGCGAGTGTCATTCTTAAGGTTAGATTGTCCGGATGTTCCTTAAGTTTTTCTTCATACTCTTCGATTACCTTTTCTTTAAGGGTTTGTTTTTCCTTGTGTATCTCAAGGTAGCGGGAGAGCTTAGGAGATGGCTTGAAAGTAGTTTTTATTAGCTCTTCTACCTTGTTTGCGTTCTCTTTGTCACCCTTTTTAAGGTATGTATTTTCAAGTAGGAAGTACGATTCTAGATCGGCGGGGGAGATTTCTATTGCCTTTTTGTAGAGTCTTATGGCTCTGTCGTAGTAACCGTTTATGAGGAATATCTTGGCAAGTTTTTTTATAAGCTCCAGGTTTTTCCCGGCTACTTTATCGGCCTCTTTAAAGGTTTTTTCTGCATCTGTAGGTCTGCTTGACCATAGGTAGGTGAGTCCCAGATTGACAAGGAGATCAAGGTTGTTTTTAAAATGCTTTAATCCCCCCTTGTAGAAAGAAACGGAGTCATTGTATCTTCCTGTCCACGCGGCCACTTTCCCTGCTTCCATCCATATGTCAAGTCTCTTGGGATTTTTAGCGAGGTATTCCCTGTATCGCTTTAGGCCTATTTTTATATCTCCCTTCCATATTCTGTTTTTTGCTATGAGCAGAAGAATGTTGAGGTCTTTGGGTGCCAAAATCTCTGCCTTTTTAAGGTATCGTATTGCGTTTAGATAATCGCTTAGCAGGGAGTAAATTAGAGAAAGTTCTATCAGCGGCCTTGGGTCCGTTGGGTTATCCCTTATTATGATCTGGTAATCATCTATGGATCTGAATGGGAAATTTATCTTTCTGTTGTTCATGTTTTTGGGAAAAAATTTAGGTATGGGTTTACCCAAAACACGTCTCCCATGTTCTTTTCTCACCAGGAAGAAACAATCCAGATAAAAATAGTATCTCCCATCGTATTTTCGTTTCTCATTTACCTCAAATCTGATTCTGTGATCTCCCTTGGTTAGTTTTATATCCCCTACAAGGTTCCAGTAGTATGCGGGTGTATAGTTTTCTACAACCACTACATCTTCTCTGTATTCGGATCGGGGTTTATTGTTGTCCACTATTAATTTAAATGGAGATGTAAAGGAGGGATAAAGGTCCTCTTTTGGTCCTGGTGGGGTACCCCCGTACCAGAGCTCGTATGTGCCGCTCTGTTCAACATAGAAAACATAGTCTGCGTAGAATGAGGCTCCACCCTGTAGCCCAGTTGACCTGCTAAGTTGGAGAGTTCTGAGACCGGAGCAACCATAATTAAGAGTTGGTTCCTTGTTAAAATTTGTGGATATTGCATCTTCTCCCTCGATGAATATTATATTTGGGTTTTCCTTTGGGAATATTGGTTCTATCTTTTGGATTTGTTTCTTAGGCGGAGCGGTATCCTTGGCTTTTGTTTTGTTTTCTGCCCATGTTGTATTTAGTACTATCAAGAGGATTGGGATAACCAAGAAAATTTTTTTCATTTTTCCCCCCATAAAAAGTTGTACTTGTTATGAATACATCTATGTTATATATTAGTATTAAATTGGCAAAAAATCAGTCTCCCTTTAAAATAATTGGTGAAATTTCTCTTTTTTTCTTCATTATTGGGGTTGTAAATGTTTTTTTTCCTGAAAATCCGGGATTTTTGGGGTTTCTCTTCAATCCCTATGTGGCGTTTTCCCTTATTGTGGCTTCCTACTATGGTAAGTACTACGGTTTTTATAGCATTTTGCTCTCCGCTGCGATAGTTGGCATCTTTTTCCCCCTGGGGATTATGGTTTTCTACCCGGAGAGGGGGATGGTTGAGAACATATTTGATTATTGGAACTCTATCTGGGAAGCTTCTCTTTTGCCTCTTACTGTAGGTATTAGCGGTGTTTATATTTTTGGGTTAATTCGTGATGCCCATCTTAGCCGTGCTAAGAGAGATAGGGAAAAATTGAGGCAGATAGCAGTTGACAAGGCGGTGTTAAAACAGGAGGTTAGAGCCCTCAAATTGGTTAATTCCGAATTAGAAAAGCGGGTATATGGACAGGAAGATTCTCTTACTACCCTCTATACCAGGATACAGGATTTTCAATCGGTTAACCTTAATAGAGCACTCTCCAGTATTCTGGAAACGGTAAGTCAATTTACTGGTGCAACCAAATGTTCGATATGGGAGTATAATCAAGAAACTAAAACCTTGGAACTCCGTTCTTCTTACGGTTGGGGTGGTGAGGGAGATACCGTTGCTACATTACCTGCCTCGGAGTGCATTGAAGGGTGGGTTGTAAGAAATAATACAACATTTTCTGTTAAGATGCTCCTCCAATATGAAAATTTAAGGAGGATGGATAGGGGAAGAAACCTATTTACCGCTCCTCTTCTTGCCGGTAGGAGGGTCTGGGGAGTTATCAATATCGAGGAAATGCCCTTTGAGAGGTATAATGTATATACGGAGAAAATGCTTCAGTTGATAATAGCCCTTTCGGCGACCGCCCTTGAAAAGGCTATAGAGTATGAATCGATAGTTAAACAGGAGGATACGAATCCGATTACAAAACTTCCCTCCTATACTAACTTTATGACTATATTGGAAAATAGAATTGAGAGAGCGAGGGTGGAGCATGGTACTCTCAGCGTAATAATAGTTGAGGTTAGGAATTTTGGTCTCCTTTCCGAGATGTATGGAAAGAGAGAGGTTCTCGGTCTTTTTGTTTCACTTGTGGGGATAATGCAAGAGCTCTCCGAGAACAAGGGAAGGTTTTTTCACTATAAGAATGATAACCAGATAGTTATGATATATCCGAACATCGATTTTGATGGAGCCTCTCTCTATAGTCTCGATGTTCTTGATAGGATAAATAATACTACGTGGGAGATTAAGGGTAACAAAGTTCAACTGGATCTTATTTTGGGTTACTCCTCTCTCTCCGAAAAGATAGAGGAGGCGGATCAACTATTGGAGGTTGCAGAAAATCTTCTTGAGATGCAAAAGATGTAAAGCGTATGAAAGAAAAAAGCCTGGACTTTGAATATTTTAAACGTGCTAGAGAGGGATTTAGACCAAGGACAGCTGCTGCTGCTCTCAAGGGAATTCATGAGCGAAAACTGCCAATAGAAGCCTTTGTGTATCTAGGTACCTCTGTAAAGCCCCTGAACGAGAAACCCTACGATCTTGAGGAAATAGAGCGAGTCTTGGCTAAGAGGGATATTACCGTTGATACTTATATACTTCTTAACCGTATCTTTGAAGATTTAATAAAGAGCTTTGATCAGGAGATAGCTCTCTTTGCTGCGGAGGGGATGAATGCCATTGAGGACAGATACAATAAACGTATCGAGAGGCTCAAAGATGAACTTGGAAAAAATCCCACTAATGCTGAAAATCTCTATCAGCTTGCTTTGGCCTACTATGAATCGGCTTTATTAAACTCAGATAAGGAGGCGATAGAGAGTTTTTATCTCCGCGAGGCCTTTTCTTATGTAAAGGAGATAGTTAGACTCAAGAAATTCGGGAGGAGGGAGCTGTTACTCTTCGTAAATATACTTATAGCTCTTAAAATGTACGATCAGGCCTTTAAGGTTTTGGACAGTGTGAAATTGGAGGGGGATCCTGAGATAATTTTTTTGAAGGCTAAGGTGGAATTCTACAGGAAGAATCTTTCTGAGGTTTTTCAGTACTGTGTTGAGCTTACCCAGTACGAATCGCTAAGCGAGGAAATAAGGCGAGTTCTTACCTTTTGGGTTGGATATTAGGATGATTTTGTATTTTCTGGTTTTCAAATTAATTTTAGGGTTGTAAGAGGAAATGGGATTTGGGGTGTTTTGAATGAGTGAAAGACTTCGGGTTTGTTTAATCTTAGAGGGTTCATACCCGTTTATCACAGGGGGAGTTTCATCGTGGGTACACCAACTTATCCAGAGATTACCTGAGGTAGATTTCGTTCTCTATACTATATCACCAAAGAAGGATCAGACGCTTAGCTATGAGTTGCCTGAGAATGTTGTTGAACATGTGGATTTGGTGCTCTCCGAGAGGAAGAAAAGTTCTTACAAATCTCTCTATAGAAAGAAGAAGATTTTTAAAGAGATAGTAGAGATGCATAAGCTCTTCATGTTAAATACGGTTCCATCCATAGATAATCTGATAAACATGATGGAACCTGGCTATTACCTTTACTATGATTCTGTCAAGCAGAGGGAAGGATGGAATCTTATCGTGGAGAATAATGTTAAGAATAATCCTATATATCCGTTTTCCGATTACTTTTGGGCGTGGAAGTCTACCCATGATATGATTTTTTCAGTGATGGGTTTCGAGGCACCAGATGCTGATGTGTACCATGCAATCTCTACTGGTTATGCCGGGCTGGCCGGTGTTGTGGCAAAAATTCGTAAGGGGAAACCATTAATTCTTACTGAGCATGGGTTATACCATAAAGAGAGAGAGATAGAGATACGGAGAACCAATCTTATAAGGGGATACCAGAGGGATATGTGGATAAAGATTTACAATATGCTGAGTAAATTAACCTATAAGTATTCTGATCTTATAATAAGTCTATTTGAGTATAATAGGGAAAAGCAAATAGAGTTGGGCGCTCCGGAGGAGAAAACACTTGTTATTCCCAATGGAATAGATATTGAGAGGTTTGCAAGTATAAAGAGAGAAAAACGTGAGGGGTTCCATGTTGGTTTGGTGGGTAGGGTAGTTCCTATAAAAGATATAAAGACCTTTATCTCGACTGCAAAGATAATCTCTAAGGAAATTCCTGAGTCTCAATTTTATTGTATAGGTCCTACAGATGAGGATCCAGGTTATTTTGAGGATTGTAAACTTCTTGTTAAGAGCTTTCATCTTGAGAATAAGTTTCATTTTACCGGTAAACAAGATGTGAGAAAGTATTATTCCTTTTTAGATGTTTTAATGCTCACAAGTATCCGTGAGGCTCAGCCCCTCGTTTTGTTGGAGGGTTTTTGTTCCGGTGTTCCTGCTGTTGCCACACGGGTGGGCAATGTTCCTGAGCTGTTGGATTACGATGATAATTTTTTGGCCCCCTCTAAGGATCCCGTTAAACTGGCAGCCGGTGTGAAGTATATATATGATAATCCTGAAACTATGCAGGGGATAGTAGCTCGTAATAGGGAAAAAGTTATTAGGTTTTACGACAGAGAAAAGGTCTATAGGAAGTATGGAGATATTTATCAGGGAGTAGCGAGGGGAGAAGGATGGCTGGAATAGGATTTGAACTCCAGAGGGTTCTGAGAAAGGGTGGAATAGGATCTTTCTTCAAAGTGGTTCTTGCGGGGAGTATAGTAGTTGCCGGGCCATGGATATTAACTATTTTGGGAATTTTTTTTATAGGCCGGTACGCCGAGGTAGCTGTAGGTGTGTATAGGAATTTTTTTACCGGGGCTATTGTGTATTGTTATGCCTTTTCCCTTATAATTTTCGGGGGTACTCACTATATCTTTACACGCTATGTTGCAGATCTGATTTATATGGATAGGAATAACGAAGCAGGTTCTGCTCTCCTCTCGTTTTCGTTGTTGGTTACATTTCTTGCTGTCATTATTGGGATTATTGCAGTGAGATGGGTTGATCTTCCCGAAGGGGGTAATAACTATATTTACAAGGTATCATTCATCCTACTGTTCGTATTTGTAAATCTGATCTGGCTTCTTATGATATTTATTTCTCTTATTAAGCAATTTATGGCGATTTTTATCCTGTATCTGGTTGGTATGGTTATATCCTTCTTGGGAGTTCGTTTCTTTGGGTATCTGTATAAGACAGGTGGGGCCCTTTTGGGATACGCTGTTGGTCAGGGATTTATTGTTATTTCCTTGTTTGTTCTTGTGAGTTTCCATTACAGGCCCCACGGTATTGAATTTAAAGATCTCTTTAGATACGTATTGAAATACAAATTTTTACTTTTTACGGGTGTCTTATACTATTGGGGAATGTGGGCTGATAAGATTGTATTTAAAGTGGCTTTTGGGAAAGTGGTGCCTGGGAGTTTTTTTCAGATATTTGATTATTATGACATTCCCGTGTATATTGCTAATCTCACCATTATCCCTGGGATGATATACTACATAATTGTTACGGAGATAATTTTTTATATAAAACTCAAGGAATTTTTAAAGGGACTCCATGAGAATACCTACGATACTATACAGAAAAAAAAGTATGATATGATCAAATCCATAAGATACGGTTTGAGAGAACAGGCAATTTTTCAGGGTATGTTCACCATTGTAATATGGCTTTTAGCTAAGGGAATATCGGTTGAGTTTTTTGGGGGCCACTTTGCGGTTGGTGTTTTTAGAGTGGTTCTGATTGGGGTTTTTTTCCACTTTATGCTACTTACCTTGATAATATATCTTTTCTATCTTGAATATTACATTTATGCCTTTATCTCTTCCCTGGTTTTTTTCGGTGTGAATTTTGGGTTTTCCCTTGTAATCGTGTTTAACAGATCCCTCCCTATGTTAGGTTATAGTTATCTTTTGGGAGGGTTTCTTGCCTCTGTGACGGCTTTGGGATTTTTATTGTATTCTGTTCGATATGTGGAACGAGACCTTTATGCCAGACAGATTTCATAGATTTAAGATAATGTCTTTAAAAATATTACTATTTTCGTTATATTATTGAGTAGAAATAGGAAAGAAATATCGTGAGTGAGATTAAAATTTTATTTCTGGGTGAAATAGTTGGGAAGGCGGGGGTCTACTGTGTAAAAACACTTATACCAAGGTTGCAGGATGAGATAAATCCGGATTTTATCATCGCTAATGGAGAGGGAGCTACAGGCGGGTTTGGGTTGGGGAAAACTCATGCGGTTTATCTAAGAAAATTAGGCATAGATGTCTTAACCTCCGGTGAACGAATATACTACAAAAAAGATATGGTCTCCTTTATTGAAAAGGTTTCCTTTGTGTTAAAGCCTGCGAATTACCCAAGAGGAACCCCTGGATTTGGTTGGAGAACTTTTTCTAAGAATGATAAGAGAGTACTTGTTATAAATGTTTTGGGTATGTCAGGCTTTAGGAGGGTACATCTTGCTAATCCCTTTCTTTTCCTCCGCGATTTAGTGGAACGGGTCTCTGAAAAAACGCGAAACATTATAGTAGATTTTCATGCCTCTGCTACAGCGGAGAAGAGCTCGATGTTTTATTTGTTGGATGGTAAGGTTTCTGCGGTAATAGGAACTCATACGAGGGTTGCTACTGCTGATGAGAGGATTATGCCGAGGGGTACCGCTGTTATAACAGATGTGGGGAGGGTAGGCAGCTTAAATTCTGTGTGCGGATTGGAACCCGATACCGAGATTCGCAAGTTCAAAACTCAGATTCATGAGTATTCAAGGGATGCTTGGGGGACTCTAGAGTTGAATGGGGTTGTGTTTTCTATAGGGGACGATGGCTTATCGAGGGGAATTGAACGAATAAAGCTTAAGGTTAGCAACAATGGGGATAGTGGAGATGCCTGAGGGACAGATTATTTTTTAGGAGGTTGTAGTATGGTGGAGAAGGGAGTTGTGGAGAGTCTGGATGGAGAATGGGTTACCATACAGTGTACGGAGAATCCTTACTGTGCCTCATGCAAGGCATGTGAAGCTGGTAAGGGCACTGCTAAGATACTCAAAGTGCGAAAACCTGGAAATATGAAAATTACCCCTGGTAGTGTTGTGGAGATATATATCTCTCCTTTTACCTCTATTAAGGTAAGTTTCATGGTTTTTATAATGCCTATAGTCCTTTTCCTGTTGTTTTATTTCCTTTCGGGGAAAATTTTCACCAATCCCGGGGAAAAAATTCAAATTCTTTCAGGTTTCGTTGGGATTGTTTTGGCTTTTCTGTTAAACTACATCTACGGGAAAATATTCAAAAATGCAGATATGCCTGTAATTTCAAAAGTATTGAGCCAAAATGTCGAGGAAACCTTTTACACTGATACCTGAAAAAATGGAAGCAGTGGTTAATGCTGCTATAAAGGAGTTCTCAAGATACGGTTATTCACATGCCAGTACTAATAGAATATGTGCAGAAGCTGGTATATCGAAGGGTGCTTTATTTCATAATTTTAGGAGTAAAGAAAATCTCTTTTTTTTCATTGTAAGTGATGGCATAAGAATGGCGGAGAGTATATTTAGTGAATACTTAAAGTCCCATTCTGGTGAAATGCCTTTTGAAGAGGTATTTTTTAATTCCTTCGACATGCTATTTAATTTTATTCGAAACTATCCTGATCATTATGCTATTTATCTAAGGTTAATATACGATCCCGATATACCCAATAAGGAGCGTAGCAGGGTAAAACGCATAATCAAAAAATTCACATCATCTATCTCCGATACTTTATATGAGGTAGGGAAAAAGAAGAATTTGATAAGGGATGGTTTTGATACAGGCCTTATTAGATTCGTTTTTAATACCATTGTAACAAGATTTGTAGAGTTGTACTTTTTCCCGTTAAGAGATCCGGGGTTGGATATTCGAAGGAAAACGAAGGAAGAGATCTCCGGTCTTATATACTCCCTCTACAATTTGCTTATGGAAGGTTTAGGAGAGGGTTAATTCATTTATCTTATCTGCTATTTTTTCTAACGGAAGTACATGATGTATTACACCGCTTTCAATGGCAACCCGAGGCATTCCATACACGATTGAGGTTTTTTCATCCTGTGCTATGGTAATTCCACCCATGCTGTAGATTCTTCCAATCTCTTTTGCCCCGTCTTTCCCCATCCCTGTCATGATAACTGCTAGGCTTCTCCTCGCATACACTTTGGCTACGGACTTGAAGAGCACATCCACTGATGGTCTGTGTCCATTTACGGGGGGATCATTTGTAAGGCGTATTCTATTTGTCGTGGAGCCGGTTTCTACCTCCATGTGTTTATCTCCTGGGGCGATAAATACTTTGCCTCTTTCCAATGTGTCACCCTCTTCGGCCTCCTTTACATTCAGAGGACATATTTTGTTTAAACTCTCGGCAAATTCTTTTGTGAAACCAGCAGGCATATGCTGTACTATTACTACCGGTGTAGGCAGATTGCTGCTTAAGTGGGGCAAAACTTTACGCAGTGCATTAGGGCCCCCTGTGGAGATTCCTATTGCAACTATCTCTATGGGAGCTCGTTTTACCTCTTGAACAGAGGGTACTGGTTCTTTGGGTTTTATTACCCTTAATTCATCTATGATTTTTTCGTCAACCTGGGCTATCTTTTCGTAGCTAGAGGGTGGGGTTTCTCCCCTTTTCTTTTTATACTGACCACCGTATGCCCGTATTAATTCTACCAGTTGATCTTTGGTTTTGTGTATATCTAGCGAGATGCTTCCCGATGGTTTCAGTACAAAATCGGAGGCACCGAGAGAGAGGGCCTCCATTGTAATCTTTGCTCCTTTTTTGGCTAGAGAGGAGAGGATTATTACAGGAATGTCTATACCACGTTTTTCCCTCTCTTTGAGGAATTCAATTCCGTTCATTTCTGGCATTTCTAAGTCCAGTATGATTACATCTGGTTTGAGTGTTTCCAGCTTTTTTAATGCAAACTTTCCATTCATGGCGGTCCCTGCAACATGAATATCGGGAACGTCATCAAACATTTTGGTGATTAAATTCCGCATTAATGCAGAGTCATCCACGATGAGAAGGGATATTTTGCTGTTATTCACCTTTGCTCTCCTCTTTTAGAAATCTACGCATTGTAAGGTTTGTAACATTTAAACAAATTTCCTGTAAATAGTGGCCCATTTGGTTTTTACGAACTCGAATTTGGTGTTCATGCCAAAGAGGGATTCAGAGTGTCCTATGAATAAATATGAATGGTTGGTCATAACCTCCCAGAAGCGATTTATTACCTGTTCCTGGGCTGCCTTATCAAAGTAGATTATTACATTTCTGCAGAATAGAATATCTACGTTTCTAAGTCCGCTATCATACTTAAGATTGTGATAGTCAAATCTTGTTATTGCTTTAATCTCTTCCTTAATTTGATAGCCATCGCGCTTTTTTTCGAAAAATCTGGTTAGGTATTTTTCTGGTACTCCCCCTATTCTGCTCTCTGGATAGAATCCCTCCTTTGCGATCATTAGAGATTTCAGGCTTAAGTCGGAGCCTATTACCTCTATCCTGTATTTGGGATCGAGTTTGTCCTTTAGCACCATTGCTATGGAATATGGTTCCTCACCCGTTGAACAACCGGCACTCCATACCCTCATTTTGAAATCATGTCTCTGTTCTTTGTACTCTACAAGATCGGGTATTACATAATTTTCCAGTGTCTGAAAGTGAAGGGTATTCCTAAAGAAGCGTGTTAGATTTGTTGTTACGGAGTCTAATAGGATCTTTAGCTCCTCTTTGTCTTTGAGTATCTTGTTGTAGTACTCCATGACGCTTGAGGTGTTTGATCTTCTGAGGCGTTCTTTTAATCTGCTCTCCAGGATGGTTCTGTTCGAGTTTGAGAAGTGGATACCGCTCTCATTGTATATTAGTTGTTTGAATAGTTCAAATTCCTTATCGCTCAAAAAATTTTCCATACCCGTACTTTCTTGCGTATATGATACATAGTGTAATTAATACAGTTTAGTATAACATACAAGGGGTGTCAATATCAGTAATAATAGGTAGGCGGTAGGATTTTTTGAGTGGGCTTAAAAGAATCCTCTTTTTTCAGTTTTTTGAGATTTTTTTGAGTTATTTTAGCTATTTGGTGTATAATATTTAATGATGTTTAGGAGATTAAAGATGATTAACGTAAGCATAAGAGGGATAATAATCGACCAGGAGGTTGAACTTCCCATAGTTATTCTTGTTAATAGAGAAAAAAAAGTGGTTTTTCCTTTACTAATAGGACCTTTCGAGGCCAATGCCATAGCAATGGAGCTTAAGGGTTTGAGTCCTACCCGGCCCATAGCTCATGATGTGATTGCAAATTTGTTTAAAAGGCATAGGTATACCATGCTCTGTCTGGAGATTTATGATGTGTATGATGATATATACCTCGCACGGATAGTATACAGAAAAGGACTACGGAGATATAGAATTGACGTAAGACCGAGTGATGGGATTGCTATTGCCCTTAGAATGAATGCCCCTATTATGCTAAATGAGAGAGTGTTGGAGTATGAGAGCGGAGTGACTAAGATGCTTGCCGGAGACTTGGAGGAGATAGAAGAGAGCCTAATTGAGCATCAGGATTATTCGAGAGGTATTTTATACCTTGATGCCGATTCCTCCGGAGACTATATAATGTAGTATTAATTGACAATTGCACCTCACTGCGCAATAATTCAACCTGATGAGCAGGTATATCTTTGTAACAGGTGGTGTGTGCTCCAGTTTAGGTAAGGGGGTAGCTGCCGCTTCTATTGGGAATCTTTTGGAGAGTAGGGGTCTGAATGTCAGGATGGTTAAAATAGACCCCTACATAAATGTAGATGCTGGTACAATGAACCCCTATCAGCATGGTGAAGTTTATGTCACGGATGACGGGGCAGAGACGGATCTGGATCTTGGAAATTATGAGCGTTTTACCTCTTCTCCTGTAACAAAGGCCAATTCTGTTACGACGGGACAGGTTTACCAGGAGGTTATAAGAAAAGAGCGAGAGGGACGTTACCTTGGTAGAACGGTTCAGGTGATTCCCCATATAACAGATGAGATAAAGCATAGAATTCTTAAAGTCGGAGAGGAAGAAGGAGTCGATGTTACCATAATTGAGATAGGGGGCACGGTTGGTGATATAGAATCCATACCCTTTCTTGAGGCAGCAAGACAGTTTATTCACGATTTTGGAAAGGAAAGGGTTCTCTATGTACATCTTACGCTTGTTCCTACTGTTTCGGAGGGAGAACTAAAAACAAAACCCACCCAGCATTCGGTAAAGGCTCTTAGGGAGATAGGGATTCAGCCGGATATCCTTCTTTGTAGAGCAGAAAAACCCTTGAGTGATAGTATGCGGAGGAAGATTGCTCTCTTTACAAATGTAGAATTTGAAGCAGTGATCTCCGCATTTGACGTTAAGACCACTATATACGAGATACCCCTAATCTTCTCCCGTCAGGGGCTTGATGAGATAGTTCTTAAGAAATTGGGTATAAGAGATACTAGTAGCAACCTGGAGGTATGGAGACGGGTGGTAGAAACCTATATGGGGGCTAAGAAACTGGTTAGGATTGGGATAGTTGGTAAGTATACCGATCTGCATGATTCTTACAAATCGATATTTGAGGCTCTCTACCATGGTGGTATTGCTAATAGTTCTAGAGTAGAGCTTGTGAAGATAGATTCTGAAAAACTCGAGGATACAGAGGATATAGCTAGTTTTTTTTCTGATGTGGATGGAATGCTCGTCCCCGGTGGGTTTGGACAACGTGGAATTGAGGGGATGATAAGGGCGGCACAATTTGCTCGGGAGAATAGGTATCCCTATTTTGGTATATGCCTCGGTATGCAGATAATGGTTATAGAGTTTGCGAGAAATGTTGTGGGCTTGGAGGAAGCAAATAGTACAGAGTTTGATCCTAACACCCAGTATCCGGTTATTAGTCTTTTGGAAGAACAGGTTGGAATAAAGGCTCTGGGAGGTACTATGAGACTTGGAAGGGGCGAGTCTAGACTTGTTTCTTCCTCTAAGATAAGAGCGATATATGGTTCGGATGTTATTTTTGAGCGTCACAGACATAGGTATGAGGTTTCTAACGATTATAAAGATATTCTTAAGGAGAAGGGACTTATTTTGAGTGGGTTTACTCCGGATACAGAACTTGTGGAATCGGTAGAGTGGAAAAACCATCCGTGGGGTATTGGGGTTCAATTTCATCCGGAATTTAAATCTAAGCCCGTTGCGCCACATCCCCTTTTCTCTAGTTTTATTTCGGCGTGTTTGAGTAATAGGGGGATGGAGTGAAAGGTGATAGATCTCTGGCTTTGTTATTTCTTTTCGTGATTTTTTTCCTTGCCGATTGTCATTTGAATTATAGAGAGGCCATGTTATCGAAGGAGCTTTCCGAAAATATCCCCAACGTTGTGCTTGTAAGGTTTAGACATACTGTAGTGAAGAATAATAGTATTGTTGCCATTGTGGAGGCGGAGAGAGGAGAGGAGTATCTCAAAAAAGGAGAGATTAAACTGGAGAAGGTTCGATATACGGAGTTTGATGAGGAGGGCAAGATTGTTGATGAGGGAAGTGCAGATAGCGCGATCTACAATACCAAGACTAAGGATGCGGAAATTGTTGGTAATATAAAAATTAGATCTGAGATAGAAAAGGGTGAGATAGATGCAAGTAGGTTACACTGGAGTAACGATAAGCGTTTACTAGTCGGTGATCCAAATGAAAAGGTTGTTCTTAAACGGGACGATGGTTCCTTTGTTACCGGCAGAGGGTTTAGTTCTGATTTGAGGTTGAAAGAGATAAAGTTTTCTGGGGAAGTTTTGGGTAGGTATATAGGTAAAGAGAAAAATGAAAAGGAATAGTGTTGTCTTAATTTGGTTTTTTATTCCCCTTATCCTGTTCGGAGAAACCTTTACCTTTAGGGGCGATAGTATGAAGACAGTTTTGGCTAAGGGGAAAGAAGAAACTATCCTGAGTGGGAATGTGGAAATAACAACGGAAGAGAATCATATTACTGCTGATAGGGTAGAGTTATACGGGGAAAATTTTGTCTATGCTAGATTCACCGGACATGTGGTTGTTATTAATGTGAAAAAAGGAATACGTCTTGTGTGTAATAATCTTTTCTACGATAGAAAAAGGAAGATTTTAAGGGTAAATGGTTATGCGGAGATGGAGGATAAGAAGAATGAGGTGGTGGTGAAGGGGGGGTTTTTGGAGGATTGGGAAGATAAAGAGATGACCATTATCCAGATAGGGGTCAGGATTTTGAAAAAGGATATGGTTTGTAGATCGGAGTTTGCAAAGTACTTGAGAAAGGAAAAAAAATTGGAACTCTCCGGGATGCCAGTGGTGTATTGGAAGGGAGATGAGTACCGAGCTGTAAAGATTTATATAGATCTGGACAAAAATGAAATAACTCTTGAGGGGGAAATAAAGGGGACCCTCTATGGAGAAAAAACAAAGGGTGAAAAAACTGGTGAGGAAAAGAAGGTTATTAACCCCAAAGAATAGTAGAGAGGCAAATGGGTAGTTTACGGGTTGAAGGGCTTGCTAAGAATTTTGGTAGGACTCGGGCGGTAGTGGATGTTAGCTTTTCCATGAAGGTAGGAGAGATAGTGGGTTTGCTCGGTCCCAATGGAGCGGGTAAGACCACTGTTTTCTATATGATTGTGGGATTTATTCGTCCAACACGGGGGCGGGTTTACCTTGATGATAGAGATATTTCTAACCTTCCTATGTACAAAAGGGCAAGAGCGGGAATCTCTTATCTTCCTCAGGAACCCTCGGTGTTTCGGAAGCTTACGGTAGAGGAAAACATAAGGGCAGTGGTTGAGACGAGACGAGATCTTGCGAAGAAAGAAAAAAAAGCTATGGTTGAGCAGCTCATGGAAGAGCTTGGTATAATTGACCTTAGAAAGATGAAGGCCTATGTATTGTCCGGTGGGGAGCGGAGAAGAACGGAGATAGCTCGCGCTCTTGCGCTGGAACCTAAATTCCTTCTTTTGGATGAACCCTTTGCCGGTATCGATCCCATTGCCGTTTATGAGATAAAGAGAATAGTGGAGGCCCTCTCTAAGAAGGGTATAGGTATTCTTATAACCGATCATAATGTAAGAGATACTCTGGAAATAACCCACAGGTCGTATATAATTAATCGTGGGGAGATATGGGTTAGTGGGTCAAAAGAAGAATTGTTGAATAGTGAGGTAGCAAGGAGTATCTATCTGGGACATTCTTTTGAGATGTAGAAAGTTTCGCGTGTGGAAAAAAACATTGACAAAAGGAGTTTCCATATCTCAAAATAATAATTAGATTAAAGGCGAGGTGTAAAGGTGCAGGTTCAGCGGCCTGTTTTGAGACAGGAACAAAAATTAAAGATGACCCCCCAGCTCTATCAGGCAATAAAAATGATGGCTATGCCCATCCAGGATCTTCGTAATGCCATTAGGGAGGAACTTGAGAAGAATCCTGCTTTGGAGGTGGTAGAAGATAAATCAACCGTTTCCTGGGATGATATAAAAAGCCAGAGCTCGGATGACCCTATAGATTATTTTGATGATTCTTCTGATCTGGGATATTCGAGCTATCAGGCAAGTTCTAATGAGGATTTGAAGAGAAAGTTTATTGAGGGTGCGCTCTCCAAGCCCGAATCGCTCCACGAACATCTGATGTGGCAGTTGAGGGTTCAACCTCTTACTGAGGAAGAGTTTAGAATAGGCGAGTTGCTTATAAGGAATCTTGATGATAACGGTTTTCATATAGAACCCCCTGAGAGTCTTGTGAAGGAAAATGAACTGGAAACGATGAAGAGAGTTATGAGGATAATACAGACTTTTGACCCTGTGGGGGTGTGTACAAAGGATTATAGAGAGGCACTTTTGGTTCAGATAGAGAATCATCCCAACCCTTATCCGGGGAGTTATGAGGTTGTTAGGGATTATATGGATCTGCTTGAGCGAGGAAAGTACAGGGAAATTGCCAAAAAAATGGGAGTAAAAGAGGCCGAGGTAAAGAAGATCCTTGAATTTATTCGCACTCTCGAGCCCATGCCCGGTAGAAATTATTCGGCGGATACAACCCGCTATGTAATACCTGATGTGCTGATAAAACATCAGGAGGGTGAGTTTATAATTGTGATTAATGATGAGGAAATTCCTGTTCTTAGGGTGAATCCCTTCTATGAGCAACTTGAGGATAGTAAAGAGGGGGAGAACAGGAAAATAAAGCAGTTTGTTAAGACAAATGTTCAAAATGCCAGGTGGTTTATAAGGAGTATCAATCAGAGAAATGAGACCCTCTTTAAGGTTTGCAAGGCTATTGTAGAGTTCCAGCGAGATTTTTTCTTAAAGGGACCTAAGTATCTTGCTCCTCTTACTCTTAAGGATATTGCAAATGAGGTGGGGGTTCATGAGGCAACTGTTTCTAGAATAACTAACGGGAAGTATGTGGAAACTGAATGGGGAATTTTCGAATTGAAGTATTTCTTTTCAAATTCGGTTTCTGGAACAAGTCCGGATGGCTCTCGCTATTCGAAGGAGGCAGTGAAACAAATTATAAAGGAGATAATTGAGCAAGAAGGTGAGAAGAAACATCTCTCTGATCAAAAAATATCAGAAATTTTAGCGAAGCGGGGTATAAAGGTAGCTAGAAGGACTGTCAATAAGTATAGAAAGGAGTTAAATATAGAGTCTTCAACTAGAAGATAAAATCTAAATATTTGTAGGAGGGAAAATGGATTTTGAAATAAAAGGGATACATCTGGAAGTTAGTGAGAGGATGCGAAGCTATATTGAGAAAAAGATGCAGCGTTTGGAGTTTGCAAAGAATCTTATTGTTGACCTTTTATTTAGGCTTGTTAAAGAGAATAACCGGTTCAAGTGTGAGGCTACAATTAATTTTAGGTGGGGAAACTCCAGTCATATTGAAGTAGATTGTTTTGATATTTTTGAGGGTATAGATAAACTCTTTGATAAAATGGAAGTTAAGATAAATAGGGAAAAGAGTAAAATACAGGAACATTCTTAAAAGAGCGAAGGGTGTTCTGTACTAGGGTATAATTTATGGATAAATTCCGGGTATTGGATCTTCTTCAGTTGGATTTGAAGGAGAATGATGCTTTAAATCTCAAGTGTATAGGTGGGAGACCTGGTTTAATTAGAGAGATAAAGGTTCCGGAGATTAATAGGCCTGGCCTTGCCTTGAGTGGGTTTTTTGACAATTTTGCCTATCAAAGGATTCAGATTCTGGGGCGCGGTGAAACGGCGTATCTTAACAAGCTTGAAAGGGAGAATGAACGAGTAACCCTGAAGAAATTCTTTGATTATGATATTCCGTGTTGTGTATTTACCAGTAACTTAAGGCCTAATGATATCTTCATGGAGATAGCGGAGGAGGCAGAGTGTCCTGTCCTTCAGACGGATCTCACATCTTCCGAGTTTACCCCCAGAATAATGAGGGTGCTGAGTAATGTATTTGCTCCTAAAAAGCTTATGCATGGTGTGTTGGTAGAGGTTTTTGGAATCGGGATTCTGATAATCGGTGAGAGTGGGGTGGGAAAGAGCGAAACGGCTCTTGAGTTAATAGAACGGGGTCATAGGTTGGTTGCTGATGATGTTGTAGAGATAAGAAGGGTTAGCGGTAATATTCTGATGGGTAAAGGAGCGAAGGTTGTAAGCCATCACATGGAGATACGAGGGCTTGGAATAATAAATATAACTCACCTATTTGGGGTTGGGGCTATAAGGGATAAAAAACAGATCCAGTTGGTGGTTCATCTGGAGGATTGGGATTCTAACAAAGAGTACGACAGGATAGGCTCCGAAGAATCTACAATGGATATTCTGGGTGTAAATGTACCCTATCTATTGATACCGGTAAGGCCGGGGAGAAATATTCCAATAATAATAGAAACTGCAGCTATGAATGAGCGGCTTAAAAAAATGGGGTATTACTCTGCTAAAGAGTTTAATAAGAATGTGATGAAGTGGCTCGAATCGGAGAGTGTGAGGGCTGCTTTTCTTGATGATGTGAAATAAAAAATATAAATGTGCTTAAGAAAGAACGAGTTTTATGGTAGAGAGGGATGTTGTTATAAAGAACCGTGCAGGGATTCATGCACGGCCTGCGGCGTTGATTGTTAAGACGGCCAATGAGTTTAAATCGCAGATCTTTTTTGAAAAGGATGGGGAAAGGGTAAATGCCAAGTCTATTATGGGAATTATCACTCTTGGTGCTACCTACAAGACTCCGCTGAAGGTTATAGCCGAGGGAGAAGACGAAGAGGCTGCGGTGAATGCTATTGCTGAACTCTTTGAGAGAAAATTTGAGGAGGAGTAGGACGAGGTGTGTAGTCCTGAGATTTCTTCTGTTTCTCGCCTTATGGGGAAGTTTTTTTGTATTGCCAGTTGGATCTGAGAGCTTCCGTGAGAGTGGAGGAATTCGCTATTCATTTAATGCTTCGATACGTGGCTATAGTTTATATGTTTCTTCCTCTTTTCGGCCTAAGAGTGTTGATAAGCTTGTAGAGAATCTGAAGCGCGGTTTGAAGGCAGAAATAAGTTTTCAATTTCGTCTCTATAGGCGGATGGGAGGGGTTTTTGCCTTTATCGGTGATAAACTAGTGGAAGAGCGCGAGGTTAGGTACGTTGCTTCATACGATGTTTTTGAGAATTATTTCTCCATATATTCCGATGGTAGGTTAGTAAAACAGACTCATAACGTATCCGATTTTCTTTTGAATTTCCTCAATCTTCACAATTTTTACTTTGGGAGGATAGATAAATATGATAGGACTAAAATGTTACTACGTGGTAGGGTAAACTTTGTACCGGTTAAGTTAAAACCTCCTCTTAACATAGTAATGTTTTTTACAACTCTGGGTAATGTGACTACGAAGTGGGTCGAGATAAGCATGAAAGATTAGAATTTTATAGTTGTGGTATCTTTGAGGTAGTGTATGAAATTTGCTAGAGGAAAGAGTGTTTTTCATTCGGGATTTTTTGCCCTTACCCTTATTATTATCCTGCTAATAATTCTCGTTCTCATCTTTTCTCAGCAGATACTTACCAACATATCTCAGCGAAGCACCTCGGCCAATACTATTGCCCTTGTGATTATAATTCTCTTTCCTGCTATCTTGGCTTTGATTATCGTGTATGAGATTGTTATGCTTGTTAGGGACAGGGCTAAAAGGAAACCGGGCACAAAGCTGAAGGTTAAGCTGGTCCTGTTTTTTGTATTCATTTCTTTTCTCACTATTACACCCCTTTCTTTGCTCTCTGTGAGTTTTATTCAGTCGACAATTAATTTCTGGTTACAGGCTGGTATTGGTGATGCCTTGCAGGGAGGATTGAATATAGCATTGAACTATTATCGTAGTAGAGTTACAGGTTTGAAACGCTTTAATGAGAGTCGTCTCTTCTGTAAACTTCTTGAGAACGTATCCAGCAATCCAGATCTTGTCTGGGAGCAGATACAGGAGGTAAATTCTGAGATAGGGTTTATTCAGATTTATGATATGGGGGGAAGAATGGTTGTATTTAGGGGAGACAGGAGAGGACGACTTATGGATTTCGCGAGCATCCGTGACAAGAGGGGGATTCTTCCGAAGATAGAGCGAGAAAATATAAGTATTTTAAGGAGTGTGGAGGAACATGATATCGGAGGACGTCACTACATAGTGGTTACGGGGATGATTTTGCCTAAAGATTTTGACAGGAGTGCTAGAAACTTGACTGAATCCTTGGAAACTTTCAGCCAATTGAATCAATACAATAGGTTGTTTAAGTACGTTATTGTTTTGTTCTACTTTTTCTTCAGTCTCCCTGTTTTTCTTCTTGTAATTCTGTTTGGTTTTATGGTTGCCGATGAACTTATCAAACCTATTGTGAGTTTAGAAGAGGCCACACGGCGTGTTTCTGAGGGAGATTTTTCCTTTAGGGTTCTTACAAGAAGGGGCGATGAGCTTTATATGCTTGCTGAGTCTTTTAATAAAATGATTGGAGAGCTAGAGGCATCCAGGGAAAAACTTCTTCATGCGGAGAAAATTGCGGCGTGGCAGGAAATTGCTCAAAGGCTTGCGCATGAGATCAGGAATCCTCTAACCCCTATCAAATTGTCTGCCCAGAGAATATTGAGGAAATACGAGGTGGATCCGGATGGGCTTATGAAGATACTTCCCTCCGCTGTTAATGCTATAATAAGTGAGGTAAATAATCTTGATACCCTGCTTAAGGAGTTTAGAGAATTTGCCCGTCTCCCCAATCCCCTTCCTCAGGTGATGGACTTGAGAGAGATTGTGGAGGAGGTTTCCGCGATTTTTGCGGGAGGTAGTGATTCTCCGATTGTGGATATATCGGGAGTTAAACCAGGTACCCTTTTAATGGCGGACCCTGTACAGATTAAGCAGGTTTTTAACAATCTTATAAAAAATGCTATGGACGCTCTTGGAAGTGATGGTAGAATTGTTGTACGAGCGGATATGGTAAAGAAAGGGGGAAAGGATTACTGGAGGGTGCAGATAAAGGATAATGGGGTAGGAATCGACGAAGATGTTAAGGATAAGATATTTGATCCCTATTTTACTACAAAGGAGGATGGAACAGGCTTGGGACTTGCCATTGTTGAGAGGATTGTATTTGATCACAATGGAAATATATGGTTCGAGAGTAAGAGAGGAGTTGGAACTACCTTCTTTATAGATCTGCCGGTAGGAGAGATAGATGAATAACATACTTGTTATAGATGATGAGGCCGGAATCAGGTCTGTACTGAAAGATGTGTTGGAGGATGAGGGTTACAGTGTGTTTTTGGCGGAGGATGGGTACAGAGGTCTTGAACTATTAAACTCAGAGCCTATCGATGTGGTTATTCTCGATGTATGGTTACCAAACATGGGAGGGATTGAGGTTCTAAAGAGGATAAAGAGTGAGTTCCCCGATATTGAGGTTATTGTCATATCCGGTCATGCCAATATTAACCTGGCCGTTCAAGCGGTCAAGATGGGAGCGTTTGATTTTTTGGAAAAACCTCTCTCTCTTGATAAAATAATAACAGTTACAAGAAACGCTCTTCAGCTTGAGAAATTAAAAGAAGAAAATAGGGAGTTAAAAAATAGTGTTTTTCTGGAGGATGAGATGATAGGTTCTCATCCCTCCATTGTAAAGATAAGGGAAATTATAGAGCAGAGTGCCCCTACCGATGCGAGAATACTTATTTTGGGGGAGAATGGGACAGGTAAGGAACTTGTAGCCCGAGAGATTCATAGAAAGAGTAAGAGAGCTAAGGGACCCTTTGTGGAGGTTAACTGTGCGGCAATTCCAGAAAATCTTATAGAAAGTGAGTTGTTCGGGCATGAGAAGGGAGCATTTACCAGTGCGGTTCAGAGGAAGAGGGGGAAATTCGAGTTAGCTGACAAAGGCACCCTCTTTTTAGATGAAATTGCCGATATGTCCCTTAGCACCCAGGCGAAGGTTTTGAGAGCGATTCAGGAGTTAAAATTTGAGAGGATCGGTGGTGAGGAACAGATATCGGTTGATGTAAGGATAATTGCCGCTACAAATAAGAATATAGAGGAAGAGATAAAGGAAAGACGTTTTAGAGAGGATTTATATTTCAGACTAAACGTTATACCGATTGTAGTGCCCCCCTTACGGGAGCGAATAGAGGATATCGATGAACTGGTGGATTATTTTATGCGAAAGTTTAAACCCCCTGCTGCTCCCCAACCTAAGAAGATGTCTAAGGGTGCGATGGAGGTTTTAAAATCCTATCATTGGCCGGGGAATATAAGGGAGTTGAAAAATGTAATTGAAAGAGTTAATATTATGAGTAACGAGGAGGTTATTTCTGCTTCCACAATAGAGCGTTATCTGGGAGCGAGTGCAAAAAGTGGCAAAAAGAGATGGCTTCATAGCTTTGAGGGCATGAAATTAGCCGAGGCTCGTGATTTATTTGAAAAAGAAGTAATAACGGATAAACTGCTTGTAAACGACTACAATCTTACAAAAACGGCCAGGGACCTGGGTATTACGACCAGTAACTTGTATAATAAGATTAAAAAGTATGGTATAGAGATCAAGCGAGAATGAAGGAACTTACAAAGCGTCAGAGAGAAGTCCTCGAGTTTATAAAAAGATATATGAGAGAACATAAGTTTCCCCCTACTATAAGGGAAATCGGAGAGCATTTTGGTATTTCTGTAAGGGGAAGTTATGACCATGTGAAGGCTCTGGAGCGGAAAGGGTACATAAAGTGTAGCGTAAATAGATCGAGAGCGATTGAAATTCTCCCTAAAGCCGAGGCAGAGACTGAGGCTATAAAAAAGATACCCATTCTTGGCAATGTAGCTGCAGGCAAGCCTCTCTTTGCGGAGGAGAATTTTGATGGGTACATAGAGCTACCTGCGAACTATCTGGGCAAAAATCGGTATTTTGCGCTTAATGTTCGGGGTGACAGTATGAAAGATGCGGGGATAATGGATGGTGATATAGCAATAGTATCCCATCAGAATACGGCGAATAATGGAGATATTGTGGTTGCAATGCTGGATGATGCCGTTGTTCTAAAGAGGTTTTACCTTGAGAGAAATAGGGTAAAATTAAAGTCTGAAAATCCTACCTATCATCCTATCTATACCCAGAATGTGAAGATTTTGGGGAAGTTAAGTTGTATAGTGAGAAGGTATGAGCGGTAATAATTACCTTCTTCTCGGTCCCGAGAGGGGAAAGAGAGATGAGTTTATCAAAAGAATTATTGAAGACCTCAGAAAAAAATATGGGGAAACTCCCGAAATCTATAGGTACTATCCCTTTGATATGGATATTGAGGAGGTGATTTCTCTTCTCCAGAACGAGATGCTTTTCTCTGGGAGTAAGGTTGTTATAATAAATAATATAGAGGAATTGAGAGAAAGAAAGTCTGTAGAGAAAATTGTAAATTATTGCAAACGCTCCAATAAAAACTCTATTCTCGTGATGGTTTCGGATACAATGAATGTTCCGTCGGCAATTAAGAATGTGATACCTGGATCGAATATAAAAAAGTTCTGGGAGATGTATGAGAGTGATAAGCGTGGATGGGTTATTAATTACTTTAGGAAGAGAGGAATCGATATAGAACAGGAGGCTGTAAATGGACTTTTGGAGCTTGTGGAGAACAATACAGCGGATCTAAAGGTTGAGTGTGAGAAACTTGCCCTTTTCTTTTCCAAAAAAGGCCGTATAGAGAATCAGGACATAGAGGAGTATCTTTACCATAGTAAAGAGGAGAATGTCTTTACACTTTTTAGGGAGATGGCAAGGAAGAATTTAGAGGGGGTGCTTGAGATACTCTCAAAGATAATGCTCTCCAGAAACTCCGGAGGAGCGGATCAGCTCATTATGGGTATACTTTGGCAGGTGGAGAGGCTCTATAGAATTAAAACTTTCATGGTATCTGATAATAGAGATATAGGTAGTGCTCTAAAACTTGTTGGAGTGAAGGGTTTTAAGAGCGAGGGCATATACAAGGAGGGTTTGAAGAACTACAGTCTTTCGGAGATAGAGCGCATTATTAATTTGTTACACGATACAGAGGTGGCATTGAGAAGTACTGGGAGTAGTATGCACGAGGTTATTCTTCAATTATTTTTTTACAGAGCTATTAGTCTTAATCGAGTTTCGGTTAAGGGTTTTTGATCAGTTTATTTATTTTTTAGTGTTTGACTTAGGTATTTTATAATTTTTTCTGCGAGTTTTGATTTTATTCCTGTCCTCCTTGAAATTTCGTCTGCCTGTGTTTTAGAGATTGCCTCCAGGGATTCAAATGTTTCAAGAAGTAATCGGCTCGTCTTTTTCCCCACACCGGGAATCTTTAGGAGGATTGACTCTGTTTTTCTCTTTTTCCTCAATTTTTTCTGTAGAACATTTGCAAAGCGGTGCGACTCGTCTCTTACGTGTTCAAGTAGTCTGAGAGCTTTAGAGTTTCTATCTAAGCGTATGGGTTTGTCCGCTGTAGGGGTATAGATTTCTTCCTCGCTTTTGGCAAGTCCCACGATATCTATCCGTTCCAGACCGAGGGTTTGGAGTATGGATAGGGCAGCATTCAACTGCCCCTTTCCCCCGTCGATGAGTATTAGATCGGGTTTGGAAAGATTGTCATTTATGACGCGCTGATATCTTCTTGCAATCACCTCTCGAATTGCCTCATAGTCATCTATTTTCCCTTTAAGACTCTTTATCTTGTAGTGTCTGTAGGAGGGTTTATCTGGAAGACCGTTTAAAAAGCTAACCATCGAGGCTACCGTATCCTCTCCGGAGAGATGTGAGATGTCGAATCCTTCTATTCGATGTGGAAGTTTCCTTAAATTTAATGTTTTTTTAAGTTCTTCCAGAGACTGGAGGTTGTTGTACCTTTCAAATTGTCTCTCGACGCTCTGTTTGGCGTTTTCTTTGGCCATTTCAACTATCTGAAAGTGTTTTCCTCTCTTGGGAAAGGTTATTTGCACCTTCATCTCCAAAGAGGTGCGTAAAAATTCTTCAAGTTCTTCTTTGCGTTCTTCCAGCTCGTGGTAGGGTGGAAGGTATACAATTTCAGGAAGAGAGGTCATTTTTCTGTGTTCTGTCTTACCGTAGTATTGGAAGAGAAATTGTACTATGGTATCTTCATCGTTTGTAAAACTTTCTATATTATAGACTTCCCTTCCGATGAGTTTCCCCTCCCTCGATTGAAACACCACAAAGCTTGCTATTTGTTCTTTGGAATAAAATCCTATGTAATCCCGGTTAGACTCAGAAAAATCCACGACGTTCTGTTGAGAAACAGTTAACTGTATGGCATTTATACTGTCCCGTATCTTTGCCGCTTTTTCGAATTCAAGTCTCTTTGAAGCGGAGAGCATTTCTGCTTTTAGCCCTTTTATTAATTCCTCTGTTTTGCCGGATAGTAACTCTTTAACCTTATTAACTAATTTTAGATACTCCTCTTTTGTGATTTTACCTGTGCACGGAGATAGACACCTCCCAATGTAATAGTTGAGACAGGGATGTTCTCTTTTCTTTAATTTCCCTCTGCATTTCCTAAGTGGAAATAGTTTGTCGATTAGTTTTAAGTATGTATCCAGTTGATTGGCACTGGTATAAGGCCCATAGTAGAGCGAACCATCAAAAATAATTCTTCTTGTTCTATAAACCCGGGGGAACTCTTCGTTTGTGATTTTTAGTACGGGGTATGTCTTTCCGTCTTTTAAATTGATGTTGTATCTGGGTTTCCATTTTTTTATCAGGTTGTTCTCGAGGAGTAGGGCCTCGTATTCGTTATTTGTAATGATAGTCTCTATGGTTTCTACGTTTCTGATTAAGAATTCGGTTTTTATATCTCTTGTGCCGCTGAAGTATGAGCGAACCCTGTGGGAGAGGTTTTTTGCCTTGCCTACATATATAACCTCTCCCTCCTGGTTTTTCATTATGTAAACTCCCGGTTTGTTTGGAAGAGAGGAGATAAGCTCTTTTAGATTTAGAGAATTTTTCCTGTTTTCTCTTTCCATACTACCATTTCGTACGTGTATGTACTGGAGTGTATTATAAATCATTTTTAATCGAGTAGAAAATGTATTTTTTGCCGATTATATTAGTAACGTATGGGAATCAGAAAAATCATCTATTCGTTTCTCCTCTATTTATTGTTGTGGGGGGGAGGCGGAACACTCTATCCCTTTGAGAACACTCTTGTACTTGGAAGGGGAGACAAATGGAGAAATTTCACAAATCTCGATAATGTAAGGATTGTGAAGGGAAAATTTGCCGATTACGATCTTGTTCTCAGGGATGCTGAGTATAGAGCTAGTGAGAACACCGATCTGTTGCTCCATTTTAACAACTCTGGATTTTCCGATGTGACGGGTCATTATAGAATTAAGTCTCAGGACATTGTGTTCTCTTCGAGGTACTATAGGTATGGGGGTGGAAGCGGAGGTTTTTTGAAACGGTATACGAGTTTGGAGTTGGTACCCTCATCTAACTCTCTCTTTTGGCCGGGAAATCTGTGGGGAGATTTTTCAATTGAATTTTGGCTTTATCCTGCTAATCTGGAGGATGGTGAGAAAATTATTTTCTGGACGGATGTGGTTGAGAGTAGTGGGAAGGTTTTTTATCAACAGCTTAAGTGTTATATTGAAAAGAGACATCTAAAGTGGGAGTTTATTAACTTCTTTATATCTCCTGATTTTAAGAGTAGGGTGGTAATGGAGGGGTTGAGTGGTCTCATTCCAAGAACCTGGAGTCATCATCTGTTGAGATTTGACAGCTCTTCTGGTTTGTTTGAATACCTGGTTAATGGAAGGATAGAGGATGTTAAATATGTCACTAAGACTGGTAGAGAGGGGTCGGACGTAATAGTGCCCTATATGGCGGGAAAGGCACCTGCTAATATTCTAATTGGTAAGGGCTTTACCGGTTTTTTGGATGAGTTTAGGATAATACGCTCGTTTGTGAAAAAATCTAATCTTAAGAGGTTCGATAATAGGACCGGGGTTGCTGTGAGTAGTATTATAGATATGGGATACTCGGATACTAGGATTTTAAAGATTGATGGTATCTATGACAAACCCTCGGATTCTGATATTTATTTTTACTATAGGGTATCAAATAAGCTTACTAACAGTAAAAATCTTTCCGTTAAATGGGTAAGATTCTTTCCAGGGGATAAATTTAGTAATGTAAAGGGGAGATATCTTCAATTGAGGCTGGAGTTTTTTCCAAATGGAAGGAGGACAGAATCTCCACGAGTTTCCCAACTTAGTATTGTATATGAACCAAAACTTCCGCCCCCGCCCCCTGTGGGGGTATATGCAATTGCTGGGGATGGAGAGGTTCATTTATACTGGAAATTGGTGAATGAGAGCAGTGTAAGGGGATACCTCATCTACTATGGTGATTCTCCCGGGAATTATCTAGGTACGGGTGCGAAAGAGGGAGATTCCCCGATAGATGTGGGTAACGTGGATAATTTTGAGATAACTGGGCTTGAAAATGGAAGGCTTTATAGTTTTTCTGTTGTAGCTTATGATGATGCTACACCCAGACACTTGAGCAATTTTTCGAAAGAGGTTACGGCAAGACCCTCGAGGATTGAAAGGTGATGGTACTAACGGAAAAAGAAACATTTGATAGAGCTATAACTGCCTTTAAAATGGGCGATTATGACCTCGCATTAAAACTTGTCTTGGATTATATAGGGGAATACCCCGATTCTTATGTGGCAAGAAATTTTCTGGGTAATATTTATGAGAGGCGAGGGGAGTATGAGAAGGCGGTGAGGGAATTTAAAAAAGCTATTTCTCTTAAAGAGAATTACCCGGAGGCCCTTAATAATCTCGGTGTGGTTTTGAAAGCCATGGGTCGATATAGGGATTCGATTGCATTTTTCAAAAAGTCTCTTAGGTACAATCCTGAGAGTTGTAATATTCATTACAATCTTGGAAATGCATATAAGTCTCTTGGTGATTACGCAAGGGCGATAGAAGAGTATAAGAGAGCAATAGAGATAGATCCGGACTACGTTCCCGCACTAAATAACCTTGGAACAGTATATGAGGAGCTTGGAGAGGATGAGGAGGCTATTAGAGTTTACAGACGTGGTTTAGAGGTAGATACGAATCAACCGAGAATTCGGTATAACCTGGGTGTTATCCTTTTGAGGCGTGGTAATTATAGAGAAGCTAAAGCGGAGTTTCGACAGGCGTTGAGAATAAGGCCAGGATGGGTTGATGCCTTGAATAATCTGGGGGTTACCCACATTAAGCTAGGTGAATACGATGAAGCTAAGAAAGCTTTTCGTGAGATTTTAAGAATTGATCCTGAGAATGTTAAAGCTAAGAATAATCTAGGTGTAGTGTACATGGAGCAGGGTGAGAAAGAAGAGGCTGTTAAGTACTACCGGGAGGCACTAAAAACGAATCCTAACTACGTTCAGGCCGCTTCTAACCTGTCCTCTGTATTTGAAGAGGAGGGAGCCTTAGCGGAGGCGCTTAATGAGTTTGAAAGGCTGTCTGAGATTAATCCGGATAATGTTGATGTCAGGTTGAAGCTTGCCAGTATATATAGATATCTGGAGAGATATCAGGATGCTATTGATCAGTATAAAGAGATTTTGAGGAAATTCCCGGAAAATACAGAGGCTATACGTTCGCTTGGAAGTTTGTATTATCAGGTGGGTGAAGTAGAGAAAGCCGAGAAATATTTTACTCATTTGAGAGAGCTCGAACCTGATAGCGATTACTATAGACTGGATATAGCGTTGATTCTTAAGGACAAGGGTGAGTTTAAGGAGGCAGAGGGTGAGGTAAAGCGTTTCTTGGATTCAAAGCCTGAGAGTCTTGAGGGGTGGATGATTCTTGGTGAAATATACTATGAGCAGGGTCTCTTTAAACACGCTGCGGAAATTTTTAGAGGGTTGATTGAGAAATATCCCAACAATACCGAAATTTACAAGCGACTTGCCGTTGTCTATAGAAACATGGGGGATACAGAGAGAGCCCTTGAGGTACTTGAAAAATTGATAACACTTCAGGGGAGTGGAGATAACTCGGAGGATTTTGAGAGCATTAATGAATCCCTCGCTATGTATGAGGATACGATAAATGAATATGAAAGAGATTTTAGAGAGGAAAGGAGAAGAATATTAGAGAAACTCCATGAAGTCCATCCGGATATTTCTGGTAAGGAGGAAGAGATTCCCCAGATTGATAATATGCTTGTCGAGGAGGATGTGTTTAAAGGGGAAGAGGATGTAGTCCCTATTATAAATATTGGTGATTCGGAACCGGTTTTATCAATAGAGGAAGAGGAAGAAGAGCTTAGATTGGAGGATGAGGAAGAACCCACGGAAGAACCGGAAGAGGAAGAGGTGGTAGAGATAAGTGATGAGCGGGCTCCCTCTCTTATGAATCTCCTGGATGATGCTCAGCTCTACGATGAGAACCCTAATTGGAGGGATTTTGAATTACCTCCGCAGTTTAAAGAGGGAGAAGAGGGAGAAAAGCCCCAGGGAGGGGGGAGTAGTTTAAGCTCTGAAGGTGGGGAGCAATCAAAGGTTGTTGAGCAATCCATTGTTGTTCAATCATCTTCTCCTCAGGGTGATTCTGTTTTGGCTGAGACTTTGAAAGAAACCGTTGAGGCTCAAAGAGATATGGTGGAAAAACTCTCTAAGGAAATTGAGGAAATAGGTAAAAAGATAGAGGAAAAACCTAAGGTTATGCCTGTTCCTGTGATGTATCCTCCACCCCCGTTTCCTCCGTCACCCGCTGGGGAAGAGGAAGAGTACCTTGGGGAAATGGGGGGAGAGTCTATGCAGGCTGAGACGGGAGGGGTTCCCTCTTATCTTGACGAATCTGATGTGGGTGAAGAGGAGAGCCCTCTTGAGTTCCCATCTCAGCCGGAAGAGATTTTGGAAGAAGTCCCATTGGAGGAGCTTCCGAAAGAGCCAGGTGGGGGGGAGGAAATTGGAGAACTTGAGGAGGCTGAAGAAGCAGAGGAAGAGGCTCTTCTAGAGGAGCTCCCGGAGGAGTTGGATGAGGATATAGAGGAATTGGAGGAGGAACCAGCAACTGAAGAGAGATTGGAGGAGATGGAGAGGAAGAAGAATCAAGGAGAGAACTTGGGGGAGGAGGAACCGATTAAAAGTGCCGAGGAGATAAGAGCGGAGCTAAAGGATTACTTAAACGGTGTAAGGGAAAATCTTGAAAAAAAGACGGAACAGAGAGTCTCTCGTGAAATTCCTAGGGAAAAAGAGAAAGGCCTTTTTGATTATCTTGCTCGACTCTCTGAGTATCTTCCCAATGGGAAGAAACAGAGCTTTCTCATGAGCGAAGAGCGTATTAAGATGGAGTATCTTCGCTCGAGACTTGCAGGGAAACCTGGATTGAGAGAGATTATTAGTAAGAAATATGCTCCTGGTGTGGAGGCGGAGAAGCTGCCGATAACGGTAGACAGTATAGGTAAGACGCTTTCGTATCTTGGTAATTTGGCAGGTTACTATCCCGATAAAACTCTTGGTAGTGCGATAAGGGAAAAGATTAAGAAGGTGTTAAATAAAATTGGAAGATGAGGAAATTATGGAACGGGAAAAAATTCTTAGGATAATAGAGGCATATATCAGTAAGATGCCCAGTCTCCCAACGACAGTTTCAAAGATACTTCAGATATGTAACGATCCTAAAACTTCACCCTCAGATCTTAACCAGGTTATAAGTCTCGATCCGGTACTGATGGGTAAGGTTATGAAACTCATAAACTCCGCCTATTACTCTTTGCCCAATCAGATAACCTCGCTGGTTAGGGCAATAATAATGCTTGGTATTAATACGGTAAAAAACCTTGCTATAAGCACGGCTATACTTGGAAGTTTGGGGAAAAGGAGTAATTTCCAGGCTATCAATATGGATGGTTATTGGAGGCATTCTATCTGTGTTGGTGTTACGGCAAAACTAATTGCAAAGTATAGGAAGATTGATAAGACTCTTCTGGAGAGTTACTTTGTAGCTGGTTTGCTTCATGATCTTGGTAAGATTCCTCTCAATAATAAACTCTCTAAGGAATACGTGGAGGCAATATCACTTACGGATAAGGAACACATTCCCCTCTTTGAATCTGAGAGAAGGGTTTTGAGTGTGGATCATACAGAGGTTGGAAGAATGATAATAGAGAACTGGAAGCTTGGTAAAGACATAGAGGATGCTGTTTCGTATCACCATAACGTGATAGAGTATGGGGGGGAAAACATAGATATTGTCTATGCTGTATGTGCGGCCAATGTTTTTGCCAATACTTTTGAGATAGGTTTTTCGGGAGATAGATATCCCGAAAAGTTGCCCGATAAGGTTTGGAAATATTTGGGGATAGATTGGGATTTTTTTGATGATATAGAGGATGAGGTAAACTCTGAGATAGAGAAAGCCCAAATATTCCTAAGGGTTGCAGAGTAGGGGGTAAATCGATGTCTATCAGATTAACTTTCTGGGGTGTGAGAGGCTCTATACCGTGTCCTGGTCCCAAAACGGTTAAGTATGGTGGAAATACGGCCTGTATTGAACTTAGATTTGATCCCGCTGACAAGTTATTCATAATCGATGCGGGTTCCGGTATAAGGGAACTTGGAGATAAGTTGATAAGGGAGGATCTTAAGAAGGGACCGATTGATACCAAAATATTTCTCACTCATACCCATTGGGATCACATAATGGGATTCCCGTTCTTCGTTCCTATTTATATTCCCGGGACACATATTGAGGTTTATGGCCCTGTAACCTATGAGGAGGATACACTTGATAAGATTGTAGGAGATCAACTTCGATATAGATATTTCCCCGTGCGACAGAGTGAACTTGCGGCTGATATAAGGTACTATCAGCTTAAGGAGAGTGAGCAGGAGTTTGAAGGAGGAATAAAGTTAAGAACTAAGTATTTAAACCATCCTATACTGGACCTGGGATACAGGTTTGAATATGAGGGAAAGGTTCTATGTACGGCCTACGATACGGAACCATTTAGGAATGTCTTTGATATGAAACCAGATGATCCTAACTACGACGAAAGTGTTGTAAAAGAGGGCGAAATGGTGGCAAAAGAGGAAAACGAAAAGGTTTTGAGATTCTTTGAGGGGGCAGACGTTTTGATTCATGATTCTCAGTATACCTATAAGGAGTATATTGAGTCAAAATTGGGATGGGGACATTCGCCCTTTGAGTGGGCAATAAATGCGGCTCATAAGGCCGGTGTAAAGAAATTGTTTCTCTTTCATCATGATCCTTTAAGATCGGACGAAGAGTTAGATAGTTTGCTTGAGAGGTACAGGGCTATGATAAAGGGAAAGACCTCACTGGAGATTGATGTTGCTAGGGAGGGAATGACGATAGAGATATAGAGTGCTTGCCTTTATAGTTTTCTATTGGTATGATAAATAATAGACAATCAAGACGGGGGATTAGCTCAGGTGGTAGAGCGATAGGTTCGCAATCTATAGGTCAGGGGTTCGAGTCCCCTATCCTCCAATTTCGGATAAATAAAAATGCGAAAAGCCCTAATTTTTCTACTGTTTCTATTCTTATTGGCTGCCTGTCAAACTACACAACCAACTAAGATAACCAAAACAGAGGAGGAGAAAGTACCAAGTAAAAGTATAAAGAAACCCTCTCCCGTAAAAAAACCCGCCGAGGTCTCCATTGAAAAGGAAAGACCAAAACCGCAGAGAGGAAGAATTCCTATTAGGAGAGAAATTCCCCTCGTATCAAAGGATGTAATTGACAAGTATATAAAAGGGTTAACGTTAAAAGAGAAAGTTGGCCAGCTTTTTATAAGCTGGATACCCGGGGATTTTATTACCAATAGGGCGGTGAAAATAATAAAAGAGGGGAGAGTTGGGGGGATTATCCTTAACAGGATGAATATAAAATCGAGAGATCAGGTGAGGGCGTTTATCACTCGGCTTCAACAGGTTGCAGAGGAAAATATTCCCCCTATTAAGTTATTTATAAGTGCGGATCAGGAGGGGGGAAGGGTCGCACGGTTTAGGTTTAGAGAGTTTACGAAATTCCCTGCAGCGTATTACTGGGGTGAGCATGATGATCCATATTTTGTTGAGGCAGTAGCTTATATTACAGGAAAAGAACTGTTAAGTATAGGCTGTAATATGGATTTTGCCCCTGTGCTTGATCTGTATAGGTATCCTGACAGTACTGTAATAGGGGATAGATCTATGGGTGCCGATGTTAAAAAGGTCTCTATGTTGGGAAGGTATTACATATTTGGGGCTCACGAAGCAGGTATTATTCCTGTGATAAAGCATTTTCCCGGGCATGGAGTTACAACAATTGATTCTCATAAGAGATTGCCTGTTGTCGACGTAACTGAAAAGGAACTCATGTCAAGGGAAGTAATTCCGTTTGAGGCAGCTATTGAGGGGGGAGCGGATGTAGTAATGACAGCTCATATCCTATACAGAAAAATAGACCCTGATAATCCTGTTACCATGTCAAAAAAGATTGTTGATGGTATTTTGAGAAAGAGATTGGGCTTTCAGGGGGTTGTTATTTCGGATGCAATAGAGATGGGGGCACTTACAAAAAATCATACCATGGAAGATATTCTGCTTAAAACAATTAATGCTGGAGTGGATATTATTCTTGTTAATTCCCGATACGATGTGCTTAAGTTAGAAGATATGGTTATCCGTTTTTATAGAGAGGGTAAGATAAAAGAGGAGACAATAGACGAGAGTGTTAAAAGGATCATTATGTTAAAACTCAAGTATGGATTGGTGGATTTGACTCTCGCTGAACAAAAGAAATGAATTAATATGTGGAGTAGAAAATAATGAGGGTAAACAAAGAAGAAACGGCTCTTATAGTAATAGATGTGCAAAATGACTTTTGTCCCGGGGGTGCTCTGGAGGTTAAAGAGGGCGATAAAATTGTTCCTGTTATTAATGAGGTAATGGGATATTTTAGCTGGATTGTGGCAACCCAGGATTGGCATCCTGCGGATCATCTCTCCTTTGCCTCCAATCATAGCGGTAAGAAACCACTTGAAGTGATTAATGTTGATGGGATTGATCAGGTTCTTTGGCCGGATCATTGCATACAGGGTAGTAAAGGAGCGGAGTTTCATCCGGAACTTAATGCTTCTGCCTTTTCTCTAATTCTTAGGAAGGGAAGGAATAAACGGATAGATTCTTACTCCGCATTCTATGAGAATGACAAGAAAACAAAAACAGGACTGATAGGATTCCTTCATGAGTTGGGGATAGGAACTCTCTTTTTTTGTGGCCTTGCTATCGATTACTGTGTATATTATTCTGTTATGGATGCTCTCGGTGCGGGTTTTAAATGCTATGTTATTGAAGATGCTGTGAGGGGGGTTGATTTTCCTGTTGGAAGTGTTGATAGAGCTGTTAACGATATGAAAACAAGAGGAGCTATCTTTATTAGCTCTGAGGAATTGAAGGATTAAAGGTTATAGCCATGTTAGAGGACTCTATATTGAATCCCGCTCTATTGACCGATCTGTATGAGCTTACGATGATGCAGGGATACTATAGATTTAATCTCAATCCTCCCGTTGTGTTTGATATGTTTTTCAGAAGGCAACCCTTTGGGGGTGGATTTTCTGTATTTGCAGGGTTGGAGGATGTAATTAGGGGGGTGGAGAGATTGCGTTTCTCCGGAGACGATATTGAGTATCTCTCTGGGTTGGGGCTCTTTAGGGATGATTTTCTGGAGTATCTCTCAAATTTTCGTTTTACAGGTGATATCTATGCCGTAGATGAGGGTGAGGTGGTCTTTCCCAATGAACCACTTCTCCGTATCCACGGTACGCTTATTGAGACTCAGTTAATCGAGAGTTTTGTGCTTAATATAATTAATTTTCAAACCCTTATAGCCACAAAGGCAGCGAGAGTGTTTATTGCCTCGAGGGAGGGAATTGTTCTTGAGTTTGGTTTAAGACGTGCCCATGGGATTAATGGGGCGATTGCTGCTGCCAGAGCTGCCTATATTGGAGGAGCATCTGCAACCTCGAATACCCTTGCCGGAAAGTTGTTTGGCATACCTGTTAAAGGGACAATGGCCCATTCCTGGGTTATGGCTTTTAAGAACGAACTTGATTCCTTTGAAAAATATGCGGAAGTATACCCGGCCACCACACTTCTTTTAATAGATACCTATGATGCTCTTGGGAGTGGTATTGAAAATGCTATTAAGGTAGGTAAGAAGCTGAAGGAGAGGGGCTATACTGATTTTGGGGTGAGGATAGATAGTGGGGATCTTGAGTATATAAGCAAGGTGGTAAGAAAAAAGCTTGATGAGGCTGGCCTTGAAAATGCGAAGATTGTTGCCTCTAACGAGCTCGATGAGAATATAATTAATCAGCTTGTTAATAGGGGAGCTCCTATAGATATATGGGGAGTTGGTACCAATCTGGTTACTGCGGATGGTGATTCCTCCCTCACGGGGGTTTATAAGCTTGTAGCTAAGAAAATAAATGGAGAGTATGAACCGGTTATCAAGATATCTAACAACCCGGAAAAGATAACAAATCCGGGTATAAAGCAGATCCATAGGTTCTACAATGGGAATGGGATGTTTTTAGCGGATTTACTTGCCGAGGTGGGTGAAGATATTACACCTGGTAGAGAGTATAAATTCTGTCATCCGACTTTTGAGTATAAATATATGGTGATTAAAGATTATAGCGATATTAAACCGCTTCTGCACCTTAAGATGAAGGGAGGTAAGATGGTTTATACACCTCCGAATCTTAAAGAGATAAGAGAAAAGAGTGTCTCTAACCTTAAAAGGCTTGACGATACCTATAAACGGCAGATAAATCCCCATATATATAAGGTTTCTCTCTCTGAGAATCTAAAGAGGATAAAGTTTAACCTGATCGAGAGGTATAATGGAAAGAAGTAAATTTTTAGGAGTCAGGGATTGATAGTTTCGGATTACACTATAAGGGAGTTGTTGAAACGCAGAGAACTAATCATAACCCCACTAGAGGATTATCAGATTCAGCCTGCGTCGATAGATTTAAGATTGGGGCGTCATTTCTTGAAGGTCGATGAGAATGCCGAGGAATCCATAAGCCTTGATTCACAGATAAGGTATATTGAGATAGAGAAAGATGAAATTGTAATCCCACCCAATTCTTTCCTGCTTGCAACCACAATGGAGTACGTAAAGCTTCCTGATAATATAACGGCATTTGTGGAGGGAAGAAGTTCCATAGGGAGAATTGGCCTTTTTATCCAGAATGCGGGATGGGTAGATCCTGGTTTTGAGGGCACTATCACCCTGGAGTTATACAACTCCAACAGGCTTCCTATCAGACTAAAAAGTGGGAGACGAATATGTCAGATAGTCTTTGCTATGATGGATAGAAGAGCGATGAGTCCGTATAGCGGGAAGTATCAGGGACAAAAGAGAACTGTGGGGAGTAAGATTTACCAGGATTCTGATGCGATATAACCTTTTTGATTTTACCCCCTATGTGCGTTGACGCTTTGATTGTTTTTAACTAACATAAACGGAAGTGAAACAACATAATTTAGAGAGGATTTCTCATGAAAGGAAAAACGAAGTGGATCTGGATTGCTATTATTGCTCTTTTCGTTATTATTGCAGTTGCGGTTTATATTAAAACACTAAATTTTGATACTACTCTTGCCTTTTCGGTTAGAGATAATGTAAGCAAGGAATGGGTTTGGAACTCTACCATTACACTGGAAAACAGAGAGATACGTGGATATTTTGGTAAGGATTTTGTGTTTACCCATTTAAAACCGGGTAAGGCGGTGCTTGAAATAAAAGCTCCTAGTTATGTCAGTAGAAAGCTAGAGTTGACTATTAAAAAGGGAAGAAATGTAATTGATAAACCTATCTACATGGTGGGATACGAGATTCCCAATCTGGACCATTTTATTGTATTTACGGATAACAAACCGACGGGAGTAGCCCTTGAAATACGGCCTGTCGGTAAGGATAAAAAGGCGGTATTGAATCATCCATGCCTTAACATAAGGTTAATATGTAGAGTTTCTGTTCAGATTAAGAATGGTATACCTGTACAGGCTCCCACCGAGTCGGGTTCCGAGAGGGGTAAGGAGCTCTTTCGAGGGGTGGTAAACTGGAAGTGGGATCCAACGCCCGAAACAGTTTTCCGCTATAGTGCTTTGGTACCCTACTCGAGTATTAAGAAGAGCGATGCCGCCTATTGGGTGTTTGATTTTCTCTTTCTTGTACCCGATCCGAGGAAGATAAGTGAGAAGGAGTTCGAAAGTGTGGTTAAGAAAATTTTGACATTTAATTCACAGAAAAAATTGACGAGGTATCTTGATGGGTACAAAGGAAAGATTCACTACTATATTGATACAAGTTGGAATGTAAAGGCTCAGAGTTAGCAGGAGGTAGAAATTGATAGTCACAAAAGATTTGGTTAAGAAGTATGGAAACTTTACCGCGGTTGACAGGGTGAATTTAAATATCCCCGCAGGTGAGATATATGGTTTTTTAGGACCCAACGGGGCTGGAAAAACCTCTACGATTATGATGCTCCTTGGGATAATACCACCCACTTCGGGGGAGATAAAACTCTTTGACGAGGTATACACCCCCTCCCGCCTTGATCTTAGAAAACGGATAGGAGTCGTGCCTGAAAAGCATCCTGTTGGAATGTGGCCGTGGATGACCGCTTTTGAGTATCTAAAGTTTTTTGCGGATATCTTTTCTTTAAAGAAACCGGATGATAGAATAATGGCTCTTCTGGCACAGGTAAAATTGGATGATGTGGCCCACAAACGGATTAGTGAGTTTTCCCGGGGAATGCTTCAAAAATTGAGTATAGTTAGGGCTCTATTGCATGATCCCGATATTCTTTTTCTTGATGAGCCGATATCCGGGCTTGATCCTATAGGGATAAAACAGGTAAGGGATTTGATAATAGCGGAGAACAGGGAGGGAAGGACTATTTTCATATCTTCCCATTTACTCTCTGAGATGGAGAAGATATGCCATAGGGTAGCAATCATATTTAACGGTAAACTCCTCGCAGAGGATAAGATGGATGCCCTCCTATTAAAACTCTCTAAGGATAGGGAGATACATATAGATCTGGAGGAGATCCCCGATGCTCTTGTGGGAGATATTAAATCCCTGGATTTCGTACTTGACGTCAACAAATCCAAGAATCGGTTGGTTGTTAAGGTTCCGAAAGAGGGTGATTATAGGAAGGCTATCTCTGAGTTTTTGATAAAGAGGAATCTGATTCCCCTTCAGTTAAAAGAGAAATCGATTTCTCTGGAGGATGCTTTTGTTACGATTACACAGGAAAATGTGGAAATGCTTGCCGGAGTTGGAGGTAATAAATGAACTATAGGATAAATGCTACTCGAGCAATTGCAAAGAGGAAAATATTTGAGACCCTTATAAGTCCGGGGTTTTATATTGCAATCTCTATAGGATTATTTCTGGGATATTTTCTTATCAATGGTTTTGTTAGTTCAATAGACTCAAGTGGTCTTAATTATAGCCTTAATTCGGTGTATGAGTTAATTGCTCGTTTCCTTTCTGGAACGTTTGGGGAGACCTTTGTGGTTAAGCTCTTCTCCGAGGGGCCCTTTTTGTTTGCTCTTTACGTTTCTTTTATTCCGTTTCTCTTCTATCTGGCGATAAGCTCAGTTTTCAAGTTTGGTTTTGAGAAAAAAGTTGGTGCGATCGAGCTTATTGCGTATGGCCCTGCGGACGGTACGGCCTATGTATTAGCTTCATTTGTTAAGGATTTTTTCTTCACCGTGATTTATCTTTTGATACTGTTGGTATTTTTCTTTGTTTCCGCTCTTATAAATAATCTCGTTCTTGGGCCTATGTTTTTTTACTCACTGTTACTGATAATTTTTCTGTCCATTGCATTTTTTGCCTATGGAATTATTGCATCTATACTTACGGATAATGCAGCCTCTGGAATAGCCCTGTTTCTCGGAATAGCCCTGTTTTTTATAATTGTTAAAATGGGATCCTTTGCAATTGTGAGCGGGTATGTTGTGAGCCTTTCTAACGTCTTTGCCTGGATTGTTAAGTGGTTTTCTCCTCTGTTTTATTGGAGTTTGGGGCTGTCTGCTATAGGGTATGGTAATGTGGGATTGTACCTTATTAGTATGCTTTTGAACATTTTACTAACGGTAGCGCTTCTTATTATTAGCCATTTTGTACTTAAAGTTAGGGGAGTGAGAGTATGAAGAGAGTTGTTGTTTTTTTAGTTTTGATTGGATTTTTGGGTGGGATTGCTTTTTCGGATGTTCCTGTTAGAAAGGAAGAATTAATATACTCTATTCTGGCGTTTGCCGGAAAAGAGTACTCTGGAACGTTCTGTCGACAGGATGCCGATACAATCTATTTAATGGCTAATGTTGATAATTTTTTGACCGTTAGAAAGACGCTGGTATATTTCTGGCCCATTACCCAGGATTGGAAGGTGGATACCGATGCTTTAAATAAACCCTTTGAGGGTACTATAGTGATAACGGGAAAGAAGATAGGCGAGAAAAAGCTAAAACAGGTGCGTTATACTTACTACAATGCCCCGGGTGAATATGAGGTTAACTGGAAGGTTTTTACCGGAGATGCCGCCGATAGGGAGTGGAAAAAGTATTCGAAAATGGTAGATGCCTATTGGAATGCTGTGGAAAAATACTACCAGGCAAAGGCTAAATATGAAGCAGAGTTGAATAAACTCACTATGGAAATAACTAAAGCCAGAAAGGCTGGTAAGGATACGAAGCATTATTTGAAGATATTAAATAGCCTCAAGGAACCAAAAGAGCCTACCAATAGACCCAAATACTACGTTAAACCCGTTGAGAAGGCCTTTATTTTTAACCTCCCCATAGGTGTATATAGGATCAAGTTTATCAATAAAGATGGAAAAATTATGGAGGGTTCTGAGAAAAAATTGGTGGTTTTTGGTAAGAGACGAAGTAACGGTATAGGTTACGATGTCATACCAGGGGATAAGTGGACTAGGCCTGTTCAATCTAAAACACCTGCCTCCGTGCTTTACATAGATGGAACAACCGATCTTTATCTTAGACCCTTCTATCAGGATGAGTTTAACGATCTCTACTACAACAAAATGATAAAAAACGACTCCAAAGGAAATCCAAACATAATAAAATGGGTGAGAATTCAGCAAGTACCCAAGGCGCGGGTAGAATTGATAAAGAAAGATGGAAGCTCTGTCGTTGTCCTTGAAAAACCTTACTATGTGGAACAGACGAAGGGATCTTCGCTTGGTTATAGAATTGTTCCCTTTGATCCCAAGAAGTACGAGGGTAGAAGTCCTAGTTTGAGGGCGTTTCATATCCCCATTAGCAGGAACATTAAATATATGAAGTTCAGGTTGCAGGATAAGAATGGTAAATATCTTAAGGGAAGTGATAGACAGATAAGGATAATCGTAAAATCCAATCTGTCTTTCATACTGTTCATTCTTGCCCTTCTCCCGATTGGAATTATGTTTCTTGTTCTTGCTGTAAGGTCAAGAAAGTACTATGCAGGGTGATGAGGAGGTTTTTGAGTTAACTTCCGGAGATAAAATTCTTATTATTGCAGAGATAGGTACCGCTCATGGAGGGTCCCTGAGTAGAGCTAGAGATTTGATAGATGCTGCCGTTGAATCGGGGGCTAACTGTGTAAAGTTTCAGGTTGTCTTTGCTGATGAGATAGTTCACCCTCGCACGGGGCTTGTGGATTTACCCGGGGGGAGAATACCGCTCTATGATAGATTTAAATCTCTGGAGCGGGACGAGGATTTCTATGGAAAACTTAAAGAGTACACGGAAGAGAGAGGGGCTCTGTTTTTAGCAAGCTCTTTTGGGATACGAAGCGCTAGGATATTGAAGCGGATTGGTGTGAAGGCCATTAAGATAGCTTCTCCCGAGCTTAACCATTTCCCAATGTTGGAAGAGATTGCTCGGTATGGAGTGTGGAAAATTGTTTCGAGTGGTGTTTCTAAATTGGGTGATATCGAGAAGGCCTTTGATGTTCTTGGTTGTGATAGAAGTATCCTACTCCACTGTGTCACCTCCTATCCTGCACCGGAGGAGGAGTATAATTTGAAATTGATCCCCAACCTGGCTGCTATATTAGGTTTACCGGTGGGGGTTTCGGATCATTCGCTTGATCCTACTCTGGTACCTGTACTGTCCGTTCTTGTTGGTGGGGTGGCTGTAGAGAAACACTTCACTCTCTCAAATGAGGGAGACGGGTTGGACGATAGAATAGCCCTTGTTCCGGATAGATTTAGAATGATGGTAGATATGCTTAAAAGAGCGGTTAGAGAACCTGACTTGATGTGGAGAGAATTAGAGGGTAGGTACGGGAAGAGGAAAATAGAAGAAATTCTTGGAGATGGTGTTAAAAGGCTTGCAGAATCTGAGAGGGAGAGCTATTTAACAACTAACAGATCAATTCATGCTATTCGGGAGATAGAAAAGGGAGAAAAACTATCGGAGACTAATATTGCAATCCTCCGGACAGAGAAAAATTTGAAACCAGGTCTGGATCCCTCATTTTATCGTCTCGTTTTGGGGAAGAAAGTTGTGCGAAGAGTTGAATCGGGAGATGGAATTGAATGGGATGATCTGTTGCTAGACAAATAAACATATTATTTTATTTTATATTTTCTGGGAGATAAGATGGAAGAAGAAATGTTTCCTCTCTTCGATAAAAGGGGAAGGGAGATAGGTAAGGCTCGAAGGTCGGAGTGTCATGGTAATCCAAGGTTAATTCATGGGGTTGTACATCTCCTTCTCTTTAGCACTGATAAGAAACGTCTGTATCTTCAAAAGCGTGCAAGGGATAAGGATAGATACCCGGGTTATTGGGATACCTCAGTAGGGGGACACATGAGAGCAGGAGAAACCGTTAAAGAGGCTTTGGCAAGGGAAGTAGAGGAGGAGCTTGGAATAAGTTCTAACGGTGCCGAGTTTCTCTACAGTTATATCTACAAAGATGAGGTGGAGAGTGAGTTTGTTTTTACTCATACCCTCGTTTATACCGATGATCTGGGAGTTATTACACCTCTTAAAAGAGAGATAGAGCGGGGGAAATTTTTTACCAAGGACGAAATAGAGAGATTGATAAAGCTGGATAAGGTTACTCCTACCTTTTTGGAGGAGTATAAAAAGCTTACCAATATGGGACTTATCTAATATGGTGTAAACCTGAAATTAATTCCCGTGTAAATTCTGGTAGAGGTGTTTATCCATGCGGGTTCCCCTATTAACAGGTCTTGATATACGTTTACAAACCAGTTCATGAGTCTGTGTACCCTTATTCTTATTCCTGCCTTGATGTAGGGTCCCATGTAAAAGCGTCCCCTGTCTTCTGCGGTTGGTGGAATCCTTATGACGGGGCTTAAACCCACACCGAGCACATAAGTGGGAAAAGTGTTTTGAAATATAAAATTTAGTCCTACGTTAATGGGTATAAAGAAGTAGGGAAGCACTGTTCCATCTGTTTGTTTGATAGTACGAAGTGAAAAATCTGCACCAGCAGTTAGTTCCAGCCCGTCTGTGATGGGATGATTATAGGCGAACCCTGTGTCAAGATAAATTTCCGAATAGTTAAAGAAGTTAAAACCTAGATTAGCAGAAAAGCTTGGGGGGAGTTTCTCTGAGAATGCAGAGGGAAGTGCCAGTAGAGAAACGAATATTAGGATAAGTAGGATTTTTCTGTGATTTTGATTAATTGTGAATTTCATTTGAGATTCCCTCCCTATGAAAAATAATTCATTCCGACCATTTTTAAGTGGACTAAAAATTATTTCTTCTGTACGTTATAGAGTATCGGAATTTTATAGGTATGAAAAGAATATTATTTTGTTTTTTGAGGTTTGTTAGTAGATATAGAGATGGAAGATAGACTTAAGTATATAAAGGAAAAGAAGAAGAAAAGTAGGGTGTATTACAGCACATATAACCCGGGAAACGATCTTTTGTACGATATAGAGGATGCCGAAGAGGATGTTTCCTGGATGATATATGAAATTGAGAGGCTTAGAAGTGAAAATAAAGAGTTAAAGGAGTTTATAGCCTATGTGAAAAAACAGTACATGGAAAGTAAAAATAATCAAACAAGAAAGGAATAGTTTTATGTTTAAGAAATTTTTTATGAAAGTTCTGGTAGCACTCTTGCTCTTTGCGGGTGTTGGATTACAGGGAGCGGTTGCTAAGAGTTATGACCTTCCCAATGGTCTCTATGCCATATTCACTACCTCTAAGGGGGAGATTATTGCCTCTCTTGAGTATAAGAAGACACCGATGACAGTGATGAATTTTGTGGGTCTTGCAGAGGGAACACTCAAGTTTAAGAATAAGAAAGGCAAGTATTTTTACGATAATATGGTATTTCATAGGGTTGTCCCCAATTTTATTGTCCAGTCAGGTGACCCCCTTGGTAATGGCAGTGGTGGTCCGGGTTATGAGTTTCCGAATGAAATCAGGAAGGATTTACGACATGATAAGGCGGGTGTTCTCGCTATGGCTAATAGAGGACCGGATACAAACGGGAGTCAGTTTTATATAACAATGCGTTCCGCTCCGTGGCTCGATGGATACTTTACGATCTTTGGGCATGTTGTAAAGGGAATGGATGTTGTAGAATCGATCACGCAGGGCGATAAGCTTGAAAGCGTACGAATATTGCGAATAGGTCGGGACGCTAAAAAATTTAAGGTCTCTCAGGACAGGTTCGAGCGGCTTGTTGCTGAGAAGAGGAGAGAGGAGAAACGATTGATAGCTGAGAAACGTAAAAGGGATCTTGCCTTTATAGAGAAAAAGTGGCCGAATGCTGTTAAAACTAAATCCGGACTCATGTACATTATTTTGAAAAAGGGGAAGGGGAGTGAAACGCCTTCCTCTGGAATGGAAGTAACCGTTAACTACGAGGGCGAGCTTTTAAATGGCACTGTTTTTGATAGCTCTTACAAGCGGGGAAAACCGGCAACCTTTAAGATCGGTCAGGTTATTCCCGGGTGGAACGAGGCCCTTGTTACGATGAAAAAGGGAGAGAAGAGACTTCTGATTATACCACCGGAGCTCGCGTATGGTAAAATGGGGTATCCCGGGGTAATTCCTCCCAATAGTTTTTTGGTATTTACGGTAGAACTTCTGGATTTCTGATGTCTTGTGACTTGTAGTAAGATTGATATTGATGTTTTAATTCTAGGCCTACTCTACTCTATATGAGGGTGTTCTCCGTAAACAATTTTCACGGGGATACCGTCGTTTAATATGGATTTTCTTGCGGCCTCTACAACAAGCTCGTTTATGTAGCTGTTTGCAGGGGTCGCTATAATTCCCTTGTTGTCGGTTTCTTTTATGATTTGTTGTCGTCTTTTTAAAGATTCACTTTCCGTTAACCCCTCTGTTTCCTCTGCCATTTTATGAATTGTTGTAATCGTCGCCGCAATGGAGTCAAATCCATAGCCCACCGGTTTGTAACCATCTCCCTCCCAGGGTACTAATCTGTAGAAATCAGGGTTTACAAAATTGTAGTGAGAACCTGCCGTTCCTATTCCCTCGAGGTAGCTGTGCGTTACCCCTCGAAATTGATCGTTGTGTTTTATCATTCCTGTTTTGCCTTTGCCCTCGAAGAACATGGTAAGACACTGCTCGTTGCTACCTGCTCCCTCGTCTGGATAACCCAGTCCGTCTATTACTGAAAGAATTGCATCATTTTCGTACCGAACCCTTCCGTGAGCCCATAGGAAACCCTCGTTTCCGTTTGGAAACTTTCCTTTTATTCCCCTAACGGAGACCTCTACTGGTTTTAAACCTGTAATGAAATATACAAGGTCTACATAATGACACCCTACATAGGTAAATGGATCTGTCTTGTCTACTGTAAACCAATTCTGAAAGTTTGAGTGTCTGTAAAAGTATGGTTCTATCATCTTAGCTTCACCCATAATGAACTCACCTAAATCACCCTTTTCGTAATGTCTCTTTGCTATTAGGGAGCGTCTGTCAAATCGTTTGTGGTACTCTACCCCGACGAATAAGCCCCTTTCATAGGCAATATTTTTAATCTCTTCGGCCTGGGTGTATTTTAGGACTAGTGGTTTTACACAGAGAACGTTTTGATCCTGCAAGAGAGCATCTTTGACCACCTGGTAGTGGAGTGGATCGGGGATAGCGACTACCACGGCCTGTCTTGGTTTCATTTCGGAGATGACCTCTCTGTATAGATCGGGGAAGGTTTTATCCTCTGGCTCCTCTAGAGAGGGATGAGGTGTGAAATCTTGATGTGGAAATGCCTCTGTTATTTCTTTATTCCTTTTTAGTGCCTTTAGCGGTGGATTATTTAGTGCGCATATATCTATTTTTCCCACGATTCCTGTTCTCTGGAGATGATAAATTGATGGAAGTATCAGATCGTTTGTTATCATTCCTCCCCCGACGATAGTTACATCTACAGAGGTAGAGTTTTTCATGATTTACCCCCTTGATTTTTCTAGTTTAATGTTCACAATAATTAAGAACATATTAGGATATTAATTGTTGTAAGTCAAGGGCCATGACTTTGAGAAAAGATTGGATGCGATGAATAAAAGTTACTATATTTAAGTTAGATATGAGGAAAGAACTCTACTATAGGCAATTATTCCTTATCTTTAGTATTGTACTATTTTTCTTGTTAGGATTTGTGTTTACTGGTTGTGATGAGTTTTCTCTGTTTTCAGAGCTGGGAAAGCCCGTGCCGAGCGGGGCAGGATTGCCATCGTTAACCCTGGTAATTAAACCCGATACAGCCACTGTTTACGTTGGTGAGGTGTACGTTTTTTCGGCAAGTGGTGGAATTCCGCCCTACACTTATGAGGTTGTGAGTGGGGGAGGCAGTATAGATTCTGTCTCTGGTGTTTACACAGCCCCTGGCTCTGTGGGGAGTGCGACGGTTAGGGTGACGGATTCTGCTTCCAATACGAGCGAGGCTTCGGTTAGTATAGTTGATTATCCATATTTAAGATCCTCTCCAGAGAGGCTCTATGTCTACGAAGAGTATACCTTTGAGGGTGCAGGTGGGGTTCCTCCCTATACCTATAGTATTGTTAGCGGGATAGGAAGTATAAATTCGTCGAGTGGAGTTTACAAGGCCCCGGGATATTCTGGTGATGTTGAAATAGAGGTGAGGGATTCGATGGGAAAGTATTCCAGAGAGGATTTTAGTGTTGTTTGGCATAGATTCACTGTTGATACGGCCGGTGATGTGGGACAATTCTCATCGCTTAAGGTTGATTCATCGGGTAATCCGGGGATTGCATACTACGATGTTACCAACGGTGATTTGAAGTTTGCGTATTATGATGGGAGTGACTGGAGTATTTCTGTTGTTGATAGTACTAATGATGTTGGTAGGTTTGCCTCTCTAAGTCTGGATAGTAACGGCTATCCACATATAAGTTACTATGATTATACGGGAAATGATTTAAAGTACGCCTTCTGGGACGGGAGTAGCTGGAATGTAAGCACATTGGTCAGTACAGGTGATGTGGGCGAGTACAGCTCCGTAGTAGTGGATAGTAACGGACATCGCTATGTAAGCTATTACAATGTCTCGTTGAGTGAGCTGGATGAGCTTCACTATGATGGAAGTAGCTGGCAGAGTCCTGTTACCGTTGATAATGCGGCAGATGATGGACGCTACAGCTCTATTGCTTTGGATAGTGCCAATTATCCTCGTATAAGCTACTATGACAACACAGCCTATGATTTAAAGTACGCCTACTATGACGGGGCAAGCTGGCATACGGAAACGGTGGATTCTACGGGTGATGTTGGACAATACACATCTATTGCCGTTGATTCTAATGATTATCCTCATATAAGCTACTATGACAACACTAATCATGCTCTAAAATACGCCTACTACGATGGGGTAAGCTGGCATACGGAAACAGTTGCGAGTGGTAATGTTGGTCAGTACTCATCTATAGTTTTAGACAGCAGTGATAATCCCCATGTAGCCTTTTACGATGCTGCCAATGGTGATTTAAAGTATGCATTTAAGAGGGATGGCTCTTGGATTATCGATACCATTGATAGGGGATACGATGTAGGTGAGTATGCATCCATAGCCCTTTATAGGGAAAATGGTGAAGAGCGAGTGGCTTTTTCATATTACGATGCAACAAACGGTAATCTCAAATTTGCTTACTAGAGTTAGTGTAAATTAAGGTAAGGTGTTAAAAGAAACGGATTCCCCCTTTTTTGAAGAAACTCGGATTAGTTCTATTACTTTCATTGTGAATAACACCTCTTCTGGAAGTATGGGAAGGGGAAGATTCTTTTCGAGTGCCTTTACGAAGCGTGGGTAAAACTCGTTAGAGAGTTCTCCATGAGTGATATCAATTGTTACTTCTTCTCGGTTTCCCTTCCATTCCTTCACAATACGGGCGGTATTCCACTCATCTGCCTGGCCTCCGGAAATTTCAAGTGTTCCCTCTGTTCCTATTAGAAACCATCGTGGCATTGGTATTCTGCAATTGTTAGATGCTTCTACTCTGGCAGAGGTGTTGTCGTCGAAAACTATCTCTGCCCAGAAGTGATCGTCCACCTCTTTGGTCCAAACTCTTCCCTCTGCCTTGCCAAAGATACTTCTTATCTCTGTTCCCTTTAATTGAAGTATTTGATCGATAAGATGGGGGCCCCAATCGTTTAAAAAACCACCTCCGTACTTTTTTTTCAGTCTCCATGGGTTTTCCATCCCCTGGGCACCCCAACCTCCCCACCCTGGTGAAAATCCGGTTTTTCTTGATTCTATTCTGTAAACCTCTCCTATTATTTTTTCTTTTATTACATCTTTTACAAGGAGAAAATCTCTGTCCCACCTTCTATTTTGATGTACGGTTACCTTTAACTCCCTTTCTTTTGCGAGGTTAAATATCATTTCTGCCTCTTTTAGGGTTTCTGCTATTGGTTTCTCTATAATTAGATTTTTCCCCTCTTTTAGGGCTTTTATGGCCCACTCGGTGTGTTCGGATGAGGTTGTGGATATAACAACCCATTCTATTTCCTTGTCTTTAAGCAGTTCATCGTGGCTTTCATATACTCTTATATGATACTTCTCTCTTACCTCTTCTGTGAGTTGTTTCGCTCTGCTGCTTGCCGCTATAAGTTTTAATCCTTTAGTCGATGTTATAAAATCGCAGTGGAATTGACCCATTTTCCCCGCACCAAGTACCCCCAGCTTAATCTCTTTCATCCTGTTTCTCCTTAAATTGATTGTCACTCGTTGGTTTTTGATTCAATTATGCAATTCTATTTTAAAAACATCAATCGTCTCGCTTAATTGTGATTGCAGGCGTACTTCTGAGTCTAATATCTCCCTTTTACAGTTGTTTTACACTTCCTCGAGGAGAAATGTAGTATTATCACTTAACACATTAATTATGGAGGAAATTGTGGAAAGGATAGATAAATCGGATGAAATAGAGGGAAAAGGGAAACTCCCCGAGCTGGTCATAGGTAACCTTAGAGCCAAGCTTCCTGTAATTCAAGGGGGGATGGGAGTGGGGATTTCACTCTCCGGTCTGGCATCTGCAGTTGCCAATGAGGGAGGTATAGGAGTAATAGCGGCGGTTGGGATGGCCATGTTAAAGGATAGACTAGAAGAGTCTTACAGGAAGACGAATGTAAGGGAATTGAAGAAAGAGATACGAAAGGCCCGTGAAATGACGGATGGGATAGTAGGGGTGAATATAATGGTAGCGCTAACAGATTTTGAGAATCTACTTAGAGCCTCATTTGAGGAGGAAGCTGATATAGTGTTTTTAGGGGCAGGGCTTCCCCTGAGGGTGCCTCAGATCATACCCCCGGAAGAGATTAATAACGGTAAAACGAGGTTAGGAGTTATCGTTTCCTCTGCCAGAGCGGCCAATATAATCTTTCGCTCGTGGGCTAAGCACGGATGTGTACCCGATGCGGTTGTTGTTGAGGGGCCTAAAGCGGGCGGCCATCTGGGATTTAAGAATACACAGATTGAAGATGAAAACTACAGACTTGAATATCTGGTCCCAGCTGTAATAGAGGCTGTCAGGCCCTATGAGGAGAGGTTTGAAAAGGAGATACCTGTAATTGCAGGAGGGGGTATATACACCGGAGAGGATATACATAGGTACCTTACTATGGGCGCCAAAGGGGTTCAAATGGCAACTCGATTTGTGCCAACTTTTGAGTGTGATGCAAGTTTGGAGTTTAAAGAGGCCTATATTAATGCTAAGGAAGAGGATCTTGTGATAATCGAGAGTCCTGTTGGACTTCCCGGTAGGGCTATAAACAATAATTTTTTAAGGGACGTAAAGGCCGGTAAGAAAAAACCTTTTAAATGTCCCTGGAAGTGTCTTGTTAGCTGTGATTATAAAACAACTCCCTACTGTATAGCAAAGGCTTTGGCAAATGCTCAGAGGGGGGATCTGGAGAATGGCTTTGTTTTCGCCGGATCAAATGCCTACAGAACAGAAGAAATCACATCGGTTCATAGCGTTATAGAAAGCATTAAACGGGAGTACTCTGCGGCTACTCGAGAGCTTTTGATAGCCTAACTAACTTAACAACCTCTGTTCTGATTTTCGGGTTGCTCTGTTCTGTGTGTGTCAGTCTCACATAATGGCCATCCCAAAACAGGCCCCTACCATGAAACCTCTGTTGGCATCGAGCAGGTTGGTACCTATTGCGTCTATGTTAAGCTTGAATTTGGGACCGGTTAGAAGGCCGATTCTTATACCGGCGTTGAATATCCCTCTTCCCACTGCCATTGAGCCTGTAGGGTTAATACTGTAGGAGTAGTTTGCAAAATCTATTATCAGGTGAACAAAGTCTTTTAAGGCCGAGGGCCATACCGTTAGTTCGAAGCCCATTGAGAAGTCTATTGGGAAGTTGTTAAAGAAATTTGGAAATGTTGTACCTATTGCCATGGAAGTGCTGGCAGGCCAGTCAAAGAAACTTCCCTTGGTATTTAATACCAGTAAAACCTGTTCTGCTGTTTCGTTTGGTGTAATCTGGACGTTTCCGGCAAGGGCTAGAGCAGGATCTCCTCCTCCACCGTAAAACTGATACTTCCCGGTGATGAGAAAATTGGTTGCCCCTTGTGCATTTGCAGCTGGCTGGATATCAACTGCAAGTCCCAGTTCCGCTTTTCCAAAGGCACTTACTGAAACCATTGGTATATGTGTTGCCCCCGTAAACTTGTACCCGACATCTACGCCAAGAGTTGTATTTTCCCACCCTATTCGTGCTGTAGGACTTGTTACGAGCCCTGTAGACCCGTTTGCACTCATTCCTTTTACCACTGACTGGGCAAAAATCCCTGTGCTGGAGATGATGAAGAGTAATATAAAGGCCAAAAATCCGATTAGTTGCCTCATTTTTTTCATTATTTCCTCCACATAGGTATTAATCTTTGTCTAATGTTATACCCTTTGGGTAGGGTGAGCAAGAGGATTTTGTAAATTTTGAGTGTAGTTGAGAAAACTGTTGATGGAGGGTTGTACCGGTAAGAGATTACTGACCCCACGCCTTCTTGGGGAAACGTACTATCATGTGTACGACAGCTCTTTGATCACTTCTGTTTTCTATTAGGTGATTAACGTCACAGTTGTAGATAATGAAGTCTCCCTTATGGAGAGTTGCATTTTTATTTCCCGCTTCTACGTAAATTTCTCCCTCTAAAACGGTAAGGTATTCCTCTGTGCCACCTGCATGAGGGGTAGAGTTTAGTCTTGTTTTGGGAGCAAAGGTGAGTATATAAATCTCCAAATCCTCTGCCATTGCGATTGGTGAAAGGACTTTTAGGTGTGGACCTCCCTCGGACGTGTCCAGAGTTGTCGCATCTGCGTCTCTTATAACGAGGAATTTTTTTGCTTTTTCAGAATCTCCCTTCAATAGAGTATCTAGGTCTACCTCGAGACCTCTGGCTATCTTCCAAATAGTGGCTATTGTGGGATTTACCTTTTCCGATTCTATCTGTGAGAGCATTGCCTTTGAAACCCCGCTCCTCTCTGCCAGGACACTGAGGGTTATCTGTTGTTGTTTTCTCAGTTTTTGAATGTTTTTCCCTACACAGGGCGGTTTCAAATGTTCCATTTTTACTCTCCTGGAATTAGTTTAGCATAAATGTTGACAAATTGAAAGTGTATAATATAGTATAATAATGTTTAGTATATTGAATTTAATTCGTGTATGGTTTTTCCAGATTCAAAAGGAGGTGTTCTTGAAAAGAATACTTGTTACAGGCGCCCTCGGACAGATAGGCTCTGAACTCGTTCCCCGGTTAAAGAATATATACGGTGCTGAGAATGTTGTGAGCTCGGATATAAAAGCTTATGATGTTGCTGGCATGATTTCTGAACCTTTTGGTGGGGTTTCTTTCGAACCTTTCTATAGGGTGGATTGTAGAAGTGCGAAAGAGATTGCACGGATTGTAAAACGTCATAGGATAGATACTATTTTTCATCTTGCCGCTCTACTCTCTGCCTCGGGGGAAAAAAATCCTCAGATAGCCTGGGATGTAAATATCAATGGGTTGTACTCCGTACTGGAGGTGGCGCGGGAGTTTGGCTGTGCTGTGTTTACCCCGAGTTCAATTGCAGCTTTTGGTCCCAATACTCCGAAAGATTTTACTCCCCAGGATACCATACAACGACCTACCTCTATATATGGGATAACGAAGGTTGCAGGAGAACTTTTGTGCGATTACTATTATCACAAATATGGGGTGGATACGAGGGGCGTGCGCTACCCCGGCATTATCTCGAATGTAAAGGAACCGGAGGGAGGAACTACGGATTATGCCGTCTACATGTACTATGCAGCTGTTGAAAGGGGAAAGTATACCTGTTTCCTGTCCGGAGATACCTATATGGATATGATATATATGCCCGATGCTATTAAGGCGGCAATAGATCTAATGGAGGCAAACCCGGATAAACTCCGTCACAGGAATGCCTTTAATATTACGGCTATGAGTTTTTGTCCCGAGGACGAAGCAGCGTATATCAGGAAATATATTCCTGATTTTGAGATAGATTATAATATAGACCCCGTAAGACAGGCTCTGGCCAATTCGTGGCCCAACTCTTTAGAGGATTATGCGGCGCGGGTAGAATGGGGATGGAATCCTACCTACGATCTTGACGCTATGACACGGGATATGCTCTCTGTGCTCTCTAAGAGAAAGAGTGAAGGGCGTTTGCATTTCGGGGAGTAGTTTGGAAGGGGGGCTCTAAGTTGAGATTGTTTGCGGGGAGGCAGCGATTTACAGGGGGCGGCCATTTTTCTCTATAACGTTAGGAGGTATGTTATGTTTGGGAAAATGAAAGAAGATCTGAGGACTAAACTTGAGGAATTAAAGGCTAAAGGGCTTTATAAAGATGAACGTGTGTTAACTACACCGCAGGGTAGTGAGATAGGGGTAAAGGGCGGTAGGAAGGTTCTCAATTTTTGTGCCAATAACTACCTGGGGCTTTCTTTTAATGAGGAGGTTGTTGAGGCGGCTAAGAGAACCATGGATAGATGGGGGTATGGGTTATCATCTGTGAGATTTATCTGTGGAACTCAGGAGATACATAAGGAATTGGAGAAAAAAGTTTCTGAGTTTTTGAAAACGGACGATACGCTACTCTACGCCGCGTGCTTTGACGCGAATGGGGGGTTGTTTGAACCTCTCCTTGGTGAGGAGGATGCCATAATATCCGATGAATTAAACCACGCCTCTATAATAGATGGAGTTAGACTTTGTAAGGCGAGACGCTATAGGTATAGACACTCCGATATGGAAGATCTGGAGAAGGCGTTGAGAGAAGCAAAAGATGCGAGGTACAGGCTTATATGCACCGATGGAGTTTTTTCTATGGATGGTGATATTGCCAATCTTAAGGGTATATGTGATCTGGCCGAGAGCTACGATGCGCTTGTTATGGTGGATGATTCTCATGCGACGGGTTATATAGGAAAGACAGGTAGGGGTACGGTGGAATACTGCGGGGTTGAAGGAAGGGTTGATATTATAACAACTACATTTGGGAAGGCGTTAGGGGGAGCCTCCGGGGGATGTGCCTCCGGTAAAAGGGAGATTATAGAATATCTTCGCCAACGCTCTAGACCCTATCTCTTTTCTAATACCCTCCCACCTGCAGTTGTCGGTGCAACTTTGAGGGTTCTTGAGATGCTTAGCTCCTCTGGTGAATTGCGGGAAAAGATTCGTCGGAATACCCGTTATTTTAAAGAGAAGATAGTGAAGGCTGGTTTTGAGATAGTTCCGGGAGAGACAGCAATTGTTCCCATAATGATATATGATGAACCTCTTGCTATAAAGATGGCAGATAGACTCCTCGATGAGGGGATATACGTAATAGGTTTTGTGTATCCCGTTGTTCCCCGGGGTAAGGCCAGGATAAGGGTTCAAATTTCGGCAGCCCATACCGAGCAGCAGATAGATAGAGCTGTTGAGGCTTTTAAGAAGGTCGGGAGGGAGTTGGGTCTTGTAGGTTAGGGTGCCCGGCCGGGGGTTGTGTAGATTTATTAACCTACCTTGTTTTTTATTTGATAGAAGGCTATAATGTGTGGGTAAAGGGGGAAAGGTGCGATGAAGCCTCTAGTATCGGATTATTTTTCTAAGAGACTCCCTTCCGTGATACGACTTGCTCAGACTGAATTTGCTAAACGGGTGGAGGAAGGGGGTGATGCTGTAGAGGCAATTAACGTAGCAATAGGAAACGTGAGTCTTCCCATGCACCCTGCTATGATAAAAAGGATGCGGTCTTTGGGGGCAGATGAGAGTCCCTTTAAAAATGGTGTTGTTAAGTATACTCCCACCGTAGGGATGGAAGAGACAAGAGAGGCTTTTTTAAACATACTTAACTCCAGTGGTTTTGATACTAATGGGTTGCATGTGCAAATCACGGATGGCGGTTCCATGGCAATGGAAATCGTTACCGTAGGACTGCTCGGTGATGCGGGTAGCAGTGAAAGACCTCTTCTTGTTATAGATCCTGCCTACACCAACTATATAGCTTTTGCCAGACGTCTTGGGAGGCGGATCGTTTCTGTCAGGCGTAATCTGGATGGAGAGGGAAGATTTGCCCTCCCCCCGATTGAAGAAATAGAAGAGACCATTAGAGTGTACAGACCGGCGGCGTTGCTTGTGATCCCCTATGACAATCCGAGTGGTCAGCTGTACACCTATGAAATTCTTAAAAGCCTGGCCAAGCTGTGTGTAAAGTATAATATGTGGTTGGTGAGTGACGAAGCATATAGAGAGCTTTACTATGTAGGGGGTGGAAGAGAAAAACCGGTTAGTATATGGGGGCTTTGCGATGAATCTGTCCCCGGGATAAAGGGAAGACGAATTAGTATAGAGAGTGCCTCTAAAGTCTGGAATGCCTGTGGGCTCAGGATTGGTGCTATAGTAACTGATAATAGAGAATTTCACGAAAAAGCGGTTGCGGAGGGTACTGCTAATTTGTGTCCCAATGCGATAGGACAATATATATTCGGTGCTCTGGCCCACGAGTCGGTGGATGATCTTAATGCGTGGTATGAGAAGCAGAGAGATTATTACAGAGGAATGATGGTCAGGTTTTACGAGGATATCAGGCGACTTATTCCAGGTATTGTAGTTTCTAAACCCGCTGCCTCTATCTATTCTGTTGTCGATGTAAGAGATGTTGTTAATGAAAATTTTGATGCCTATGAGTTTGTGATGTACTGTGCTAAAGAAGGGGTGGTGAATATTGATGGTAAAAAGTACACACTGTTGGTGGCCCCGATGGAGGGTTTTTATAGGCAGGATAAAGGAAAGGCTAGGGTAGGAAAAACCCAGATGAGGATCGCGTACGTTGAAACCGCTGAGAAAATGAAACTTGTTCCGCTTCTCTTCAGGGAGTTGCTCTATCAATATACGGCGGGGCACCGTCCAGATCTTCAGGGTTCCTCAGGGAGAGAATTTTCTAGAGGGGCTACTGTCGGTAAATTCTAGCTGGGGGATTTTGTAAGCATTTTCTTGAGTTCTTTTATGTTTAGGGGGAAAATTTCCGGCGTTTTTGCATGGTATTCCTTCCATTTTTCTCCGTATTTCTCTTCTAAGGTTTTATACTCTTTGGGTATAAGGATTCTGAATAGTATAAACATGACAATGGAGGGAACGAACAGTAACCAACTGTTGAAGAGGAATGCTCCCCCGGGGATAAGAAAGAAGATGAAAGAGGCGTAGAGAGGATGTTGGCACAGGGCGTATGGGCCCGTGGTTGCCAGTTCGTTTTTTCTGATCCGAGTGAATATGTATCTTATGGTCCTGGTGTAGAAATTTACCCAGATGACAGTTAAGAATACCCCGATACATAGACTTACAAGTCTGGGAAGTGGAAAGGCAAAGATATGGGGTGCCTTTAGTGTTATTATAAGGCACAACAAAAATAATGGTATTGTAACAAAGGCCAATATATGACCTATTCCTGCAAAATTGAATTTTTTCATTTCTAATATAGTAGAGCATTGGTGAAATAATTTCAAATAGTTGACACCTGTAATTTCTTCATATATTATGTTTTCTAACGTTTTTGATTGAAAAATGTTTCTTTGAGGAGATATAATGAACGATTTTGATTATCTTGTGCTCGGAGGGGGCGTAGGAGGACTTGCCGCTTTTTTTGAGATAGTTAAAAAGGGTGGGGGAAGTGTTGTTCTGTTGGAGGGACGTGACGTTCTTATGTACACGCTTACCTGGATGAAATACTTTCCTTTTGGAATTAGTGACGAGGATCCCAGGTATACGGGTGTGGATTTTAGAAAGCAGGTGCTCTTTGAGGTAGAGAATCTTGTCGGTAGGGATGGGGAAATGAAGGAGGCTGAAATTCTAATGGGGGCTCGGGTTTTTAAGATAGATAGGGATAGGAGAGTTGTATATGCCCGTAAAAACGACGGTTCCGGGCTTAAAATTGGTTATAGGAATCTTGTGATAGCAGTCGGGGCGACCCAGATTGTTTATGGTAAATACTTGCTTCCAGGGGTGAGGAGTGGACGTGTTTTTTCTGCCTATCAGGTGGGTGAAATGCTGGAACACTATCCGTTTTTACCGGGAAGGAGCCTGGTTGTTTTTGGTGAGAGCGAGTATACCCTGGAGGTAGCCCTTGCCGCTTATGATAGGGGGATTAAGGTTTCCGTTGTTTCCCCCGGTGAGAGGATTATGGAGATGATAGGTAAAATTCCTGGAGGGATACCAGATGGGATTGGGATTTATACAAATTGCATTCTTAAACAGTTGCTTGGGAATGTTTTGTTTAAGGGGCTTGTTGTTCAACAGGGTGCCTTCGAGTTTTGTATACCCGGTGATAGTTTGGCTATAGACGGGGAGTTTGTACTTGAGCACCCCTGGAGAGAGCATCTGGGTGTTGAGTGGAATCTGGATAGGTGGGAGGTGGATATGGATATGGAGGGTATGAGAGAATCGGGGATACTGTTTGTTGGTGATGCTAAAAAACCATCTCCTAATTTTGTCCTCCAGTACGAGAGGACGAAAGAAAGTGTCGGAGAGTACTTGGAGAGAAAGAGAGGTTAAAGAGGAAATATATGGTTGGTAATGATATATTTGATATTGCGATTATAGGTGGGGGTATCATTGGTACAGGGATTGCTTACGAACTTAGTAAGTACAATGTCTCTATTGCCCTTATAGAAAAATCTTCACAGGTTACCCAGGGAGCGAGCAAGGGAAACTCCGGGATACTCCATGCGGGTTATGATAGTCCCGATGGGAGCCTGAGAGCTAAATTGGTTGTCAGGGGTAACAAACGCTACGATGATTGGGAAGAAGAAATAGGAGCTGTTGTAAAACGGGTTGGTTCTTTTGTTGTTGCCTTTGATGATTATGGAATTGAGTATATTAAAAAGCTTAAAAAACGGGGAGATGCCAGGGGAATCCCCTTAGAAATTCTGGATGAGAAGGCGGTAAAGGAAGCAGAACCCAACATTAACCCTGGTGTTATTGCTGCGCTCTATGCACCTACGGCGGGGAGTATCTGTCCGATGCGATTTGTAAACTTTCTCTTTAAGAATGCGGTGGTTAACGGTGTAAAACCTTTTTTGGCTAGTGAGGTTGTAGGTTTTAAAAAACAGGGGGGAGAAATTGTATCTATAGAGACTCTCAGAGGGGAGATACATGCAAAGCTCGTTATAAACGCGGCGGGGGTCTTCGGTGATGTGGTTTCTAAAATGGCGGGGATAAATGATTATACGATAATTCCACGAAAGGGGCAGTACATTCTTTTGGAACCTCATCCGAGCTATAATGTAAATCATATCATCTTTCCTATTCCTACCAGAGAAAGCAAGGGGGTACTTGTTGTCCCGACGGAAACGGGAGATATTCTCCTTGGTCCTACTGCAGAGAACATGGAAGAAGAGTTTAAGGAGGATACAACAACAACGGTGGAAGGACTTCGTGAGGTAGTTAAGAAGACGAAGGAGCTTGTTCCTTCGTTAAGTACAAGGCTCACCGTTAAAACCTTTGCGGGAAACAGAGCACAGCCCAATACCAATGATTTTATTATAGAGGGTTACGATAACCCCTCGAATTTTATAAATGTGATAGGGATAAGATCACCCGGTTTAACATCCGCACCTGCTATTGCTGATATGGTGGTGGAATTGGTGGAGTCTATTGCCGGGACAATGGAGAAGAAACCTCGGTTTAGAACCTATAAGTTTAAATATTACAATCAAACGGAAGAGGCTATTAGAGATATTGAGTGGGCTAATACCCTTACTCCCAATCTTGATTCTCCCTCTATTCCCATGTTGAACGAGGCGTGGGAGTTTGGGATACGGGATAATTTGTATAATTTTAGCTGTTATTCGGGCTCGGGTCTTGGAGTTGATCTGGGGTGTAGTTTTCAGAATGAGTTGATAGAGTATTTAAAAAAGCGTGGTACGGATTATGGTAGTATCCTCTTTAGACTAGCTGGCTCCGTGCAGGTTGAGAGAGACCCTTCATAGGTTACCCGCTCCTGTAGGATTATCCCCCGAAGAGTTTATTAAAGTCATCTCTGGACTTTTGTTCTCTGGATTCTCTCTTTGAAATGGATGATTTATCTATCTTATCCGGATTCTCAATCTCTTTGAATTTGAAGTATTCACAAAAATTTGCTCTATCCTTTTCTCGTACCGGTTCCGTTATACTCTCCTCGCAGTCCCAATGCGAACCTGGGCTGTAGTACTTGCAGTTGTAACAAATCTTTAGATCCCTGCCGCAGTTCGGGCACGTTGTTTCCCTGTATATCCTTAGAGAGCTATCTATGACAGCACCACAGAAGTAACAAATTCGCATATCAATAGTGTAAACTAAGGATTGAAAAAATCAATATAGAAAGGGTGAAAAGTTGAATGTGCTAAGGTAATGGATGGAGGTTTCTTATGATTCTATAACGGAGTCTCAAACGAATAATCCTGATGAAATTGTAATGTATTATAGTGGTGGTTATTATCCCGGGGCTCCTTGGACTCCTGTTCCTCCTGAGGTACATAAGGAATATAGAGAAAGCCTTATTAGTAGCTGGTAATACTGAGCAGATGCTTTAGTGAGAGTAAAAACCTATATTCGAATGTTTTGCTGAGTTTGGAAGTGCTCACTGAATATTCATCAAGTGAAAGTACACTGTCGTTTTACCCTACAAATCCCGGGTCTTTCCGGTTTTGTAGGGTAAATTACTAACTTTAAGATTATATCCTCTATACCCCTACCATACCTATGAGACTACGGGCGTTCTCTATCGCGTAGCCCTCAAAATCGTTGTTGAAGTAAGCAAAAACGTCTAAACCCTTGGAATCCCACTCTTTTATCTGTTTTGCCCATTCTCTTAAAAACTCCTCTGGATAGCATCCCCCGTACCTCTTACCATAGCCGTGAAACCGTATATATACGAAATCAGCTGTTATATAGGGTATCTGTGGGGGAGTAATCTGTTGGTTTTTGGTCTGCTTTTCCCCCGAATCGGTTGGTAGCTCACCGATGGTGTAGTTAAACTTTCCCCCGTAGTCGTGTAGGCATAGAGAGATATTGTATTCCTCTAATATGGATGCAATTTTTTCAATATCGCACTTTTTGTTTCTGATTTCCATTGAGAATCTAAGTTTTGATTTCTTGTCTGGATTGTTGTCTGTATGTTTATGGGCCTTTTCTACTAACACGGGAATAAAATCGGTAAGTGTCTCTGGATCCGGGCAGAGAGAGGGGGGAAGTTGGATTAGGTAGACAGGAATTTTGGGTGCAAGTGGTCTACAGCTAGAGAAGAACCATTCTATAACATCCTCGCACTCTCTTAACTTATGTATGTGTGATATGAGTCTTGTTACCTTTACGGAAAAGGAGAAGCTGGTAGGTGTCCGTGTGAACCAGCTTTTTGTTACTGATTCTTTAGGAATATGGTAAAAGGAGCTGTTTAGTTCTACAGTTTTGAAGTGAGTGGAAAAATACTCCAGCCACTTGCGCTGAGAGAGTTGTTCCGGATAAAATTTTCCTCTCCAGTGTTGGTAGTTCCACCCGGAGGTTCCTATTAGGACCATACTTCAATAATAGCTTATGGAGCATTTCAAGGCAAGTTTGTGGATATGGGAAGAAGATTTGATAGGCAGATATTTATTGAAAGGGATTTTTACCTGTGCTAATGTAGTTACAAATTGGTGATGAGATGGTCCGATGATACCGGAGAAGGTAAGAAAGGTTTTAGAACAGTACAGCCTCGAAGTACTAGAATTTGAGGAGGGAAGCACCCCTACGGCGGAGATGGCTGCGAAGCGTATCGGCGTTTCTGTTGCCCGGATAGCCAAGTCCATTCTGATGAAGGGGAAGAACGGAAGGTTCTTTATGTTTGTTGTTGAGGGTAATGCCAAAATTTCTTCTTCTAAGGCAAAGAAAGTTACCGGTACAAAACTCCGGATGGCAACAGCGGAGGAGGCCTTAAGGGTAACAGGCTTTTCGCCGGGAGGAATATGCCCCTTTGGTGTTGAGGGTGTGGAGATATTCGTAGATGAAGGGCTTTCGAAGTATCCTGTTATCTATCCTGCGGCGGGGACGGATTCATCTGGGGTTCCTATTAGCTTTGAGAGACTTAAAGAGATAACAGGTGCTAGGATATGTGATGTTGTTCAAATGAATGATAAGTAGAGCTAAAATGATCGAGGTTACCATTGTTTACGATAATACAGTTTATAGAGAGAATGTGGGACTCCAGGCCGATTGGGGCTTTGCGTGCGTTGTAAGGGGGGAGGGGATACCAACAGTACTTTTTGACACGGGGGCAAGGGGGGATATACTTCTCTCCAATATGGAGAGGCTTTCAATAGCTCCGGATGAAATCGATATGGTTTTTATTTCTCACAACCATTTGGACCATACAGGAGGGCTTGGTGCTTTTGTCGCTAAGAATCGAAGGGTAAAAATCTATGTACCCCCCTCTTTTGGTGGTTTAATGTATAGTGAGGTTACCTTGGAAGTTGTGAGGACCCCTATAGAAATTGTTGATGGTATTTTCTCTACAGGAGAGCTCGAAGGCATTGAACAGAGTATGGTTGTGGCTACCAGAGAGGGAGCCATTGTTTTTGTGGGTTGTTCCCATCCCGGAATGAAGGCTATTCTTTCTTCTGCTTCACAGTTTGGTATTCCCTATGCCGTTATAGGGGGGTTCCATGGCTTTAGGGAGTATCAGTTGTTTAGGGATCTGAGTCTCATCTGTCCCTGCCATTGTACCGTACATAAAGCAGAGATTAAAAGGCTCTATCCAAAAAAGTGTGTTGATGGAGGTGTTGGAAGGGTAATTGAGATTTAGGAGTAGCTGGAAGAGGTCGAGGCTTGGAGGAAAGGTTGTCAAAAAAATGGAGATACTTATGGGTATTTGGAACGATTGTAACAGTAAGTTTGGTGTCATTGGTGATTAATGCTGTGAGTGTTTCTTATAGCTCGAGAAATCTAATTTTTGATGATTGTAATAAAATTCCCAAGGTTGAATTTGGTCTGCTTTTAGGTACACCAAAATATTTGCCCAACGGAAATATAAATCATTATTATAAGTCTAGAATAGGGGCTGTGCTCAAATTGTACAGGAGGGGTAAAATTGAGAGTGTTATTATAAGCGGAAGTGTTCTTGATAAGTACGGTGAGAATGAGATTGAATTGATGAGGAGTGACCTGATTCAAGGCGGAATAGATAATGCCCACTTGATATCGGATGAAAATGGTAACTGCACTCTGGATTCGATAATTAATGCTAAAAAAATTTTGCAGGGAGAAAGGGTTGTTATAGTATCCCAATCTTTCCAGTTAGAGAGGGCCCTGTATATAGCCCGAAGAGAGGGAATGGATGTCGTTGGATTTAGTGCTAAGGGCAAGATATCCAAAAAATTATTGGTGAGAGAGTTCTTAGCTCGCCTGAAAATGAGGGTTGATTTAATATTGAATAGGTAGTGTAGTCTGGGTAGTGTAAAGAACATCATAAGGAGGTTCTTCTACAATTTTAGCTTGTCAGAGGCAAACTTTAAGAGAAGTGGGGTAGTGACTGCCGTTATAAGGGCCATGAATACGATAGAGGAGTAGATCTCGCGGGATATAATTCCGCTTATGAGGGCGATATTGGCTATTACCAGTTCCACCGCTGCCCTTCCGTTCATCCCGATTCCAACTATTATGCAATGCTTGGGTTTTATTCCTCCTATTAATGCCCCCAGTGATCCCCCCAGGATTTTGCCTATAAAGGCACCCCCTACTATGAGGAGGAGAGGAAGGCCGAGAGAGGTTCCGGATAGAGTAACGGAAAAGCCCGTCCATGCGAAAAAGAGGGGGGCAAAAAATCCCCAGATCCAACGCTCTATATTCTCCACCTCGTTGGTTCTTAAAAATTCTCTTATGGTAAGTCCCCCGATAAACGCCCCTATCATGAGATGAAGCTTAACGAGATGGGCAATCATTGAGAAAACAAATACCCATATTAGTACTATAGAGAGTCTCTCGTTTTGTGAAAGGCCTTCGATTCTGCTAAAGATCAGTTTTCCTATGATGGGACCTACTATTACGGCTACCACTAGGAATAGTACGGCTTTTGCAAATATTATTGCTATGTTATGTGCCTGTAGCATATTGCCGTTGTTTAGACTGGTTAGAACGGAGAGTATAATTATACCCAGTATGTCATCGACCACCGCTGCCCCTATTATTGTGACCCCCACAGAGGTGTTAAGTTTTCCGATCTGGATAAGGGTTGCGACGGATAGGGCAACAGCCGTTATGGATAGTGATGTGGCTATATATAGGGAACCCAGGGTTGAAAGGTGAAGAAGTTTGCTTCCTATAAAAAACCCCAGTGTAAATGGTACTATAACCCCGAACACCGCGGTAAGGATGGAGGGTTTCCCTGCCCTAAGGAGGTCCTTTCTGTCGATTTCCAGTCCCGCACCGAGCATTATAAATACGGCGGCAAAATCTATTAGTGATTGAAGTAGCACGCTTGCCTGTTCATGCGAGAAGTACCTTGCTATTTGCGGTCGTTCGTTTACAAAGATAAGCTCGAGTATCAGGAGTGCAATAGGTCCGACTATTATACCCCCCAGTATTTCCCCCAATATCTGGGGTTGTTTAAGTTTTACCATGAGGTGTCCCATATAGGTTGCTGCTCCGAGAAGGAGAAAGGCATATACAAATACATCCATAGGTTACAGTCCCCACACCTTCTTTAGGATCTCTAAGCAGTTTAGGTCCCCGAGTACGCGTTTTCCTCTATCAACAACGGGTAACTCCTGGATATTCTCTGCCGACATCTTTTCTAGGACATTCAGTATTTTATCGTCTTCGTATACGTATATTGGGGGATGCATTATGTCCTTAGCCTCTTTTGCCTTAGATATTTTTAAAGCATTAAATACATCCTCTTTGAGAATTGTCTTTTTCCCTTTTATTATGTGGGTGATTTTCATGATCATTAATGTGGAAATTATTCCTACAAGTTTGTTTTCTTTGTCCACTATATAGACGCTTCGAGATTTTGGGTCTTCAAGAAGAGTTTGTATGATATCTTCTATTCTGGCATTTTCGTGCAGAACGGGTGGGTTTAGCGTGAAGGTTTTATAAATCTCTTTTACCGTTACATTTTTCATAGCAAGCCTCTTTTTATACTTATTTTACTTTATGGGTTTGAATGTTTCTAGTGAATGTTGTGGCATGTTATTGACATGACATAGATAAGGCATGAGGATATATTATTAAAGAAATTATATTTACATATTGCTTATACGTATTGCTTGATTTTTTGTTACTGGTGTAAATTTTGCTCTTATGGTAGAGTTTTCTCTCTTTGTTGCTGAGGGCCTTCGGGGTTGGAGAAAAAAATTCACGGTCGCTTGTCTATGAAGTCAAGGAAAACATAACCTTTTGCATTTGCTGCAGTGATGGCGAGTTTTCAGTTCATAGAAGCTCAGCGATTTGATGTACACGCCCGTCGATTGAGATAGTTAAAGAATTGCTAAGGGCAAACTCTGAGTTTGCAAAGGAAGAACTTTCCGCTTGAATAAAACTTGGATAAGATGCCTTGTTATTTTTTGTTGAGGCATAGTGCCAGGATTATAGGGCTTTGTGATTATTGTTTCTACTTTTGTGTAAGGAGGGGAAGAGGATGTTGCGGTGCTGAGATAGAATTGTCTATAAGAAATATACAATTGTTTTCACTGGTAGAATAAGAAATACAATGAGAGACTTAGTGGGTTACTTGTTGGATTGGGCAAAGGGAGCGTGCCTTTGTTGCTCTAGTGTTGATGCATTTTTCGAGGCTTTAGAACTTTCTATTAGGGCTCATATTGATGGGAATTGTAGGGCGAACTGACCTGTGGTAACGAAAACATTATAGACATTATAGTGGAGTAAAAATGTTTGTAGTTCCGATCCGTTCTCTCCAGCCTATATTTTCCTCTTCAGTATCTTCTTGAAAGTTCCGAGAGGTCTTACTTGTTGATTTCTCCCAAATCCAAATTGCCTACAAAGCCTACTACTGTGAAGCCAAAAGTAAATGATATGGTATTAAAAATGCTGCTCCTCGAATTTTCCTAAATGTCATGAGAACATCCACAGAGTGTCTAACCTACTGTAGCTCCCGCGGTTGTAGTAATGAGACCCAGCTTATTTATCTATGTTTCTCTATTCATTTTGTGTCTCATATGATGATTTTTGTTATATGTTGTTTTATGGGGAAGATTCTTCTTATGAAAGAATTTATATTATAGGGATGGAAATATTTCTTTTTATTTATCTCTAAATGATTTCAGGGTTTAAATTGTAATATTTCCTGTGTATACTACCTTTAGATTGACGTGTCTTTGAGGAGGAGGTATCACATGGAGCTTGATGGAAAGAAAATAGCGATATTGGCAGAAAACAATTACAATACGAGGGAACTTTGGTATCCTTATTACAGGATGATTGAAGCTGGTGCTGAGGTGAAAATTGTGGGTGCGAAAGGAGCCAAAGAGTATGTTAGTAAGGTTGGTCTTCCTGTTAAGGTAGATGTAGATGCTGAGGATGTTGATCCTAATGAGTTTGATGCCGTAATTATACCCGGTGGATATGCACCTGATCTTATGAGGCGGCATGAGTCTATGCTTAGACTTGTCAGAAAAATGAACCAAACAGGAAAGGTTGTAGCTACAATTTGCCATGCGGGGTGGGTTGCCATATCTGCGGGTATACTTGAAGGGAAAAAATTTACCTGCACACCGGCGATTAAGGACGATGTTATTAATGCTGGAGCTGAATATGTGGATGAAGAGGTTGTAGTAGATGGGAATCTTATCTCTTCCAGAAAGCCGGATGATCTACCAGCATTTTGTAGAGCTATAATCGAGAGGCTTCGCGTTTGAGAATAAATCTTTGAAAGGAGTTTTTTCGCTATTATGAAAATTTCAAAAAGTATAATTCGGCAGAATTTCTTTCTTTCTGTGGGATTTGGTGTTGTTGTGGGTATTATTTTCCCTATCTATGCAAGTTTGTTCGTTAATTACAAGAGTACTCATCTAAGACATCTTTTTATACTAAGTTCGGTGGCTGCGGGGATATGTGTAGGTATTATTGCTTTTATCATAACGCGGGTTACGATAATTCGTGTAATCAAATTGTTGTCTAGAGAGATGGGTGATATAGCTGAGGGAGAGGCGGATCTTACCAGACGGATACGTATAGAGTCGAAAGATGTAATTGGAGAGCTGGTTGGCTATTTTAACGCTTTTATGGAGAAGATTTGCAAGATAATAAAGGGGATCAGAGAGAGTTCTAGAGAGATAGAACTTGTTAAAAATAATCTCTCCTTAAGTTCCGATACCACAATAGGAACATTAACGGGGTGTACAGCAGATATTGAAGCTATTATAAGCAGATTTTCAAATTTTGATGAACATCTGGGAGCGAGTGACGCGGCTGTGCATAAGATCATGAAGAGTATAGAAAAACTTGATGTTGAGATAGAGAATCAGACTGCTGCTATTACGGAGTCAACCGCTGCTGTCAAGCAAACTATTACTGCTCTTCAAGGGGTCTCTGAGCTTGCAAAGACTGAGAAGGCAGCATCAGAGATTTTAATTAAAACTGCTTCAAATGGAGGGAACGAGCTTAATAAGACAAATGAGATGGTCCGTTCGATAGTAAAAGATGTGGGGTCGCTTCTTGAGATGTCTTCAATAATAGAGGAAATTGCTTCTCAGACTAACATCTTAGCTATGAATGCTGCCATTGAGGCATCCCACGCGGGAGAGCAGGGTAAGGGTTTCGGTGTTATTGCTGAAGAGGTAAGAAACCTCTCGGAATCAACCTCTGAGAATGCAAAAAAGATCTCAGACGTCCTCAAGAGGGTAGTGGAAAAGGTTGAGGAAGCTGCCAGGTTGAGTGAATCTACCAGTATGGCGTTTGTAGAGATTGATAGGGCTGTAAATGAGGTTGTTGGTGGATTGCAGAAGATTTCGGATAGTACTTTGGAGCTCTCTGAGGGAGGCGAAGAAATTTTAGAGGCTATAAATACACTGGATGACACTCAGATTAGGATAAAAGATGATTATAAGGAGATTCAAAGCGAGATTGATAGAATCGTTAATTCAATGGAAGAGGTTAGAAATCTGTCAAAATCAATACTTGAGTCTTTGAAGGGTATAGATTTTGGAGTTACTGATATTACTGAGGTAATTGTAAGGGTTGCGGAGGAGAGTGACAAACTTAAAAGAACAATTGAGGTAATGAACAGTGAAGTTTCTAAGTTCGTTGTGAGTGAATGATTTTAAAACGAGTTTTCCAGCGCTTTTGTAATAAATAAAAATTTCTTACCTATTTGGAGTAAAATTCCTCTTTTGCAATAAAATCATTATTGATATATTTTTGTATAAGATTTTTATAGCTTATGAATTTTGCGCAGGGGGTGTAGCATGAAAATTGGTAAGAGCATAGTCAGACGGAATTTTTTCTTTTCTGTTGGTTTTGGAATTCTAGTGGGAATTATCTTCCCGGTGTACGCCGGTATTTTTGTACGGTATAAAAATCAGTATTTACAGCATTTTTTTGTGTTGAGTTGCATAGTAGCTGGTATTTGTGTGGGTTTGTTGTCATTCTTTATAACTAAGGTTACGATACTTTGTGTTATCAAAATGCTTTCGGATGAGATGGGTAATATAGCGGAGGGAGAGGCGGATCTTACCAAAAGAATAAATGTGAACTCCAGGGATTCCATAGGCAGGTTAGTTTATTATTTCAATATGTTTATGAAAAAGATTTGTAGAATTGTTCTGGGTATACGGTCTAGTTCCAGTCGGATTGAAGGGATAAAAAATAGTCTAACGCTAAACTGTGATGCTACTATCGGGACTTTGACAGAGTGGACTGTTGATATCGAAGCTATACTTGATAGATTTTCCAAATTTGATCGCTATATAGAGGAGAGTGATAAGGGTATACAGAGAATTGTTGAAAGTATTGAGAGTTTACACGGTGAGATAGAAAATCAGACTGCTGCTATAATCGAATCTACCACGGCAGTTAAGCAAACTATTTCTTCTCTTAACGATATTTCTAAACGTGCAATAGGAGAGAAGGAAAAATCCGAAGCGTTGTTGAAGAGTGCATCAAGGGGAGAGGAGGAATTAAAGAGAACGAATGGATTGGTGAATAGCATGGTGGCTGATATAGATTCTCTTTTTAAAATGTCCTCAATTATTGAAGAGATATCAGCTCAGACTAATATTTTGGCTATGAATGCAGCGATAGAGGCCTCTCATGCTGGAGAGGCCGGGAAAGGGTTTGCGGTTATAGCTAATGAGGTTAGAAAACTCTCCGAGTCAACCGCCCAGAATGCCAAGAGTATATCTGGGGTTTTAAGAAAACTTATTACTCGAATTGAAGAAACGGCAGATTCGAGTGAATCAACGAACCTTGCATTTTTAGAGATAAATGAGGCTATTAACGGGGTAGTTAATGGACTGGGAGAGATATCCGATAATACCTTCGAGCTTTCTGAGGGAGGGAAAGAGATTTTGTTAGCCATGAACTCCCTGGATGAAGCTCAGCTTCGTATTAAGGATGATTATTCCACTATTCAAGATAGTGTGAATAGGATAGCGCATTCTATGGAGGAGATAAGAGAATTCTCCAAGGCTATACTCCGGGCGCTGAAGAGTATGGATAAAAAAATTACTAATGTGACAGAGGTAATTGTGAGGGTTGCAGATGAAAGCTATAATCTTGAGAAGGCTATAAGTACCATGAATAGTGAAGTCTCTAAGTTTATCGTTGATGGAACTAAAACCCCCAAATCCGAAGGATTTGGGAGTTCTCTTAACTCAGTATCTTCTCCACTTCTTTCATCGAAAGGAAGTGCATCACCAGGGGTTGAGAGTGATCTTCCTGAGACTGTTCCCACGTAGCATATATGCCTTCCTCTGTAACGAGGGTAGATACATATCTGCTTGCCCCTGTACCGTATGGGGAGGTAAAGGCAGGTAGATTAATTGAAAGGCGTTCTATCTCTGGAAAGTCGCGTTCTGTAGAAAATGCCAATCCTCCTATCTCCTCACAGGAGTATCCTCTTGGTCTTTTTACGGCATTTGGATGTTCCTCGTATTTCCTGACCGATTCTCCCCCGTCGTAAAATATAAGATAAACTGTTGGAAGGTTTTTTAGAACTCCCAGTTTGGGCACCTTCATTACATCTGTCATTCGTGTCATTGCCACATCCCACGTAAAGCCTCTGGGAAAAAATGTATAGTTAATTTCTTCTATCTTACCCGTTTCCCTGTTTTTGAGTGCATAGGCACTGTTGGAACTAGACCAACAGAATGGGTGGGTACAGAATCCCACTATTATATTCCCCTCCTTGTCTGTGAATCCGAAGGGATCTTTTACGTGGAGATACTGCGAGTTTTCAGATTTTAGAAGTGGCTTGATAGTGAAGGGATTTAGTGATTCGACGGCATTCGATTCAATTATGTCTATTGTCCATACCCCAGTTCCAGGTTTTTTAAAGGATTCCAGCCCTTTAGGGTAGGGTATGTTGCTCTTTTCTGTGGATACGTAAAGCTCCACTCGAGAGGAATCGCCCGAAGAACTGATACCCGATTCCTTGGGATTGTCTTTTAGTCGTAACCAGGAGCCCTCTATGGAAATAACCTCGTATCCGTCGTAGCTTAGATCTTTTTTAGAAAAACTTAGGACTTTTTTGAAGGTTTTCCCCCTATCTTCGGATTTAAATATGGCAAGTTCCAACCCTCTTTCTCCCTTTCCTAATCCGTAGCGTGAGTCACCGGCATTTCTGTATCTACCGCAAAGATAGAAATTACCGTTCTTGTCCTCTACCATGTTACCACCACCAAACCAAAACCCTTCCCTATTGTCCATGGGGGGGATAACTATTCTTGCCTCCTTTTGATCTATAAGAGCATGACCGAGTTTTTCAAGTTTCTCTTTTACCGTTGTGTCTAGGTTCATATATTACCTCCTTAAGGTTTATTATTGCCGGTGTTTAATATGGATTTTCTCTGGCTTGAATTGCAGTATAAGCTGATAAATGAATACATAGCGGACCCCTTTAATCCTGCCTCTTCGTGTAGAGGGATAAAACTTAGAGGAATGAGTGGGAATCTGTCAATTTTGGAATGTTCGACATAGGCCGTTTCTAACATGTTGGAAAAGTACGGATTGAGCTGGTTTATTCTTCCTGTTATTACAATCTCCTGGGGATCGATGATGGAAGCTAAGTTGAACAATGCCCTGCTAAGGTAGAAAACAGCCTCTTCGAGTTTGGAGATGATGTAATCGTCTTTACGTTTTATTCCTTCACGGATAAATTGAATTAGTTCTTCTCTTTTTAAGTAACGATTTAGTTCAAAATGTTCTGTAAATGCCTTGGATAATGCTAGTTCGGAAGAAACGGTTTCCAGACACCCTTTCCTTCCACATCTGCAAACAAGAGGTTTATCGGTTATATACACATGTCCGAGATCACTTGCGTTTCCAGAGATTCCCTTGTAAAGTTTTCCGTCTATTATTAGTCCCGAACCTATTCCCGTACCTATATACACGAAAATGAGAGTGTGTAGTCGCTTGCTTAGGTGAGCATAGTACTCATAACTTGCCATTGCCTCGACGTTGTTTATTGGGAAGATTGTCTGATCGAATTCATTTTTAAAGGCGTCTATGATTATTCGGTTGTCGAATGGATGATGTGGCAGTGCCAGGCTAATTGCATGCAGATTGTTTTGATTGTCTTGATTGTGGAGTAGTTCTTTTAGGAGAGTAATAATCCTAAAAGTCTTGGATTCTTTAAATCCTTCCTCAAAATCTATATAGCGTTTTTCTACAATTTCATAATTAAAATCTACTATTGCCACCTGACAGCGTTCCGGGGTTAGATAAACGGAACCAACAAAACTTGCCTTAGGGTTACGGGCAAGCAGGTCAGATTTTCGACCAACAACCGAAGAACTTAAATTACCTATTCGTTTTATTATTCCTGTTTCCAGGAGATAGTCTGTTATGCTTGATACTGTAGAGGGAGCGAGTCCCGTTATTTCGATTATTTGTTTGCGTGATATATTATCATGGGTAAGAAGGGTATAGAGTACAGATGATATGTTTCTTTCCCTTAAATCGGTGGTTTTTCTGGTTGAGGAGAAAGAGCTGGTAAGCGGGCTATTGTGCTTCATTCTATTTTGTCCAAAATTAATATAATTCTTTATTATAAAGTAAATTATTTGTTAATATTGCTAATATATTGTTTAATTTTTTCATAATCCGAATTAATTATATACCGGTGCAGGCAAAAAATCAAGTGAAAAATTGAACTCTTGAGCCGCTGTTAATCTCTCCAGGTACCAAAGGGGGACAGAGGAATGCTGGGTGAATGTGATTTGTAATTTCATCGTTTCCAAAGCAAAGCCAAAGATTCGGTTGTACTCTGTTTGAGGATTAGTGGAATCTCATGAGGTAAGTTCGTTGACCCTTTCCTTTAAGTTCACCGTCGAGAATTTCTGCAATTTTGAGGGCTCCCGGATTTATCTCGAGTATTGAATTGGGCAATGAGCCCCTTTGGTCTGTGGTTTTCGTACGTCTATTTTTAATTGTGAAATAATCGGTATGGCAAATTTGTTTGTCGTGTAGTATAGTATAGGTATGTTGGGAACATGGGAACTAATCCTTATAGTTGCAGTTCTTATACTCATTTTTGGGGCTAAGAGAATCCCGGATATAGCGCGCTCGATAGGAAGGGGAATAAGAGAGTTTAGAAAGGGGTTGGAGGAGAGAGAAGATCTTTCGGTTGAGGAAGAGATCAAGGAAGATAAAGAAAAAGATTGACGATTTTTCCTTCTGGGAACATCTGGAGGATTTAAGGGTAAAGATACTCTGGGCAATTGGGGTGTTTTTTGTATTCTTTCTGGTTGCCTATTTTTACCTATCCCTTAGACTTATTACTTTTCTCGTTCATTTTTCCGGGCTTAAACTTTACTATATATCCGTTTTTGAACCATTCTTGTCTCGAGTTAAGGTTTCCGCGTTCTCAGCACTTGTTGTGAGTATCCCCTTTTTTATCCTTCAGGTACTCAGGTTTGTCCTTCCCGGTTTGCTGCCGCATGAGAGAAAAGTTTTAGTCCTCCTCACAGTTGTAGTGTTTGTTTTTTCCGGTGCAACGGGTTTTGTGCTTTTTTGGTTTTCTCCGTATCTTCTCCGCTTGTTTGTGAAAACCTTTGCCATTTCTGCTATTTATTATCATTTTTCGGTTTCCACCTTCCTGAATTTTTATGTGATGCTGGCTCTGGTGGATCTGGTTCTTGTGCTTATTCCGGCTATTACCTACCTTCTCTTAAAGATGGAGATTTTGAAAGTTGAGAACATTGGGAAGGTGCGTCGTTTTGTGATTCCTGTTACAATGTTTATAGCAGCATTGGTAACACCACCGGATCCCCTTTCTATGATAATAGTTGCTCTTCCTCTGTGGCTTCTCTTTGAGGTTTCCGTTTTTGTTTTTAGACTTGGAAGGTTGAAGGATAGATAGAGTTTTAGATAGGTTTTTTGAAAACCTGTATGGCTTTGGGGGTTACCGGACAGTTTGCTTCGCAAATTCCACAACCGTTACACCTGGAGGTGATAACAAGAGGGTATCGAAGTGTGATTGATTTTTTGTCCTTTGTTACTCTCTTTTCTATTGGTACTATAGCTTTCTCGGGTATCGGACAAAACTCTTCGCATACGAGGCAATTTGTAGCCTTTTTGTATACTACGCAGAGAGAGGTATCTATTTTAGCCTTGCCAATTGGGGTGATCTGTTTTAATTTGAGACTTTGAAGCGGAATTGCTCCATTGGGACATACGGTTTGGCAGACCTGACAGTAGTAATCGCAACCGTATTCCTCGAAGGAGAGATGGGGTGTTAGAAAGTTTGAAAATCCTGCCTCGACTCCTGTTATCTTTATTATTTTGTTTGGGCATGAGCGGACACATTGAAAACATCTAAGACACCTCTCTATAAATTCTGTCTCGTCGACTACTCCAGGAGGCCTGAGTAGTTTTGTCCGTGTTCTGGTTTCAATGGTGGATAGGATGCTACCTATTGCTAATCCACCTACGAGGGTTGAGAATTGTCTTAAGAAGTTTCTCCTTGAAGGGCTATAAGTTTGGAATGCTGGCTTTGGTAGGTTTGGTGGTAGGGTGTGGAGGCTGTATTCAAATCCTCTGGTGGGACATGAGTATTCGTACTCGAAGCAAAGGATGCATTGGCTTTTGATAATTTCCCCGGTTTTATAATTCGCCGCTCCCATTGGGCATGCATTGCAACGTGTGCAGTGGGAGCATGATTTGATTTTTAGTGAAAATATGGAAAATTTAGCAATTAGCCCGTAGAGAGCACCGAGGGGACATATGTAACGACACCAGAATCTTCTCGATATCAGAGATGTTACTATAAGTGGTGCTAAGAAAATTATTCCTGAGAGGGAGAGAGAAAATATTCTTACTATCCATATGTTGGGATGGAAAAATTGAAGTACCGGTGGCATAAAGAAAATAGTTGGTGCTATTACGGCAAGTATAAAGAGGGAAGGGGAATGTCTAATAAACGTGAAATTAAGGGGCTGGTTTTTTTTCGTTCTAAAAAGTGCGCTGCCAAAGGGAATAATCCGGGTGATGAAGTCTATTATCTCAATCAGTGTGCCCATGGGACAGATCCATCCGCAAAAGAATCTTCCTAATAGAAGCGTTAAGACGAAGATGAGTGAAATGATTCCTATGGTAAGTGGGTCGTTTTTTATATTTGTTAGGAAGATAAGGGGATCAAAGCGAAGAAAATAGTTTGTTACAAGTGAAAACGGATCGAGAGAACGAATGAATATGTAGGTAAATAGGGCGAGGAAAGAACCGGAGAAGATAAATAGCAGATATTTTAGTAATTTAAAAACCCTCAAGTGAACGTGCTCCGATCGTATATCCGGATATTTTTCCCACCCCTTTTTCGGCTCCTAGTTTCATATAGGGAATATTCTCCGCTCTGAGCCCAAAGAGCTTTGTTGCTTCACTATCCGCACTTAGTACATTGGATGATGCAATTATGATGTCAGTCTCTTTAAGGTATGCCATACTCCCCCCGGTAGGTCCGTTTTTAAGCATTATTTTTGTGGCGTCAATCACAGTTAGATTCGGTTTTATTGCCGTATTTATGTCCGAGATTGCCTCATGAAGCTTCCAGTGCCACTTCTGTCTGTTGTCGCCTGTGATACCCATCAAATTTTTCATTCCCAATGTTAGGATTGCCGAGGCATGATTTTTGGCTACGGGAACGTCAATAAAAACGTCGCTTTCGAGAATGTATTTGTTGATTAAACTCTCCCTTAAAAACCGCCCCTCCGGTATTCTTATCTTTTTGTATAACCGTGAGCTTACCCGATTAACGTATAGGACCTTTGCTCCTGCCTCTTCTGCAGCCCTTGCTATTCCCGAGTTCCTGTAGGCTAGCCTCGGATTACTACAGGTCCTGTCGAATACATACACCTTGGAGGCCAGGGCTTGAAAGGATAGATGAACTATGGTTCTTACCACTATGGGATCCGTATCGGCCTTTAGTTGCGGTGGAGTGTTCCACCCTATGTTGGGTTTTACAACAACTATATCACCTGGCTTAACGAATCGATTTATCCCACCTACAAGCTCTATAGCTTTTTTAACTGCTCTTTCGGTATTTTTGCTCTTTATTCGAGAGACCTCGTAACGTGTGGATAAACCTATGGGGAAAATCTCTCTTGCGGCAAAGTAGAGTATCCCGGAGCTTAGGATTTTTATAAAATCTCTTCTCCGCATATTTATTACTATAATGGTTCTGTTTTATGTTTGCAAATGTTTCTCTTTTTGACTGGTATACTCCTTTAAATTTGCGCTTTTTAGAAGAATCCGGTATTACAGTAACCACCTCTTAAACCATTTAAAAGCTTCTTCCTGCATTGCTAGATTAAAGTAATGAGGACCATCGTAATAGCTAAAACGAAAGCATTCCGGTGCTCCGGCTCTCTCGTATATTGAAAATAGTTCTTTCTCCGCCTCTCTTACCTCGGATAGACTGTAGAGGGGGTCTTCCGTTGTGGCGAGTACCATAGTGGGAAGGGGTGCCCGTAGCCCCAGTATTTCCGGGAAATCCAGATACCGGGGGAGGTGGGGGAGGTAGGTCATCCATGTATGTTTGTGAGCTATATTAAATGCAAAATCTCTCCACGTGGACATGAAGCCCACCGTTACAGAGCATTTTATTCTCTCATCAAGCCCTGCGAGAAAATCTGTTCTTAGTCCTCCACCTGAGAGACCACAACAGCCTATCCTATTGTTGTCTATATCCTGTCGAGTGGTTAGATAGTCCAGAGCCGCCATATCCTCCGCTACAAAGACACCCGGCCAAGTTGTTCCTGCAGAGAATAGAGATTTCGCTATTACATGTTCGTGCTCTCTGGCTATGGCATTGTAATTCTCAACTGCACGAGGGGGTGGAATTGTTCTGCTAGTTTTGTCGTTGCGCTTATTGTTTGTTTTCAGGTTGTTTGAAAGGGTGTTTTTTGGAAGGGGAAGGGATTCTAACATGTTTTTTGGTGTTTTACTGAAATCAATTCTTCTGCTCCCAAATGTAAACACATCCGGCACTAGGACTCCAAATCCAAGCTTTGCAATCTCATTCGCCCAGGCTTTCCCCTGGTAGTATTTTTCTTGATGCTTTATCAGTAGATGGTGCATGTTTTTCCCTGTGCGGGTTATTTTTTCCTTCCCATAGTATTTGAATGATCCGTGGTCGTGCATTGCAATAATCCCTGGCAGAGGGCCTTTTTCTCCCTCCGGCTTAAGGAAAAAAGCCTCTGCTTCTGGTCCGTATGGGAGTTTCCATCTGATAGTTTCTATTTCTAGGCCCTCATATGTAATCTTATTAACAACCCTGGGATTTGAGGGATGTACATTGCTGGGGCTTGCCAGAAGTTCCTTTACCTTGAGCCTTGCCTTCTCTTTCCACTTTTCGATACTATCAAAGTTGGATAAGAGAAAAGAGAGACTTGGACGATGACCAAATTGCTTGTTGAGTAAGGTTTCGAAATCTCCCAGTATGTTCATTGTTTGTTCTCCCTTGGTGTTAGTTCTCCAGTGATGATTTGCTCTCAAATTACGCATTTGATAGCTCTTCTACTAGATACTTTTCAATATACTACTCCTTTCAGTATAATGGGCAGGGAGTAAGGTTCAACCTTAATTTTTAAATTTTAAGCTGTGGAGGAGAGGTTAAAAAATGGTAAGAGTTGCAATTGTTGGGATGGGGTTTATGGGGAAAATGCATTTTAATGTGTATACAGAGAAATTAGGGAATAAGGTGAGGGTTTCTGCTCTGTGTGATACTAATGGGGAGGCTCTCCATATTGAGGGTACGAAGGATATAGAGAAATTTACTGACTATAATGAGATGCTTAAGAGTGGGGGATTCGATTTTGTGGATATATGTTTGCCAACGCATCTTCATGCTCAGACCTCTGTTATGGCAATGGAAGGAGGTTACGATGTTTTTTGTGAAAAACCTCTTGCCGGGACTCTTGATGATGCGGATTTGATAATCAAAGCGGCGGAGAGGACCGGTAGACTATTTGGTGTGGGACAGTGCTTACGTTATTGGCCGGCCTATGTAGCGGTGAAGAAACTTATAGATAGTGATTCTCTTGGTAGGGTGAGGTATGCTGAGTTTGCTCGTTTCTCACAACCTCCGGTATGGACATCTGAGGGGTGGGTGTTTGATGGAAAGAAATCGGGTAATGCTGCTTTAGATCTTCATATTCATGATGTGGATATGGTTTTGCATCTCTTTGGTAAACCTGAGGGGGTGTTCTCGAGAGGAGTTTTTGAGCGGGACGGAAGTATTTCTCACATATCAACTGTCTATGATTATGAAGATATGGTGGTACAGGCAACCGGAGGGTGGATATGTGCTAAGAGTTTTGGTTTTAATATGCGAGCTTTTTTTGTAATGGAAGAAGCTACTGTGGAGTTGGATTTTTCTAAACAAGATGTGGTTAAAGTATTCCCCGAGGGGAAAGAGGCTTATCCCGTAGAGTTGGAGGACGGAGACGGCTATTACTATGAGCTTAAGGCTTTTGTGGAGGCTGTGGAAAAACGCGATAACTCTGAGATTGTGACACCCAAGGAGGCGGCTGAGTCTGTTAAGTTGTGTCTTAGAGAGATTGAATCGGCGAAAAGGAGAGAAAGACTCTCTCTGTAAGATATGTATCCGCGGAACTTTTATTTTTATTTTATTATTTTGTGCTCTATTATTAAAAATTTTTATAAAGTTTGCTTGACATTATATATTTTTTAGTTTATGGTGGAGTTATTAAAACCTTGGAAAGGAGAGTAAAATGAGAAGTAGGATTGTTGTATGGTCTGTATTAATTTTATTTGCTTTGTCCTGTGGATCCGTGTTTGCGGGTGGCAAACAGGAAACAGCCGGGACGAAGGTCCCAACGATTAAGTTGGTTTGGTGGTCTATGTGGAATGAGACGGAGCCTCAAGCAAAGGTGTATAAGGAGGCTGTTAAAGATTATATGGCCAAGCATCCGCGGGTAAAAGTCTCTATCCAGTGGAATGGAAGAGAAATCAGGAAAACCTTGCAACCGGCATTGGATGCTGGTACTAAAATTGATATCTGGGAGCAAGATCCTGAGTATGCGGTTAAAAATTGGCAGAATTATGCCCTTAAGCTTGATTCCTATTTTGATAAGAGTTATCCAACAACTGGTGGTAAGGCATACAAAGATGCTGTTATCCCTGTACTCTACAATCTTATCAAGACTTACTCGACAGATGGAGCACTCTATGCAGCCCCCGAACAACCGTATGTTGTTTCTGTATTTTATAACAAAGATCTCTTTAAAAAGGCAGGGGTAAGTCTTCCCCCCGTAGGTGTAAAGTGGAGTGAGTTTGTTACAGCCTGTGCCAAACTAAAAGCGGCGGGTATTACCCCCATTACTTTTGATGATGCGTATGCTGATTTGCCTCTTGCTATACATCTCGATAGACTGTATGGGGATTACAAACCTGTTGAGAAGCTTGTAAAGGATAAGACGGGAAAGCTATGGGATGATCCGCGGGTGCTTCAGACTGCTAAAGATTATGAGATGCTGGCCTCCAAAGGATACTTTTCTTCTCAGGTTCCTACCAATAAGTATCCTGCTGGCCAACAGGAACTTGCAACGGGACAGGTTGCTATATATCTGCAGAACGGTAGTTGGCTTCCTAATGAGGTTAGGGCGACTGCTGGTACCAACTTTCCCTGGGGTGAGTTTGCCTATCCACTTGTAAATAATGGAAAGGATAATGGGAGTGGAGGTACATTTGGCTCTCAATCCTTTCAAATCAATAAAAAATGCAAGAACCCGGATGTTGCCTTTGATCTTATAGCTTTTCTTACCACAGGCAAATGGGCTAACAAGCTTGCCAAGGACACGATGAGTATCCCGATGGATCTTAGTGCTGGATGGCCCAAGCAGCTCGCTGATGATAAGGCGATATTTATGTCGCTCAAAAAAATCTATCCTTGGAGTGGGGGACTTGCGGCTAATCCGGATCTCTTTCCGGTTATCAAAAAAGAATTTATCGATTTAGTTGCGGGTAAGATAAATGCAACAGAGTTTGTTTCCGCAATAAAGGCAAATATTCAGAAGTAGGTTAATAGTAGGGTGATGGATGCCGTGGTGGATATCCATCACCTTGTTTTTGTATATTGGGTATTTTTTTGGGAGGAAAAATGAGGGCAAAAAGGGTAATGATAATTACTTTTTTAACACCAGCCATCCTGAGCTATTTACTTGTATTTCTCTATCCATCGGTTCGTACGGTTCTGATGAGTTTTTTCTACGTGAAACACGTTACGACGGCCATGAGCCAGTGGCAGTTTGTGGGATTAAAGAATTATAAAGTGATATTAAATAGTAAAATGTTTTTGAGATCCCTCTATAATATTTTTTATATATGGTTTTTCGGAGGGGTGGGAGTCTTCTTTGCTGCTATGGTTTTCTCTGTAGTTCTTACCTCTGGGGTTAAGGGTAAATCTTTTTTTAGGGCTGTCCTGTATCTTCCAAATGTAATAACAGCGATTGCAATGGCTACAATGTGGATTCATTTTGCCTTCAACAATAAATATGGGCTTTTCCATACGATATTTGGAGCACTGGGGTTGAATAAACTGGCTGGTTTTCAGTGGACAGCCCCGGAGCATGAACTTTTGGCTATGACAATAGCGTACAGTTTTGGTTCGGTTGGGTACTTTGTTCTCATTTTTATGGCGGGTATAGAAAAGATTCCAACTGATTTTTATGAGGCAGCGACCATAGAGGGAGCGGGGGTGTATAAGAAGTTTACACGCATTACCATGCCGCTGATGTTGGGGGTTATAAAGACCGGTATAGTTATATGGTCGATAGCTGCTATTGCCTTTTTTGTATGGTCCATGATGTTCTCCCCCTTTGATCCTGAGGTGGGAACGATTACGCCTATGGTGTATATGTATAATATTACTTTTGGCCGTTCTATGGTGGTTACTAATCCCGAATTGATAAATGCCGGGGCAGGAGCGGCAGTTGGTGTTTTTATGACAATACTCGTTTTGATTGTTTTCGGTATGGTGAATTATCTCCTTCCGGAGGGAGAACGTCTTGAATATTGAGAGTGGTGCAAGATGAGAAATAAAGCGAAAGTTTTAAAAATATTTAGGATGACCCCCGGATATTTACTGCTGATTTTGTGGGTAGCTTTTACCGCTGTGTTATTCGGATGGGTTATCGGGGCGTCTCTTTCCACGACGCGGGAAATATTTACCAATACCCTTTTTAAAACGGGAATTCATTTTGATAATTACGTAAGAGCTCTGATAGGTAATAATTTACTTGTTTACTTTACCAACAGTATAATATACACCTCTACCTCGCTTATAGGGATAGTTATGATTGCTGCTCCGGCAGCCTATGTACTTGCAAGGTTTAGGTTCTTTGGAAACATGTTTATAAGGAATATGTTTGTTTTGGCGATGGGTATACCACAGATTATGATAATCTTACCCCTCTTTTCACTTGCCTCCGTGTTAAGAATAACCAATACCAGATGGGTTTTAATAATTCTCTATATATGTATTTCTGTTCCCTTCACTGTTTTCTTCCTCATTAGTTTTTTCTCCACACTCCCCAGTACCCTGGAAGAGGCTGCTGCTATCGACGGATGTGGCCCTATAAAGACCTTCTGGATCATTATGTTTCCGCTTGCACAATCTGGAATAATTACAGTGGTAATATTTGATTTTATTACCCTGTGGAATGAGTACTTTATGGCGTTAATATTTGCTACCAAATCGGCACTTCGACCTGTAGCTGTTGGTTTGTTTTCAATGATTCAATCGATGCGTTACGTTGGGGATTGGGCAGGAATGTTCGCTGCTGTTGTTACTGTTTTTATGCCAACGGTGGTTCTATATGTGTTGCTTTCGGAAAAGATAATTCAGGGTGTTACTGCCGGCGCCATAAAGGGTTAGAGACTAGATGAGTTAGAGAGGAGTCGTGGCTGTAATGGAAACGGAGTTATACGTGAAGGATAAGCTGTACGATATTGCGTATCTTGGGGGTGAAAATCCTCTTCCTTTTTTTAGCGATGAGGTTCAGGATTTAAAGGTTCCCGTTGATGAGAGCATGAATGAGGAAGATATCCGTTATCTTGGTTGGGATAACGGGAGGAAGGTTCTCCCCTATAGAATGCAGGATAGATATACCCGGAAGATGAGTAGGAGAAAATTAAAAACCGTTATTTTAGAGAATGATCATCTTAGGGTTGAGGTATTACCCCAGCTTGGGGCTAGAGTTCATTCGTTGTACGATAAGAAAGAGGAGAGAGAGCTACTGTTTAGAAATCCGTATATTCGGTTTGGAAATCTTGCCCTGCGAAATGCGTGGTTTGCCGGTGGTATTGAATGGAATATAGGGCAGTTGGGGCACTCTTATTTTACCTGTTCATCTGTGTACGTAGCGCGGATACACTCATGGGAGGACTCTGTAGGTATAAGAATTTATGAATATGAGAGGAGGAAGGGACTTTTTTGGCAGGTTGATCTTCATCTTCCCATGGAGTCCCGGTATCTTTTCTGTCATATAAGGATAGAGAATACTACTGGTAGAGAGTTGCCTATGTATTGGTGGACTAACATTGCCCTTCCTGAACGTAAGAGTACTCGCGTGATTGCTCCGGCGGAGGAAGTGATTTATATGAGATCTTCTACATCCGGTAAGCGTAGGGAGAAAAATTATTACGATAGCTATGGTTATGGGAAATCGCGGCTTCCTTATATTCCCTCCCTCGATGGAAAGGATGCCACCTACCCGAGCAACTACGACTTCTCCAGTGAAATCTATTACCAGTGTCAGGGTGTAGAGATGCCGTGGGGGGCTGCGATAGAGGGAGATGGGAGGGGGTTTATTGAAATTTCTACTAAAAATTTTCCGGTTAGGAAAATGTTCTGTTTCGGAATGCATCAGGGAGGAAGGCATTGGAAAGAGTTTCTTTCTCGAGAGGGAGAGGCTTATATAGAGTTACAGGCGGGTTTTGGAAAAACTCAACAGCATAGTGTTCCTATGAAGAGGGGAGATGTCTGGGAATGGACCGAACTTTTTGGCTCGATAAAAACTGATCCTAAAATTGCTCATTCGAATGATTGGGGAGAGGTTGTTCATGGTGTCACTAATTCCCTGGAATCTACTATTAAACCTACAGTTTTGCGCTCTTTTAATGAGCAACTTAGCAGATATGCACTTTTTAAACCTGTGGAAATTTTGCATGTTGGAAGTGGGTGGGGAGCCCTGGAGATAGAGAGATGTAAAAGAGAAGGGGTTGTTGGTAGGGTTCCTGTTTCCCTTAATTTCCCCGAAGATTCGATGGGTAAAGAGGAGAAACCCTGGCTGGAATTGCTAAAGAGTGGGATTTTGCCAAGGAAAAATACGAACGAGGTCCCGGATTCGTGGATGGTTCAAAGTGAATGGCTTCCCCTGCTGGAGAAATCCCTTGAGAGGGAGAGGAACTGGTATTCACTTCTTCACTATGGTGTTATGCTTATGGAGAATGGTGATAAAGTAGGGGCTAGAAAGGTATGGGAGGAGTCTATTCGTTTGGAAGCCTCATGTTGGGTTTTTCGAAATCTTGGGCAGTTAGCCCTGAGAGATAATAATACCTTATTGGCACGCACCTACCTTGGGAAGGCCTGGGAAAAGGCCGTGGAGGATGGTATATTGGAACCAGGAATAGCAGAGGAATATTTGGAAATTTTGAATAGGTGTGGGATGTATGATGAATCTCTTACTGTATATGAAAATTTGCCTGAAGAAATAAAAAGGCTGGATAGAGTGCGAATTGTTAGGGCTAGAATAGCTTATGAAAAGGATGATTTTAATACATTGGAGGAAATATTAAAGGGTGAGTTTGCCTGTATTAGGGAGGGTGAAACGGAACTTACTGACCTATGGTTTGGAATGTGGGAGAAGAAACTCTCCGCCCGGTTAGGGGGAATCGTAACTGAGGCAATAAGGGAAGAGGTAAGAAGAAAGTATCCCCCGCCTAAGAATATTGATTTTAGGAAAGTATCCGACATAGATAGGAGTATGGTGAGAGAAGACTATGAATGAGGATAGAGTAGCTGTAAAGCAACGTCTGAGAAAGAAATTGATTCTAAAAACGTTGGTTGAGGCTGGCGAACCCATTTCTATAGCCGAGATATCTAAACGGCTTTCGTCTAACTATCCCACTGTGAGTTCTCTTCTTTCGCAGCTTCAAAAAGAGGATATTATAACAGAACTGGGCCCTGGGACATCAACAGGGGGAAGAAGACCCACGTTATACAGATTAAATAAGGAGAAACTCCTCTTTGCTGGGGTTGAGGTGGGCCATGCCCATAATACTTTGGTGATTGTTAATATAGAAAACGAGATTGTGCATGAGGGTACTGTTAGGAGTAGGGAGATTCTGACAAGTGAAGAACCTCTTAAGGGTTTGGCAGAAAGTACGCTTACCTACCTTGAAGGTTATCTAGCTGCTAAGGGTATTCCAAAAGAGAACCTTCGTGGAGTAGGCTTTGGATTTACGGGGGATCTTGCGAGGCAGTTTTCTGCTACCAATGAAAACGATTCTCGTGTCCTTCGGGAAATGGAGGAGAGGCTTGCAAGTTATATGGGACTGCCTGTGTTGATAGAAAAAGACGCGAGATTAATGACAAGTGCGGAAAAATGGTTTGGTAAGCTCAGGGGAATAAGGGATGGGCTGTGTATAAATCTTGCCTGGGGTATTGGGATGGGGGTAATAATGGGGGGAGTGATTCAAACAGGTGCCCATGGGAATTTCGAGCTTGGACATATAACGGTGAAGGAAGACGGGGATCTCTGTTACTGCGGTAAACGAGGGTGTCTCGAAACGCTTGCGTCTGGACACGCCCTTTCCAGAAAAGCCAAAGATAGGATTAGAGCGGGGGAAAAAACCAAACTTGTAGAGTTGGTCAAGGGGGATATTGAGATGATAAATGAGGAAATTATAGTAAATGCGGCACTTGGCGGTGATATTTTCTCTATAGAATTGATCACGGAGATGGCAAAGATACTTGGTGTTCAAATTGCAAATTTGATAAAACTCTTCGATCCGGAAAAAATAGTGCTTAGTGGTAATCTTTCTCAAGCGGGGAGATTACTGTTAAATCCAATAAGAACCGAGGTAGACAAGCGAGCCCTCTACTATACCAAGGAATCCGTTCCTATAGAAATTTCCGATCTTGGTAGGATAGCCATAGCTCTTGGAGCTGCCTCTCTTCATATACAGGAGTTTCTAAAGGATTCAGAGTCAGATGTAGTGAAATTTGTTTAATATATAGTAAGTGATAAGTAAACCTTATACTTTTTGGTATCTGTTACTCTCTTGCTTCTACCTCTATATGGAGCCATCTTTTGGATATAAACCCAATGCTGAGTATGAGGGCGTGAAAGACCTGATAGAGGGCGAATCCAAGCCATGCTCCCGTTATACCCATATTAAAAACCCGCGTGAATAACAGTGTTGCGCCCAGTATAAATACCATGTTTGTTGTGAACTCAGAGAATAGTACGTATCTTCCCCATCCATTATTTGCAAATATTATCTCGAATGAAAAACCCATTATCTCTACGAAGAAAAAAGCAGCAAAGAAATAGAGGGCTTTTATTCCCATTGTTATAGTCTTGGGATCTTTATTGAATATTTTCACTATTGTAACCGGCATGGAGAGAGTAGAAACAACAACGGCAAGCCCGATAACAAAAGCGATTAACTCGCATGTAAGGGTAAGTGTAACGGCTCTGTCCTTCTCGTCTCTACCTAAAGCATTTCCTACAAGGATTGATGTTCCTCGTGCGAAACCTCCGACGATGGTTTTGTTTATGTTAAATAGTGAGAAAACAATGTGAGTCGCTGCGAGGTATAGGGCTCCTATGTTGCCTATTATCGATTCATAAATGAGATATATGAGGAGTGCGACAAAGTTTTGTGCCATAATAGGGGTAGAGGCTTTTACTATTCCTACTATTGTGTTTTTGTTGAGTTTTGGCTTTTTGAAACAGTGGTACTGTTTCATTGTTGGTGAGAGTGCGATGTATGATATCAGGTAGATGAATCCGAGGCTCTGAGCAAGCACCGTACCAAGGGCAGCGCCCCCAATCCCCATAGCGGGAAAACCGAATTTCCCGAATATTAGAACGTAGTTGAAAAAGACGTTAAGGAGATTTGCCCCAATAGTGGCTATCATTATTATTGTGGTTTTATTAATTGCTGCAAGGAATCCCGTAACCGAGGCATATAGTCCTACTACCGGTAATACCCACTTTAGAATGTTTATATAGGCCAGAGCAAGGTTTATAAGCGATTCGTCCTTTAGTAGTAGTCCTAGCAGGGGTTTTGAGAAAAAAGCGAGGATAAAACTCCCCGTACCGAATACCACTGAAACGGCAAATGATTGTGTTAGCACCATTCCTGTCTGAGGGGCAAGTGCTATATCCTCGGTTTGTTTACCGTACCTTCTGGATGCTAGAGTCTGGGTTCCTACCGTTACCGGCCATACGAGGACAAAGAAAATTCCGGTAAGTAGTACGGCAATGGCAATTGCTGCCAGGGGTTTTGTACCCAGTTTCCCTACCATTATTGTGTCTGCCAGTTGTAGTAGGTAATCGGCGAATTGGCTTGCGAGTAGGGGGGTCCCCAGTACAATTATTCTCTTGAGATTGTCTTTTAGCATTGGTTGTATGATAATTATAAAATTATTATTTGCAAGGTAAAAAATTGAAGGCTAGAATATGGAGAGTGGTTCATACTAAAGTTATACTTATTGCTTAGATTGATGCGAGATGTATCTTCCGATTAATTTTAGGGGGAGGCAGCCTATGGCTGATAATTCGAACGAGTTAATAGTTCTCTGGGCAAGCGGGGAGAGAGAAGTAGCATTGAAGATGGTTTTTATGTACACATTTAATGCTAAAGAGAGGGGATGGTGGAGGGAGATTACGTTAATTGTGTGGGGACCCTCGGCTAAACTGCTCAGCGAGGACGAGGAGTTAAAAGAGTATATAGTGAAGATGGGAGAGGTCGGTGTAAAGCTTGAGGCGTGTAAGGCATGTAGCGATATGTATGGTGTTTCCGATGAGCTCGAGAGGTTGGGAATAGAAGTTAAATATATGGGCACAACCTTTACTGAGTATCTTAAGAGTAATAAGAGAGTAATTACCCTTTAGGTGTTAAAATCTCTTAAAAGGTTTACTCCTTGAGCCCGCTAAAGGAGACTCCTTCTATATAGTACTTACTAAAGAAGAAAAAGATAACGAGGACTGGTATTGCATTAAACATTGCCCCTACTAAGGTGAGATTCCACTGGGCTTTGTACTGCTGCTGGAATGTCATAAGGGCGACATTTAGAGTCCACATGTTAACCCTATTCAGATAGAGGAGAGGATCGAGAAAGTTGTTCCATGTGGCCTGGAATTTCAGGATGTAGAGTGTTAAGAGTGCGGGGCGTGATAGGGGAAGCACCACTGTCCTGTAAATTTTAAAGTAGCTTGCCCCATCAATCATACAAGCCTCTTCGAGTTCGTGGGGGATGGATTTAAAGTACTGGGTAAGGAGAAATATCCCGAATGCCTCAACCGCTCCCGGTAGGATGAGGCTCCAGTATGTGTTTATTAGCTTTAGCTTTGCCATCATTACATACTTTGGAACCAGGGTTACGACACCAGGGAGCATCATAGAGGAGATCATGAAGGTAAATATCAATTCCTTTCCCCTAAAACGCAGGCGAGCAAATGCATACGCGGCCATCGAACAGAAAACCACCTGAAGGGACGCGATTACGACTGAGAGAAAAGCGGTATTAAATATCCAGCGAGGGAAGGTTCCCCCTCTGCCGAGGTCGGTTTTCCATGTTTTTACCCAGTTTATCCATAACCAGTGGGAGGGGAGTACCTTTGGGGGCCACGCTGTTATCTCGGCATTGGACTTAAGGGTTCCGAAGAAGGCAAGGATAAATGGGAAGAAGAGCAAAAGGGATATAAGAACCAGTAAAAGATATTTAAACCCCAGCTTTATATAGTATACCGGGGGTTTCCCTTTAGGTTCATTTATGTTCCTATTGATGGTAAGTACATTTTCTTTCATTGTTTTTTGGACCTCTCTTTTTATCTTCCCATCCCGTTAGTCTCAATAGTAGCGTTCCGTGCCTTTTTCGATGAACCTTCGCTGAAGGTAGGTGAATATAAAGATAATTGCCGCCAGTATAAATGCCATCGCCGCCCCATAACCGGCTCTAATTGGTCCCTCCGTACCCAGTGTTTCCCTGTATATCAGATATACGGGAACCATGGTGGTTCCGAGCGGCCCCCCTGCCGTCATTATTTTTACATAGTCGAACAATTGAAGGGTCCCGATTGTCCCGAGTACCACAACCATCATGATGACCGGCCTGAGCAGAGGAACGGTTATACGGATAAATTGAGTCCACTGGGATGCACCGTCAATCGATGCAGATTCGTAGAGGGAAGAGGGGATGTTCTGTAGTGCTGCCAGAAACATGATCATGAATGTCGGAGAGGTTGTATATATAGCCTGAAACATAATAGCCATCCAGGTTATACTTGGACCCGTGAAATACCACTCCGAATAATTTATCTTTTTATCAAATGCCCCTGCTATTAGCTGAAATAGTCCCCTTGGGTCGTTTAGCCAGTCGATATTCTTCCAATGTGCATGGAATAGGAGAAAAATTTTACCTATTGCAAGGTTTAGAAATCCTGTTTTTAGGTACAACCACCAGAAAATCATTGAAATGACAACGCTGGAGGTTACACTTGGGGCGTAGAAGAAGGTTCTGAAAAAACTGGAACCCGGGATAGGTTTGTTTAAAAGGGTTGCCATAAGCATGGCTATTATGGTCTGAAATGTGACAACGATAAGTGAGTACCAGAAAATGTTAAAGAGGGCTCTAATAAACTCTTTTGATTTGAATATTTTAAGATAGTTTTTTAATCCAACATAGTGGGGTGAAGTGAATATGTTCCACTTACAGAGGCTGATGTAGAGGGCAAATGCTAACAGTCCTACGGTGAATATCAGTGCGGAAATAAGGTAGGGTGAAATAAAAATGTAAGCAGCTACCTCTTCCCTTCGCTTCATTTGACTGAGTGATTGATGTTTTGTTATTATCCTAAATGTCAATTTTCTTTGCATCTTTGTTCTACTTTAAGGTGAGAGAGACAGGGAGGATGGCCCCTTCCTGTCTCTTCTCTGCGCCTATTCGTTACCCGAGAGAATTTCGTTAACCTTTTTGTTGGCCTCTGCAAAGGATTGATCCACCGTCTGTACCCCTAGGTAGATTCTTTCCAGAGCCTTGCTAACCTGGTCGTTAATCTTTCCCGTGTTTGGGCCCCAGTAGGCGACCTTTCCCACAAGCCCTCCTGCGGCAATTTCTTTGTCGTTGGGATTCTGAATAAGGTTGATCTGATCAGGATGAGTTGAATATGCGAAACCGGTCTTTACGATCTCAGCCTGATTCTCCCGGCTTGTTACGAATATTGTAAAAACAGCGGAGGCCGTAGGATACTTTGTATTGGCATTAACACCTATCGCGTTGGTAAATATAACATCGGAACGGACTCCGTTTAAGCCCTTGACAACTTTGGCTGCTTTCCATTTTACGTTGGGGTAATTCTGGCGCATAAAGTTAACCATCCAACCGCCTTCGTAGGTCATAGCAACTACCTTCTTTCCAATAGCTTCACCCGCCCATGAGGCGCCTACATCGGAACTCGTTACAAGCGCACCAGCTTTTTTCATGTTGAGTATGTAAGATGCGGCCTTTTTGATCTCCGGTGTGTCAAGGGTTGCCTTTGTATAATCCGCATTGGTATACGAGCCTCCGGCCTCGAATGCCCACGGAGCGAATCTTGCCCAATCCGGGTTCTGGATGAAACCCGCGAATTTGGTGTTTTTGGCAATTTTTTTCGCAGCCTCGAATAGATTATCCCAGTTCCAGTTATCGTTGGGTTCGGGTATCCCGGCAGCGGTGAATGCCTCCGGCAGATAAACCAATCCCAGTGTTCCCCAGTCTTTTGGTAACCCGTAGGTTTTATTCTTGTAGGTAAAAATCTTTAGAAGCTCAGTAATAAAATCCTTTCGTGAAACGCCTGCCTGTTTCATGTAGTTGTCCAGCGGGAGTAGTTGGCCCGTTCTTCCAAGAGCGGTCATAAGCTGATCGTCCACATAAAAGACATCCGGTGCGGTTCCTCCGGCCATCATTGCCTTTATTTTTGTTTGAAAATCAGCCGGTATCGGTTGGTAATCTACCTTGATGTTGGGATAAATCTTGTTGAATCTAACAATTGAATCCCTGTAAATCTTTTGTTCTGTCTGATCCCCCCAGCCGGAGAACACAATGGTTACCTTTTTTGTTACGGGAATTTTTTTAAAACTGGTTGGTTGTGCCCCTGCCGATACAGTAGCTGTTTTTGCTGAGGGTTTTTCTTCCTGTTTCCCCCCTGCAAATACGGAGGAAACGCTTACAACAAGAAAAAACGAAATTAAAAGGATGAGAATCTTTCTCATTTCTACCTCCCTTTGTTTAAGATTGTGTAACTTGCATTTACTCTTTGGCCTAACTTCCCTTCATCACCTCCTTTCTCTCCTGATTTTTTTTCTTCATGCGGAATCTCTTATTATAAGCTCTACCTTTATCCTTCTTACCTTGGGGATGTATTCCGGCTTTTCCATTATGCAGTGAAGTTCCGCTGCAGCCTGGAAACCCAGTTCAAATTTGTGCTGTCTGATTGTTGTAAGCCTTGGTTGAAAATATTCGGCTAGAAGTATATCGTCGAACCCAACCACAGCTACGTCATCAGGGACCTTAAGTCCGATATCGTTTAGGCCTCGTATGGCTCCTATTGCCATGAGATCGGATGCGGCAAAGATGGCGGTAATCCCTTTCTTCTTGAGCAACAGGTTTCTGGCTGCTATGTATCCGCTTCTCTCAGTATAGTCACCCGTTTCAACAATTTCGGGGTCGTACTCTATGTTGTGCTTTTCAAGTCCCTCTTTATAACCCTTTAGCCTAACGGGGGTGACAGCAGCCAGATCGTGGCCGTTTATGAAGGCAATTCGTGTGTGACCCTGAGAGACTAGGTAGTCAATTGCCAATTTGCATCCCCGTATGTTATCCGATTCTACATAGGAGGTTTTCTTTCCGACCATTGGATAGTCTAGAAATACTGCCGGGATGAAATCACTCCTTAGCTCGTCCAGGTAGGGATCGTCTGTGAGAATGCCAAGGATGATTAGCCCGTCTATTCCCCTGGAGTAACAGATGTTTTTTAGAGATTCCGGCTTTCTCCCTCTTCTCGTTTCCGGAATCATTATGAGATCATAGGAGGTATTACTGAAAAATTTTCTAATGCCCGCTATAACCTCAAAGGTGAATGGTTGATAGGGGCCCGCGTTAACATAATCGTAATAGAAAAGACTCACCAGGTGATTCTTTCTAAGAGCAAGCCCCCTTGCAGATAGGTTTGGTATATAACCCAACCTTTTTGCTGTTTCTAAAACAAGTTTTCGGGTTTTTGGACTCACATCACTGTAATTATTTAGAGCTCTAGAGACTGTTGTGAGTGAAAGATTAAGTTCTTTTGCGATATCAGATAGTTTTATCATGGGCCTTAGCCGATCTTGATCTTTGTACGTTTTCCAAAGCGCTTTGGAAAACTATAATTAATTAAATCATTTTTCATATTTGGTGTCAAGTTTTTGGTTTTTATTTTTCAGCATTCCGGTTTTTACGGGGTTTTTAGCCAGAATTGCCCTGTTCTTTTCGTCTAAGAGGTATTGAACCCCGCTAACAACTACGGGAATTCTCTCTGGATTCTGTAGTATCCAATCCTGTGGGACTCTCTGCTTTATTTTAGGAGTTTGCCCGGAAGAGTTTTCTAACTCCACTCTTGTTGCCTCCTGTGTTATTTCTATTTTTAATGTATTTGCTCTCCAATTGAGTCTGAATTCTAATAGGTGCCATGATTCTGGAAGTCTTGGGTTGATCTCTATTTTCTCCTGGGTAGCGGATACCCCTGCAAATCCGTTTACTACCGCCTGCCATGTGCCACCGCATGCGGCGAGATGGAGCCCTAATTGAATGTTGCCCTGATTGTTGTCAAGATCTACCCTGGAGGTTCTCAGGAAATTTTTGAGAGCCAGATCTTCTATTCCTATTTTTAGTCCGACTATAGCGTATACCATCGGACTCAGGGAGGAATTATGGGTTGTTCTGGCCTCGTAGTATAGGAAATTTTTCTTTATAGTCTCTGGTTTGAATTTGTTTGGGTGTAGGTGAAACAAAAGCACCACATCCCCCTGCTTTATAAGCTGAGTTTTTTCTACTCTCTCTTTGACTTCTTCCGGAATTATGGGCATAGAATTAGAATCCCAATCTTTTATTGTTACGTTTTCAAGTTCGAAGTATCCTTCAAATTCCTCGAGTATCCCGTCGTTTGAAGTGGGAAGATAGATATTCTCAGCTATATGTTTCCAATGTTGTAATTCTTTTGCTTTCACTTCTATGTCAGTAAAATTTTTCATCTCTTCCACAGTTTGGGCAGCCACTTCGAGGTTCCATGCCGCCATAAAATTGGTAAAGAAACTGTTGTCGACATGTTCATGAAATTCATCCGGGCCTATGACTTTTTTTATGACAAATGCTTTTTTTGTATCGTCCCATTCTGTTTTACTGGCCCAGAACCTTGCGGTTTCAATTAGTAAGGGAAGACCGTTGTGAAGTAAAAATTCTCTGTCGCCTGTTGCATTGTAGTACTGGATAACCGCATAGGCTATGTCGGCTGTCACATGAAGTTCCTCTTTCCCCGTGTATATGAAGTAGGTTTTTTCATCCACAAAATCATAAATTTCATAGGGAGTTACCTCTTTGCCACTCTCGGCGGATTCCCAGGGGAAGCGAGCCCCTTGGGTGCCCGTTTTTTGGGCATTTTCCTTTGCAGTGTTAAGTCTTTTTACTCTGTAGAGTAAGAGCCTTTTGGCGGCTTCGGGATTTGTGTATAGGTAAAACGGAAGCATGAAAATTTCGGTATCCCAGAATATATGTCCCTTGTAACCCTCTCCGGTGAGCCCCTTTGCCGGGATACTTGTAAGGGGGCTTTTTTCATCGTATGCCTGTAAAAGTTGGAAGGTGCTAAATCTGACTGCCTCGAGTGATTTACTATCCCCTTCCAGGTATATCCATGCCTTCTCCCATTTTTCTTTCCATTTCTCTGTATGGGATGTAATGAGTTTTTGAATATCGATACTGAGCAATTTTGAAAATTCTTCCACGTCGTTTTTTAGGTTTCTCCGAGGGTCTTCCCGGGGAGTTTTCTTTGTTCTCTCCCCCGGAAGTTCTGTAAGAATCTTTTCGCCGGAAGATTCCGGTAAGATTTTGTTAAAGACTAATCTGCAAAAGGGGTAGGTTTTTCCCTCTTTCATATTGAGTAACATCTCTTCCCATACCCCCGCTTTTGAGTACCCTCTCCTATAGTTAACATTCCGGGTAGCCGGGGTTGGGTAGGGCATGGTAATGGAGCATTGAAGGAGTTGTTTCTCTGTGACCCGAGTCTTTGACAATAGGTATACCCCTTTGTATTGAGAGTCTTCTCCCGAGCTCTCTGGTGGTAGGTTTAGAAATCCTATCTCCTCCGTTTTGAGGTGGTGTATGTGTAGCCATGGATAGAGTCCCTCATTGTGGGAATTGTTTTCCAGAAAGAATCTTATTGAAATTTTCCCCGTAAAATTGAGCGGGGTGATATTGATAATGGATAGGTATAGTTCCTTCTTCAGGGTGTGTGGAAACTGAAAGGTTTCTACCAATATCTTTTTTTGTTTCTCTGATTTTTCCTCGGATGTGAGGATAAAGGATGTATATAATGCACCTTTTTGCATATCAAGGGCTTGATAGAAGTTTTTTTCTCCCTCGTGTAGTGTAAAGCCACCTGAGTCGAAGTCCTGGTAGTTGAAAGAGTGAGAAACCGGAAAGATTTCCCAGCGTAACCACGAGGGGAGATTGGCCAGTTCGCTAAATACCACGGGTGCATTGTCGTAAAGCCCAGCTACGAATATCCCTGGTTTTATATTTGGGTCGGAGAAGTCAAGGGTGTTTCTTATGCCTATGTATCCGTTAGAGAGGACAAAGAGACTTTCAAAGTAACCATTTTCCGCTTTTCTGTATCCCTTTCGTTCTATAAGCCATTCGTCTGGGCTTTTGGGTGGTATGAGTTTGACTGTTTCTGGATATGGGGTGAATGTGTTTTCCTTCTGTATTCCCAATGTGGTTCCTCCGTTGACAAATTTTTTTACTTCGCTCATAATCAACATAATATTTCCAAAGCGCTTTGGATTCAAGTGTTTTGAGGATTGTTTGGGGAGCGTTATGAAAAAAATGGCTTATGGGTTTATTTTTGATCTTGATGGAGTGCTTACCGCGACCTCAGAGTATCACTATCTTGCCTGGAAACGGATAGCCAATGAGTTGGGGATTCCCTTTGATCGGGAGAAAAATGAGGCCTTTAAGGGGGTTTCTAGAAGGGATTGTCTGTTGCTTCTTCTGGATGGAAGAGAACTCCCGGAGGATAAGATAGAGGAACTCCTCGAGAGAAAAAACTCGTATTACAGGGAATATTTAAAACGTGTGGGACCCGGATCGCTCTTTCCCGGTGTGCTTCCTCTATTCAGAAAAATATGGAGGAGCGATGGGAAAATTGCGGTAGCTTCCGTTTCTAAGAATACGAGGGAAATTGTAAAAAGGTTGGGGATAGAAGAGATTGTAGATGTGATACTTGATGGGTATTCGGTTGAGCGCACAAAACCTGCCCCGGACCAATTTCTCCTCGCTGCAAGGATGTTTGAAATTCCTCCCGAGCGTTGTGCTGTTTTTGAAGATTCAAAGGCCGGAATAACTGCGGCAAGGAGTGCCAATATGCTTGCCGTTGGAATTGGTAGCCCGGAGGTACTAACGGATGCCGATATGGTATTTGAGGAGATTGGTAGGGTTGATTTTGAGAGTTTGCGGGAGAGGATTGAGAAGAGGGTAGTAGGAGGGTAGGTTGATATTGATTGACGATATGAGATGATAAACTTATGATTTTTTTGATAGGACAATTTTTAATTTTTTTAAAAGTGTTTCTCCGTAGAGTAGGGCTAGTAATCCTGCGAGTATGAGTGGAAGACCTATCGCAAAGTAGGGAACAGGTGTTTCGTTTCCGAGAAAAAAGCCTAAAATTACAGCGATCACGGGATTTACCAGTGAGTAGCTTACAATTCTGGAGGCAGGTTCATGGATAAGAAGGTATGTGTAAGCGCTAAAAGCAAGGGAGCCTATTACGGTTAGGTATACAAGGCCAAGCAGGGAGGAGATTGTAATTTCCCTTGGAGAGTTCACGCTTAGTTCTCCGAGTACAAGACTTGCTGATAGGGCAACGATTCCGGCAAAGAGCATTTGTATCCCGCTGTTTACCAGATTGTCCGAGTATACGTTGAATTTATGTCCGAGTGTCGTTGCCAGAGCCCATAATAGGATTGCAAGGATAACCATCGCTATCTCGGGATTTAGACTGGTGATGAATGATTTTCCGTTGTATACCAGTAGTGCTACTCCGATTTCTCCGAGTATTATCCCGATAATTCTTACCGATGTTATTCTTTTTTGCAGAAGTACTCTGTCAAAGATAGCAACAACAAGGGGTGTAGAGGCTATTATTAGGGCCACCAGGTAGCTATCTACCTGTCTCTCCGCGTACGAGATTAGTCCGTTTCCTCCCAGGAGGAGTAAGCTTCCCAGTAGTATAGAGGCTCCAACTTGTTTTATGGTTGGTGGGGGACTTAGGCGTCTTGTTAGTATGGCAATGAGAAGGAAGAAAAAGCCTCCTATAAGAAAGCGTATGCCCACTACCCCCAGAGGGGGAATGCTTTTTACGGCCATTTTAATGAAAAAGTAGGTTGAGCCCCACACGACATATATTGTTATGTACGAGAGTAATATTAGTGAGCGGTCTTTGGGCCTTTTCATTATTCTGATAGTAGTATCATTTAAGGGTTGAATCTAGTGTTGCTTTTGTTTTTGGGGGTAGTTTTTTGGTTTTTAAGTTGACTCCTTTGGTAAACTTTTGTATTATGTATGTGCGTGCGAGACCCCTGGGGGGTATGGTATGGCTGAGGTCTCCACGAGATGCGGTTGTTTTGAGTTTCGACGTTACATTAGGAGGAAGAGTATGGAATTAGAGGGGGGACGAAACAATGATGGGGAATAGAATTGGCAGTTGGGTCTCCGGCTACTGGGGGCTTTATGGATGGATTATGTTTGGGATAATGGTTCTTCTTGTAGTTGGGGTGATTTTTCTTATCGTTTTTCTCATAAGGCGGGGGATTGGCAGGGGGAAATTGTATATGGACCCCCTTGAAGAGCTTAAAGCTAGCTATATCAGAGGAGAAATTGATAGGGAAGAGTACCTTCGGATGAAAAAAGATCTCATGGATTAGGATAAGGAGGTTTGATATATGGATAATAAACATACTCATCACGAACATCATGAACACATGCAGCATAGTCCCGAGGATCACGATCACAAACACGCTCATAGCTCGCACCATGCTCACATGGTAGCTGATTTCCGCAAGCGATTTTGGATTTCTGTTGTATTCACCCTTCCTATACTGGCACTGTCTCCTATGATTCAGAAACTTTTCGGGATTAGAGAATTAATTGCCTTTAAGGGAGACGGTTATATTCTTTTTGGCCTTTCTACATTTGTATTTTTCTACGGTGGTTGGCCATTCTTGAGTGGGCTTGTTAGGGAGCTTAGAAAGAAACTACCCGGGATGATGAGTCTCATAGGACTTGCAATTTCCACAGCCTATGTCTATAGCAGTGTGGTTGTTTTTGGACTTCCCGGGAAGGTGTTTTTTTGGGAGCTTGTAACCCTTGTGGATATTATGCTTTTGGGTCACTGGATCGAGATGAAGTCGGTTATGGGAGCCTCTAAGGCTTTGGAAGAGTTGGCAAAGCTGATGCCCTCAGAGGCCCATAAGTTGTTGCCGGATGGAGGGGTAATTGATGTTTCTGTAGAGAATTTAAAGGTCGGAGATAGAGTACTTGTAAAACCGGGAGAAAAGCTTCCGGTAGATGGGATGGTTATTGAGGGCGAGAGTTCTGTAAACGAAGCAATGCTTACCGGAGAGTCCAAGCCCGTTGTTAAACGGGAGGGCGATGAAGTTATAGGTGGCGCCGTAAACGGAGAGGGTTCTTTGGTGGTAGAGATAAAAAAGACAGGTGAGGATTCCTATCTCTCTCAGGTGGTAAAACTCGTTAGACAGGCGCAGGAGAGCAAATCCAGAAGTCAAGACCTGGCCAGTAGAGCGGCTTTATGGCTTACCCTTATAGCTTTAGGGGCAGGGGGGATTACCCTTTTTGTCTGGCTTGCCCTTGTGCATAAGGATTTTGCCTTTGCTCTGGAGCGCACTGTGACGGTTATGGTTATAACCTGCCCCCATGCACTTGGTCTGGCTGTTCCTCTGGTTGTTGCGGTATCCACTGCGATTTCTGCTAAGAACGGACTTCTAATTCGAAACCGGGCGGCCTTTGAGCATGCGAGAAATATTCAAGCTGTGATATTTGATAAAACGGGGACCCTGACAGAGGGAAGATTTGGGGTAACCGATATTGTTGTGTTGGATCACTCTATGAGAGAGGAAGAGATTTTACGTTATGCGGCCTCGGTGGAGGCGAACTCGGAGCATCCGATTGCTAAAGGTATTGTACTTTCGCTAACTTCTCGCTCTGTTGAGGCAAGCGCTAGTGATATGGTTTCCGGTGAAGAGTCCAAAAAGGCGTCCGAAAAGAGGGATGATAATCTGACTGATATTTCTATTGATGTTCCTGAAAACAGAGTTTTGCCTGTAACGGATTTTAAGGCAATACCTGGTAGGGGTGCTATCGGACGTGTTGACGGAAGGGAGGTGATGGTGGTTAGTCCCGGTTACCTTAAGGATAAGGGTGTGGATATGGATGATAGTCGAATCACGAATCTCTTTAAACAGGGCAAGACGGTTGTTTATCTCCTTCTCGATGGGAAACCCAAGGGGGTAATTGCCCTTGCTGATGTTGTGAGGGAGGAATCAAAATTGGCTGTTGAAAAGTTAAAGGGTATGGGAGTTCGTACCATTATGCTAACCGGGGACAACAGAGAGGTTGCAAATTGGGTTGCAAAAGAAATTGGTATAGGTGAAGTTTTTGCGGAGGTTCTGCCGCATGAAAAGGCTAGTAGGGTTAAAGAGGTGAAATCGCGTGGCTTTGTTGTTGCAATGACGGGGGATGGGGTTAATGACGCTCCGGCTCTTGCAAGTGCCGATGTTGGAATTGCGATTGGTGCCGGTAGTGATGTTGCTATAGAAACCGCCGATATAGTACTTGTTAGGAGTAACCCTCTCGATGTTGTTAAGATACTAAAACTTGCCAGGGCAACCTATAGAAAGATGGTTCAGAATCTTGCATGGGCAACAGGATACAATGCGCTTGCCATTCCACTGGCTGCGGGTGTTCTGTATAGTTTTGGGGTACTTTTGAGTCCTGCCGCCGGGGCAGTACTTATGTCTCTTAGCACGGTTATTGTTGCAATAAATGCAAGACTTTTGAGGGTACGTATGTAGAGTTACAGGACGATTGGGGATGAGATACTTATAGTTTTGCTCTGGATAGTACACTCATGAGCTCGTCAATTATATGGGTTTTTTCCTCTCCGCCCGCTTTAATTGCGTCCGATACACATGTCTCGATGTGACGCTTTAGGATAAGCATTCCGACACTGTTGAGAGCTGCCCGTACGGCGGATATCTGAGTTATAATATCTACGCAGTACTGTTCTTCTTCTACCATTCTTTGAAGTCCTCTCACCTGACCCTCGATATTTTTTAATCGCCTCAGTGCTTGTTTATTTATCGGGTGGGGACCTTTTTTTTCCGCTTTTGATTCCATTTTATACACCTTTTGTGCTGTTATTATTGCATTTTTTACACCCCTGGGGGGTATAGCAACTCTCTGTAAAGCTTAGTGCTTATGTAGGCTATAGTCAAGTGTTATTATTCCTTAGATTTTGTATTATTCTATACGCCTCTTTCGGTGCTCTTACATTTTTTAATAGTTCCTCTGTTTTGCAGGATACTCTCTCTATCAATGTGTCATAGGTGTATTGTATGGAATAGGTTTCGAAAACCTTTTTTCCGTAACTACTTAGAATGTGGGCGTGAACCTTGGGTATTCCCATATATACTATCAGAAAAGCCGAGGCTTTACCTACGATTTTGTCTTCCAGGTATAGATCGCTCGTGGCCTCTGGGTGGTGGGTTAAATAGTCTTTTAGAAAACTCTCCAGATCGAAAAGTGGGTAAAGCCACTTTTTTGTACTTGTAAAAATTACCGTGGAGTTGTGAAAAAGTTTTAGAGTGGGTTGTTCTTTGTTTTGTGTTTTACAATTACTCATAAGGTACGGATGACCTGATTTTATGGATTTGATGGAATTTTTTCGTTTGCCATCGCCCTTTGAAAGGCTCTATCTACCTTCTCGCAGACTCCGAGTTTCCCGTTTACAGTTGTGGTTCCCGTTATTTCGGCTTTAGCTATCAGGAGTTCGTCCGGTAATCTGTAAATATCCTGATGGAATATGTATCTCAACCTCCCCTTTTTCTCAATCCATAACCTACAGACAAACCTGTCGCCGCTCCTTAGTGGGTGTTTGTACTCGAGATTGGCCCGGGCTACAAAGGCATCTATTCCCTCCTCGTGTAGAGCGGCGAAGTCCAGACCCACCGCTTTGAAAAACTTGTGCCTTGTGTGCTCAAGGTAGTGCAGGTATACGGCGTTATTGACAACTCCCTGTAGATCGCATTCGTAGTCTCGAACCTCAAACTCAAGCTCGAAGATATAGAGTGGTTTCTGAATCCTAATCTGAGTCATAGAGAGTCTCCCGAGTGTGTGAAAGTTATGGGGCTATTTTAAATGAAAAAGGGAGAAAAGACTATTCCTTTTTTAACTTGGGTTTTAACTTTGGGAATTTTTTGTTTTTCTCTTGCTTTCCCCTTGACTAATAGTGCTAATGTGCTAAATTACTATTGTACTAATTGACTAATACAATTTTCGAGGGTTGATGGATTGTGATGAAGTATGTGAAACTCGGTAAATACTCGCTAATTTTGTTGGGTCCGGAAGTGTTGGTTATTGATATTGTGCTGAGGAGTGGTTAGGGTGTCGGAGAAGAGTTTAAAGTTTGTTCTTGATCCGAGAAGCGGTGTTCCCTTCTACAAACAGATAATTCTGCAGATAGAGATGGCTATGGCGGACGGAAGACTCACTACCGGGGATCAACTTCCCACGGTGAGGGGGCTCGCCGTTGAGTTACAGGTTAATCCCAACACTGTGGCCCGGGCGTACAACGAGCTCGAGATAAGGGGATTAGTTATCAGTCAACAGGGCACAGGTACATTCATAAGCGAAAAGAAGGTGGAACTGGATTCTATCGAGAGAGAGAAAATTCTCTCGAGAATTACCAGGGACTTTGTTGTTAAGGCCTCTTCCTATGGTTTTTCTCTGGATGAGATTATTGAATATCTGAGAGAGTATGGCTCAAAGGACTATGATTCGAGGGAACATACGGGAGAAGGGATTGGTGAGGGTAGAGCAAGTATCAACCAGAAGGGGGATGATCAAAGATGAAGTTTGAGATTAAGAAACCAGCTTTGATAAAGAATCTCTACAGGGAGGGGGTAAGGAAAGAGTTTATCTTTAACTCCATTAGTTTTTTTATCCTCATTGTCTTTCTTGCTGCCGCCTCGTTTGTTCAGTACAGATATTACCCTGCTACGGATATATCGTATCTGGTGTATGTTGCACTTGGAGTGGTTGGCGGGGTTGTGCTTTTATTGCTCCTACCCGCGTGGAACGCTGTTTTAAAATTGATTATCATAGCATGGGCTGCTATGTTTTTCTTTTTAGAGCCTGCCTATTGGATTCTCTTTAGCTTTGTTTCATTGGGTTTTTTGATTTCTCCGTCCTTTCAGATAGCAAGGGAATGGGAGAAGGCTGTTGTGTTTAGGCTTGGAAAATTTAAAGCTCTAAGGGGACCGGGACCATTTATAATCTTACCGCTTGTGGATTCCGTTGTACAGTACGTTGACACGAGGATAAGGGCTACCGATTTTCGAGCCGAGACTACCCTAACAAGGGATACCGTTCCTACCAATGTAGACGCAATTGCCTTCTGGATGGTTTGGGATCCCAAGAAGGCTGTTCTTGAGGTAGAAAATTTTACGGAAGCTGTTATTCTTGCATCTCAGGCTGCTCTTAGAGATTCGATAGGGTGTAACGATCTTGCTGTCCTTCTCTCCGAGCGGGAGCGTCTCGGAAGAGAAATTCAACAGATTCTCGATGCTAAGACAAATCCCTGGGGGATAACAATTATATCAATAGAGATAAGTGATATTATCATTCCAAAGGAGTTGGAAGATGCTATGTCCAAGCAGGCTCAAGCGGAGAGGGAGAGAAAGTCCAGGGTAATTCTTGGAACTGCGGAGGTTGAGATTGCAGAGAAGTTTGCAGAGGCCTCCGAAAGGTATAAGGATAATCCTACCGCTCTGCACCTTCGAGCGATGAATATGATTTTTGAGGGATTAAAAAAGCAGGGTTCCATTATACTCCTCCCCTCTTCGGCTGTTGAGTCGATGTCACTGGGAAGTTTTCTTGGTTCTGCTGCGCTTGGAAAACTCGAGCGGGGAAAGGTCGGTTTTAAAGGGGGTGAGGGTGGTGATAGTGATGGGACCATGTCCGAAGCGGAGGATTGATCAAATTATCCGCGTGGAGGTTGGTTGCAGGGCACTATCCAATAGAAAATCCAATAAAGTACAAGGAGTGGGATAGATGGTTAGAGTTGTTAATGTCACAAAGGATTACAGGGTGGGTAAGACAACGGTGAAGGCTCTCCGGGGAGTATCTCTGGAGATAGATGCGGGAGAGTTTGTCTCGATAGCAGGTCCCTCTGGTTCCGGAAAAACCACCCTGTTGAATCTAATCGGTTGTTTGGATAAACCGACATCGGGAGAGGTATATCTGGAGGGCTCTCCTGTTTCCGGATTAAACAGGAGGGAACTTGCCCTTCTAAGGCGGGATAAGATAGGTTTTGTTTTTCAATCCTTCAATCTTATTCCGGTTTTAACGGCCTACGAGAATGTATCTTTTAGCCTTTCCCTTTTAGGGTTGGACAGGGAGGATGTAAAGAATCGAACGATGGAGATACTCGCCGAGGTTGGGCTTGAGGGGTTGGAGAGACGTTTCCCCTCCGAACTTTCGGGGGGACAGCAACAGAGGGTTGCAATTGCCAGAGCCTTGGTTAAGAAACCAACACTGGTTTTGGCCGATGAACCAACGGCTAACCTTGACTCTGCTACCGGGAAGGAGATTCTTGAACTTATGGCCGAATTAAACAACCGCTATAATACAACCTTTGTATTTTCCACTCACGATCCGATGGTTATGGAGTTTGCTAAGCGACTTGTCCTTTTGCATGACGGAAGGGTAGCGGACGGAGGGAAGGTATGAAGAGGACTAAAGTACATATGCTGGGTTTCCTTGTTTCCCTTGCGTGGAAGAATCTCTCCAGATACAGGCGTCGGACAATTATAACTGTTGTTGCTATTGCCTTCGGTATTGCTATGTATATATGGGTAGATTCCCTCCTGCTGGGGGCCGAGAGAGAGTCGGAGAGAAACCTTGTGTGGTATGAAACCGGTGCCGCAAAGGTTATGGAGGCTAATTTTTGGAAGAATATCGATTATCTTCCCCTGGAATACTCCTTTGTTCCCTCAAAATCTTTAAAGGATGCACTAAGCAGCTCGGGTGTTGTTTGGACACCTAGGGTTTGTTTCTTTGGCGAGGTGTATACCGATGAGGGTTCTCTACCGGTCAAGGTTATAGGTATTGACCCGAAGGAGGATAAGAGGGTGTACAGATTAGAGAATGTTATATATAGGGGAAGATTTTTGAATAATGGGGAAAAAGGTGTTCTGGTAGGAAGAAAACTTATGAGAAGCCTTGGAGTTGATGTTGGGAATCTACTAACCCTCAAAATACGAACCAAATCCGGTGTCTTTAAGACTCTTCGTCTTAGGATTACAGGAGTAATTGGTTCTCCCAACCCGAAGGTAAATGGAGGAACGCTTTTTATTCCTCTCTCTCTGGTCAATAGAGAACTGGAACTGCATGGAGCTGTCACCGAATTATCCCTATATTTCCCCGGTTGGCAGACTCCGGAGAAGATACTTGGTCGTTTAAGGGCAAAACTTGAGGATGAGAGGAGTCTTGTTGTAAAAAGCTGGAGAGATCTTGCTCCTGACTTTTTGGCTGTTTCTCAGGGTAAGAGGAGCGGAACTGCTGTGATTCTGTTTTTAATCTTTATTATTGCCGCTGTAGGGATATCCAATACGATGTTGATGGCTGTGTATGAGAGGATAAGAGAGATAGGTATGATGCGGGCGATGGGTATGGGAGATAGCGCCTTAAAGTTTGCCTTTTTGCTTGAGGCCGGAGGAATAGGTTTTATAGGTGCTCTGGTAGGAATTGCGCTCGGAGCCCTTTTAAGTTTTTATTCGGTGAGATACGGTATTGATTTTTCTGCGTATATGAAGGATGTGGATATAGGCTATAGATTGACGGGGGTTTTTAGAGGAGCGTGGAATCCGGAGGTTTTTCCGATTTCCTTTGTCTTTGGGGTAGCGGTGTCTATGGGGGTCGCTTTTATTCCTGCCTCTCGTGCTCTTAAAATGGAGATAACGGAGTGTTTGAGACATCAGTAGAGATAAAATTGAGGAGATAGAACTATGAGAATATCCGTAATTGCATTCAGGAATATAAGGAGAAATAAGAGAAGAAGTATTCTTTCGGGGGTGGCTATTGCAATCTCTGTTATGTCTATTGTGATTCTCTTTTCAGTGGAAGATGGAATTATGTCGGATTACGGGAAGAATATAAGGCATTTTATAACCGGAGATATAAGGATACGTAATGAAAAGTATGACAGGTATGAGGTTTTGAATCCCCTGCACTTGGGGATCGGGGATTACGAGAGAGTGGTTGATGTATGTGATTCGGATGAGAATGTAAGGGCGGTCTTGCCCAGAATTGAGTTTTATGCCTCGGTATATAGGAATGGTAAAACCTTTAAAGTGGTAGGTGTTGGGTTGAATTTTAACCGGGCCGAGGCCTTCCAAAATTTTGGTAAAAATCTTAAGAGCGGTATTTTGCCTGTTGCCGGTAGAAAAGAGGTGCTTCTCTCCTTCGGGCTTGCCAAGGAGATGGGGGTTTCTGTAGGGGACAGGATTACCTTGCTCTCAAAGGATGTGCACATGAGGCTTTCGAGAATGAGTTTTAAAATAACAGGTATTGTGAGGTTCGAGGTTAATTCTTTTAATAAACGCTTCTTGTTTATCCCCCTGGAAACGGTGCAGAGGTTTTTGAAGATGGAAAACTCTGTTACAGAGATTCTTATCCTTGTTAGAGATAGGTCAAAATTGCAGGAAACAGCCTCGAGGATAGCATCTTTACTCGGTAAGAAATCTCCTGCTACCAGGCTTGAGGTTAGAACATGGCGGAGTATAGGTTCGTGGTATGCCCTTATAAAGATGTCTAATCTTTCATACCAATTTATGGCTCTGATATTTTTTATACTGGGTTCTACGGTTATCATTAATACGACGATGATGGTTATATACGAGAGAACCCGCGAGATAGGGACGATAGCTGCTATGGGTATGACGTCCTCCCAGATAGTGATGTTGTTCTTTCTGGAAGCGTTCTTTATAGCGGTAATCTCGGCTTTTGTAGGTGCCCTTGTTGGTATGGGAATTGTTTTACCCTTTGTAAAAGATGGTTTTGATCTTTCCAATTACTTTAAAAATCTAAACTTCGAGGTCTCGGGGGTTATTCGTCCGGTTGTAAACCTAAAGACCACCCTCTTTGTGTTTGTCTATGGCGTTGTGGTTGCCTCTCTTGCGTCTTTTATCCCATCGAGAAGGGCGGCTAAGATAGAACCTGTTGAAGCGCTTAGGTCGGTGTGAACTTGATGTTGTATGGGGTGTGGCCGGGGAGTATTGACAACTATGCGAGAAGTTGTTAATTTTCATTTTTGTAAGCCGCTGTAGCTCAGTCGGTAGAGCAGAGGACTGAAAATCCTCGTGTCAGCAGTTCGATTCTGCTCGGCGGCACACAAAGCCCTTCCTGTATGTGGAGGGGCTTTTTTATTTGAACGGAGGTGAGACTTGTGTTTTGGGTGTTAGAGTTTAGGTGCCGGAAAATCCGGTATGGTTTGTCGCAGTTTGTTTCATTTTTCAGTGGGGAATGATTCTATAAGTATTGATCTAATTTCTTCATCACCGTGATTCCGGTTATAGGTTTTACGATATAATCGGAAACTCCCGCTTTGACGGCCTCGAGTACATTGTATTTTGCTGCTTCTGAGGTGATCATGATAATTGGTAATTTTTTGTACTTATCTATTTGTCTCACAATTTTAACCAGTTCGAGTCCATTCAGTTTTGGCATGTTCCAGTCTACGAGTAACAGGTCTATGTTTTGGGTATTTAGGATTTTTAGAGCTGTTTCCCCGTCGGCTGCGTCGATAATACTACTCTCCGGAATGTTTTTTTCTTTGAGGATGTTTTTTAGTACCCTGCGTGTTATCGATGAGTCATCAACAACCAGTACCTTCAATTTGGACCCCTTTAACTTGGAATATTAATTTTTAGTTTGAATCCCTCTCCTCCTCTGTTGAAAATACTTAGTTTTCCCTTCAGTTGGGTTATTACATTTTTCTTTACTATTGACATACCTGCGCCTGTCCCCGAGATCATATCCGCATTATTACTTGTGGTGAATCCCTCTTTGAATATTAGTTTAATAATTTCCGCTTTGCTCATTTTTTCGGCTTCTTCTTCGCTTACAATTTTTTCTTTTATAGCCTTTTCTTTTATGCGATTTATATCCAGTCCAGCTCCGTCATCACTATACTCTATCACAAGATTGTCGTCTATCCTTTTTACCGTGATTTTGATATTGCCCGATTCATCTTTACCCTTTTGTTTTCTGATCTCGGGATGTTCAATTCCGTGGTCTATTGAGTTTCTGATTAAATGTAACAGAATTTCCTTTAAAGGTTTGTAGATTTTAGGGTCAATTTTTTCAACCTCGTGTTCAAAATTAAGAGTGACTGATTTTTCTTTCTCTTTAGCGGTTTTTTCTGTTATAATCCGGAGTTCCTTCTCCAATAGGGAGAGTGTATCATCTCTTGTGTTTTGGTGTTTTGTCCGATCTCGGGTTTCCACTCCGAGTAGTTTCTCTACTGTTTTTTCCCCGTAAATAAAGTTTGCCATATTTTCTATTATCCTGTCGTAGGAGGCACTCTGGTTTCTAAGTTTTTCGTAGTGGTTGAGTATCCCCAGATTCATCTCTAAATCCAGAGTTCTGTTTCGATTTTCCTTGAGGAACCTCTCAAATTGAGAGGCCTCCTCGGCCAGTTTTTCGAAGTCAAGTGAAAAAGCCTCTCCTTTGATAGAGTGTACTATTGCTATAATGTCGTTTATTAATTCGATATTTTTTTCGTTTTGTTTAAGGTCATCCAGACTTGTCTTTAGCCTTTGCATATTTTCTCGTAATTCGTTGATAAATTGTTTTGTTAACTGAGTGTCATGTCTAAGCAGGGAGACTATTGTGTCGTAGCTCCTGTTGTATTCTTCTTCTTTTTGTTTTATCAGTTTTTTTAATTCTCTTTCTGTGGTAACGTCTTCAAAGAGAAACATCACTTTTTCTATTTCGTCCTCTGTCGACTTGAAACGCACAATCTTTGTTACGATTGTTTTAGGTATGGCCTTGCCTTTTTCTAGGTATAGATATGTAAACTCTTCGAGGGGATTGGCCTCGCTAAGCATGTCATCCGATGCCAATGCATTGGAGAAGCACTGTTCCAGGAAATCTTTCATTTCCTTCTTTTGGTTTTCATTGATTGTGTTAAATATTGTATCAAATATAGAGTTATGGAGGTAATCCTTGTCTCCGAAGATATCAATTAGTGAATTGTTAAATCCCTCTTCAATATTGTACTCGTTGTTGATTACGCATATTCCAATGTTTATATTGTTTACGATCTTATCGAGCTGGTCGGTATATCTGGTTAATTGATCCATTGTTCGGTTTAGTTCTTCCCCGAGCTGCATAGCCTGGTCTATCATTGCTTTTTGAAGTTCTTTATTCTTTTGTTCAACCTGTTTTCTCTGATTTATTAATTTGTCCTGATACCACCCTATTATGAAAAAGGTAACTGCTAATACTATAGGTCCTACCGGTCTCTCCCAAAATGCGAAAATATTAACCCCTTGCGTGATTTTTAATTGTTTGAGGATCATGGTTAGCTGTAGGGAGGAAAAAAGAGTTCCTGCTATAAAGCCGTATAGTGGCCAGATATACTTTCGTTTCATGGATGGTAAACCCCCGTTTGAGCTTATTTAAATAACTCGTCTATTCGTTTGTAGAGTTCGTTGTTCTCCAGATCTATTCTTTTGTTTAGTAAATTGAATAGAGTATTGGTTTCTTTTATGAATCCCATGGGATTGCTTTTTATCTTAAAGCTGCTTTGCCATTTTTCGAAATACTCTACGCAGAGTTTTTTTATGTCGCCCATCTCTGTTTTATATTTTTCAGCTAATTCTCTCATCTCTGCATCGTCGGTTATACAGATGATAGGATAGAGTGCCGTGTCTTCCAGAGTTAAGTGGATCTGGAGGTTACGCGAAAGATCAGCAAGTAGTTTGTTTACATGATTTGAATTTGCGCTTAGTTCTTCGTTGTCTATGAGAAACCTGGCGATTTTCCTGGTGATTTCGAGAATTTTGTCGTGTTGATCTCTAAAGGGTTTAGTTTTTACAGTCATAATTTTTCTGTTTTATTTCCGTTTCTAATTTGACTTTAATGTAGTAGTATTAATTAATAACACTTTCTTCTATCATTACCAAATTTTTTTTTTATAAAAAGTGGTTTTTGATCATTTAAATTAATGGGCCGGTGAGAAATTCCCCTTTCTCTGTTTAACGTGGCGATTGGATTGACAAACCCTATATACTATATATGTAGCGGTTGTACTACACTCTAGGATAGTTGTGTATGATTATAAGAACAGAGGAGTACTAAGGTCTTATGGTTAGAATTAACAGTAATCTCAAGACAGGACTTTGTTTTAAGGACTCAATCTCCACCCCTCTGGGTGGTATGTTTTTTGTGGTTTCTAGCGATTCAACCCTTTTGGGGCTTTCTTTTTCCGATGATATCTTCTTAGAGTTGGCGAGGGTGAGCGGGTGTAACAAGATGTTACCGGTTGAGGAGGCTAATGGTGCGGGAGAGGAGATAACTCGTCAGTTGGTGGAATACTTCGAGGGAATGCGTAAGGAATTCAATTTAGCAGTTGGCTTTTTTGGTACCCCCTTTCAGATTGCCGTGTGGAGTGCCCTTCTTGATATTCCCTACGGAGAAACTGCAAGTTACGGGGATGTGGCGCGGCGTATAGGATATCCGAATGCCTATAGGGCCGTGGGAAGTGCCGTGGGAAAAAATCGAATAGATATAGTGGTGCCGTGTCACAGGGTTATTAAAGGGGATGGCTCTATGGGTAATTACGGGGGCGGAATTGATAAGAAAAGATACCTTTTAAATCTCGAGGCTACACGTGAGGTGTTTTGATTGGGAGCTATATCTCCTCTCTTAATGCTCATTGTTTTAGATGGTTTTTGATAGGGGAATTTTCAAATGAGCCGCTAAAGGATTTTTTAAAGAACAGCGGTATTATCGTGAGGGTAGATAGTGAACTTACAAGCATTGCAAATATCATAACCACCCCCACCTGAAAGTGAATACGCAGGGGGGATAGAAACATGGCAATCATGCCCGCAGATATTCCGAGGGCATTTGCCAGAATGGGTATCCCGGAGGATTTCATTGCCGCATCCACGTAGTAACGTAAGTCCTCTCCCTTGTAGTAATCAATCAGGTAGACAAAGTGGATTGCATAGTCGATGCCTACACCTATGGCGATTGATGACATGGTTACAGTTAGAAGGTTTAGGTTGAAACCTGTTATATAGAGTAATCCATAGATACCCGTTACCGTAATACTTATGGGTATCATTGAGACAAGAGCGTACTTTAGGTTTCTGTAGAGCAAAAGAAGTATTAGAAATATTCCGACAAAGGTAATTACAAAGGATTTTTTCTGGGTTTCCACAACGAGTTCGTTGAGTCGTGCAAAAAGAATGGGGATCCCTGTAACGGTAAGATTTTTGTGTTTGGAGGCATATTGCATAAGCCTGTCCGCACTCTCATTGTTCCAGTTTCTGGGTACGATAAATAGGAGAACCCCGTTGTCCTTTACCATGTTTTTGCCTTGGGGAAACATTTTTAGCATTAATTTTACAAGAAGCGGGGGTGGAAATCCCTCTTTTTTCACCTGTACCTCATAGTTCCATTTTAAGGCGTCAATTATAGAGTAGACTCTATAGATACCTTTAATTTTTTCCAGTTCTCTCTCTATCTTATATATCCTTTGCATCTCCCCCCGCTTCCACAGGTCGGTGTTAAGTTTTATTTCGCCTATTACCGGTTGACTTGAACCAAATTTCTCTTCCACATAGGCAAAGGTTTTCCTTATTCGGGAGTGTTTCTTAAAGAACAAGAGTTGATCTGAGTATACCGTTAGATGTGGAATGGCTATTGCGGAAAGAGCTACAATTAACAAGAAGATGGAAACGGGGAGTACCGGGTGTTTTATTAGCCAGTTTAACCACACAAGAATATGTTCCCCCAATTTTTTTCTTTCAAGATTAACCCTGGGTATTGCAAGCGAGAGAACTGCAGGAAGGAATAGCCACGATACAATCCCTGCGTAGGCAATTCCAATGGCGGTGAATAATCCCAGGTATTTAAGTGATACTATTTTAGACACGGCAAGAGAGAGAAATCCCAGCATAGTTGTTAATGAGGTAAGGATCATCGGGATACCTACCTCTCTTAAAGTCTTTGCTATCGCCCGTTCTTTGATAGTTTTTGAGTATGTAACCTTTGGGTATGTAGCGGAGGTTTCTTTGGATTGTTTCTCTCTTAGGGCGTTTATGTTTTCCAGATAGTGTATTACAAAGTGAAGTCCGTCCGCCGAGCCCATTATAATTACAAATATAGGGGTTACGATTAGTATAAGGTTTAGAGGAATGCCCAGCCAGAAAATCGTACCAAAGACCCACAATGCACCAAACCCCGCGGGGAGTAGTGCAAAGAGGGTATGTTTTCTGTCTCTAATGTTTAAATAGAAGATTGTCAGGAGGATTATGATTACGGCAGGGGGAAGAACCAGAAGTATCCTAAGAAGTAAATGCCAGAGTGTGTCGTATATGACGACTGTACCTGTGTAACGGGCTTTCATGCCTACAGGTGTTTGTATGGATTTGATTTCTTTTAAGAGTTTGTACTTGTCCTGGTTCTCTTTCAATCTAACCTGTACTATTGCTGTTTTTTTGTCTGTTGATATAAATAGAGGAAAGAGGCCTCCCCCTTTAGATACGATTCTGGCAATCCTTCTATAGTATTTTTTTAAGAGGCTTTCGTTGGTTTTTAAGGGCGGATAGGTAGCGGGGATTGTCTGAGGAATGAATGATATAGCGGAAACAATTCCCTTTACTGCTGTTATCTTTTTCTGGTATCTCCATAACGATAAGAGATTCTTTTCTGTTAATAGCGATGTATTTGACGAAAGAACGATTTGAATGGTATCGATTCCCCCGTACTTCTTGGTTATCCTGCTTAGAGCTCTGGTGTATTTGTCGCCTAGTTTAAAGAAGGATTCTACCGATACGTCTATTCGTGCTCTTATCAGTGAGGCTGCGGCTAGAAGGTTGATGATAATGGTTAGAGCTATTATTTTTTTTGAGTGTCTAACGATGAATCTAGCAATCCTTTCCATTCTTCCATAATAGTGAAGCTGCCTTTCGTGCGCAACAGTAAAAGTATAACCGCAAAAGTATATGAAAAGATTTACAGTATTAAACTCGCACATAATTATTCTTTAGGTAAATAATTATAACTTCTCCTCTAATCTGTCTATTGCTGGAAAGAATATTTCCTCCTCTATGGCCTGCGATTGGCATATTTTGTGCACGTTAAATGGGAAAATTAAGGTTAAGGCTAAAAATTTATAAAATCTATGGGAGGAGTCAACATGAGTGTAACAGAGGCGGTTAATACATTCTGGGTAATAATAGCTGCAGCCCTGGTCTTCTTTATGCAGGCTGGTTTTGCGATGGTGGAAACGGGTCTGACCAGGGCAAAGAATGCAAATAATATAATCATGAAAAATCTTCTGGATTTTTCCATAGGGGCGATAGTTTTCTGGTTTGTTGGGTGGGGGATAATGTATGGGCATTCTCCTAACAGTTCTGTCAGTGGTTTTATTGGGACAAAGGGGTTTCTATTTTCCAGTGCCACTCATGCTACATTGAAAAATTGGATATTTCAGGTTGTCTTTGCTGCAGCTGCCGCTACCATCGTTTCCGGCGCTATGTCGGAGAGAACCAGATTTGTTTCATATTTAATCTACAGTGTATTTATCTCGGGTTTTATCTATCCGGTGTTGGGTCACTGGATATGGTCTGGTGATGGCTGGCTGAATAAGCTTGGGTTTTTTGATTTTGCAGGGAGTACGGTTGTGCATTCAACAGGTGGATGGGCAGCTCTGATGGGGGCTGTGGTTCTTGGGCCTAGAATAGGTAAGTATGTAAGGTTAAACGGAAAGGTGGAGGTAAAGGCGATTAGAGGTCATAACATGCCCCTGGCGGCTCTGGGGGTCTTTATTCTCTGGTTTGGATGGTTTGGTTTTAACGGTGGAAGTACGTTAAGCGCCTTTGATTCTAGAATTCCCCTTATAATAGTTACAACTACTATTGCAGCTTCGGCGGGTGCTTTGTCCGCTATGATTCTCTCCTGGTTTCTCTACGGTAAACCAGATCCCAGCATGTCGCTAAACGGTGTGCTTGCAGGTCTTGTCGGTATAACAGCGGGATGTGCAGTTGTTACTCCATTTGATGCTGTGGTTATAGGGGTTGTTGCGGGTTTTCTTGTAGTAATCTCTATCGAAATAATAGATAAGATCTTCCATATAGATGACCCTGTTGGTGCTGTTTCTGTTCACGGTGTGTGTGGTGTGTGGGGAACCCTTGCCGTTGGGTTGTTTGCAAATACACCTGGTATGAAGGGACTCTTTTTCGGTGGTGGATTTAGGCAGCTTGGAATTCAGGCTCTCGGTGCATTTTCTGTATTTGTATGGGTAATCCTTACCACGACGCTTCTCTTCTACTCTATAAAACTCACCGTGGGGCTTAGAGTCCATGAAGATGAAGAACTCAGAGGGTTGGACATCGATGAGCATGGACTCGAGGCATATAGTGGATTTCAGATATTCCAGAACATGTGAATTGAGGAGGTTTTTTACAGATGAGACTCATAATTGCTTATATTCAGCCTCATAAGCTTAATGCTGTAAAGCAAGAGCTCTATAAGGCGGATGTTAAGAAGATGTCGATTACTAACGCATTGGGATGCGGACAACAGATGGGGTATACCGAATCATACAGAGGGGTTGCAGTAGAGGTTAATCTTTTAAAGAAGGTGAGAATTGAGATAGCCGTAAATGAGAATTTTGTTGAACCTACGGTTAACGCGATAATAAAGGGAGCGAGAACAAATAAGATAGGGGATGGTAAGATTTTTATTCTCCCCCTGACAGAGTGTATAAGGATAAGGAGCGGAGAGACAGGCTCTGTTGCTATAGGTTAATGACTATGTTTTATTTTGATCCCTAAACTTTTCATCTTTCGCATAAGGTTTCCGGGGAGTATCCCGAGTGCTATTGCTGTTTTTGATATGTTTCCCCCGTGGAGGCCTAGTTGGGTTTCTATATATTTTTTTTCTAGTAACTTTTTTGCCTCGGATATGGGCATTGTGGTTTCGAATATATCACGATAAGTTTGGGAGTCCGCAGTGGTGGAAAAACCCAAGCTTGTCGGGGAGGGTTTCTCTGTGGGTGAGAGAATTGCCAGAAGACACTCTTTTGTTATCTCTCGGTTGTGGCGATCTGAGTTTGATAGTACGAAGGCTCTCTGTATGATGTTTTTGAGTTGTCTTGCATTACCCCTTAGTGGTATGGATTTTAAAAGCTCTATGGCATCTTTCGAGAGGGTAATTTTTACCCTCTCGCTCTCTGCGATTTCGTTGAGAAAGTGACGGGCCAGTGGTGCTATATCTTCTTTTCTCTCCCTTAGAGGGGGGATTTCTATTAGAATTACCCCTATCCTAAAGAAGAGGTCTTCTCTAAAATCTCCCTCTTTTACCATTTCCCCCAGGTCCCTGTTCGTGGCACTTATCAGCCTGAAATCGGTTGTTATACTCTTTTCTCCTCCCAGGCGGGTAAAACTTTTTGTTTCCAGTACTCTTAAAAGCTTTGCCTGTTGCGAAAGGGGAAGCTCTCCTATCTCGTCGAGAAATAACGTACCCCCATTGGCCTGTTCCAGTTTGCCCGTTCTTTTGCCGATTGCACCTGTAAAGGCGCCCTTTTCGTAACCGAATAACTCGCTCTCGAATAGGCTCTCCGGAATTGATGCACAGTTTAGCTCTACCATTTCATTTGCAAAGCGAGAGCTCTTTAGGTGTATAAGGTGGGCTACGTTCTCCTTTCCCGTTCCGCTTTCTCCTACTATCAAAACGGGTAAGTCCGTGGTGGCAGCTCTTTCTATCAGGGAGTTTATCCTTTTTATTGTGGGCGATTCCCCTATCAGTGCGTATCTATCTACCTCACGTACGAGGAGGCGTGTATATTTTTTTCTCTCTATGGCATTTTTTAGAGTTACTTTGAGTTTCTGATAGGATATGGGTTTTTCGAGGAAATCGAAGGCACCTAGTTTTATGGATTCCACCGCTTTTTCCACGGTGGAGTAACCGGATATCATTACACATTGTATGGACGGATAGTTTTCCCTTATATGTTTTAGTATATCGATACCATCCTCGTTTTTTAATACCACGTCTATTATTGCGACGTCTATATTCTTTTCACCGTATTCTCTGAGTATTTTCTCTGTTTCTTTGAAGGAACCTGCCCCTATGATAGTGTCCTCCGATAAGACGTTGTCTATACTGGTTATTACATCTCTGTTGTCGTCTACGATTAATATTCTCATATTTCCCTCTGTTTTTTTTGTTTTTGGGAAATCGATGTTTGCAAGTCTATAAGGAATTTTGTCCCCTCACCCCGATTGCTCTCTAGTTTTATCTCTATTCCTAACTGTTCGGATAGGCTCTTTACCAGAGAGAGGCCTATTCCTATATTGCCCGCCTTTGTGGAAAATCCGGGAGTGAATATCTTGTCTCTGATATTTTCCGGAATCCCGGGTCCGTTGTCAGTTACCTCTAGCCTCACTGTGTTCTCCTTTTTCTGTATTGTTACTGTTACACGGGGGGATTCCTTTTCTCTTTCCCCTGACGAACCTTCGAATGAATTGCTCGTTGTGGAAGGGAAGGTGCTTTCTACCGCGTTTTTTACTATATTTCTAAGAATTTCGCCAAATAGGAGCGGGTCTGTGTTGACTATAAAATCATTTTCCTCTACATAGGGAAAGGATTCTTTTGATGATGCGAACGCCGGTGCAAACTCTACCCCCTTAAACTCTTCCACTATGTCGTGGGTAAGTTTGTATAGATTAACCTCTCTAATCCGGGGTTCTGGTAGATGGGCAAGGTCTCTAAATTTCCCCAGGGTTTCTCTTATCTCTTCTATCTTTGATAGAATTGCTCTTACCTTGGGGGTTACGTGGGATACGGATTGGGGGAGTGTCTCGAGAAGATAGCCGGAGTAGGTTTCTATAGGTGAGATTAGGTTATTAATCTCGTGAACGATGATTCTTGCTATCTCTTTCCATCCTCTGTAGCGTTCTCTGTCACCCACTATTTCCTCGTACTCTTTTATATCCCTTACCAGTTTGTCGAATGCTATGTACAGTTGTTTCACCTCGTACGAACCCTTTGGTTTAAACCTGCCCCGTAAAATTTCGTTCATTGTTTTGTTGTCGTGCAGGATTAGATTTACCTTGTTAGAAAGCCGTTTTATCGGTCGGGTTATGGCAAAGATAGAGAAGACAAATAGAATACCCATTATAAATAGTACAATTGAATAGTAGGTGAGAGAATCCCTCGTTATTTCCACGGCTCTTTTTTGGGAAAAGGCAAGGTATATCTCTATGGATTTTTTCATCTCCGGGTTGTCTTTGTATCTTGAGAGGAGATTGTTTAAGAGGTTTCCTTTTACACTCTCCTGAGTTTTTCCGATTGCCCTGTAGGTAATTATGATGGAAGAACTTAATATGAGCAGCATTGATAAAAATAGTACGACGATAAACCTAACTCTCATTTATCCTATAGTTTAACACGATATTGGGCTTATTGCCCCATAAGTTCATAAGATCAGGAACAGCATCGGAGAATATTTTTAGCACTATTGTTGTTTTAATTGTTCCCCCCCGCACTCTCTTTTCGGCGGGGAGGATAAGAATGGAATTGGTGTTCAGTACGGTTAGAAGTTTTTTCCAGGATCTGAAACCTTCATTGTCCAAGATGTAGCTATTCCCCCTGTGAGAGATTCTTTTTATAAGGATATTTCTGTATATTTCGCGTTCCCTTCCTTTGGTTGTCAGGTACGTTGTTGCCTCTACGCTGTAGTATATATCGATACCCGAATCTATTATCTGTAGTAAGTACTCGTTAATCAGGGATCTGGTTGTGAATTGTGCATAAATTGCTCCTCGTTTTTCTATCGCACGTACGTTGTTAATTTCTACATTGGGGTAGAGACTCACAAGACCGAGTACGGCAAAGATTACCCGGGCATAGTTACTGATTGCTGTAGTAATTGAAGAAAACATCTTGCTAGTCAATACCCCCTTTCAATATTGTACAGACCGACCTATTTTTTTTCGACCTTTACATTGTACTCCTTCGTTGATTTCATTCCGCCGAAGAGTAACCCCGCCGAGATAAATACCGAGTGGGGACTCTCCTGTGGGGTATTTGTAATGTGTCCGCTGTATCCGTCCAAACTCCACGTGCTTACCGGTGTAAAGGAGTAACCGAGTTTTACGTATAAGCCCATACCCCTGAACATTATAATGTTTAAGAGTGCTACGTTTAGGGAAAATTTGGAATTTTTTATCTCTGACATATTCCCCGGTTGTGTAAGTAGAGTTTGAAAATCTGTGGATGTTGCCGTGGTGTTGTACACCTTGTAGGTTGTTGATCCCCATGTGTAACCCGCTATTGGGAGAAAGAGGTAATTCTTTAGGTGTAGTAAGACATATCCGAACTCAAGTCCTCCTCCTCCGGTTTCTCTCTTGAGATACGTATTGCCGGAGGCATTATCTGAGGTTTGGGATAGAATGCTTCCAAATCCGGAACCCCCTATGTAGAAATTGTTTATTACGGAGCCTCCCCCCCCTCCGAAGGAATAGTCGAAATTGTCAATCGCAGAGTATCCGTTGGCTTTTAGAAAGGAGTTTAGGGTTGATGTATCCGAATAGGTTACCATAAATCCGGTGTATCCAAATCCCCCGCCTATGGCTCCCCATTTACTGATACCAGGGAATTCTGCGAATGTAACGCCAGCCAGTAAGGATAGCATTACTACCGTTAGAATTGTTAGTCTTTTCATGTTGACCTCCTAAAAATTAGTATAGAATAAATCTTGTTTTTATTCATGTGTTAATAAGCAACTTATGTGCCATTTGTTTGACTGGAATTGATGATATATAATTATTTGTGTGATAAGCAAATAAACGTTATTTGGCTCGCGGGGAAAGTTGGGAGTTGCATTTTTCTGTTGGTAGTATCATCTGTGATATATCAAAAATGATAGAAGACATGGCTGAAGGAGTAACTTAAAGGTGAAAAACCCTAACTTTTGGATTTGATAGTTAACTTTGGGGGCTTGGAACCTCTTTTTAAAACAGGATAAGAAATTTTATGGAAGGTGGGTAGGAAACATGGAATTGCTTCCTAATTAATACTCCTGGTATTTGTGATCGAAACGGAGTTTCCGCCGTAGTAGTGTCTGTATTCGTTGTTTTGTCTCAGTAAGAAGAGAAACCTCCCGTTTTTGGGAAGCCCCTTGTATCTGTGTAGTTTGCCCATATAACCGTATCCCACTGTGTACACGGGGATTTTAGAATAGGAGAGATGCTTTTTTAGTTTTTAAGCGTTATTTTACTCCCATGACCCTTTTTTACGTTTTCGTTTTTTCCGTCGTTAAGGATCACAATCAATCGCAGGTCGTCTCTATTTATTTTTATTACTTCGTTCACCGCGTGATTAAGTGTGGTTTGAGGTTTCCGATTTGAATATTTCATTCTCAAAGTTGTATATTTAAGCGAAATCATTGCGAAAAAATAGAAAAAATAGAAAACGAAGGGGGAGATATGTTTAAATCTCTTTTGATCTGGAAGAAAATCCTTGCAAGTCCATCGGAGGGATTTCGGGATGTGAATGAGAATACAAAGGTGTTTGTTCCTATTGTTTTTATCTTAATTTTGGCCCTGGTGGCTGTAAGTTTTGTAGTCCCTATTACAACGAGCAAGGTCTATCTGGATAAAAGCATTTCGCTGCAGCTGGCAAAGATGAAGGCAAAGGGTATGAATATCTCTATGGAGCAGGCCAGAAGGGGTGCTGAGAGTGGTGTAACCAGGACAATCACTATTGTTTCGGCCTATGCTGGCAGTATCATTGTGTATCTTGTTACATTTTATGTGGGAGCTTTTGTTCTATGGCTGCTTGTAAAGATTTTTAGGGGAGGAGAGATTTCGTACAAACTCCTATTTCGAATTGTTGTGTTTTCTGCCATTGTTACCGTAGTGGGGGGAGTTGTAAGCGGGCTAATCGTGTACTTTTCCGATTGGAAGGGGGCTGTAGCATCCGCTACCAATGTAATGGAGTTGGGTGACGCCGTTAAAACCAACCTTAGCATTGCTGCGTTTTTTAATCGTACAGCCCTAGGAAAGTTTCCGTTTTATCTTATTGATTACTTTACCAATATTTTTAATATCCTCTACTTTGTGTTAGTATACTATGGCCTTGTGGCGGCTGGCAAAATTCGATCAAATCGGGCTCTAGGCATAGTGATAACTTTTGGGATTGTTTCTGCCGTTCCGGGGTTGGTTTCTCTCTTCTTCGTGTAGGAATTGGGTGAAGGGTATGAAGAGATTTTGGGGGGTTCTTCTCTTTGGTTTTTGCCTTTCTGGTATTGGTGTCTTTTCGGAGGCAGAGCTGAATCTTTCTACTCTCCTGGAGAGGTTTAAAGAGCACTCTCCTAATTTTGAAGCCACATGTTTATCTCTCGAATCTGCCAGGGCAAGTTATGTGGAGTACATTTCAAGTTTGTACCCCAGTGTTAGTACCGATATGTCTCTTTCTGTAGTTAATAATACGAAAACAGAGGGAAGCTATTTGGGTACTGATTATACGATTGAAAATGCTAAGAGCTGGAGTATTACACCTGGCCTCTCTGTTAATCAGTACCTCCCAACTGGTGGAACACTTAGTTTGACCCTTAAGGATACCCTAAGTGTTACCTCAAATGGTTCTATAACCCCGGAAATCCTATCCGATGCTCTTGGGGGGACAGGGGCAAGGTATGATAATACCCCGGAGATAGGCTTAACACTTTCTCAGCCTATTTTTTTTGAGGATGCCTATGGAGCAGGTAAAAGAATTGCCGCTAATAATTTGAAAATAGCGGAGAAGAATTATCTCTCCCGGCTGAATAGTGAGGTTCTAAATCTTATAAACGAGTACTTTAACCTTAAGTTTTTAAAGAGCAAGGAACAGTTTGTTGCCTTTAGGTTTAATAACGCCAGAGCGAGTTACGAGACTACGAGGAAACGGTATAGATTGGGAAAGGTTTCCAGATTGGAATTGCTTAAGGCAGAGGCCTCTTTTTACAAGGCGAGGATTGATTGGGAGGAGGCAAAGAAGAGTTTTGCCGTTATGAAGGAGAGATTTTGTGAGGAGTATGGATTTCCAGGAGATGTGGTTGTAAGCACAGGTATAGAGGATCTCTGTGATTATTCCCTTCTTAGTAAACGAAAAGAGGTTATAGAGAGAGCCCTTTCGGAGAATATTAATCTTGCTGTTTCAACCTACAATCTGAAAATTGCCGAAGATAATCTTATAAAAACAAAATTAGGTAGAGCTCCGGTTGTAACAGTGTCGGGTGGGGTGCGATTTTCCACCACTGCCGCTTCCGGCACCGATCTCAAAGTTGCTCTGGAAAATTCTTTTAATGACAATTCTTCTCCGGTGTTAAGTGGAAGTATAACCCTATCTGCGAAACTCTTCGATGCCGGCAGTTTTGATGCACGGTTAAAGGCGACGAAGGCTGGTATAGAGGCTACCAGGTATAGGTTGGAGGCGCAAAAACGGGAGATTAGGAACAGTCTGGAGGATCTCTTTGGTAAGATGGAAGAAAACAGGAAGCTCTATGAATATGCAAAACTCAATCTCAAAATCGCAGAGATGGAGTACAAAAAGGCAAAGACAGATTTCAACCTGGGAAGAATAACACAGAGTAATTTGAATGGGTACAATATGGAACTCGAAAATGCAAAACTAGAGCTCTTAAACTATAGGATGGAACTTAACAGGGAATATTTGAATATTCTGGTTTTGTTGGGCAGGGACTTACTTTCTGTTCTGGAGAGTAAATACGGAGGTTAGATGGGTTGAAGGAGGCTAAAACATTACTCGGAAAATTATCGAAGGGGAAGGTATAGATGACAAAAAAAAGAATAGGGTTCTTTGTAGTTTTGATTTTGATAGTACTAATGGTTGTCGGAGGGATTATATCAAAGAGAAAAAAACATTATCCCATTGTTGATTTTACGAGGGTTGCTACTGCTAATCTCTCCAGGGAGGTATCTGCAAACGGAGAAATAAGAAGTAAGAAGCGTGCGGTGGTTGTAGCCAAGGTTAGCGGAACGGTAAGTAGGGTGCTTGTTAAAGAGGGCTCGGTTGTCCGCAAGGGGGATATCCTTGTCCTTCTGGATAAAGAGAAGCTATTAATTAGAAAACGACAGGCCCTCTCCTCCCTTAGGAGTGCTAGAAACTCTGTTAAGGAAGAGCTGCTAAACCTGCGAGTTGCCTTTAGGCAAGCGAAAGCCAATCTTGAGCAGGCAAAGAGAAATTACGAGAGTGTTAAGGCCCTCTATAAGATCCAGTCTGCCAGTGATGAACAACTTGCCGATGCACGGGATAGGTATGAAATTGCTCGGGACAGTTATATCTCTGCTCTTCAGCGTCTGAATCTTCGTGAGGGTAGGAGCATAAATGATTCCAGAAAAACCCCTCCTCCGAGTGACGCTGAAATAATAGAAAACTCATCCGAGGTAAGACATGCAATTGATAATCTTAACTCCATAGAGGAAGATCTTAAAAACTGTACCATCAAAAGCCCAATTTCCGGGGTTGTGACCAGGCTTAAGGTTGAGGAGGGAATTGTAGTTGGGGTTGGTTCTTCTGTAGCGGTGGTCCAGGATACAAGGGATCTCGAGGTTGTGGTTAACATAGATGAGGTTGATATCGGGTATGTTGGATTGAATCAAAGGGTGAGGATAGAATCTGATACCTTTATAAACTCGGCACTTACGGGTAGGGTTTCTTACATTGCTCCCGTTATTAGAAATATTGGAGATTCCAGGGTGTGTGAGGTTCATGTTGATATAGATGATCCCAAAGGGCTTGCCAAGGTGGGCGCTAGTTGTTCTATCTACATTACGGTGGAAAAGAAAAGTAACGTTCCGGCTATCGGTATTGATCAGTACTTTTTGGAAAAAAATAAGAAGTTTGTGTATAGGCTTGTTAAAATGAAAAACTCTGACTCAAGCATGTCCGAAGGGCTCTATAAACTTGTAAAAACCGGGATAAAAACGGGAATCATGGGTGTGGAAAAGATAGAGGTTATTTCCGGTCTTAAGGTGGGTGATATGATTCTTAGAGGGAATCTTAAGCTCTTTCATGATGGTGAACTTGTGAGAGTGAAAGAGAAGAAGAAAAAATGATAAGGCTCGAAAATATAAAAAAGACTTACAAGATGGGCATGGTGGAGGTAGAGGCCCTTCGCGGTATTAACCTGGAGGTCAGGGAACACGAGTTTGTCTGTATAATGGGAGCGAGTGGTTCCGGAAAATCGACACTGATGAATATAATAGGCTGTCTTGATAGACCTACCGAGGGGCGTTATTTTCTCGAGGGGAGGGATGTTTCTGGCCTGGGCGATACGGAACTTGCAAGGTTGCGCAATAAAAAGATAGGTTTTGTCTTTCAAACCTTTAACCTTCTTCCCAGAATAACCGCCCTTCGGAATGTAGAACTCCCCCTTGTGTATGCGGGTCTCAGGGAGAGAGAAAGACGCCAGCTTGCGTTCGATGCGCTTAAACGCGTTGGCCTTGAACATAGGGCCAAACACAAGCCCAATGAACTTTCCGGTGGTCAACGCCAACGTGTGGCCATTGCCAGGGCTCTTGTTAACAATCCCAGTATAATTTTTGCGGATGAGCCCACCGGTAATCTTGATTCCAGGACGGGGCTCTCCATAATAGCAATATTTCAGAAATTACACAGGGAGGGGGCTACGATAATTATGGTTACGCATGAGATGGACATTGCCCTTCACGCCGGTAGAATTGTTTACCTTAAGGATGGACTTATTACAGGTGATGAAAGAATATCAAAACCGAAAGATGCAGAGGAAGAATTGTCCAGGGTGGCGGATCTGGATAATGATGCTCTGGCAGAGGCTATTTCCAAGCATGAGTAGATGGTTGGTGTAAAGGGAGAAGGATGAAAATTGCAGAGGGTATACGACAGACATTTGAGGTTATAGCCTCCAACAAGATTCGTTCTTTTCTCACCATGCTTGGTATAAACTTTGGGGTTGGTAGCTTAATAGCGATTTCTATTGTTGGTTTGTCCTTTAGGACTTCGATATCGGGAGAAATGGGTAAGTTTGGTTCTAATCTTATCTGGGTTAGGCCTAATAGGGATGCCTATGTAAGGGGAGAGCACAGGGTTCTTCTTAGAGAGAGTGATGTGGATTTTTTTAATAGGTATCTGCCCGGTCTTGTGTACAAGAGTACCATACTGAACAGATGGGTAAAGGTACGTTACCATGGAAAGGGAGAGGATGTTTCTGTTTTCGGAGTAAGCCCCGATTATTTTTCGATATTTGCAATAAAAGTGGCAAAGGGAAGAGCATTTGTTCCCGAGGATATAAGGTTACACAGGAAAGTCTGTGTTATAAGGCCGGATATAGCCGAGGATCTGTTCGGGGATACGGATCCCATCGGTAAGCAGATTAGTATGCTAGGACACGATTATACCGTGGTGGGGTTAACCGAAAGGTTAGAGAGGGGTTTTTTGAGCGATGGTTCCGATAACAGCACAATTTTTATTCCCTCAAGTTATATGGCAAGACTTATATGGGGCGGGCGAGAAATAAAATATTGGATCTATCTTATGCGTTTCGATTCTATGAGTAATGTTGATAACGCCATAGATAGGATAGACAACTATCTTATCAATAGGTACGGATATTTGAGGGGAGAAAAGCGGTTTAGAATAGATAAGATGGATTCTTATATTAAAATTGTGGATAGGGTACTTAATGTGATAAGTATGTTGATACTGGTAATAGCCTCTATTTCACTTGTAGTTGGTGGGCTTGGAATTATGAATATAATGCTTGTAACAGTTACAGAGCGTACCCGAGAGATAGGAATACGTATGGCGGTGGGGGCTAACAGTCGGGATATCCTTGTCCAGTTTATGATAGAGGCGATTACTCTCTGCCTCTTGGGGGGTGGAGTTGGGGTTGTTTTTGGTGTGGGAATAGCAGCACTGGCCTGCAGTATACTAAAGTGGAATTTTTTAATGAACATTCTCTATGTACTGTTTGCCCTTGGAATCTCTACTCTTATAGGACTTGTGTTTGGGATATATCCCGCATATAAGGCCTCGAAAATGATGCCCGTAGATGCTTTAAGGATTGAGTGATGTTTAAGATTCTCTTCGGCGAAGCCATCTCTGCAATTGCCTCGAACAAATCTCGTACATTTTTGACTCTGTTGGGTATTGTAATTGGAATAGCCTCTGTGGTTACGGTTATTGCTGCGGGTAACGGTGGTAAGGCTATCATTATGAAGGAATTTGAGGGTCTGTCTGCGAATACGATATATATATCACCGAACTACGAAACGGCGTATTCAACGAGACGCCATTACAGGATTGAATACATTAGTGACGGTGATTTACGCAGTCTGGAAGAGCATGTTCCGGAAATGGAGGATATTGCTCCTATTGTTTCTGCAAGTACGGTGGTTCGGGTAGGAAATCTTGAGAAGAAGATTTCTGTGGTTGGAACTAACAGGAACTATATAAATTTTGTGGAGTATAAATTAAAGGCTGGAAGGATATTTACAGATGAGGAGGTAAGGGCTCAGAGTAAGGTTGCGATAATAGGGAGTCTTGTGGCTGACACCTTTTTTCCGGGGTTTAATCCTATTGGAAGGTTTTTCATTGCCTTTGGAACCCCCTTTCAGGTTATAGGGGTTCTTGCCAGAAAGGAGAAAACCGATACAATTTCCATTTCCGATCCTGATAAGACTTACAACAATGTAGTGGTTGTGCCAATAGGGGCCTTTAAGAGGTTCTCTTTTATGCGTAGGGGATATAAAACTGTTCTTGCCAAGGTTAAAAATTTATCGGAGGTCGGAGTTGTAAGAAAGAAAGTGTTGGCGGTTCTTGCCAGGAATCACGGAAAGTGGGATGGAAAATACGATAAGTTTTCTGTTACGGAGATGAAGGCACAACTGGAGATGGTGAACAAGGTGGTAGGTTCGGTAACAGCCGGTGTTGCCATACTTGCCGGAATTGCCCTTCTCGTTGCGGCTATCGGGATTATGAATATAATGCTTGTTTCCGTAAAAGAGAGGACCAGAGAGATAGGTATAAGAAAGGCTCTCGGTGCCAAGAAGAGTCAGATTATGGCTCAGTTTTTGATCGAAACCCTCCTTCTCTGTGGTGGGGGTGGCTTGTTTGGTTTGGGGCTCTCTTTTCTTGCCTCATATATAATAGGGCATTTTGCCCGCTGGCCTGTTATAATCGATCTGGCTACAGGAGTAATTGCTCTGTTACTCTCCGTAGTAACGGGGCTGCTCTCCGGATTTTATCCCGCCTCGAGGGCTGCAAATCTTCCCCCTCAGGAAGCCCTGAGGTACGAATAGTTATTCTTGAGTTTTATTAAGTACTTGACATTTTTGTCACGATAAAATATTGTGAATTATTGAACGGTGTTACTTTTTTTAATTTTGTAACACAAAGGGTGAAAATTTTTGTTTTCCTAGTGCGGAGGTAGGTAGATGTTGTTATGTGAAAGGGAAAAGTTAAGCGCTGATATTAAAACCTGGGTAAGAAAGTTTGGTTCCAAAAGGGATGGATTGTTACCCGTGTTGCAGGAGATACAGAGGAAATATCGACATGTCCCGGATTTTGCCATACAGGAGCTTGCCGGGCATTTTAACATTTCTCCTGTTGAGGTGTCCGGTGTGGTCTCCTTCTATTCTTTTCTTGATGTAAAACTTAAAGGCCGCTATGTTATTCGGTTATGTCGAACCATAGCCTGTGATATGGCAGGTAAGAGTAGGGTGGCTAGGCAGCTTGAGAATGAGCTTGGTATATCCTTCGGAGAAACCACGCCTGATGGCGAGTTTTCGCTGGAGTGGGTTAACTGTCTTGGAATGTGCGATCAAGGACCGGCAATGTTGATTAACGATAAGGTGTACACCAGGCTGACCCCTGGCAGGGTAAGGGAAATTATAGAGGAATGCAGAGGAAACTCTGTTGATCCTGCATACGACGGAAAGGAGGCGGATTAGGTATGAAGGGGAAGACAGGACCTGTAATCTTTGGTGTTCACGAGCCTGAAAGTGGTTTGAAAAAGGCATTAAAGGTGGGAAGACATAGAACTGTTGAAGAGGTAAGGGAGAGTAAGTTAAAGGGAAGGGGTGGAGCCGGATTTCCTACCGGGATTAAGTGGAATTTAGCTGCTGCGGCGAGCGGAGAGAAGAAATATGTAATATGTAATGCGGACGAAGGTGAACCGGGAACCTTTAAGGATAGGGTGCTTCTTAGTGATTATGCGGATATGGTTTTTGAGGGTATGACCATTGGGGCTTTTGCTATAGGTGCAAGTGAAGGGATTGTGTATCTTCGAGGCGAGTACACTTATTTGTTGCGGCATCTTGAGTGTGTATTGGAGAAAAGGCGCAAAGAGGGATTCCTTGGAAGTGGTATAATGGGCATAGATGGTTTTGATTTTGACATTGGTATAAGATTGGGATCCGGGGCATATGTATGTGGAGAAGAAACTGCTCTTATAGAATCTCTTGAGGGGAAACGGGGAGAGCCGAGAAATAAACCTCCTTTTCCCGTGAATGTCGGTTTTAGAGGAATGCCTACCATAGTTAATAATGTGGAGACATTTGCCACAGTTTCTGTGCTTCTTGAAAAGGGGGTAGAATGGTTCAAAAAATTTGGCACGGAGGGATCAACTGGAACCAAGCTTTTTAGTGTTTCTGGGGATGTAGAGAAACCCGGGGTGTATGAGTTTCCCATGGGTATTACTATTAGCGAGTTATTGAGGGAGGTTGGGAAAGAAGATGCGAAAGCAGTTCAGGTTGGTGGAGCCTCGGGTCGGTGTGTGCCTAGAGAGGAATTTTCATCTACTTTGGCTTATGAAGACATCCCAACGGGCGGTTCCATTATTGTTTTTGGAGCTGATAGAGATATGCTTAGCGTGGCTGAGAATTTTCTTGAGTTTTTCTGTGAAGAGTCTTGCGGGCAGTGTGTCCCTTGTCGGTTGGGAAATGTTAAATTGCTAGAGGGTGTTAGATTGCTCAAAGAAGGCAAATGTTCCATTGCGTATTTAGAGGAGCTTATAGAGTTGGGCAGGACGATGCAATGTACCTGTAAGTGTGGTCTTGGTCAGTCTAGTCCGAATGCATTTCTTTCTATTGTTAACTATTTTAGAGATGAGATACTCGGTAGGGTAGTTGCTAAACAGATTTGAGGAGGATAAGTTTGATGGGTAAATATAATTCTTCGAATGATTCCGGCATGGTCTCTACTTTTTCCCAGGGAAGTAATTTGAGTAAAGAGCAATCGGGTGGAATTGGTGGGACCGTGCGGGTATCTATAGATGGCATAGAGGTAAGGGTGCCTTTTGGTACGACCGTGTTGGAGGCTGCAAGACGTGTAGGTGTGCAGATTCCAACGCTGTGTCATCATGAAGATCTGTGCGTAGCGGGGGTGTGTCGTATATGTATTGTAGAAATAGAGGGAGAGCGAAATTTGCAGGCCTCTTGTTCGTACTCTATAACCTCTCCCATAAAGGTTAAGACCTATTCAGCGCGGATAAGGAAAGCGAGAAGGCACATTTTAGATCTTCTGCTATCTGAGCATTATGGTAGTTGTTCTACCTGTGTTAAGAATAATAACTGTGAGCTTCAGAGTCTTGCGAAGGAGTATGGGGTAGATTTTTTCAGATTTGGTAAGTCCGAGATACCGCGTTATAGGTTAGATAGATCAAGTTATTCAATTGTAAGAGATATGAACAAGTGTATCCAATGCCGGCGTTGTGTTCGGGCGTGTGTGGAGTTACAGGGTGTAGGAGCATTGGGAATCGTTGGCAGAGGGAATGAGTTAAGGATTAGCAGTTTTATGGAAAAACCTCTTGCGGATGTTGTATGCATTAATTGTGGTCAGTGTATAGTTCATTGTCCTACGGGGGCACTCCATGAAAATGATTCGAGTGATGATGTATGGAGGGCTATAGATGATCCTACTAAACATGTGGTAATACAGACAGCTCCCAGTCCAAGGGCTGCTATAGGTGAGGAGTTTGGATGTCCGCCGGGGACGTCGGTGACCCGTCAGCTTAATACGGCGCTCCGTAGGTGTGGTTTTGATAGGGTTTTTGATACGAATTTTACAGCTGATTTAACGATAATCGAAGAGGGAACCGAACTATTGCTCAGGTTAAAAAAATTATTGGTAGATGGAGATGTGTCTGTGCGGTTTCCGCAGTTCACCTCTTGTTCCCCGGGATGGGTTAAGTTTTGTGAGTATTTTTATCCTGAGTTTATTGAAAATCTTTCTAGTGCTAAGAGTCCGCAACAGATGTTTGGAGCAATAATTAAAACCTACTATTCGAAGCTCCATGGTATAAATCCTGAGGATATTGTAACTGTAGCACTTATGCCATGTACGGCTAAGAAGTACGAGTGTAACAGACCTGAGATGCAGGACTCTGGATTTAAAGATGTTGATTATGCTGTTACCACTCGCGAGCTTGCCGGAATGATAAAAGAGATGGGTTTGAATTTGCCTACTTTACCCAAATCGAATTTTGATGAGCCTTTTGGGGAGGCTTCTGGGGCTGGACTTATCTTTGGGGCTACCGGGGGTGTAATGGAGGCGGCTCTTAGGACTGTGATAGAACTGATTACTGGTAAAAGGGTAGAGGAGATATTCCCTAATATGAAAATAGAACCGGTGCGGGGTTTTGAGGGAATAAAGTATGCGGAGTTTCCAATTACCGAAGTGGGTTCTGTTCCCTCACTTCTTAAAAGTCACTTTGAAAGTTGGGAGTTTCTTAGGGGAATCACTTTAAAGGTAGCCGTGGTACACGGAACGGCCAACGCCCGGGTAGTTCTGGATGATATAAAACGGGGAGGTAAGTTTAGTGAATGTCACTTTATCGAATTTATGGCCTGTCCTGGTGGGTGCCTTGGAGGTGGGGGACAGCCGATTCCTACTTCTCCTGAAATTAGGCGCAAACGTGCAGAGGCTATCTATGCCGAAGAAGAAACACTTGAGTATAGAAAATCCCACGAGAATCCTCACATAGTGCAAATTTACCGTGATTTTCTTACTGAGGGACCGTGTAGCGAATTGAGCCATAAGCTCCTGCATACTTATTATATGAAAAGAGGTAATTATATTGTGTAGTTTGTTTTCAAAGAGGAGGAAAGATGTGAGTCTGGGAAAATTATTGCCGTGTTCTCCGATGCCGTAGCCTTGAGGAAAATCTTTGACAGGCATTCCTCCTGAAGGCTTGGATCGTTGGAATTTCCTTTCCTCCTCTTTTTATTATTGTGAGGAAATATCTCTTTGAAAAGCTTGCAATTTCCTATTGATTGATTCCTATAAAATAACTAGTTTTATTTTTAAGGGGCATGGTTAGTGATTTGTCGTTCAGGTTGCTAACGATGATATTTGTAAGCTCTCCTTAGAGAGGGGATATTATGTGGTTTAGTGAGGCTTAATTATGGATACAAGAGAAAAACTTGCAACAACTAAGGTTAGGGATGTGAGGAACCTTCTTGTAAAGGTTCCTACCACGGTAAAAGCTTCTGCATCTACTACAGAGGTTCTTGAGAGTATTATTGCCGATACCAGAACGCGGCATGTATACGTTGTTGATGATAGTAACCGTTTAATTGGTTCTATCAGGTTAAATGATGTGGTTAATTTTCTCTTTCCCTGGGTAGCAGCGTTTGAGGATAGGTATAGTTCTGATGTACTTGAGTATGATAAGATGTTCGGTGCAAAAACCGCAGAAGACATAATGAGAACGGATCCTCTTTACGTTTATGAAACGGATTCTCTGGAAGATGTGGCAAAGGTGATGATGGAGAATAAGATTAATGAACTTCCCGTTGTAGATGGTAGAGGTGCACTTATCGGACAGATAAACATGTATGAAATTATTGAAGCATATCTAAAAATTGTCAAAGGGAAGTAACTCCGCTGCACTTCTGAAAAACAGATTTGAAGAAGTTTGAAATCCGCGCTAAAATACGCGGTGATGGAATTTTCCTCCGAACAGATAAATAGTAGGGATCATTCTTCCTCTGGATCGACTCCTGCCAAGAATTTTCTAGTCTATATGGAAGGAATTAGCGTTAGATTTGGAAAGGTAGTGGCTCTTGACGGGGTGAATTTCGGTGTTGGGCGGGGTGAGATAGTGGGGCTGCTGGGGGACAACGGTGCGGGAAAAACCACTCTGATAAAGACACTTATCGGTCTTGTTAAACCTGAAAGGGGTAAAATATTTTTTGAAGGGAAGAGGGTTAATTTTAAATGTCCTGCGGATGCAAGAAGCGTGGGAATTGAAACGGTTTATCAGGACCTTGCCTTGATAGACCTTCTTGATGTTACAAGAAACTTTTTTTTGGGCCGTGAGATTGAGAAGCGAATCGGTCCGTTTAAGTTTCTGGATATTAAAAAGATGAACAATTTGGCGGAGAAGTTCCTCGACGAAAATGGTTTTACCGATGGGAATGTGGTAAAGATGATAGAGTCCCTATCCGGGGGCGAGAGGCAGAAGGTTGCAGTGGGAAGAGCAGGTTTTTTTGGAACAAAACTACTTATCCTCGATGAACCGACAGCTTCGCTCTCCGAATCCGAAACGGATGAAGTGTTAAACCTCGTGTTGAAAGCGAAGAGGAGAGGAATTTCCGTAATTTTTGTTACACATAATGCCCATGAGGTTTTTGAGGTTGCCGATAGGTTTGTTATTCTTCAGAACGGGAGAAGTATAGCCAACCTGGACAGGAGAGACACCGATCTTGAAGGTATAGAAAAGCTCCTTATCTCTTCAAGAATTGGCGCGGTGAGACAGATGGCGGCGGGTGTTGCTCATCAGATTAAAAATCCTCTTGGTATAATGAAGGTTACGGCAGAGATGCTAAGAGATGATTTTGAGGTTACCAACGGAAGGGAGGATTACAACAGATTAACACGATTATTAATAGATGAGATAGATTCTTTAAATCTTGCTATAAATAATTTTCTTGATTTTGCAAGGCCTCTTAAGATTGAGAGGGAGAGTTGCTCTGTTTCTGAGATAGTAGATCACTCTCTCAGGAGTATCCCCTCGCGGAATTTCCCGGGAATTGCTATAAATGTGGAGATAAGCGACAATATGGGAAGGTACTACCTGGATAAGCGTTTAATAGAGCAGGTATTGAATAATCTTATTATGAATGCTCTTGAGGCCTCTAAGAGGGGATGTGTGGTTACTGTGAGGGCCTATGAGATTAACGACGATCTCTTTATCGAGGTAGAGGATCAGGGAATTGGTTTCGGTGAGGGAGAGATAAAGCATATTTTTATGCCTTTTTATACTACTAAATCTAACGGTACGGGATTGGGGCTGCCAATTGTAAAACGCATAGTTGAACAGCACGGGGGAAGTATCGAGGTGCAATCCGCTCCTGATAAAGGTTCAATTTTTCGACTTAAGTTTAACTCTGTCAGAGTAAAGGGGTAAGGAGGAAAGACGAAATTACTATGAAACGCATACTTGTAGTGGACGATGAGGTTAATATGTGTACGGTCCTCAAAATGACCCTGGAGAAAGATGGTTACGAGGTTGTTACTGCCAGTAGTGGTGAGGAGGCGATCTCTCTCTTTGAGAAAAATCATGTCTTTGATCTGATAATTTCCGATTTAAAGATGCCCGGTATCGATGGTATGGATCTGCTTGAGTACTGTAAGAAAAATGGAAAAGAGATGCCGATTATCTTTATAACTGCCTTTGGTTCGATAGAGAGTGCTGTAAAAGCAATGAAATTAGGGGCTTTCGATTTTATCACAAAGCCTTTCAACAGGGATGTTATAAGACACACGGTGCGGCAGGCCTTTAAAATTGATAATCTTGAAAACGAGAACAAGTTATTGAGGGAAAAATTTGAACAGGGTGATTTTATATACAGAAGCGAAAAGATGCGCAGGGTTGTGGAGATGGTTAAAAAGATAGCCAATGTATCAACCCCTGTTTTGATTGTAGGAGAGAGTGGTACCGGTAAGGGGCTTGTTGCGAGGATGATTCATAATTTGGGAAACAGGAGGGGACCTATCGGGGGATTGATTGATTCTAAGAGTAGGCCTTTTATAAGGATAAATTGTCCTTCGATTCCCTCCACCCTCTTTGAGAGCGAGTTGTTTGGGTTTCAAAAGGGGGCATTTACCGGAGCTACAAAGGATTTTAAGGGCAAACTTAGAATTGCCGACGGGGGCACGGTGTTCTTTGACGAGATAGCGGATTTACCATTGAATATTCAGCCCAAGCTTTTAAGAGTATTGGAGGAGAATAGTTTTGAACCCCTTGGCAGTAACACTGTGGTGACAATAAATACCCGCTTCATATGTGCGACAAACCGGGATATCAAATCCCTTGTTGAAAGCGGGGCTTTTAGGGAGGATTTATACTATAGGATTAATGCAATAACTCTGGAAATTCCTCCTTTAAGAGAACGCAAAGAGGATATTATCCCGTTAGCTGAGTATTTTCTTAAGAAGTATTCTCTAGAGACGGGGAAGAGAATAAAGGGAATAAGTAGAGAGGTTAGAGAGGCTTTTCTTAATTATCACTGGCCTGGGAATGTGAGGGAGCTTAAGAATATAGTAGAGCGAGCAGTTGTTTTAACCCCCGGGGAGGTCATAGGGATATCTGACATTACTTTGGATCTTGAGGGGGATTCCTCTAAAGATTCTATGGATATGGGCGATGGAAAGAAAAAAACCGAGGAAAATGGGATGGGTAAGGTTTTTGGGAATGGGGTTGGTTCTCTCTTTGAGATAGAAAAGCAACTGCTTGTAGATGCCCTTAAATCCTGCGGTTGGAATGTAACCAGGGCAGCAAGAAAATTGGGTATAACCCGAAACACCCTTCGCTACCGTATGGAGAAGTACGGGATAAGGCAGGGGGATTAGTGGAAACTCAAATTGGTGGTTGAAATCCACCACCAATTTGGCTGATTTAAGCAATAATAAATATTCTTGTATTTTGCTTTTTATCTCTCTGTTGGGATTTGTTAAGGTCCAATCCTTGAACCCTGTATGCAATTGCTTTGTGTGTAAATAGATAACGCTCACAATGTCTGCGTGTTTTTCCGAGAGAAATATAATGCGGTATTGGTATAAGTTTTGCTTATAGATATGCATGTAGTACAAAAGACAACTGCAAAAAAAAATTAAGGAGGTTTTTATGAAAAAATTTTTAACCGTTCTTCTGGCACTTGGACTTATTTTTTCTCTGAGTGTCGGTGTGTTCGCTTCCGGGAAAAAAGAGGCTCTTAAGCCCTCTGGAAAGAGAATGAAGTTCTATGTGGTAACACACGGGGGTCCTGCAGATCCATTCTGGGGAGTGGTAATGAGGGGAGCAGAGGATGCCGGTAAAATGTTTAACTGTGATGTTACCTACCTTGGCCCGGAAAAGTTTTCTATTCAGAAGCTTGTTGATATGGTAGAGACGGCAATTGCTGCGAAACCGGATGGCCTTGTTGTAACAATTACCGATGCGAAAGCTCTTGATAAACCCTTAAAAGATGCGATTAAAAAAGGGATTCCTGTTGTTGCAATAAATGTTCCTGATACGAGGGATTTTAAACACCGCATTCCATATCTCTGTTATGTGGGAGCGGATGATTATAAGGTTGGAATTGAGGCGGCAAAGCGAATGCTTCAGGAGTTTGGTTCTACCAAGCCCAAACGTGCGGTGATTCTTATACACGAGGTAGGACATGCAGGACTTGAGGCGAGAGCTAAAGGATTTATAGAAGTTTTCTCTGCAGAGGGGATTCCGGTTGATAAGTTAGCGGGTTCTCCCAATGCTTCGGAGAACTATCAGGTTCTTGATGCCTATCTCACGAAACATCCGGATACCGATGTGGTGTTTACCGTTGGTCCTCTTGGTGCGCATCCGGCACTGAAACTCTTGGAGGATAAGGGACTTATAGGAAAGGTTAAATTGGCTGCCGTTGATCTGACAAATACTATAATTAAGGCTATAGAGGATGGAAAAATGGTATTCACGGTGGAACAGCAGCAGTATCTCCAGGGATATTTGCCTATAGGTTTCCTCGTGCTGTACAACAAGTATGGCCTTATCCCTCATGGTAATGTTTTAACAGGTCCCTCAATTGTCGATAAGAGTAATGTTAAGCTAGTAGAAGAGATGGTAAAAGAGAAGTATCGTTAGTATTGCTGTATGGCTATCTGGCTATCTAATGAGGCGGGGGGATGGAATTAAATGGATTCCCTTCCTCCCCCTGCCCCGCTTTAAATGATACTTGAGGCGATACGCGTCATTAAAAACTTATTAGTAAAAGGGTTTGCTGATGTCAGATATGGAAAAGAAACAGTTTGGTGTTTTGGATAGGTTATTGAGGGTAAGAGAGTTTGGAGCCCTTACAGGTCTTCTTATGATAATGGCCGTTTTTACAATTCTATCCAATAAGTTTCTAACCTGGGACAATTTTATAAGTATATTCACTACCTCTTCGGAGTTGGGAATAATAGCCATAGGTACCTGTTTTCTTATGATTTCCGGGGAGTTTGATCTCTCTGTCGGTTCTGTATTTGCCGTTGCCCCGATGTTGGGTGCTTTGCTATCCAATGCCGGAGTACCTATAGCTATTGCCTTTGTAATAAGTCTTATTGCGGCCGGGCTTATAGGTTTGTTGAATGGTGTAATTGTTACTCAGGCAAAAATTCCCTCCTTTATTGCAACACTTGGTTCTATGATGTTCTTTCGAGGTGTGTTGCTTGCCGTCTCCGGTGGATTCCCAATTGATTATATGGGGAAAGAGGCAGGTTTTTTGAACGCTCTTGGTGGTAAAATATTTTTTGGGATGCGTGCCTCCGGGATATGGTTTATCCTTGCTACGATTATTTTCTCCGTAATTTTAAACAGAACCAAGTATGGAAATCATGTATTTGCCGTCGGCGGCAATGCGGGAACTGCCAAGGCCGTTGGGATTAACGTAGTAAAGGTAAAGATTATCAATTTTATAATAGCCTCTGTTTTGGCTGGTCTTGCTGGTTTTACGATGTTTGGAAGGTTTCATAGTATAGATCCAACGGCAGGGCAGTTGTTGGAGCTCGAGGCTATTGCCTCTTCGGTTATTGGTGGTGCCCTTTTAACCGGTGGGTACGGTAGTATTGTAGGTGCCTTTATAGGGGCCTTCCTGATAGGTGTTCTCAGGAGTGGTTTAATCCTTGCGGGAGCCCCTGCATATTGGTATCAGGCCTTTATCGGTGTGATACTGGTAATTTCTGTAATTGTAAATACTAAGATAAGAAAGGCAGTTGCAGGATGATAGTAAACGATAGCGATAAAATTAGGATGATAAGAGAGAACCTCGTATATATGGAAAACATAGTGGTGAAATTCGGAAAGGTAGTGGCCCTTGATGGGGTGGATTTTTACGTGGGAAGGAACGAGGTTGTGGGACTTTTGGGGGACAATGGAGCGGGTAAATCCACTCTAATAAAGGCATTGAATGGCTATCACAGGATAACGGAGGGCAATATATACTTTGATGGCAAACATGCCGACTTTAACTCGCCGAAGGATGCGAGAGATGCCGGAATAGAAACGGCATATCAGGATCTTGCCCTTGTTAATCTTATGTCAATATCCCGTAATTTTTTCCTCGGTCGGGAACCGGAGAGAAAATTTATCTTTTTCAAGATGCTTGATCAGAAGAAGATGGATGAAATAGCTGCACGCTCGCTTAAGGAGGTGGGTCTTAAGAATATACGGGCAATGCAGGAGACGGTAAGTTTCCTCTCCGGTGGTGAACGACAGGCTATAGCCATAGGAAGGGCTAATTACTTTGGGGCTAAACTCCTTATACTGGACGAGCCTACTGCTGCCCTCTCTGTAACCGAAACGGAATGGGTGTTACGCCTCGTTAAAGAGGCTAAAGAGAGCGGGCTTTCGGTGATTCTTATCTCGCATAATGCCTATGAGGTTTTTGATGTGGCAGATAGGTTTGTTGTACTTCAGCACGGCAAAAATTATGCGAACATTAGGAGAGACGATACCGATCCCGAGGAGTTGATTGAGGTAATAGCCGGGAGGTTGAAAAAATAAATTAACCTATGGGACGACTTGACATTTTTGTTACGGTTTCCAGGTTTGCCCTCTGAAGTCTTACAGGAGGAAGATTCTTTAGGATAAGTTCTAGGTCATCTGCTATCATTTCGCCCATTAGTTTATATGCTTCTTCTATACCTCCGGCTCTATGACTGGAGAGGATCACATTATCAAGTTCCCGTAACTTACTCTCTTTGGGGAGGGGCTCTTCCGGAAAAACATCCAGAGCTGCTTTGAATTTTTCGTTTGCCAATTTGTTAATGAGTACCTCAAAATCTACGAGGGAGGCACGGGAGGTCAGTATAAAGAGGGAGTCCTCTTTTATCCAGTTAAGTTCTTTCCTGCCGAGCATATGCCTGTTCTCTGTGGTGGCCCCTGCGAGAACAAAAATTATTTTGGAGGTTTTCAGTAAGGTTTCCAGGGATACCGGTTGGCATCCGTGCTCTCTTATAAAATTGTCGGGAAGCCATGGATCGTATACAGAAATTTCCATTCTAAAGGGAGTCAGGAGTTTTACCAATGCTCTTCCTATGTTTCCAAACCCTATGATACCCGTTTTTGCCCCCTTAAGTAAAAAACAACCTCTGTTGGATAGTCTGCCGTAACGTTCTTCTTTCTCTCTAAATTTTCTATCTGTGTAGGGGATGTTTCTTGCAAGTGATATGGCGAAACCCAGTGCCATCTCAGCGACCGCTTCCGAGAAGGCAACACCTGCATTAAGAACATAGATGCCTCTGTTGAGACAATAGCTATAGTCTATGTTTTGAAGAAAGTTTCCCTCCACATTAATGATTGCCTTTAGGTGTCTTGCTTTTTTGAGTCTTTCCACTGGAAGATCGGTTTGTCCTACTATTGCAAAAACTTCAGGGAGGGTTTTTTCTAGTTTATCTGGGGGCATTTTCCCATCCTCCCAGATGATGAGCTCAAACAGAGAGGATAATCTCTGTAAGTCTTCCTGGCAAAATAGTAATTCCACACTCCTTGGGTAGGGATCGAAAAGTATTTTTTTCTTTTCCATAGATTTTAACCTCTTTGTAAAGATGTTTCCCTATTAGTATTTACTATTTTTGAATATTTGTTCTTGCCAATACAAATCTCTGGCCAGAAGAGCCGCTCCGTACGCCTCTTGGTCTTGAGTATAACGGGCAAATATCAATTCAAATCCGGATAGTATTTCGGGGAGGACTCTTTCCCTTAAGCGTTGGAACATGGAGTCTTTGATATAATCCGATAGAAGTGAACATGGTCCTGAGACAATTATTCTATCAGGATTGAATAGGAGAAGTACATTGGAGCAGGCATCTCCGATGAGGGATCCTATTTCTCCCAGTACCGATTGAGTAAATGAATCGCCCTGTTTGGCGGCGTTGAGAACCTCTTCCAGTGAATTGAATCTTTGTTTGTGAAAGGCATGACTATGCATAGAAGAGACTACAAGTTCGTTCATTTTATGATTTAACCGGTGCAAAATTCCGTCAACTGATGCCACTGTCTCTAGGCATCCTATGTTTCCGCAGTGACATCTGTATCCCGAGGGTTCCACTATAATATGTCCGATTTCGCCGGCAAAACCGTTATACCCTTTCACAATTGACCCGTTTACAACAACACCACCTCCCACTCCATACCCTAGATGTAAGAGAAAGAAATTCTTTGAGTTTTTACCGTTGCCTATATTCTTTTCGTAGTATGTGAGTGTTCTTGCTACGTCTTCTATCAGAACTGGTACTTTGTATTTAGCTTGTATAATTTCTCTTAGATTAATGCCCTCCACTCCCGGAATTCGTAACCCTCTTAACCATATACCTCGTTCTGAATCTATAATCCCGGGGACTGCTATCCCAAGGCTTTTAATTTTTTCTTTTTTTGTATTGCATCTCTCTATGAATTTATCCAATTCTTCCAACACCCGTTTAAGGAAAAGTTTAAAGTTTTTGCGTTCCCTGTTGCCTGTTTCTACTCTGAATGAGGCACACTCTTCGTTTACCTGACTATTGAGGGAGTCGAGGAGTACGAGGTTAATTTCTGTGAGATCGGCGGAGAGTCCCACGAAATAGCCAAAGTCAGGATTGATTTTGTAAAAATTTGAGGGTCGGCCCCTTCTGGCTCGTTCTTCCTCCCCGGAACGAATAAGATTTTTTTGCTCAAGTAGTTCGATAGTGGAGGTAACTACAAAAGAACTGAGCTGTGTTTCTTTTGCTATATCTCTTTTAGTAGCTTTTTCTCTCGCATAGAGAAACCTCAAAGTTTCTAGCTCATTTTTTGTAAGTTTCACGGTACGGCCTCGTAGGTGTGATGTTACTGTAATCTTAGCCTAATTCTTGTAGTTTGACGAGACTGCCTGTCTCCGCACTCCTATAGATAGCGAGTATTAGCTCAACCGATTTTTTTGCCTCTTCTCCATCGATGGCTAGGGGTTGTTTACCCTCTAGGGCCATTACAAAATTCTCAAACTGGCGCAGGTGTCCTGTGAAGTTTATTGCACCTGGATCAGAGGCACCCCCCTCCGTTTCGCTTTTTTCTCCGAATTGTTCCCTTATTCTCCTATCCTCCGGGGTCTCTTCTTTAAAGGTCCATACGTTAAAATGGTCCTCCTCCAGTATAGCGCTTCCCTTTGTCCCGGAAATTTCTATTCGTTTTAGAAAACCGGGGTACACGGCAGTGGATCCTTCTATTACACCCATTGCTCCGTTTTTAAAGTGGATTGCTGCTACTGCGGTATCCTCAACCTCTATTCGTTCATGTCCCAGGATTCCTTTGTATGCCTGAACCGATTCGACGTCCCCCATATACCATAAAAGTAAATCTATAGCGTGAATTGACTGATTCATAAGAGCTCCGCCTCCATCTAAAGCTTTTGTCCCTTTCCACCCGCCTTCGTCATAATACTCTTGGCTTCTAAACCATTTTATGTAGGCATCGCCGAGGACGAGTTGACCAAATTTTTCATTTTCTATAGCCTGTTTCAGTATTCTGCTTGCCTCATAGAATCGTGATTGGAATACCCCACCTAGGAGTAATTTTCTTTCCTTAAATGCGTGAATTATTCTGTCGCATCGTTCCAGAGTAATCTCTAGAGGTTTTTCTATTATTGCATGCTTCCCTGCTTCTGCTACCTTCAATGCGGGTTCCAGGTGGGCACCGGAGGGAGTGCAGATTGTTACAATCTCTAGTTCTGGGTCGTTAAGAAAAGCTTCAAGATCGGCGTAGCCCTTACAGTTATGTTGTTGGGCAAATTTTTCTGCTTTTTCCTTGCTTCTGGAGTAGCATGCAACGAGTTTACCTTTTTCCATTGACTCTATAGCCTTTGCATGAAAATTTGCAATCATTCCTATTCCGATAATTCCGAAACCGTACTTCATTTGTTTCCTCCTCTGTAAAAGCTTGCTACTTTTTCTGTTGCACGTATCATATCATCAATATCTTCTTCTGTGTAGAATTCGGTTATATTGAAGTTAAAAGTGTGTTCGAATGCCTCTTCTGCATTGGGACACATGCCTTCGGTGTATTTAATGTTGGAATCAAGGTCTTTGGAAACGAATGGAATCATACTCTTTGGGAATGCGCTTCTGTTTTTAAAGATATCATAGAGATAGATGGGCATTCCTCCGGTTATCTTGTTGGGTTCGCAGGGAATTCCCTCTGCTTCTAGGGCCCGGCAAAACTCCGATACGGGAATGGGGATGATTCTGGGATCAATTCTTACTACGAGTAGAAAGAAGGAATGGGTACTGTATGAGGGAATTTTCTGGGGTGTGATTCCCTTTATTTCGGATAGGCCTTTTACCAATTTCATACCCAGGCTGTTTCGTTTTTTCACAATGTCCTGTATTTTTTTAAGTTGTCCGATTGCTACTGCTCCCTGAAGTTCTGTCATTTGATAGTTGGGGGCAAGGAAATAGGGATTTCGCTTCCTTCCGTCACGGAAGTAGCATTTGTCAACAAAGAGTTTGATATTTTCTTCAAGGTCCTCTCGGTTGGTCATGACCATTCCCCCTGAACCTGTGGAGATCAGTTTGAAGTGATTGAGACTGAAAGCGGAGACCTCTCCCATTGTTCCGCACAGTCGGCCCTTGTAGCTTGTGTAATGTGCCTGAGCACAGTCTTCCACAATAGGAATTCCATATCGGTTTGAGATATCTAGTAGTTCATCCATTTCAGCTGGGAGTCCTGCATGATGTACTACAAGAATTGCCCCGGTTCTCTTTGTTATGAGTTTTTCTACACTTTTGGGATCCATATTATATGTTTCTGGGTCGATGTCTGCAAATTTGGGTATTAGTAACTGGTAGAGAATACCGGTAAGAGACCCCATATCGGTAATGGAAGAGGTTATTACTTCGGTGCCGGGTTTTAGCTGTAGTGAACCAAGGGCAATGTGGACAGCAGCGGTACCGGAGGAACAGCCGTTGCAATATTTAGTTCCGTACATCGTTTTCATTATTTCTTCCATCTTTTTTACTTTTGTTCCGAATACGTAGAAGAGTACATCACTCTCTAAGGCTTCCATCACTTCTTTTTTTTCTTCCTCTCCTATTCGTTTTCCTGTACCAAAGGGCTTTTTCTTTGTTTTTGGGCCTCCGTGGATTGCTAATTTTTCCATGGTATTTCCTCCTAAATTTTTATTTTTGATGTTATGTTGGTGTTTGATCTTACAATCCAAATTAAAATTTAAGTCCTGTGGTTGCTATCCCCTTTATAACAAAACGTTGGAGAAACAGATAGACTGCTATCATCGGGATAGTAGCAATGGATGTTGCTGCCATAAGTGGCCCAAAGCTTATATGGTATGGATCTTTGAAAAAGGCAATACCGACAGGGATAGTTCGTAAGCTTTTAGAGTTTATTATTATAACGGGCCATAGAAAATCGTTCCATGAGTCTATAAAGAGAATCAAAGCAACGGTTGCGATGACACTCTTTACCAGTGGCATTACTACGGTAAGCACAATTCGTACTTCTCCTGCACCGTCTATCCTTGCTGCGTCTATTAGATCTAAAGGCATTCCTATAATAGTTTGGCGGATAAAAAACACGGCGAATGCACTTGCGAAATTGGGAGCAAGTATTCCAGGAAAGGTATCTATCCAGCCAAAGTGGGCCATAAGAATGTAAAGCGATACAGAGGTTACCTGTATGGGAACCATTAAGGTGCTGAGGATTAATATGAAGAAAAATCCCTGGAGGGGAAATTTGTAAATTGCAAATGCGTAACCAGCGAATAATCCAAAGAGAATGGAACAACTCACGGAGATTGCTGCAACGAAAAGGCTGTTTCTATAGTATAACAGGAAGGGAGCCTTTTTTATAGCCTCTATGTAATGCTCTATGGTGGGAGGATTGGGTAACCATTTTGGTGGAAAGGAGATTAAATTTTCCGGAATTTGCAGGGAGGTCACTATCATCCAGTAGAATGGAAGAATCATAATGATTCCAAAAACGGAGAGTAGTATATATCCAAGGATTTTACCTGATAACTTGATTTCACCGTTTAAATATTTTTTGACTTCGTAAACCACATTCATCCTCTATATCTCCCATTTTTTACTTAGTAGGTATTGGACAATCGTGATTAGCATTATGAGAACGAATAGAACAAAGGCCATAGCAGAGGCATAGCCAAATCTGTAATTGAGAAAAGCTTGATTGTATATCTGCAGTACCACGACGGTACTTGCTTCTGCTGGTCCCCCTGCGGTAAGGACAAAGACCTGGTCGAACACTTTAAGAGAGAGTATTGTGTTGTAAATTATGACGAAGAAGATAGTTGGTGTGATTAGAGGAACAGTTATTTTGAAAAATTTTGTAAGTGGGCCGGCCCCGTCTATGAGGGCGGCTTCGTAATAACTCTCCGGTATGTTTTGTAATCCTGCTATAAAGATTACCATGTTATAGCCAAGTGTTTTCCATATACTAAAGATAATTATGCACATGAGTGCGTCCTGAGAGGAAGCTATCCATCCTCTGGGATGTAGGTGTGCAAGCTTTAAAAGCATGTTAAATAGACCGAATTTGGGATCGTAGAGATAACTCCATACAACCGCAGCAGCTACTGTACTGGTAATAAAGGGTACAAAGTATATTCCTTTAAAAAATCCTGCGAGTTTCATTTTGGAATTAAACATTGCGGCGAGAACTAACCCTAGAAATGTGGAGATGCTTACAATGTAAAGAGCATAAATAAAAGTATTGGATACCGCCTTAGCGAATGAGAGGTCGTGGAGTAGGGCTAGAAAATTTTTTAGGGCAACCCACTGGTAACGATGGGCAACAATTTCCACTCTGAAGAAACTGAAGATCAATGTCTCAATAGCCGGGTAAACTCTAAAGAGGCCGAACAAAATGAGAATTGGCGCAATAAATAGGTAGGCATAGTGCCACCTATTCTTTTTCGCTTTTGTTAGAAGGTTATTTACCTTTAGTAGTGTGGTCATTTCTTCCAATAAGCTCCTTACAATTTTTGGCGGTATCCCCCGGATTCGAAGTTAGAGGAGAAATCGGCAAACCGGGGGATAAGAGATACCTGGAGAGACCTTATTTTGTCGCTTCTATAGCTGCGTCTGCCTTTTTCTGAGCCTCTGCAAGGGCCTGTTCAACGCTCATTTCGTTATGAAGTATTTTCTGGATGGCGGCACCCAATCCCTCCATTATACCTGGTAATGCTAGATTTTTTGGGTATGGTTGTCCGTAGGGTAGAAGGGATTTGAACTGTTTTACAAACGGATCAGATACGAAGGGTTCCCTATTGTAGTTATCTCTCCATCTGGGGGTTGATTCGTATTTTTTTGCTAGCTTATAGTCGTTTTCCTTATTGTTGTACCATTTAATTGCTTTTAAGGCCAACTCTCTGTGTTTTGATGGGGAGAATACCGAAAAATTCCATGCAGATATATGAACGGCAGGTTTCCCACCCTTCTCCGCCGCAGGAGGAGGAGCGAATGCCCATTTAAGATTTGGCGCTTCTCGGGGTTGCCTAACCTGTATACTTACCAGTTCGCTTATCTGCATTGCGGCAAGGCCTTTTAATAAACAATCTCTGGGATCTGGAAAATTTAATGAGGTAGATTTGTCAACCCATACCATGTCATGGGCAGATTGAAGAGCCTTCCTCACAGAGGGAATGTTTATTATGCTTTTCCCCCCTACGAGTTTTGTAGGAGGATCTACATACTTTACCCCGGAAGAAACAAGTAACCAATCCCACTTATCCACGATCCCGTGGGGATGACCCAAATGACGGATGGCATATCCCACTCTCTTTAGTTCTCCCCCTTCACTTATAGCGAGTTTTTTGGAGTACTCTCTAAACTCTGCTAGGTAAGTTGGGGCTTTGTAAGGTGGAAACCCAGCTTCTTTGAACATCTCAACGTTCCACGTGAGTGCATAGGCATCTTCACCCCAGTTTGGATACCCATACATCTTGCCACCACCCCAGTCTGAAAGGGCACGGGTATCGGGAGACACACCGGCTAACCATTCCTTGGCATCTTTTTCCGGGATAGGCACAAGTGCGTTGTCCTTTACAAAAGCGCCCATCCATGAGCCGTCTATCATGGCAATGTCAGGGGCTTTCCCCCCAGCTAGCGCTGTGAGTAACTTCTGCTTCATAGTTTCGTAATCGATAGCAACAACATTTATTTTGCAATTATTCGCCTCTTCGAAAGCGGTCCATGGCTTTGTTCCGTCTCGGAATGGCATCGAGGTTGCTGTAATTTCTCCCGCAGGATACCAAAAGGTTAAAATCACGGGGCCTTTTTCCTGTTTCCCCTCACTAAAGCTTAATAGTGTAGCTAAAAGTATCATGATGGTAATAAGGAATGTTAGCTTTTTCATAAACACCTCCTCTTTGAATTGAATTTGTCAAAAATTACAGGAGTTATAATTTCCTGCAATTTTTGCTAAAAGTGATTCAAGCTGGCAAACTTTTAGTAAAAAATTTTATTAAAAGCACAGTAAAAAGGGCAGATTAAATTAATTATTAGATTAAATCTTTCTGATGTCAAGGGGAAAATAGAAAATTTTTAATTTTTTAGTTTGTGACTTAAATCTGAGAATTAAATCGGTGAGAGATCTCTCTGTATTGAGATTGGTTGAGTTGCAGGATAGGGTTTGCGGATACTTAGTTTTTACCCTATGGCCTCTTCGATTGCCCTTCTTGCAAGGAGTCGTGTCGAATCTAAGGTGGGTAAGGGAGAATCGTTGGGATTGACAATTAGAGGGATTTCTGTACACCCGAGAACCACAGAATCCGCTCCCTTGTCTTTAAGGTTTTTCATCACTCCGTTAAAGTAGAGTCTCGATTCTTCTTTGAATATTCCATTTACCAGTTCTTCAAATATTATCCTGTTTATCTCTTCCATTTCCCCGGCTTCCGGGAGTTTGTAATCTATGCCGTGT
>CAZQTC010000006.1:0-21983 GCA_964596425.1 uncultured Spirochaetales bacterium | reverse complement strand
ATGGAGAGGTTATAATTCCTGAGCTCTATAAATGGTATGAATTGTAGCCTATCCTGTTTAGGGTATTCAGAGAGAAACCCTTGCCGGGGATAACAGAGAAGACTATCTACCTGCGCTATACCCTTGTTTTTATTGCCTTGTAGAGAGAGTTAACCTATTATCAGCTCGATACCAAGAGCTTTGATTGGCTCCACATATTCCTCGGGGATCCCCGAATCAGTTATGATGATATCAAAATCTTTCAGATCGGCAAAGTACGCAGACCTGATCTTCCCAAATTTGGAAGAGTCGGCAAGGAGTATTCTCTTCTTAGCCGATTGTATGCTCGCCTCTTTTGCCTCAATCTCATAAGAATTGGCACAGGTTACCCCTAAAGTTAAATCGATCCCGCTTGCCGAAATGAAGGCCTTTGTTGCCCGAAACTTTTTTATCAGAGCTATGCTCTCGGGACTCTCGAACATGAGGGTGTCTTCGTGAAGGTATCCTCCGGCAAAGACAAGTTTGCATTTTGGTTTTCTGTGGGCTTCTATGAGGATATTTAAAGCAAAACAGAGAATGGTTAAAGGCAAATCTACCGGAATGGCACTGGTAAAATAGTTGGTTGTTGAGCCGGAATCTACTATTATTATATCGTTGGGTTCTAACAGTTCTGCCGCTTTTCTCCCTATTCTCTTCTTTTCCTCTGTTCTAACGGTTTCCTCTTCCGTTATAAGATAACGGCGCTTCCTCTCCCCGGGACGGCTTGAGGGATTTAGTACTGCAACCCCGTGGACAAGTCGGATAATGTTTTCCTTTTCGAGATATTTTAGATCCCTCCTTACTGTCATTTCCGAAACGCCCAGGGTTGTGGCTAATTCGTGTATGCCAATGGCACTTTCAAGGAGGAGTTCGTTTATAATTCTTGTGGTACGTTCTTTACGTTTATTCATTTTTTGATGAGATTTTAACTCTCAAGCTGTTAAAAATCAAGCAAAAAGAAAAAATAATTGACAAAATGTATGTTATCTATCATAATAGACTTAAAACTTGGTGGAGAATATGCAAAATTGATTTTAATGTTGCGAATATAACAAAACAAAGGTAGTATGGAAGGTGAAAAATGATAGAACTTAGAACGTATGTTTTCCTGGATTCCCTCCAGTATCAAATGGCCTCTTTTCTGGCCACTGTTTCTAAGGGTTATTTCCCTGTGGCAGAGCAGGCGTGTATGATAGTTGAAATATCACCCGGTATAGAGATAAATAGGTTCACCGACATAGCCCTTAAATCAACCAATGTTACGCCTGGGATTCAGATTGTTGAGAGGTTATTCGGTTTGTTGGAGGTTCACTCCGATAGTCAGGGAGATGCGAGACAGGCTGGTGCTGCGATTCTTAGAGAGCTAGGGCTTAAAGAGACGGATAGGATGAAGCCCAGAGTGCTTACCAGCCAGCTTATCAAGAATATTGACGACCATCATGCTCAACTGATAAACAAGGTGCGCTACGGGAATATGGTATTAAGGGGTGACACACTCTACGTTCTGGAGATAGAGCCTGCCGGTTACGCTTACTATGCTGCTAACGAGGCAGAGAAAGCCTCCCATATAAATATTATAAATGTGGTGGGTTACGGGCGTTATGGGAGAATCTATATAGCCGGAGATGAATCCGAGGTGCTTGTAAGTAAGGATATTGTAGAGAAGAGATTAAATAGTATCGAGGGAAGAGAACCGGAGGGGGCAAGCGACTGAAGGTTTAAACCGACAGAGCCCCATTGAAATAGATAGATTGAAGTAAATACTAATTTAGCAGGAGGAAAAAATGGCAGAAGTTTATTCTGATGCTCTCGGTATGATCGAGACAAGAGGTTTTGCGGCAATGGTAGAGGCATCCGACGCTATGGTAAAGGCTGCAAAGGTGGAACTAACAGGTTACGAGAGAACCGGGGGAGGTTATGTTACTGCTATAGTACGTGGTGATGTGGCTGCGGTACGAGCCGCTCTTGATGCTGGAAGTAGAGCGGCGGAGAAGGTAGGGGAGGTTATCTCTGTTCATATCATTCCAAGGCCTCACAGCAATGTTGACGAGGTTCTCCCTCTGGGTAGAGGGCCTGTTAAAAATAAAAAGGCTACTGTGGATTAATGGGGATGATATGACATTGGCACGTGTGGTAGGAACAGTTGTATCCACGAGGAAAGAACCCAGGATAGAGGGGATTAAGTTTCTCCTTGTAGAAAAAATTGATCCTACAACCTTGGAGGGAAAGGCAGATTTTGTTGTTGCAATGGACAGCGTTGGTGCTGGGGTTGGCGAGATTGTTTTCTATGTTTCGGGGAGTAGCTCGAGACTTACCAGTGTTACGGAGGGGAAGCCTAGTGATGCCACAATAACCGCGATAGTTGATCAGATTGAGATAGATGGCAATTTCATCTATCAGAAGGATGGTAAGGGGTAACCGGATATGATGCTCGGAATTGTAAGGGGAACGGTTGTTGCCTCGAGGCGTTCGGATGAAATTGTTGGTGCCAGGTATCTGCTGGTGGAATTTTGTAGGACGAGTGGTGAGGGTAGGAGAAGTTTTGTAGTTGCTCTTGATGATATTGGTGCGGGGAATGGCGAGATGGTTTTAATTTCTCAGGGAAGTTCCTCCAGACAAACGGAGATAAGCAAAAACAGAGCAGTGGATGCAATAGTAGTAGGTATTGTGGATACGGTTTATGAATCAGGTAGTGTTACCTACAGAAAGTAAGAGTTCTCTTCTTGCATCACTTAAAGATAGAGGGATCTCACTTGTGGGTGGTGTTGTCTGTAATGGCAATATTGAGATAATCAGGGGAGATGCTCTCATTGACCAGATCAGAATTGAAGAAACTAAGAGTGGCAAGGCGGAGTTAGTATTGGTCTTAAATGGAATGGGCAGTGGGTATCTGGATTTGATTTCGGTTTATCTGTTAGTCCAAAAAACTTCCAGAGTGATTTCCGGATTTTTAGAGCTGATGGAATACTTTGGAGTGGGTGAGGGTGTTTTGGTATCTCCCTCCAGAGAAAATCTTTACGGTAAAGATGGAAAAGAGTTTGTTGTTTCTGAACCGGCCCCTACGAACGGAAAGAAGATACACACACTGTATGTTGATTATCGTTATCCGGTTGATTTTTATTCTCTTCTCCTGCTTGTGGAAAAGGTTGAGGTGGAAGGCCATTTAAATGGGGAGTCTTTAGATAGAGGGTTTTATCTCTTACTCTCTCCTGAGGATGTAATTAATTATCCGATGAACGAGGATGTTGGTAGTTCTAAGGAGAAATACATAAGTGTAGTTGGTGAAGTGGGTAAACCCGGATTTTATCTTGTAGGGGATGGAGTTACATATGGAACTCTGTTGGAGATAGCCGGATTGAACGGCAATCCGAAAGCGAAGGGTAGGAAGGCTGGTAGTGTGAGTATTCTTGCCCTAAGGGATAATTTGTGGGAGGGAAGACTGATCGAGGATTTGAATTATCCTATTGATAGAGATGTTAGACTGGTTCTTGTTCTCCCGACGGCTCATCCCTTGTTGGATACCCTTTCGGTTTCTCTGCGTGGCGAGGTTGTGAGAGTGAAATCGCTCTGTAACAATTGCTCTCAGTGTAGCGATTATTGTCCGGCTGTTCTAGCCGACAATCCATTATACCCTCATCTTATCCTTCGACAGGTGGATTCAGGCTACGTGGCCGATAAGGGTGTAACAGAGTCGGCTCTCTCTTGTTTGGAGTGCGGTGTGTGTAATGTAGTGTGTCCTGTTGGGATACATCCCCTTAGAATAGTTAAATACGTAAAAATGCAATTAGATACTTCCTTGTCTAATCCTACCGGGTCTGCAGAGGTGGAGGGGGTATCGTTGGAATGGGAAAGATTATCTGAGTTAAAGCGACTCCCCCGAGAGGTATTCTGGGAGAGGGTGGGTATTTTTGAGTATCTGGAACAAGCGAGGTTTCTATGGTACTAGGTGGGGTGGAAATTAGTAGTATAGCCACCGGCTATGAGGTATTGGATGCGATTGTAAAAGTAGCTCCGGTTAGTACTCTAAGTGCAGAGTCGGTGTGTCCCGGTAAATTTTTGATCTTTTTCACAGGTGATGTGGCCTCTGTGGAATCTTCGGTAGCCGCGGGAAAAGAAAAAGCGGCGAGTTTTCTTGTGGACTATCTTTTAATACCAAATCTTCATAGCGATGTGGAGACATTTTTTCAGGGGGGAAAGGGAGATATAGACGTTGAGGCAGTCGGTTTTATTGAGAGTTATACTGCTATTTCTGCTGTTAGAGCTGCCGATGCGGCGTGCAAGGTTTCGGAAGTCCGGCTGGTAAGGATGAAACTTGCCCATGATATAGGGGGAAAATCATTCTTTGTTATTAGTGGGAGTGTGGAAGCCGTTGAAACCGCTGTAGTAACGGCTGCTTCTGTTGAAAGAGAAAAGGGATTTTTATGTAGAGAGGTTGTAATCCCCAGGCCGCATCCTGAGATTTTGGATTATTTGGGATAACCCGGTTATGAGAGGAGAAACAAGTATGGAACTAAATGAAACCAGTATAAGGGTACTTGTAGAGGAGATTGTTAAAAATATAGGGGTGGGAGGGGTATTGGAAGGAAAGAGTATTTTGTCGGAGACAGGAGGACTCTATAAAGGGGCATTTGGTAGCGTTAATGAAGCGGTAAAGGCTGCTATTAGTGCTCACGAGAGTTTGATGAAGCTCTCCCTCGAGACCAGGAAAGAGATAATTGCGGCGATGAGGAGAGCGGCACTTGATAAGGTGGAAGAATTGGCAAAAATGGCGGTTGAAGAAACGGGAATGGGAAGGGTAGCTGATAAAATTGAGAAGAACAGACTTGCAGCAACAAAGACCCCTGGGGTGGAAGATATAGAGGCTGCGGCTTTTTCGGATGATAATGGGCTGACTCTGGTAGAAAGGGCACCCTACGGTGTTATAGGAGCAATTGCTCCAAGCACCAATCCGACGGAAACAATAATAAATAATTGTATAAGTATGATTGCCGGGGGAAACTCGGTGGTCTTTAATGCGCATCCATCCGCAAAAAATGTAACGCTTTACACGATTTCTCTGTTAAATGAAGCGATCGAAAAGGCCGGTGGTCCATCCAATCTTATATCTACCATGCTTAATCCTACAATTGAAACGGCAAAGGAGCTTATGAGACATCCAGATATTAAACTTTTGGTTGTAACGGGTGGTCCGGCAGTGGTAAAGGAGGCTCTTAAGAGCGATAAGAAGGTAATTGCTGCTGGTCCGGGTAATCCTCCCGTTGTGGTTGATGAGACGGCTGATATACCAAAAGCTGCAAGGGATATAGTGAATGGTGCCGGATTGGATAATAATATTGTATGTATCTGCGAAAAGGAGATAATTGCCGTTTCCTCTATAGCTGATGCTCTTAAGACTCATATGAGGGAAAATGGGGCATACGAACTGAATGAAACTCAGACAAAGATGGTTACAGAGCTGGTAATAAAAGATCCGGGAGGACCGGGGCATGAGGGAGCACCTAATAAGGAATACGTGGGGAAGGATGCCGCCTATATAGCAAAGAAGGCCGGTATTACCGTACCTGAGGATACAAGGATACTGCTCTGTGAGGTAAGTAGAGATCACCCCCTCGTTTGGACAGAGCAACTTATGCCGGTAATCCCGCTGGTCAGGGTAAACAATGTGGATGAAGCGATAGAGCTTGCCGTCGCCTGTGAGCATGGTTTTAGACATACGGCGGTAATGCATTCTAAGAATATTGAAAATCTCTCAAGGATGGCAAAGGTGATGAATTGTTCCCTCTTTGTAAAAAACGGTTCTTCCTACAACGGAATGGGTTTGGGAGGGGCAGGCTTTACCTCTTATACGATTGCAAGTCCCACCGGTGAGGGCTTTACCAGGGCCAGAACCTTTACGAGAGAACGGAGATGCTCTCTGATTGGTTATTTCAGGATAGTTTAAAGATTGGGGAGGAGACCAATGAAGCTGGCAAGGGTTATAGGTAACGTTGTCTGCACGAAGAAGGATGTTTCACTAGAGGGGATTAAGCTGATGTTGATTCAACCGGTTGATGAAACCCTCAAGGATTATGGTTCTCCCATAGTTGCCTGCGATACAGTTCAGGCGGGGTTGGGAGATATTGTGCTTTTTGAGGGGGGTAGAGAGGCGGCTCTTGCTCTGGATAACTGGTTTAATCCCTCGGATGCCACAATTATGGGAATTGTAGATAGTACGGGATAGAGGAGAAAATTGTATGGTTGTTGGAAAGGTTGTAGGAAACGTTGTTTCGACCGTGAAACATGAGGTTCTTAAGGGTCATAGACTCCTTATTGTAAAGCCTGTTAATCAAGCGGGTAATCCAGGAGGTAAACCGATGATAGCACTTGATATTGTGCAGGCCGGGGTGGGTGATACCGTACTTGTGTTGGACGAGGGGAATTCCGCCAGATTGATAATCGGAAAGAAAGATGCTCCGGTTAGAACGGTGATTGTCGGTGTGGTGGATTCTGTCAGCCTCGATGGGTAGGGATATTTAAGGACATGAAAATGGAGGAGCAGAGTGATGGCCGATAAAGATGTAGCATCCAATATTATTGCGGGTATCAATAGTATGATCACCGGTGCCGGTTCTGCGGAATCTGCACGGCCGGAGGAAGAGATTAATACACGTGATAATGTACGTAGCGTTGCGCTGGGATCTGATCATGGTGGGTTTGAGGCTAAAGAAGTGCTTAAGCAATACCTATCCTCTATTGGATATAGAGTAGTTGATGTTGGAACGAACAGCAAGGAGAGTGTTGATTACCCTGATTTTGCTCTAAAGGTGGCTAAGAAGGTTGCAAGTGGAGAGTGTGATAGGGGAATCATGATTGATGGAGCAGGAATAGGATCCTCTATGGTGTGTAACAAGGTTAGAGGTATAAGGGCTGCTCTGTGTTACGATTTAAAAACAGTGCGAAATAGTCGAGAACATAATAATGCCAATGTGCTTACCCTGGGCGGTCCCTTGCATTCTCCGGATGAACTGTGTGAAATGGCGAGGGTCTGGCTTGAGACACGGTTTGAAGGGGGAAGACATTGGAGGCGTATAAATAAAATGATGGCCGTTGAGAGAATGAGATAGGAAGTGAGAGGAGGAAATAGATGGATCAAACGGAACTTATAGACAAAATCACAAGTGAGGTACTTTCACGTTTGAAGATACAGCCCACTTCTCAAACAACACCGGTGGTTAGTGCTTCTGGAACTACGGTGACGAGAGAGATTACAAGTTCTTCGAGTAGTTCTGGGGGTGAAAGCTCTTCCGGTGTAGCTAACACAGCCAGAATGAGTTCTACCGTGGCTCTAACGCCGGCTTCCATAGCAAAGTATATAGATCATACTCTTTTAAAACCCGATGCTACAGAGGAACAGATAGACAAACTCTGCGATGAGGCTGTTGAATACGGGTTTTATTCGGTCTGTGTGAACTCTTGTTGGGTAGAGCACTGTGCGCGAAGGCTCCGTGGCACAGGAGTAAAGGTTGCCTGTGTTGTGGGGTTCCCCCTCGGTGCCATGGATAGTAGGAGCAAATCCTTTGAGACGAGGAATGCTATTGAGAATGGTGCAGATGAGATTGATATGGTAATGAATATAGGCGCCTTAAAGTCCGGAAACCTCAGGTGGGTAGAGGAGGACATTAGATGGGTATTAAGGGCGTGCAGACCTACGACAGTGCTTAAGGTTATTTTAGAGAATGCACTTCTTACTGATAGCGAGAAAGTTATTGCCTGTCAGATAGCGAAAAAAGCCGGGGCCCAGTTTGTAAAAACTTCAACAGGGTTTGCAAAATCGGGGGCAACTGTAGAAGACGTAGCTCTTATGCGTAGGACTGTGGGGCCTAAGATGGGAGTTAAAGCCGCCGGTGGCATAAGGGATTTTGAAACGGCCAGAGCAATGATAGTAGCGGGTGCTACGAGAATCGGTGCAAGTTCCAGTGTTGCGATAGTTACCGGAAAGGCTGCTACGGGGAGTTACTAAGAGAGGGGTTAAACCCTGGGTTACGGTGTAAGCTTTAGGAGGGTCACTGGATTGGAAAAAGATGTTGCAAAAACTGTAAGTAATGAGAGTGCTATAAGGAGTGAAATTGTTAAAGCAGGAAAGAAACTTGCCGAGCGCTTTTTTGTAGCGGCTAATGACGGAAATATAAGTTGTCGAATTGGTGAGAACGAGATATTGATTACTCCTACCGGTGTAAATAAAGGGGATATACGCGAAGAGGATATTTTAAAGGTGGACATGGAGGGAAACGTAATATCAGGTACCATGTCACCCACATCGGAAATGAAAATGCATCTCCGTGTGTATGAGATAAGAAGTGACGTCAAAGCAATTGTTCACGCTCATCCCCCTACTATAACAGGGTATGCCGCTTGTAGAATCCCGCTTGATCGAGAGATACTCCTTCCCGAGGCAATTTTCAATCTCGGTAGAATAGGACTTACCGATTATGCAACTCCGACCACGGATGAGGTACCGGAATCAGTAGCAAGGATAGTTAAGGATTGTGATGCGATCATGCTTGCCAATCACGGAGCTCTTACCGTTGGTAGTACAGTTATGGACGCTTACTATAAAATGGAGACTCTGGAGATGTATGCGAGGATTAATCTAACAGCGCGTCTGCTTGGGAAACCCGCCTATCTCAATGAAGGACAGATAGAAAGATTATTTGCTATAAGGGAAGAGCGAGGATGGGGAACACTTCGAAGTGGAAGCGAAGTTATAGATGAAAAACTTGTAGAGAGCATAACCGAGATCGTTGTGAAGGTGCTTCAATCTCATCTTGCTTGACCTGTTTTCTTTAAACAAATACAATATTGAATGTAAAATTTATAAATTATCTCACTTATTGGGAAAGAGTTATGAAAAGTGAAAATTTTGTTATCGGACTCGATTTTGGAACAGATTCCTGTCGCGCTGTTATTGTGGATACTGCAGGTGGTAGGGTGCTAAGCGAATCTGTGGTTTATTATCCTAGATGGATGAACGGTGATTTTTGTGATCCCGGGCAAAATCAGTTTCGTCAGCATCCTCTGGATTATCTGGAATCGATGGAGAAAGCCGTTTTAGAGGCGCTTAAAGAGTTGTCGCCTCGGGCAAGAGAGAATATCCGGGGTATCTCTATGGCTACTACCGGTTCTACCGTAGCTCCTGTGGATAAAGAAGGAGTGCCACTCTCATTAAGTGAGGATTTTAGGGATAACCCCAATGCAATGTTTATTCTCTGGAAGGATCACACTGCGGTTAAGGAGGCAGAGGAGATAAATAAACTGGCACATTCCGGTGAAGAGATAGATTATACAAGGTACGAGGGAGGTGTATACTCTGCCGAGTGGTTTTGGGCAAAGATCCTTCATACGATACGCGTGGATGAAAGGGTAGCAAAGGCAGGTTATAGCTGGGTTGAGCACTGTGATTGGATGCCCGCAGTGTTAACCGGGAACACGAATCCCTTAACTCTAAAGCGTAGTAGATGTGCAGCCGGGCATAAGGCAATGTGGCATCCCTCATTTGGAGGGCTTCCAGCTAAGAGTTTTCTTGGGAAATTGGATCCACAATTGGCTAATCTAAGGGATAGGTTATATACGGAGACCTATACCTCCGATGTGCCGGTTGGAACCCTATCCACGGAATGGGCCGGTAGGTTAGGTTTGACTACTGATGTCGTTATAGGTGTTGGGGCTTTTGATGCTCACATGGGCGCTGTGGGCGGTGGGATCTCTGAGGGTACACTGGTAAAGGTTATGGGGACCTCTAGCTGTGATATGATTGTTGTATCGGAGGAACTCCTGGGGGACAAATTGGTAAGGGGGATCTGTGGTCAGGTGGACGGTTCTATTATTCCTGGTTTGATAGGATTGGAGGCGGGCCAGTCTGCTTTTGGTGATGTGTATGCCTGGTTTAGTAACGTTATAGCATGGTCGCTGTCTCTTATTGAGCGGGCGGGAGTAGTTGATGGTGAAACTGCGGGGAGGATTGGTGACAGAGTAAGGTCTATGATAATTGATGAGCTTTCATTGGCAGCCTCTAAGATTAAACCCGGTGAGTCTTCTGTGCTTGCTCTGGATTGGCTTAATGGCAGAAGAACACCTTTTGCTAATCAGTTTGTAAAGGGTGCTATAAGTGGTTTGACGCTGGGAAGTGATGCTCCGAGAATTTTTAAAGCTCTTGTGGAGGCGACCGCCTTTGGAACACGGAGCATTATTGAACGCTTTGAAGAAGAGGGGATTAAAGTTAACGATATTATTGGTATAGGTGGCGTTGCTAAAAAATCACCTCTTGTCGTACAGACTATTTGTGATGTTATTGATAGGAAAATAAGAATAGCTAAAACGGAACAAACCGTTGCGCTTGGTGCGGCGGAGTTTGCCGCTGTTGTTTCCGGGGTATTTAAAGATATTTTTCAGGCGCAAGAGGCAATGGGAAGCGGATTTGATGCTGAGTATTCTCCGGATCCTTCCAGTAGGGATGTGTATAATAATCTTTATAGAAAGTATAGGATGTTTGGTAAATTAATAGAAGAAAACATGTGAATAAAATTGTAACATGTCTTAGTGTGTTATTGAAATTGTCGACATTTGAAATATATTTTCTTTTTATTATACTGATACTTGATACAACAAAATCGCTTTTAAAAGTTTAAATTTTGCATCTCTGAGGGTATAAGTTTGGCGGGAGTAATTTGGTGTAAGTCAAAAGCTAATTTTTTATTATTTTGTTAATCGGGAGGAGAGATGATCTATAGACAACATGGGAAAACAGGTGTGGAGCTTTCTATTGTTGGTTTTGGAGGAATGCGCTTTAAAAATATTGATAATAGGGATGAGTGTGTAGAAATGGTTGTACGGGCGGCAGAGCTCGGTATCAACTATTTTGATACGGCTCCGAAATATTTTGGAATAAAAAGTGAGTTAACCTATGGAGAGGCTTTTAAAATACTGAAGAAGCGTGGAATTAAGTTTTACAGTTCTACGAAGACATTTGAGTCTAAAGAGTATAAGATAAGGAAGGAGTTGGATGCTCAACTGAAACGGTTGAACCTTGATTATATAGATTTTTATCACATCTGGAGTGTAGTAACTCTTAAGAATTGGGAGAAGCGGAAGCGTGATGGTGTGGTTGAAACTTTTGTAAAATTGAAGGATGAGGGGCTTATAAAGCACATAGCAGTTTCCAGTCATCTAATTGGTGATGAGATAAAGGAACTCCTTGATGAGGGAATTTTCGAAGCTGTGCTTATAGGATACTCTGCCTACAATTTTTCGACGCGCGAGAAGGCTTTTGAGGCTATAAAGAAACACAATATTGGTTGTGTTGTGATGAATCCCCTGGGTGGGGGAATTATCCCCAGGCATCCGGAACTTTTCGAATCGATTAAAACGTATAAGGAGCAATCGGTCGTAGAAGCGGCTCTCCATTTCCTGTTTGCCCACGAAAAGATAACAACGGCACTTGTCGGTTTTTCTACTCTGAAAGAGGTAGAGGAAGCTGTAAGGGCCGTTGAAAGCTTTAAGAGTGTGGATAGAAAAAAGCTTGAAACAATGAAGCAAAGTATTACGGGAGCTTTCGAAGGTCTGTGTACCGGGTGCCATTACTGTAATAACTGTCCGGAAGGAATTCCGATTCCACAATTTATGGAGGCGTATAATCATAAGATTCTCTATGGTGATGATAAAAAAATTCTGGATAGGTTGAAGTGGCATTGGGATGTTAGTAAAGAGCTTGCCGCTAAGTGTACGGAATGCGGTAGGTGTGAGGCCGTATGCACCCAGCATATACCGATAATAGAGCGACTTAAAGAGATAAGTGAATTGTAGTTTGAACATTACAGTTCTGTAACATTCCTGTAATACTTATGAAATATTCTCTCAGTAACTTCTACTCGTATGACTGAAAAGAGATTTAAATAGGAGGATGTTTTTATGGAAGATACTGAGAGAGATTTTAAGAAAACCCCCATAGAAGAGGTTCTTAGGCACTTTGAGACGGATCCTAAATCGGGACTTAGCGATGAGGAAGCTGCGAGAAGAATTGAAAAGTACGGTAGGAATGAAATACCGGAGAAAGAGGAATCCGTATTCCATAGGATTCTAAGAAGATTTTGGGGACCTATTCCCTGGATGATTGAGGCGGCTGCGATTCTTTCTGCCGTAGTAAAGAAATGGGAAGATTTCGTTATTATTATGATACTTCTCGTTACCAATGCCTTTATAGATTTCTGGCAGGAATCCAAGGCCCTTAATACGCTTAAGGTTTTGAAGGATAAGATAGCAAAACGGGCTATTGTTTTTAGAAGTGGAAGTTTTAGAGAGGTAGATGCCCGCGAGTTAGTTCCGGGGGATATAATTAAAATCAGAATAGGGAGTATTGTCCCTGCCGATGTTAAAATTATTGAGGGTGAGTATCTTCAGGTGGATCAATCCGCTCTCACCGGTGAATCTCTGCCCGTGACAAAGCGTACGGGTGATATTGCTTACTCTAATTCTATCGCTAAAAAGGGAGAGGTTATCGGTGTTGTAGTTGGTACCGGTTTGAACACCTATTTTGGCAAAACGGTTAAATTGGTTGTTAAAGCGGAGAAGGAAGAAAAGAGTCATTTTCAAAAAGCTGTTGTTCATATAGGAAATTATCTCATTCTTTTAACAATTTTGCTGGTTTCTATGATAATCCTTACTGCACTGTTTAGGCATGAAAACATGCTTGAGATAATAAGGTTCTCGCTTGTTTTAACGGTTGCTGCTATTCCAGTGGCACTCCCTGCAGTGCTTACGGTTACAATGGCTGTTGGTGCCATGCATCTTGCCAGGCGCAAAGCTATAGTGAGTAGATTGGCTGCCATCGAAGAACTTGCCGGTGTTGATATTCTCTGTTCGGATAAAACTGGTACGCTTACCCAGAATAGAATGACAGTTTCTCAACCGGTTCTCTTTGCGAATTATACGGCTGAGGATCTTATGTATTACGGTGGATTGGCCTCTAAAGAAGAGAATAACGATCCCATAGAGATTCCAATATACGAGTATGCAAAGCAACATGGATTGTATGAGAGGATAAAGAACATTAATCAGTTGAGTTTTAAACCCTTTGATCCTGTTAGTAAGCGTACTGAGGCTACTCTGGAAGTTGAGGGTAAAGGACGAATAATAGTCACGAAAGGGGCTCCTCAGGTAATTCTGGAGCTCTGCAAGAATGTTAAGGAAGAGGAGGTTATGAAACCTGTTTTTGAATTTGCAGAGAAGGGTTTCAGAACCCTGGGGGTTGCGGTAAAGAGAGCGGATGAAGAAAAGTTTAACTATGTGGGATTAATTCCTCTCTTTGATCCCCCCAGAGAGGATTCCAGGTCGACTATTGAAGAGACTAAAAAGTTAAACCTTAAGGTTAAAATGCTCACCGGTGATAATACTGCCATTGCTAAGCATATCGCAGATATCCTCGGGTTGGGACCCAATATTCTCGATGCGAAAGATTTGAGGGGAGGGGATTACAGGGAATACATTATTCTCACCGATCTAATTTCTAAGGCTATATATAAGAGGGTTAAACCCAATGTAACGGAGGAAGAGGTAAAGAGATTTGCGAAGGAAATAACCAAGGAAGTTGAAGAGCGTCTTGAGAATATTCCTCTTCCCAAGGGGTATGTGAAAAAACATGAGTCTAAGATTATCGAGTTGATAGAGAGTGCCGACGGATTTGCACAAGTGTTTCCGGAAGACAAGTTTCTTATAGTGGATAAACTTCAGAAGGCCAATCATATTGTTGGGATGACGGGGGATGGGGTTAATGATGCTCCCGCTTTGAGGAAGGCAGACGCTGGAATAGCTGTTTCTGGTGCAACGGATGCAGCGAGGGCTGCGGCCTCGCTTGTACTTCTTGCCCCCGGACTATCTGTAATTGTAAATGCTATAAAGATAGCCAGGGTTACTTTTGAGCGAATGAAGAGTTATGCAATTTATAGAATTGCAGAAACTCTAAGGGTAATATTTTTTATGACAGCCTCGATTCTGCTGTTTAATTTCTACCCGGTAACAGCATTGATGATAATCCTTTTAGCCTTTCTAAATGATATACCCATCCTTGCCATTGCCTATGATAATACTAAGATAGATGCGGAGCCGGTACGTTGGAATATGAGAGAGATTCTGACAGTCTCTACCGTTTTGGGTATTTTGGGTGTAATTGCAAGTTTTGGAATATTCTATATAGCAAAAGAATTTTTTAAATTACCGGCTAATGCTATCCAGACTTTCGTGTTTTTAAAACTGGCTGTTGCCGGACATCTTACCATATTCCTTACTCGTACGGAGACTCCGTTCTGGAAGAAACCCTACCCCTCCGCTGTGTTGCTTTGGGCTGCGGTTATTACTAAGGTCGTTGCTACACTCTTTGCGGTTTATGGTTGGTTTGTTGCACCTATCGGATGGGAGTACACGCTGATTATTTGGGTTTATGCACTTGCCTGGATGTTTGTGAATGATTTTGTGAAAGTTTGGACGTACAAATGGTTGAGAAGGGAAAAGATAATCAGGTGAGTTGTGGCAAATTTTTGATGTAGGTGGAGGTAACCCGCCCTCCCAGGGGGATAGATCTTAACCCCCGGGAATAAAATAGATAGAGCAAGGTGGTCTGCGTCTCGGCGGCCATCTTGCTTTTTTTGTGTGCTTTAAGGTAATTGGAGAATTGAGATAAAGTTGAGATGAGTTAAAAGAATTATACGGATTTTATTCAATCCCAACAAGGGCTTTTATGTACTGCAGTCTCTCGTAGGATTCCGGTTGTTTGCTCTTTGCCATGGAGAGAATCCCTCTAAACTCTTCTACCGTGGAGAAACCTTTGGAATCCATCCACCCCTCCAATTGGTTTAATATTTCTGCAATCCGATCGAGTTTATTTATATAGAGGGTAGAGCAAACCTGAACTGTTGTAGCCCCTGCCAGAAGCATTTTTATGAAACCCTCACCGTCATGGATACCGGTGGTTGCAGAGAGTTGGCACTCTACTCGTTCATATAGAACAGAGATCCATCTTAAGGGAGTGTAAATTTCTCTTGGGGAACTGAATCTATAACCTGCCTTAGGTTTTAAAGAGTCTATGTCTATATCCAATTGGTAGAATCGGTTGAATATAACGACAGCTTCCGCACCTGCGTAACTCAATCGCCTAACGAAATTGGGCAATGCTGTAAAATATGGTCCTATTTTTACGGCAAGGGGGAGAGATGTTTTGGATTTTATGGTTTCTACAATCTCAATGTAGGTGTCTTCTATCTCGTTCGGCTTCCTGGTGGGGGAGGTGGGCATGATTGCTATGTTTAATTCGATGGCATCGGCTCCAGCGTCTTCTATCCTCTTTGAGAAATTGGCCCACCCTTTGGGTGTTACGGCATTGAGACTTGCTATGATTGGGATGGATAGAGATTTTTTAGTTTTCTCTATCAGATTTAGATACTTCTCCGGACCCATATTAACGCTGGTTTGTCTTATATAGTCTAATGCTTCCGGATGGGAAAATATGTCTGACTGTTTCTCAAGTTCCTCTATTTCAGCCTCTATCTGTTCTTCGAAGAGAGATTTCAAAACAACAGCTCCTGCACCTGCTTCTTCACACTGTTTTATACTCTCCAATGTCTGGGTAAGACTTGAACTGGAGACGATCAAAGGGTTTTTTAACTCTAGCCCAAGATATTTTATATGAAGATTCGGCATCACTATCCCCCTATGTAATTTTAGGCTATTCTACCCTTTATTTGTGATCGTTACAAGTTACTGCGAGAAACCAAGGTTTAGGTATAGTATAAAATTGTGGGAAAAACTGGAGTATATTGCCGAGATTTCCAATGGACCCATAATGCTTTTATAACTGTATTTTAACCCTGCTCCATATAGGTAATCTCTAAACTCTAGAAGCTCCTCCGGGGAATCTTCTGTATTACCCGTGTTAATGAAAAGTTCTATGAAATGCCTTCTTCCTATTCTATATCTGAATCCCAGTTTAGCGGATATGGCATTTGATCCCATCATATTCAGGGGGTGGAGGGCGCTTAAAGGAATGCTACCGAATAGAGGATAGGTTGTTGCTCCTCCTAGGTAAAAGTAATATGCTACAGGTAAATTACTTCCCTCGGAAAATCCAACAGAGATAGAGGGTTCTACGGTTAATGTATGAAAGATGGTGAAGTACGATTCCCAATCCAACTTAGCTACTACTGAATGGGGGTGCTTATTCCCGAATTCATCGGTTTCCGGGGTAAAATTGTAGAGATATCTTGACTTTAGATTAATGAAGGTACCGCTTTGTGGAAAGAAGGGATCATTTCTCGTATCGAGTTTTAAAAATATTCCTGGTTGTAATACGAACTGTGAATAGTTCATATCATTTATCAGGGAGTAGTTGATTCCCCCCTCTACGCCGAATAAAAACGAGTTTAAGATTTCAGTTCTTGCAAAGATGCCAATATTAGTTATCAAGTAGTTTAGTATGTGCGAGTTGGTATTTGTTTCAGTATTGTACTGATTGATGTTAAGGTTTGATGCATCGAGTGAGAAACCCAAACACGGGTTTATGAAGTTTATGTTTTTGTCGGTGAAGAAGGGGAAAAACTGATAAGAGAGATTAATCGAAGGATTTTGAGAGAGCTCTCCGTCTATTTTGAGTTTTGCATTTGGCATTAGAAAATTGAAAGAAGTGAGATTCATCAAGAGGGTCACTGTGTACTCGGTATTGTATTTAATTCCCACTTTAAAGAGGGTCTCACTCTTTTCCTTTAGTCTAACTATGAGGATATTCTTCCCATCACGATACTGCAGTTTGTAATTAACGTATTGGAAGTAACCTGTACCGTATAGGTTGGAGATTGCCTTTTCAATTTGTTTTCTGGAGTATTTTCTCCCCTCGTGCAACCCCAGGTGTCCCCTTATAAATAATGGGCTGAGGTGTGAAACCCCATCCAGTTTGATTCTGTCGAATTTTAGGGTAGTAATTTGAGGAAGCTTTTTAGGGGGTGTTTGATTGGGATATCTATCGAGTATTCTCTTTAGGGCGAGAAACTCGGGGTAGTATTTTTGAGCCGACTTTTCTCCTATTTCTATGATTTTTTTATAATCGTCAAAACTAAGGGTGTTATATTTGTAGACATCCGGTTCTATTAGGATATCACATTCCTTTTTGTTCTTTTTTAATAGATCGAAGGAACTCAGGAACATAGATTGTATTAGAATATTGGTTAGAGTATTTAACTCCTCCTTGGGTTTGGGTTTGAATCCGACAAAGCATCCAATTATTATGTCGGGATGGAATATTTCCTTCATGAGATTAACGGGAAAATTGTTTTCTTGCCCTCCATCGATGTAGGGGACACCCCTGATGAGTTGGGGGGTGAAAACAGATGGGATCGCCGTGCTGGCACGGACCGCATCGGGTAGGTATCCATCTTTGAATATCTTTAGCCTTCCGTTTTCCAGATTGATTCCCACACAGAAAAATGGAATGGGGAGTTTTGTAAAGTCGTTTATTTTGTAGGATTTCCATGCCATGTAATGGTTTATCAGCTCTGTGATATGTTGACCCCCGATTAGTGCTATTGGAGGTTTGAATTTTTTCTTTTTAAGGGAAAATTCCATAAAGTATTTACCAGCATCGCTCTTTGCGTCCATTGACATATTTGTGTATTTAATTCTGTCGCTTATGATAAAATCCCAATCTGCTTTGTAGACAAGCTTCTTTATCTCTTTGGCCTTGTAACCCAGAGCATAGAGGGCCCCAATTATACTGCCCATGCTTGTTCCTGCGATATAATCAGGTCTAATACCTGCCTTTTCCATGTATTCTAGCACACCGATGTGTGTAAAACCCCTAGCTCCTCCCCCGCTTAGTACCAATCCTATGGTGGGACGCCTTTTGAGATGAGAGATTTTTTGTGTTATTTGGGAAATTGCATTGGTCAAACCTTGAGCATTGCCAAAGTATAGGGAGATGTATATTGAAAACATGAAAATAAAAAATAATCTTCTCATTTTCTATTGCCTTTCTAAAGTTTTTAGATATTGTTTATTGAGTTAAGTGTTTCAAACAGTGATTTCACCAGTACGGACGTTTCTGGATTTGGTGATTCTGAGGCGGATATGAGTTTATTAACGATTTTGTGAAGCTTTTGGGGTGGGAGTTTGCGTTTTAGCATCTGGAGGACGGCTATTCGGTATTCCAGATTGCCTTTCCTTTTAACTATATCATTTATAAATCCCTTTGTACTTCTTGGGTAGTGTTCTGCTAGATTAAATCCCCATTCTGCATAGGGGATTCTTCCCGTTAGTTCTTCCAGTGTTTTTGTGGGTACTTCTGAATTTTCTACAACACTCTTGGAGGATATCCGGGTTGTTTTTTTATTGAAAACATTTATTTTTAGCCATTCACCGTTTTGTAGTAACCAGTAGGCAGTTTTTTTATCCTTAAAGAATGAGATAGTAGGCTCTATATCCAGATCGTCTACTAAGGTTTCGCTTTTGTTGTTATTTAAATTGTACATTTCCAGTGAGTATTTCCCCTTTTCCTCTTTGGTATAAATTACCATTGAGTCGTCGGTTGAGATTATCGGATATTCTCCGGTGGTTGATATTCTTATGACCTGTTTCCGATTGTGATTGTGGGAAAGGAAGCTGCACAGAAATACTCCCCTGTACATTGTTTCATATTTCTTCATCTCTGGATTTATCTCTGCGAAATCTCTCCATCCTTCTATAGGTGTTATACTAAAAACAATTTTACTGGTTCCGTAAGAGGTTTTGCTTTTCCATCGACTGTAGTTGTAGGGTAGATTGCCAAAATCATAAATCTTTGTTAATGATTTTCTCTCTACTTGGAAGTGATAGAGAGAGGTGTTCTTGTATAGGGTTCTTGGCATACCACCGTCTGGGATAGCAGCAATCCCACTTGCCGGGAGCCATAGATGAATTTCCTTAAAAAATGTTATTGCATTTTTGAAAGTGTTGTAGTTGCCGGAGAATGTTTTGGTCGTGAGATGCATATTCTGTGAGTGACATCCTGTAAGAAGGAGAATGGAAAGGTAAATTATATTTCTTATTCGTATAAAAATACGGGAAACAAACTTTTTATTCATGCCCAGAGGAATAATACCAAAAGGTGTTATTTAATACAAGAATAAAGCGTACTTTTAAGATTTTTGTGTTTTTTGCTTGATTTTATTTGTAATATATTAACATTTTAAATTCTAATATTGTATTTTCTGTTAGCTCTCTTAAGAATTTGTCTTAATAGTGTGCGGGAGTTGGTGGTAGTGATTGAGAAGCGAATTGTTAGAGTAACATTCTTGCAATTCTTAATATTTTTATCTGTGGGATTGGTTTTTCCCTTTTTTAGTTTGTATTATTCACACATCTTTACATCACATGGGGTAGTTAATTACTCAATTGTAGGGACAATCCTTTTCTTTTCCTCCATAGTGGGAATATTTTCACCTCCCATTGCAGGATTGCTGGCAGATAAGTTTAAAATAAAGAACAAGCTTATAACTATCTTTGCCCTGATGTCTGCTCTTGGTAGTGTGCTTTTGTTAATACCAGGCCTTGGTGAGAATTCCGTCATTGGAAGACTTTTGGGAATAGGGTATATCGATTATTCACTAAAGTTATCCATTGTTCTAACTGGAGCCATGCTTATTGGCTTTTCTACAAAGCCGATAATTCCCCTTCTTGATACCGAAACTTTGATGGTTCTCGAGCTTAAGTATAATAGTACGGATAGGTATGGCAACATAAGGATGTTTGGTACTATGGGATGGATACTCTCAGCCTCTCTCTCCGGTTTTATAATTTCTTCTACCAATATGATGGCCTCTGTTTTTGCTATAGTAGTGGTTGTTTTTGTGGTGATAGCTGTTATAGGGACTTCCGGTGTAAAAGAGGAGATTAGAAAGGTTAAACTTCCCCTCAAACTTCTCTTCAAGGATAGAGAGGTTATTCTCTTTTTTCTGTATGTGCTAATAGTGAGTATTGGCATGAATGGTGCTTTTATGTTTACCAGTGTTTACATGAGTAAACTTAAGGTAGGGGTAACGGTAATAGGACTTGCATTCGGTTTGGCAGCTATTCCGGAAGTTGTTGTGCTTATCAATACGGAGAGGCTTTTGCCTCTGTGGGGTTATAAAAAAATGATCGTTGTGGGGATCTTGATTCAGATTGTTAAACTTATGCTCTTTGCTTTTTTGGGTGGGAGTCCTCCTCCTCTGATTTTTATTCTGATTCAAAGTCTTCATGGTTTTTCCTTCCCGCTTCAATATGCCGCATGGGTCTCTTTTTTAAATTCAAAGGCTCATGCCGATCTTAAGGCAACCTATCAGAACTTTAACCAGCTTATATTTACTCTTGGAGGGGCTATTGGAGGATTCTTAGCATCAGTTGCTATGGGAAGTTTGGGAGCGAGGTGGATGATGGGGCTTGCCGCTCTTACGGTGCTTTTAAGTCTATTTGTGTATCTCTCGAGGCGGTTTGTCACCTCGTAGAGACTACTTTACTACCGGCAGTTTTTCTCGTTTCCAATTCATTATACCACCATAGATGTTGTATACCCTTTTAAACTGTAGTTGTTTCATTAATTTTAGTGTTCTTCCACTTCTACTGCCACTCCTGCAGTATATAACATATGTTTTATTCCTATCTAATTTTGCTATTTCTTCTTTGAAATTCTTTGAATAGTAATTAATAAGAATAGCATTTCTGATATGACCCTCGTTGTATTCATTGGGTTGGCGAACATCGATGATTACAAAGTTCTTATTCCCGCTATTTTTTTTAATAATTTCGTAGGCAACTTTAGGGTCTATAGTTATGCACTTGCTCTGAAAATCACTGGCAGATTCCATTGTACCTATTTTTACCTGACTTTTCTGGTTTTCAGTTTTGCTGCTTTGCTGTTTGTTGAGGCACCCTATAAGCACTATTAGAGTTAGAAACAAAATTAAAAGACTAAGTAGTGTTGTTAGAGAATAATTCTTTTTCACCTCAAAACTCCTTTCTCCTATTTAGTTTTTGAGAGTAGTGGCAATAGCCGTGAGTACATGCTTGTGAAGTAAGCTATTTGTTGCTACTATACCGCTATTTGAGATTAGTTTTTTCCCCACCGAAAAGTCCAGAGATTTACCAAATATGTCGGTAACCTTACCCCCTGCCTCTTCTACTATAATTGATCCTGCTGCATGATCCCATATTTTTTCTCTGTATTCCCCTATGGGAATCCTTAAGTATATTGGTGCGTCACCCCGTGCTACAATTGCATATTTTGCCTGACTGTCTAATCTTATAGATTCTTTGTTTATTCCTAATTGTTGAGCGATCAGAATGGTTTTTTCATGTGAGGAATGCGAGGGTTCTACAGACTCGACGAACCAGGCTTCTGAGGGATCGTCGAGTCTGGAAACTCTTACTCTGGTCTCACCTGGATCTTCGTATTTGCGAATGAATGTGCCCTCGTTTCTGATGGCTGTTATAATACAACCGTGTAATTTTGTATTCTCCTGGGTGGTAAGTGTCCCTGTTTCTCCTGGGGATATCTCCCATGGGAGGTTTGGGCACCCTAAAACTCCAAGAACAACTCTTCCGTTTTCGAGGAGTGAAACAGCTATTGCATACTGTTCTCCCCTGAGAAATCCTTTGGTCCCATCTATTGGATCTATTGCCCACACCCTTCCGGTTTCCGTTTGATCTGCATTTCCATTATCTATTGCCGTCAGTATGTCATTTTCTGTAAGATCAGGTTCTACCTTTTTAATCTCTTCCGTTATTCTTTCTATGAGTTTAGGAGAGGTTTTTAGTTTAGAAGAGTCTTCCTCGCCTATTATCCTATCTTTGGGAAAATATTTTAAAATTTCACTGTTTATAATTGCCTGCGAGCCAAAGTCTGCGATTGTTACGGGAGAATTGTCGGATTTGGAGATAGT
>CAZQTC010000005.1:0-2181 GCA_964596425.1 uncultured Spirochaetales bacterium | reverse complement strand
TGGGGTTGAGGAGGAACTGAGAGTAAGGGCCGAGGAATGGTCCGGAAGGCTTTGGAGCCGGCTCGTGGCCCGCGAGGACTTCAAAAGGGTACTGGCCCTCAAAGATCGCGTGGTAGTGGCCGGGGGAGGAGCTTTGTTTTTTAGGGAACCCGAGGACGGATTTCCCTGTCGCATGATCGTTCTCAAAGAGGCGCCAGAATTTGCGAACGTGAGGGGCATAGCCAATTGGATCTTGCAGGAGGCCGGACTTTGAATAGGAAGCCGAAGATAGCTTGCAGTTTGGAACCGGAGCTTGCCTTTCTCAAGAACGTGAAGGGTGTGAGCCGAGTATTCAATCGCGTGTTTTTAAAGATCTTCGATGGTCTGGCGGAATTAAGGACCGATCGCCTTGCGGCATGGACGGCGCTTGTGAATGGAGAGTTGGAAGTGGAGATTTTCATCCGTCCGAAGAAGGATCCGGGATCAAAACGAAAGCGGCCTCGGCCTGAACAGAAGTCCTCCAAGGAGGGAGATGAGAAAGCCCTTTTACATGACCTGGTAGGCAAATTCGAAGATTTCAAACCCGGTAACTAGGAGGGAGGAGATGCAAAGTACAGGGAAACATTTGGTCAAAGACGCTTTTGAGCATTTCAAGGCCATAATCATTTTAGAAACCGCGGCAACGCAGGGTGAAAGTGTGGTGGTGGAGTTTTTAAAGGATCAGGAAGTGAGGGTACGGATCGGGGAGGCCCTTGGAATCGGGAATAACTTTTTAGAAGCGTTTACTCGGGCCAATAGTAAACGGGAAAGCATTGAGGTCAAAGCAGCGTGATAAAGAAAGATGATAGGAGTACAAGACGTAAAGGATATAGCCAATTTTTATGGAATTACCGTATACGATTTATTTTGGCTTGCGTTCGTATGGAGATACAAACGTATACCTGACCAATCGACCATCCAATACGATTACAAACAATTTGTAGTTGCGAAAAAGATTCCCAATTATGTATGTCAGTTCGTCAACGAAAATCCTCTGATCGATGATAACGGAACATTGATTGAGAAGTGGTTACCATTATTGGAGCAGCTAAAGAGTAAGATTACAGGAGGTGATCAATTTGCTAGCACAGTCCGGTCTTAAAATAAAAATCAGAACTTATAACGATGAAGAATTTGAAAAGAAAGTATATGCGCGTAGATGTTTAAGATGTGATAAAAAGTTTAAAACAACCAGTCCGTATTATCGGCTATGTCCATCATGCAGAAAAACGGTAACGGAAAACAACTGGTGGAATAATTAAGGAAAGTAAGAAAGGAGAATTGTTTGTTTATATTAATAATTTTGTTAACAGTTCTGTTAACCAATTGTACAATCATCAAGTAAAGTTATGGATAGAAGAGAAAAAGACTTTAAAGAAAATCTTCTCAGAGAGTTGTTAGAAGATATAGTTGATAGTGCAATCCGAGATATTACGAAAGACAATATAGCTATTATAGAAGAATTAAAGGATAATATTAATAAATTAATTGAAACACCATATCTTATTGAAATAGGTCCAATATACAAACTCAAATGTTTACTTAGAGCAGCAGGTTTTCCTGATAAAGCTGTTCAAATATTTATGAATTGGTGGTTTTTTGAAAACCACCTGACAAAAATTATTACTCTAAGAGAAGGGTTTTCGTGTTGTGTGGATAAAGCTCGCTATATCATAAGGCAGTATTTACGATATATTTGTGGTTATGAGGATAATTTCATTATCGAACCACCCGATAATAAAACCTATTGGAGACCTAAATTTTGGAATAGAGAAGAGTCATGGAAATGGCTTTTCTATTTAGAGGCCTTACACCACATTTTAGATGGACAAACAAATATTTATCTACATTTACTACCATCACAATCTGCTTAAGGATATGAGTTGACTTATATAGCCTCATAAAGAAATAAGGAGATGGCAAAAATAAATCACCTAGATCTTTTTTCAGGCATAGGCGGATTTGCTTTAGCGGCTAAGTGGGTATGGGGAAAATATCATCACGTACTTTCTTTCGTGGAGGTAGATTCATTTTGTCAAAGTGTGCTCAGGAAACATTGGCCAGAGGTACCTATTCATGACGACATTAAAACATTTAAGGCAACCGACCTTATGGGAAGGGTTGATCTCCTTACAGGAGGATTTCCCTGTCAGCCTTTCAGTC
>CAZQTC010000004.1:0-55994 GCA_964596425.1 uncultured Spirochaetales bacterium | reverse complement strand
CCCTTTTGCGGAATATTACCATACTGATTAGGAATTACATTTTAACAGAGCCCCCGGTTATACCGCTTATGAGGTATCTCTGAAACACCGCGGCAAAGAGTAGGGGAATAATACTACCTAATATCCCCGCTGTAGCCATTAGTCCATAATCGGTAAAAAATCTACCGATCATTTCTGCCATTGCTACAGGCATTGTTTTTGAGTTGATAGTGGATGTAAAAACCAGTGCCATGAGAAATTCGTTCCACGATGCAAGAAATAGAAATAATCCTGCGGTAAATAGAGCTGGGCCTGAGAGCGGGAGGACTATTTTAAATAGACTCTGAACCCTGCTGCATCCGTCAATTAGGGCTGAATCCTCTATTGCATCGGGGAGGGTTTTAAAGTAAGCCTGTAGAATCCATATTGCAAGGGGAAGATTGAGACCCAGATATATTATGATTAATACGGTTTTGGTATCTAATAGGCCTATTTTGGCACCTATAAAATAAAGAGGAATTACAAGGACAACAGGGGGAAGCATTTGGCTTAAGAGTATGAAAATTGTTATTACGTTGGCAAAGGGAACTTTGAGTTTAACAATTGAGTATGCGGCTAGCGAGCCGATAAAGAGTGCGATTACCGTTACTATTACACTGATTATAAGACTGTTAACGAGACCTTCTTTAAAGGCGTATGAAGCCCCTCTGGTTCCGTGGGAGGAGAATAGAATTTTGAGGTAGTTGGTATAGGTTGGTTTGTGGGGAAACCAATGCGGTGGAACGGAATTTATCTCTACCTCGGGTGATATGCTGACGATGAATGTCCAGTAGAGAGGGATAAGAGAAATCATTAATACGAGCAGTATTGCTATTATTATAAAAGAATTTGAGAGATATTTTGTTTTCACCTGTATATGACTCCTAAGTTTGCTCATTTTGATTTCCGAAGATTTTCAAATAGAATAGGATAAAACCGAGAACTATTATGAGAAGTATATATGACATTGCTGACGCCTTGCCAAATCTTAAAAAACTAAAGGATTCATGGTAAATTTTTATACTCACTACTTCTGTACTATTTGCTGGTCCCCCTCCGGTAAGAGCATAGACTATATCAAATATTTTAAAGGTAAGAATGGTTTTCATGACCGCCGTTATATAGAGAATGTTTCTGAGTGAGGGGAGTGTTATATAGAGAAACGATTGCCACTTTGTAGCCCCGTCTATATCAGCCGCTTCGTACTGTTCTTGGGGTATTGATTTTAATCCGGAGAGAAAGAGTATTACAGCAAATGGTGTTCCCTGCCATAAATTTGCTATGATAAGCATAATAATGGCAGATTTAGGATTTGAAAGCCATGGAATATAGTTATTTATAATTCCGAGGCTGTATAGTATTCCGTTTAGAAAGCCATACTCCGGGTCGTATATAAGTTTCCACATAAGGGCGTTTACAATGGGGGCGAGTACGTATGGGAAAAGAACTATGGCAAAAATTACCCCTTTTAGGGGGAGTTTCCTGTTTAATAGCAATGCTATTAAAAGACCCAGGGTCATTCCTACAAATATATCAGCTAGAACAAAGTAAAATGTCCTTAGGATAGAGAGCCACCATGAAGGGTCTGTGATTATCTCAATTGTATTTTTAAACCCGACATAAACCATACCCTTCGCGGGATTTGATACGTTCATGTTGTAAAGACTAATATAGAACGAGTATACCATCGGGTATATTATTATGACTGAAAGAATTATCATAGCCGGTGTAATTAGTAAGTAGCCTAGTCTTTTATCTTTCGTTCTTAATGATAGATGACCTTTCATTTGAATTATCCGGTTTCCCCCTGGGAATGATATAGGTAATTACAGGCCTGCTCCTGATATAGGTCCGAACTTGCTTTCAATAATGCTGTTAGGAGCAGGCGTGGATTATTTTAGAAAGATTTTTTTATCTTTATCGCTTTTGCTGCGGCATCATCGAGAGCCTGTTGTGGTGTTTTGGTCCCAGTAAGGGCTTCATGGAGTTTTTCAGCAAACATGACACTGAATTCCTGATACCACGGAACTCTGGGTCTGTTGACGATGTATTCGGCTTGTTTAGCCATAGCCTTTAGGTCTGGCCGGGTTGCCTGCACAGCAGGATCGTTTATAACGGATTTCCATCCGGTGGGTATTCCCTCTTCAAGCAGAGCGATTTTGGAACCTTTTTCTCCTGCCATGAAATTAATAAATTTCCATGCAGCTTCCGGATGTTTTGTCCCTTTGCTTATAGCCCACCCCATTGGACCGGATACCGTATAGGGGTGTTTCCCGTCTTTAGAGGGCATTAAACCTATAACTGCCTGTCCTACGATTTTAGATCGTTTGGGATCATTTAACGGAACAAGAGGTGTGCCCCATCTCATCTGGAAGGCAATATCACCTGCTTCCATAGCCTTGTTTACGTTATCCTCTGTCCACATTATAGAGGCTGGGTCTACTACTTTGTATTTTCTAATACTATCTACCATCCACTGTAGGGCTTCTACCGAACCCCCTTTATTGAAGAGAGGATTTAGATTGCTATCAAAAAATTTTCCCTCGAAACCAGCGGCAAGTGCCACGTAATCGCAGATAAGACATTCTTTCTGTGCCCATGAGAAAGCTGTTGCATATTTAACTACACCTGCCGATTGGAGTTTCTTGGAATATGTAACTACATCTGCCCACTTTGCCGGAAATTGAGAGTATCCCATGTCTTTTAGCATTTTGCCGTTGTAGACGAATGATTTCCATTCGGACGCCCATGGGAGTCCCCACCATTTCCCCTTGTATATCATTCCTTCTTTTGCAAATGGAATGATATTTTTCTTCATATAGGGGGTTACCCACTTGTCTATTGGAAGCATCCATCCCGCCTCAGCGAATTGTGCAACATCTACACAGTCGAGAATAAAAACGTCGTATCGGTCTCCGCCTGCAAGGAATGAAGCGATTAGTTTTACCTTCATATCTCTGCCATAGGGGACAACATTTACGTTTACTTTTATTCCTGTTTCCTTTGCAAACTCTCTTACCCGTTTTAGGATGAATTGAAGATGTCCGGGGCCTGCTATGGTGTTTAACTCTATGGCCCCGGAACTCTTTGCAGGTGAGGCCTGCTGTTCTTTCGCTCCTTCTGTGAAGGCAAGAAGGGAACAGGAAAGCAAAAACATTAGTAGTAGGATAATTCTTCTTTTCATTTTATACCTCCTCTAAAAAATCTGGTTATACGAAGCTTCTTTATAACCTAGCCTATGGTAGCACCCCTTGTTTTTAGGGAGAATACGAAATGTGAGAGTAAAATGTTGAATTATTTTCCTGAAAATTAAGGGGTTTGATTTTGAATAGTGAAAAAAGTGATAAAATAGTAAATTATTTTCATTCCCCTTCTCGAGGTTTGACGTATATTTGACATCATTCTATAGTAATTTCGATGGGGTTCTCTGCACAGTTTCAAAAAACTTATCTGAAGGTAATTCTAATCTATTCACTTTTTATGATTGCTATCATTTTGATTTCCTCCATGATAATGATCTCGTATTCTAATACGAATCTTCAAAAGGAAATATTGCGGTCTAATATACAGCGACTTAGACAAGTTCAGATTTATCTGGATGATACCATAGTCCAGAATGCATATAATCGTATTGTTACGGATTTTTTTGTTATGTCAAACGATCTCAATATTTCCGATTATTTTTTATATGACACAAGTGATTTCTATAAATTACTTAGACTCCGTCAATACCTTTCACAAATAGCACTCTCGGACGTAAATATTCATTCTCTGTTTGCCTATAGAAAGAGGGATGACTCTGTTATCTCCTCTTTTATTGGAATTAATTTTGTCGGAGTCAATGGAATGGGCCGTGATAATATAGTTGGGTTTAAAGATATTGTTAATAGAATCAATGGTTCTAAAAGTAGAAGCGGTTGGATTTCTTGGAGGTATAGAGGCGAACAGAAGGCATTGCTTCTTTCCTATTATTGTAAAGTACCTATTTCTGCTCCGAATAATCAGATAGGTTTTATCCTGATCAACTTCGATAAGGTGATGATATTAAAGGAAATTAAGAAGTTTCTGCCCCTCGGTAATTTGGGATTTTTTATTACTGGAGTGAAAAACGAAATTTTATTGAACAAACCCATTAATAATTTTACCTCGCTTCTAAAAACTCCGCTGCCCAATAATAAACGAACACAGGGGTATCTTCTTGCCAATGTAAAAGGTCAGGAAACCGCCCTAATGTGGATAAAGTCAGCAAAAAGTAACCTGTACTACAAATTGATAGTTCCTCTCAGGGTGTTAAATCGTCAGGTCGTTCTCTCCAAAAGGATAATGATACTTATAACCTTTCTTGTTATTGTTTTTAGTCTTTTTCTGTTAGATGTCCTTACTCTTTTTATCTACAGGCCACTACAGAGAATAATCTCTTTGGTTAGAAAGTTGGCAAATAAGAAGGTGATAGAGGATGAACTCGGGTTTGTTAATTCCTATATAAATTATTTATCAAAACATGTTAGAGAGATGGAGGAGGTAATAAATAAGAATAAAGAGCTAAATAGATATAAGTTTATCCTTGATGTTATCTATGGTCGCGTTAAAGAGGAAGATGAGATAGAAAAACGCTATCCGCTTATCGGTACCGCTCTTAAGGGAGATTTTTTCGGGATTCTTATAATTAGAATCAGCGAACGAAAACTTTCCCTTTTAAGTATGGAGGTCAAAGAGCTTGTGACTTATGAGATTATTACGCGTGTAAAAAAATTCATAAGGTCTTATCGAGGTAAGAGCCTTAGTACTGTTCATCCTCCTTCCGATGTGGTGACGGTTTTTAGTTGTTATGATTATTCTAAAATTGAAAATTCACTTGAGCTTTTGTTTGACAGCATTGATAATCGGTTACACTCCAGCATTGATATTGCCATTTCCCCTCCCCGAGAATCTTTGATTAATCTGTGGATGGAATATAAAAAGACTATTGATTTTTTTAAATATATATTTATTTACGGTCATGGAAACATATTTACAGGGCACACTATTAAAAGATTGGAACAAAATGAAATTTCTCTTGGTATAAATTATTTTAACCATCTTAATGGACTTGTCAGATGTGGCTCATTTGAGGAATTGAAAGATGAAATTTCTAAAATTTCACATAATGCGAGAAAAGAGGAATATTCAATATATTCTGTCAGGGATTTTTTCATTCAGGTTATAGATATGCTTTCCAATGCAGTTGAGGAGCAAGATATGGAAGATGTGAGGCTTTCCAAGAATATCATGAGAGAAGAATTTGAAAACTTAGAGACGATGGATGAGGCAGTTTCGTGGTTGTATGATAAGATTGATCTTTTTAGATCTTTCTTCGACCTTAAAAAGTCAGATTTTTACAGGAATTTTATTGAAAGAGTTAAGAATTACATCGAGGAAAATCTAGACAGCCAAATGACGTTGAGTTCTGTTGCATATCATTTTAATATAAGTCCTGGGCACCTAAGCCGCCTTTTTAAGGAATATTCTGAAATGTGTTTTGCAGATTTCTTGAAGAAGAAAAAGATGGAGAAAGCTGCATATATGTTAAGGGTTAAGAAAGATATTTCTGTTAATAATGTTGCGAGGTCAATAGGATACTTTACTCCCTCCTATTTTTCCAAAGTATTCAAAGAGGTTTATGGAGTAACGCCGGGCCATTATAGACGAGAACACTCTGAGGGCTATTAGGAAGGGGTATCTCTTTACTTTGGTTTTTGCTGGTAATTTTTTTAGTCCGGGTTCTATTGATGGTTACCATTACCCGTATGGTGTTTTAAAGGGTAACAGGATAAATTAGTAGCGAAGCGCTTTCTGTGTTCTGCTTTTCTATAGATAATTCCAGGAGCTTCTATTAAAGGTTCTAGTAAAAACGGGTCAGAAAAAAGCGCACTTCCTTAAATTGGAAAGTGCGCTTTGGTTGTTTTTGATAGTTTTAAGAGGTGTTAGAATGCCACTGTAAATGTAGCACCAAGTCCCAAGAGTGGAACCCAGAAAATGCCAAGGTGCATTGTATCACTTAATCTAAACTGGAAATCCCCGGAAAAACTAAAAGAACGATCGATAAGCCCACCGTAGAATGTTAATGTAGCCCATCCAAACTCATAACCTACAAGTCCTACAGCGAGACCGCCTAGTCCGCCATAAGCGGCTAATACCTGAGCGTCTCCGGAAAAATCGGTATAGTTACCCAGAGCTAACTGATAACCAAGACCTGCAGCAGCGCCTATATAGAGAGGCATATGTATAATCTTTTCCATTTGATCCTTTGTCAGAGCGATATACTTTGCATAAGCACTGAGGCTTAGAAAGTGTAGTGTGGCCGGATTGGTTTCCTCGTCCCAGATTAAACCTAAGTATCCGAATCCTGCTCCTGCTGACAGATTTTCCATGAAAGGAAGTTTGGTCTCCACTATGGCTCCTACAGGCATTACGTCAAGTGGGATAACCAACCAGCTTCCGTATCCCGCGGAGACTTGAGCCATTGTGTTTGTCTTGGGATTGGAAAGAGATATCCAATCAAACGCAAATACCGCTGCGCTGGTGAATAGTAACACCATGCCAACTGCTAGAATTTTTGTGAGTTTTTTCAAATTTTCCTCCTCTAGAGATTGTATTTAAAGTAGGCTATATATAATAATTTACTATACATTTGTCAACTAAAATTCTTCGATTTTTTTTGCACTTGGGAAAAAAATTTTTTGGACTAAATATGAGTGTTAGAAAAATATTTTCTTTTATGGGAAAAATAAAAGTAGAATTAATTATGGAAAATTAACTTAAAATCGTGTAGTTTTATAGTAAAGAAAGTAAAAGTGGATAGGTATGGAAGAAACAATCCTTGGAATAATAAGATCGTTTGCATTTAAAAAGAAGATTCCTTTTTTCCTCTACGGTGATTTTTTGAAAGTGCTTGAAAGATATGCAGAGCGGAGGGAGGATAATAATTTAAGAGAGTTGGTTTTTAACGAGCGTGAGAAATTACGGCCTATCCTTCTTGCTTTAAATGAAAAGGGAAAAATTAAAATTATGTTCAGGGGTGACAGAATAGATGGAATTGAATTACCCACTTTGTATACCGATTATCTTATGAGAGAGTATAAAAAAATATTAAATGATCCTGGAATTCCCTTTCCTGGTAGCGATAAAACTGAAATTGTCTTTCCCGAAGACAAGGTTCTTTCAATAAATGTAAAAACCGATCTTGTTTCCGTTTTGAATGAGTTTCAGGGTATAGAGGAGGAGATAATCCGTATAAATTTCCCAGAAGGAATAGATGATATTCTTGTACCTACAGCACTTGTGAGGAAAGTATTGATAGAGTGCGCAGTTATGAAGATTCATCGATACCTTCAAGATTCGAGAAATTCCGGATTTATATTTAATAAACTGATGACAATAATGCAAAAACAAGAGGTTATTCTCAATGAAATGATGAACGATATAATAACTAAACCAAGAAAGGCATTTTCCTCTTTAATGAACCCTACAACCATAGGTTTTAAGTTCTGGGCCCATCTTGCGAGTTTTGTTCTTCAGGATTTGAAGGATAAAACTGACAAGCTGATCGATGAAATAGGTTATATACAATCTGCCTATCTGTTGGGGTTTTTTATTGTTTATCAAAAGGGTCTGGTTCAAAAAGCAATGGAGAGAAAGGAAGATCTCTCCAGTCTGGAATCCCAGATAAAGAAATCACCCTATGTATTTAGTGCAACGGACTTGTATGATCTTAGGGATAGACATGGGGTAAAGTATGTCAAAAAGTATTCGCCGGAGTTTATTACCAATTTTATTTCCGAAAAAACAAAGGCTAAAGAGGGAGAATTACCAGAGGTATTGCGGCTGAAGGGAAGCAAAAATAAGGAGTATTTCATTCACAGAGATTTACTATTGCCTGTTTTCCTTGAAAAGGTGGCAGAGGCAGCTAATGAGATAAAGACCGATATATTGGAAGAGTGGATTGCTCTTCTTAAAGAGGATAAGAAAATAAAAGAGATGAAAGATGACACCGACTTTCTAAACTCATTGATTAAGAGGGTAAAGGATTCCTATCCGTTATTAACCGCATTAATGAATCCTAATTTGTTGTATATAGCTAAAGAGGAGTTATCAGTTGATTATCCGGTGTTGAATACCGTAAATAGCTATTTTAACGGTACTAAATTAAAGCCGGTGAATGTTATACTTGGTTTGTACAGGAAGGCACTCTTGCGAGAGGCTAAGGCGGCTCTTCCCGTATGGCAGACCATTCCTGTGCTTAAAAATATCGTCAAGTTTTTTATTCGGCTTTTTAAGGGTAAGAAAAAGCAGACAATCTCGGGACTCGGTGATGAAGCTGGAGAAACTGCACCCTCTGGGATTGATATGGGAGTGGGTGGGAAGAAAAAGCCCGGAGGAGAACGGAGCGGTTTAAAAGCTTCCTCTCGTACTTCGGGCTCTGGTTCTCGCTACGAGGTAGCTCGTTCAGCTAAGTCGGGGATGAGCAGGGTAAGGTATCTAAATGCGATGAAAGCTTTAAAAGAGGAGTTTCTCGGAGATGCCTCTTCTATTAATAAAAGATTGGACGAGCTTGCCGAAAAGTGGAATCCTCTCTTCGACCCTGTGGCAAAAAAGAATCTGGTAGAGGATGTAAATGCTCTGATAAGGGATTTTTTACGAAGCTTAAAGCGTGGTTTTCGGGTTAAACCGCCTAATGCCGAGCGTATCAGAAATCTTGCCGCACAGCTTGCGATGAATAAGAATCTGGAAAAAATTAAGAAAAAAGAATATCTGAAAGAGTATATAGCTCTGTATATGATAAAGTATCTTAGTGATATCAAGTGGTGAAATCAAACTAACTTGACAAGTGTTTGAGGCTTCTATATAAAATATTTTAGAGTGTGGTTGTGAAAGTAAAAAGTTGTGAAAGGAGCAAAGAATATGAAAAAAGAAAAAGTTTGTTTTTTACGGTTTGTTTTTTACGGTTTTTGTTCTTTCCTGTGAATTGAATCCTGAAATTTCTCCTGATGATAAGAAAAATTTTGAGATTGTGAAATGGGAAGCCGCTTTACCTGAAAGTATAGATTTGTATAGGTCTTATGTATTGGCAGGAAAAGCGGTGAATACACCTCGGATGAGAGTGAAACTTTCTGATGGTTCTATATGTGATGTTTATTCAAGGACGGAATTTGTCACACCAGTGTATAAAGCGGAATATTATAAGGAATTGAAAAGTCTCCTTATAGATCATGGGATTAAACCTGCTACAATTGTTGGGATGGAAACTAAAAAGGCAGTAGAATATGCGGATCATTATATTTTCCCCGGTGGGGTAGGCGCTGTTGTTGAATGTAGGTGGGAATGGGCTTTCCCTTTCTTTACAACGTATAGGAAATTATTTTTCCAGTTTGATGATTCTCATAAATTTTATAGATTAAGAATGTTACATAGGCGAACGTCTACTTCTTTTCATATTTTTGTGGATAGTAATTCTACGGTTTATGATAGAACTTGGGGAACAGGTCAATCAAGTGTAGATGCTCATTGTAATTGGAGATTTGCTTGGGATAATCCTTGGTGGGATTATGATATCAAAGTATGGTACAAAGTAAATGGAAAAAATTATTACAAAGAAATTTATCATAGGAAATAATTAAAATTAGCAATAATCAAAACTCGCAACCACACTCATTTTATAAAGAAGGAAATGGAAATGGTTTATAAAAGTACACTATTTATTTTTGGGTTGATATTTTCCCTAAATTTGCTTTTTACTTCTCCATGTTTTGCCGATGATGGGTACACGATTAAAGGGGTTGTTAAAAACACTGAAGATAAACCAATAAATAATGTTCAGGTTATTATAACAGGAACAGATCAAAGGGACATTACAAATAAAAATGGCGGTTTTCTAATTAGTAATGTTAAGAAAGGTAGATATACTCTTCTCTTCGTTTCTTCTTTGTATAGAGAGAAAAAAATAACAGTTATAGTACCGCTTAAGAGTAAGTTAATAGTAAAGCTTTCACCTATTGTTTTGGATATGGGAAAAATAGTTGTGAGTGAAAAGAAGGAATGTACCAAAATTGATAAAACGGAGACGACTTTTAGTAAAGAGATTATAGAAAAATTACCAACTGGAGGGAACCCCTTTCGAATAGTTGAGAAAGAAAGCGGAGTTGTGCCCGTAGTTATATCGAGGGAAAATGAAGGTAATGTTATAGAACGTTTACCTTTCCCTCTTAGCCCTTTAGGGACAAAAGAGGGGCCTGCTATTGTACCGATTGAATACTCTTTTTTTGGTGGAGAACCAGTATGGACAAGGTATTTTTATGATTATATAGAAGTGCCAAGAACTACACATCTGTATGGATTCCCGTTTCCGCCTTCGATAGTTCAAAATGATTTGACAAGATCCGTTAAGTTTTGGAGAGGGACCTCTCCCGTTAATGTGGATGCTTATAATTCGAGTGTTATTAGTGTTAATCCGATATCGGAAATAACGGAAAACACTGTTATTATAACTCCATCTGTTACTGATATTTCTTGTTTGGTTGCTATGCAAACAGGGGATAGAAACGGAATAATTTTGGGCTTAAGGAAATCATTGTTTGAAGTCACCGTTTGGCCCTTTATAAACATGAATATATCGACAGGTAATCAATTTTCCGGTTATGGGGATTTGATTTTCAGATATTTATGGGGTGATGATTTTGATTCTGTTAGTGTGGATTTAATTTCATTCGGTGATTATTTCCTATCTTATGGACGGACAGAGGGGATCCCGCTTTATTTTAAGGATACATATTTCCCCTTTTTTTGGGGTTCAGGTTTGAAGTGGAGAAAAATCTTTTCCGATAGCTTTATGAATACTATTTTTGCTAGTTACGGGTATTCAAAAGCCCTCAATGAGAGGTTAAAGGGGGAGGGAGAATCTGCTCTAAAGTGTATAAAAAACATAGATGCAATGGCCAATGAACTTTCTGTTAAAGATATCTTACTGTGGTTGCCTACGGATTTTATTTCTCTAAATTTGGGACTTAGCGGGAGGTACGACATTGGAAATGTCTCCTATCATGATCTTGAATCAGAGTATGAGGATGATGGTATAAATTTGCAGGAGATGAAGGGGAGTTCTTTCGTAGAAGGTACTCTTGCTTTGGGACCTGTTTCTCTCTCGAGTGGGTTTTTGTTGAGTATTGGGAGGAATACGGGGTTGCAGTATAAGATTAGTGGTAATTTGGACTGGCGTGTGAATGACAAACTTCGTTTTTCTCTGAAAGTTGGAAAAGGCCCCCTTTATATTTCCACTCTTAACAGATTGTCAATTTGTTTAAATGAAACTATGTTGGGGATAGGCGATTCTAAAATTTATTATAGTCCGCAATCTTTTTTTTCTGGGGTTGAGACTTCATACAATGTTAACGATATATTTAAACTCCTTTTGTTTGGATATTATGCATACTATTGGGATATAAAGGGAATAAATCTCCTGACGGTTTATTATAATAGTGACAGTTTGGCAGATGGTATTATTGTTACGGATAAAGGACGTTCCTGCGGGTCAGGTTTGACTGCGGAATTAGGAGACAATTTAAACAATTACTTGTACGTTAATTACACAGTGTCACGGACCGAGTATCATAATGATTTTCTAGGTTGGGTGAGAACTAATAATGATATACGACATGTTATTAAAATTTCCGGTTTTTCAAGGTTTTACGGTTGGATATTCGGAATGAATTTTATGGTTTTTGTTGATACCCCTTTTACTCCGATAGTGGTGAAAGCCATAGATTATTCTACGGGAACGCCCGAACCTGTCTATACTTTCGGAAAGTTCAACAGTGGCGAGGATAATGTACCCAGATTCAGATTTGACGTTGATATTTCTAAAACTGTCACTGTTTTGGGAAAGAAGGGAAAGGTGTTCTTTAATTCGACGAATCTACTCGTTTTTTTAAATCCTTTTCTTGCTGGCCTAAAGGAAGAATATAAATTAAAAGTAGGAGCCACTACTGCTAACTATTATATGAGAAATTATATTTTTGATAATTCCTTTTCTCTTATAGGAAGCGAATTGGGTATTAGTATAAAACTATAGGAGCTGTTATGAAGGTTAATATGTGGCAGATTTTTTTGTCGGGTGGATTGTTTATGTGGCCAATACTCTTTTTATCCGTTCTTTCTCTTACCCTGATTATTGATAGAGGGATAGTTCTTATTCTGTTCAAACGTAAGGTCTCTGCTTTTCTTTTATTTTTGAACACTTTGGGAAATGAAGGGAGAAATATAATAGAAGAAGTTGATAAAAGATTGTTTTCCATGTCTAGAAAAGAAGCGGAAGAATTAATTGCTGAAGGTTTTCAATTGCTTGTTGATAAGATAGACAGGGTGATTGAGCTTATGGCCGGCGTAGGTGGCATTGCTCCATTATTAGGATTTATGGGTACGGTTTACGGCATGATTGTCGCTTTTACATCCATAGCCGGTGCGGATAGGGTTTCCGTGAAATTGGTGGCGGGGGGAATTTCACAGGCTTTAATCACGACGGGTTTTGGTCTTGCAGTGGCTATAATTTGTTTGTTTTTTGAACAACTTTACAGATTTTTTCTCTCATCTGAAGTGCATAGATTGGAGAAAGGTGTAAATACTTTCTATCTTAGGGATCATAAATAAATGATACATATTGATGTCGGAAGAAATGAGAACAAAACAGAAATCTCTGGAGCTATGACGGATATTTCTTTTCTTTTAATAATTTTCTTTATTGTTACTGCTGTTTTCTTTGCGGATAAGGGATTGTTTTTGATATTACCGAAAAAAGGGAGAAAACCGGTTCAATTGAATCCGAAGGATGTGGTGGAGGTTAGTATTGGAAGAGATGCGCTCTTCCTAAACGGAAGAAAGGTAGTGAATATGGATTATTTTAGAGCAGTTGTAAAGGAAAGACTCGAAATTAATATGAATACTGTTGTTGTGCTTAACGTTCTGCGAGGTGTTAAATATCAGAGAGTTCTTTCTGTAATTGAGGAGGCGAAAAAGGGTGGGGCATCGGAGTTTTCGATTATTTCTCTCTCTAGAAAATCCGTTCCGGTAAAAGTGGAAAGAAGGGAGCATTGATATTTGTGAGGGTAAAAATATTACATAATAGAAAAAGGAAATTTTCTCCTATAGCAATGGCTGATATTGCTTTTCTGCTTTTAATTTTTCTTATTTTGGTTACCGGTATCGATGAGAAGGGAAATGTCAAACTTCCTGTGTTTAGGTATTCTCAAAAGGTGAGCTCTCCTAAAAGGATAGCGATAGTAATTGATAAAAGCGGTAGGATATTTGTTGACGGTTTTGCTATGGATTGGAGTAGATTTGATTCTTTTCTTAATTCTCTAAGTAACAAAAAGGACATTATCGCAAGATTAATAGCGGATAGCTCTACTGATTATAGCAATGTTGATAGGGTGCTATCGTTTTTGCGGAAGAAGAATATATTAAAAATTGTACTTGTTACAAAAGAGCCTGTGAATGGAAAGAAAAAGTAGAGTTATATTTGTGCTAGCATTGGGTATTTCTGTAATGGTACATTTTGTTCTCTTTAATATAAGTTCAGAGGTTAAGTATGGTAAGGTGGGTAATGATAAGGAAAAAAGTGGTATTCGGGTTGTTGATGCAGTTGTTGTAAGAAGATCTGTGGTAAAGAATTTGGGCGAAAAGAAGGTTCAGATGGAGAGAACCCACTCTAAGAGACAAATAGCGAACAAGAATGTAACTCTAAAAACAATAAAAACCAAGGTTTCTCGAAAGAGCGAGAGCACTATAGAACCTCCGGATGTTTTGGTAAATCGCAAGTTAGAAAAAATAAGGAATTATGAGAAATTGATAGTCCCGGGAGTCGAAGTGGGAAGAGATGCAGGAGGTAAAGATAGTAAGATAATGGTTTCAAAGAGAAAAATTTACCTTCCTTTTTATAAAGTAGATAAGAGGCCGGAGTTTATATTTAAGGCGCAATTAAGATATCCGCCGAAAGCCAAGAAGTTAGGTGTAGAAGGCACGGTTATTCTGGAGGTTAAAATAGATGAAAAAGGTCATGTGGTAAGTATAAGAATCATAAAAAAGGGAGGATTCGGTTTTGATAAAGCCGCTATTGAGATGATAAAAAAATCCAAGTTTTCTCCTGCCTATTCGCATGGAAAACCTATTCCTGTGAGGATGCGTTTCTCGATTGTTTTTCAGCTAGAATAGTATAAAGTTTGAAAAATCAATTACCTAAAGCTGTTCAACAGTTTTACAAATTCGTCTCTGCCTATCTTTTTTATTTCCGGGTACTCGGCTAACCATTTTTTATCTATGAATCCCCAGAGGGCAAGGTAGGTTTCTATTTGGGAATCAGTATTGCCTTTCATATTATCTATCTGGTCATCTATAAGTATCGCCTTTTGATAATGGGAATGTTGGTTTAGAAAATTCCTTATGAACGAAATTTTGTCAGCGTTTGAGGAGTAATGAATCCGTTCCATTGGAAAGTTTATCCCGTTAAATCTTAGTATTCTTTCGTTGTACATTGCCTTTTTTGTAGAGAGTATGTGTATGTTTTCTCTTTCGGAAACGGCTTTTAGGGGTTCTGTTACATGGGGGAATAGGGCATTTAGTTCGAGCCAGTATGTAAGTTCGTTGCTCAATAGGTAATCCCGTGCTCTGTAGAAGAGTTGTGTGTATAGTTCCATCTTTTTATTGCCTGCAAGTTTACGGTGTCTCTCGAAATCTTCGTTACTCTCTACGGGTATACCCCTATCCATCAGTTCCTGAATCAGGATATAATCGTTTCCGCTTCTGATGTAGCTTCTGTATGAGAGAAAGGTTTTCCTAAAATCTACAGGTATTTTTGAGGGTTCCTCTTTTTTGAGGTAGCGGTAGTAACCTATCCATGACGAGACTATGCACTCGTTTACTGAGTCACATATAACTCCGTCAAAATCTATAAATAGAACTGTAGAATCAGAGTTAACGACGATAGTATTATCCATATCCCCCCGGTGTAATTTGTTATTCGGTGTCGTTAAAAATCCTCTGAGGATTCTCCACGAGAAGTTTCCATGCTATTTCCAGGGCTTTATCCACGGTTATCTCTTCTACGTTAGGATCTGCTTTCGAGCTCTCTATTTTATCTGCCAGAACTTTTGAAAGGACGTATTTGTACATTCTGAATTTCGGAAGAATAAACTCTATATAGTAGGCGTCGGAGTAGTAACCGATTAATTTTAATAGGGGAACAACATCCAGCCTTCTGGATAGTTCTCTCTCTATGTCTACCGGATTGTTGGAATACCACCAATGTCCAGAGGGATATACGTTGTGACGAATCCATGCGGAGGATGTAAGTTCCAAGCCCTGCGTGTCTGAAAGAACGGATGTTGGAAACTTTACATCCGGGAAGGTGTTAAACAGGTAATCGTATCCCCTCATTGAGTTAACAGAGTTTACAAGGTCTGTTCCAAATTGAACCCCGTGTGTATAAACTTCTTTGTCTACACCTATCATCAGATGAAAGGACACCTGGTACTTTCTGCAGAGTTGGGCTACGAGTATAAAGGTGTAAGATACATGATCCTCATGCTCCTCTGCGGAGAGTTTTTCACCCTTGAGGATTTTTTTGATTATCGCGTTTTCTCTGATGTTGTCCACCGGGTGAATATCGGTATTTGGCCAGGACGATACAGATGCATAGGCGAAATTTTTATCGCTAAAATATTTAAATAGCGCATCCAGAGCCTCGTCAAAACTCTTTGCGTCCTCTATTTTTTTACCTGTAATCTTAGAGATTTCCTGTAGGGGGTTCCCCTTTTCTACGAAATAGCTAAAAGGGTCGATCCGCAAACAGGGTCTGTAGAAAGAGGTATCAAAACCCTCTAATTTTTCATTGTACTGGTTGGTTAGATAGACCCTCTTCAGTTTGCTCTTTTCTACCACACTCTCAAAGTAACCTTTTTCCCCCATTATCTTTTTTGAATCTTCATGGATCTTGAGGATTTTATCGGGGTCATGAAGATCTTCTCGTGATACTCCCAAGAATTCACTTGCCAGGGTTAAAAACCATGAGAATTGAACGGTGTTATGAATAAGAGGGAGCTTTTTTGAGATTCTTTTTACCAGTTCGTCGTCGGATAGGTCGGGACTCCACCACCCCTCTTCGTACTCTGCGGAATTGCAGAGCTCTGTGTAATAATGGTAGGAGAGTATCTTTCCGAGACTTCCTGCGGAGGGTCTGTTTGCATCTATATGTGTGTGGGCGTCGAAAATGGGAAATTTGTCTATCTCTCCGTAGAGTTTTGTTACAAGTTCTCTGTTCATGGTTTCATTCCTTTCTTAAGTTACTGTTTTCTGGATACCCCCAGGAGCTTAAGGTGTCTCCCTATATGTTTTTCCAGATTCTCCCAGTATTCCTCTAGGTGTTTAAATAGTGCAGAATAGATTTCATCCTTTATCGTGCTATCGGAGAGCATCTCCCCATAGGTTATGTGTAACACCTGTCTTGCATCCGGATTTTCCAGAATATTAACGAGTTGAGAATCTACGAGAAGGTCTATGTTGGGAAGGTTCCCCAGATTGGGTGTTACATGATAGTATTCTCTGGCCTTTTTATACGTATCTTTTGCGTATTTATAGAGCCTTCTGAACAGGGTGGGTTCCTCCACCGCGATTACCCTTAGTGCTTCCAGCCAATTGGTGCCTGCGGTTTTTATATGGAATCTTCCATGGGATAGTTTCCCTATGGATGGAAAAACTGAGAATTTATCACTTCCGGAATGGATGGATATTCTGTAACCGAGTTTTTCCGCTATTTCACAGTGTTTCCTAAACGCAGTTTCAAATTTGTCAACATCGCCCTTGTAATCAATGGCCTTCTGAAACTCGCCTATAAATCTCGGTGCAAGAGAGGCTATCTTTATACCCCTCTTCTGTGCCTCTTTTGCTATAAAGAGATGGGCCTGCGGGGTGGTGGGGGTTTGCGTTTCATCTATTGAGAGTTCGAAATCAAAACCCTCTTCGCCGCGTGTCTCTACTGCCGTTTTATACAGGCGAAGGGCATGTTCCACAGCCTCACTATAGATTAGCACGACTCGCATTAGTTGTTCTTTATCAAATTTTAGGATTTCTCCGCTTTCCAGTTTAAACTCCATTGAGAGGTATTCTTTTTCTATTTCTTCTATATATTTCTTATCGAGTTTACTGTAATCATCTTCCAGTTTATCGGTATCACAGGTTTCATATTCCCCCTTAATGTAGTCCGAGACATCGGCTGTTAGCATGGTAAAACCAAGCGATAGAGCCTTCTTTACCCAATCTTCGGTTTTTAAATGATCCCCGTCCGCTCCCCATGGTTCTTCGTATCTCTCCAGAAAAACCGCCCACGATGCCGAATCCAGTACGTCCTCGTAGTTTCTGCCGGTTAGATTTAGTTCTCTTACCGATTGCTGTGCAAGGACAGGATTGGCATCGTATTCTTTGAAGAGTCTTAGGTGTCCGGGGTTTGCTATTCCCAATCTGTCTCCCACCCCGAAGGTAATGTTTTTGTCGTGTAGTGGTGAGGGAGCTGTGTAGGGTAATAATTTTCTAAGGTTGAGGGCGTTTTTGTGATCCATCGGGCAGAATAGGATATTTACTCCCTCGCTCTTGTAGTGGACGCCCTCGAAACCCTGTTTAGTTTTTACATTGGTTCTGCTCGAAGATTCACCCTTGCCGGTATCAAATATTCCCAATGCACGTTTGGGCCCGTACGACAGAATTGCCAGTTTCAGATTTTTAAACTCCTGAAGAGAGTTTTTATAAATGAGTCTTTCTTCCGCACCGTACTTTTCCTCGTAATCTTTCGGAAGTTTTAGCCCATCCGGGGTCAAAATTTGTTGCTCTTTGGCTTTCTCTATCCATTTGTCTATCTCTTCTCTGTTAAAAAATTGATATACCATTTTTTTCTCCTCTGTACTGTTGTAACACTAGATATATTACCTGTCGCTCTCCAATCTGTGAAGTATCTCTCCTGCGTGATCTACGAATAAGATTCCCTCCTCCTCTCTGTTTTTGTAATCCTCTATATTTATACTACTGGGATCCATGTACCCTAGGTTTATGCTTTTACATTTTTCTTCCGGTATTGAAGTTGCAAGGATTACATCAATTCTGGGTCTTTCTATCCCGTTTTCAAAGGTACCTACCCCGCGTACATGGGTTGAATGTGCGAGAACCCCTCTGGGAATGTCCTTGAACTTGTCCATCTGTTTGAGAAAGTAGTCTCTCACGTGGTATCCTATCCTCTCGAGATATTTCCCCCATGTGTATGATATCTCTTTTATGTGGGGGCCGTAGATGATGAGTTTCCCCCCGTCAGCCACAATGGGTTCAAGTTTGTACATAACCTTTCCCGCTGTCCATATCTCGTCGTACATCTCGGGAGCCCTTCCGAGAACTATATTGTAGGGATGTTTTTTGTAAACCACGTGAATTTTTGATGAGAGGTCTGCCGAATCAGACCATGACTCTTCCGGAGTTCCAACAAATAGTCCGGCGAGTGTTGCATCGGGGGAAACAACCATGGATATGTTGTGTCTTGGTACCGTCACAAACTTTGTCGCTCTGTTTACAACCTCGCGTACGGGTGTGTGCTTGAAGCCTATTGTTTTCCAGCAGGTAATTACAGCACCCAACCAATGAAAGAAATGAACAAACTCACCACCCGATATTCCGGGAAACAGATATTTGTTTCCCCCGGAATAACCAACTACCTCATGAGGGAATACGGGGCCTAGTATAACTATAAGGTCATACTCGTAGATGTGTCGGTTTATTACAATGTCTACCTCCTCTTTGAATAGCCCGTTTGTTACCTCTTCTATCTCGCTCTCTTTGAGTTTTCCTATGCTTGTAAGGGTATCGGGTAAGTCCCATCGGTGATTAAAGAAACGGTTATCTTTGAATGTTGTTTCCATGTCTTTGGGAGTTAACCCGAAGAGTTTCATTATTGCCTCTTCTTTCATCGGTTGATGTGTGCCCAGGGCTATCATAAAGTCAAGTTTCTTGGCCTTTTCCCCTATGATTTTTTTTATTTTTCTTATCATGGTGGGAAGGGGAGCCGTTCTTGTGGAATCCGGTGTTAGTACAAGGACTTTTTTATCCCTGTATATCTCTTCCGGAGTTCCGCGATCGATGATATCCTCTATCTCTTCATCACTTAGTTTGTATCCTGGTTTTCCGAAACCAACTGCCATTTTATTGCCTCTTTTTATTTTTATTGGGGGTCAGGCTGGTTGTAACCAACGGTTGTAACCAACCCGACCACTAATTTAGATTTTCTCACGTTTAAAGCTTTCTCTCATTCTTTTTAATTATTGCTTCCATTTATTGCTTCCATGGTGGAGTTTCGGGAAGTAGTTTTTCGAAATCTTCAATCAATTTCTTCTCATATTCACCCGCGTAGGTACCCTCAAAGAACCTATCGATTGCCTCTTTGTAAAATCTCTCCCAGGATTCCTCTTCATGGCCCGGGTTGATTGGGTAGAAGAGGGCATTTATTGCTCTTGCAGAACGCAGGTCACCGGGGGCATCTCCGACCATAAGTATTTTATCCTCGGGATATTTACCACTGGCTGCCAGGGCGAGATGTTCCTTCTTGGTGCCCATTTCCTGGCCGGCGATTATTCTTACGTATTTATCTATTCCGTGTTCCTTCCACTCTCTCTCTAGAGCTTCCCCGGGGGTTGCAGATACTACAATTATATCTGCCTTCTCCTGTAGCTTCTCTAGACTCTCCTTTACACCGGGAAATGGAGGCACACCCACGACCATGTCGGCAATTGTTTCATTAACCGCTTCGGACCACTGGAGAGCCTTTTTTAAGAAGGGGTCGTTGGTTCTTTCCACCTCTTTTTTTAATGCCGGGTTTCCAAGTGCGGTCTCTCTTTCCACCCATTCTCTGAGCGGTTTTGCCTCCGGGATTGTTACGATTGAGCGTTGAACCTCGGGTCTTTCCCTTAGCAGGTCAAAGACCTTTAGTAGGGCGGGGAATCTGTTTACACCTCGCCACTTTGAGTAGAGATTAACAAACTCAGCCGCCTCCCTTGCATATTTGGATATTGGCTGAAACCCCCAGTACTTTACTATATTGGGGATAAAGCATTCTTTGTGTTTTAATTCCATTGTTGGGAAGGCACATCCGTCGGAATCAATTCCAACAAAAAACTCCTTTTCCGGTTTAAAATTCTTTAAATCTTCCTTTGAATACATAGACGCTCCTTTTCTGTTTTTCTTTTCTTTTTAAAGCGTTGATTTAAATATTGTGCACCAGGTATCCTCCATCTACAGGTATTGTAACTCCTGTTACAAAACCGGATGCATTGTTACTTGCGAGGAAAAGAGTGGCGCCTGCAAGCTCTTTCACATCGCCGAATCTCCCGAATGGGGTATGTGCTATTACATCCCTCCCTCGCTGGGTAAGCTCGCCCGTTTTCTCATCTATCAGAAGTGCTCTGTTCTGTTTTCCGATAAAGAATCCCGGTGCGAGGGCATTTACCCTTATACCGTACGGAGCAAACTCCTTTGCCGCTCCCATTGTCAGATTTTTAACCGCCGCTTTTGCGGCATCGTATGCCCATACCCCCGAGAGGGGAATGTAAGAGGCCATTGATGCCAGATTGATGATGGAGCCTTTAATTTTGTTGTCTATCCAATATTTTGCAACGGCCTGGGTTGGAACCATAAGACCGGCTATCAGGTTTAATTTTAGTACAAACTCGAACTGTTCCATATCGGTTTCCAGAAACGAGGATTTCCCCCGGTTTCCCCCTGCCGCGTTTATTAGTACGTCGAGGCTTCCAAATTTTTCTACTGTGGAATCTATTGCCTTCTGTACGGATTCTCTATCCATGGCATCCACAATGACACCATGTAATTGATCTTTTAGGCCGGTGCTTCCTGCAAGTCTGCTTATAGCCTGGTCTATTGCATCCTGTGCGATGTCCCATAGCGAAACATTGGCACCTGCTTTAAGAAGAGCCTCTGACATTGCACCGGCAATAACACCTCCACCGCCTGTTATGGCTACGGTTTTATCCTTTAATCCGAACATTTCCTCTATGTAACTCATATCTTACTCCATTCTGTGTGGAATGTTCCCTCTTTATCCACACGTTGGTATGTGTGAGCTCCAAAATAATCCCTCTGAGCCTGAATCATGTTTGCCCATAATCTTCCGTTTCTGTAGGAATCAAAGTACATAAGGGCAGACGAGAATCCAGGAATTGGGATGCCGAGCTCTGTTGCGGTAGACACAACGTGTCTCCATTCTCTTTGAGAATTGTTTACAATCTCCCTGAAATAGGGATCCATTAAAAGGTTGGGTAACTCAGGATTTCTATCAAAAGCCTCCTTTATCTTTCCGAGGAATTTAGCCCTTATTATACATCCTCCCCGCCATATCATTGAGATTTCACCGAACTTTAAATCCCAGTTAAACTCTTTAGCCGCCGCTTTCATCAGGGCAAAACCTTGAGCATACGAACAAACCTTCGAGGCATATAGGGCCTTCCTTATGGCCTCTACAAACTCCTTCTTATCGCCGGAAAAACTTACCCCTTCGGGTCCTTTTAATACCTTCTCTGCTTCTACCCTTTCCTCTTTAATTGCCGAGATACATCGTGCGTAAACTGCCTCTGCAATTGTTGGGGTTGCAATCCCCAGATCCAGTGCTGATTGACTTGTCCATTTGCCGGTACCCTTCTGGCCAGCCTTATCGAGTATCATTTCTACAAGAGGATTTCCTGTTTCCGGGTCTATCTTCTCAAGGATATCAGCCGTTATTTCTATCAGGTAAGAGTCGAGTTCTCCCTTGTTCCACTCTGCAAATACATTGTGCATCTCTTTATGGCTCATCTTGAGAACGTTTTTCATAAGAAAGTAAGCCTCACTTATCAGTTGCATATCCCCGTACTCTATTCCGTTGTGTACCATTTTTACATAGTGGCCTGCACCGTCTGATCCTATATAGGTACAGCAGGGTTCTCCCTCTACCTTTGCAGAGATATCTCGTAGTATTGGACCTACAATCTCGTATGCCTCTCTGTGTCCTCCCGGCATAATGCTTGGACCGTGGAGGGCTCCCTCTTCTCCTCCGGAGACTCCCGTTCCTATGTATAAAAACCCCTTCTCCTCCGCCTCTTTTACTCTCCTTATTGTGTCTTTGAAGAATGAGTTGCCTCCGTCTATAAGGATATCCCCCTTATCCAGTAGGGGACTAAGTTGAGAGATCATTGCATCTACAGGATCCCCCGCCTTTACCATTATCATTATTTTTCTGGGGGTTTTGAGGCTCTTTATAAACTCTTCGATAGTGTATGCCGGTATTATATTCTTCCCTTCTGTTCTTGTTTTTACAAACTCCTCTGTCCTTGAGGCTGTTCTGTTAAAAACCGCCACGGTATAGCCCTTGCTCTCCATGTTTAGTGCAAGGTTCTGTCCCATAACGGCCATTCCGATAATTCCTATATCCGCTTTCATTTTTCTCTCCTATTTCTTTATGAAGTGTTTCTTGAACCTGATAAAGTAGGGTAGTCCCTCTTTAATAACAGGTTTTACCTCCCCTTGAATGAGGGGTTTTGCATATTTAATAAACTCCTCGGTTACAAAAAATCCGTCTTTGGATATCCATTTCTTGGGGAAGTATTTTTCCCCATTAGCTACCTTGGATAAGTCTACGAGGCCAGTCTCACACTTGTATGGCTCATCCGATACCCTCTCCAGAGTTACCATTTTACCGGTTACGCCCTCGATTGCATGTTGGACGGCCTTTTTACCTACCATGTATGCCTCGTCCGAATCGGTTTTTGAAGCAAAATGGATACCGTTTCTCTGAATTGTTGATGGTATTGCGAATCGTGCCTTTACTTTTATTTCTCTCTCTATAAGTTCCTTTATGTAATTTGCAGCTCCGCCAAGCTGAGTGTGCCCAAAGGCATCCTTTGCGAACTCTCCCTTCTGTTCTGCTATGTAGCTTCCGTCCGGATTTTTCGTGCCCTCGGATACAACAATTACCGCTCGTCCGAGTTTATCGAGGTAGTATCTTACCCTCTCTTTGAAAGCCTCTCTGTCAAATGGTATCTCCGGGAGCAGAATAATGTGTGGTGCATCCTCCTCGTCCCTTCTGGCAAGGGCCGTACCTGCGGCAATCCATCCGGCGTTTCTTCCCATTGCTTCTATAACATTTACCGTATCCGTTGTGTAGAGTGCCTCGGTGTCTCTTCCCGCTTCCATCACCATTGTAGCGAGATACTTTATTACGCTCCCATAGCCCGGTGTATGGTCTGTAAAGGCAAGATCGTTGTCGATTGTTTTGGGAACGCCTACCGCTCTAAACTCGTATCCCTTGCTCTGCGCAAGTTTGTTTACCTTGTCTGCGGTATCCATAGAGTCATTGCCGCCGATATAAAAGAAGTAACGTATATTGTACTTCTGAAAAACCTCGAGGATTTTTTCAAAATCCTCCTCTTTTCTTACCTTGTACCTGCACGATCCAAGGGCCGCTGCAGGTGAGGTTCTTAGACCCTCTATAGTTTCCGGGTCTTCCTTCCGTAAGTCGAAGATTTCCTCGTTTAATACACCGAGAATACCATTGTAGGCGGCGTATACTCCCTCTATCTCGGGGTGTTTCATTGCCTCCTGAATAACCCCGCAGGCACTGGAGTTGATTACCGCTGTAGGGCCGCCGCTTTGAGCGACTATACAGTTTCCTTTCATACACTCCTCCGTATTTTTATTTTAAAACCCTCTCTCTTACCGGTTTTTGCTGTGAGCCGTGTGTTTGTTTCCTTTTGTTATACAGGTTTTGTGTTTGTTTTTTCTCGATTTTATTGTTTGAACCGTTTGTGTTTTGCTCTGTTTTGTTAGTACTTTTGGCTATTTCCGTTGTTTTGTGTATGGGATTGCTCTCGGATAGCTCTGCAAATATGGTTTCTATTCCGAGAGAGAGTATTTTTTTTCTATCTTTGCACCCGGAGTCTGTAATTAGAATATCTATGTCTTCGGGCCGGGCAAAAATGGAGAAGGCAGTCGTCCCGAATTTGTGGTGATCCACAAGCATAACCGTTCGTTTTGACGATTTGATTACCGATTTTTTTACCTCTGCCTCGAGAGTATTCTGTGCGCTAAAGATTCCCTCCTCCGAGAAACCCGTAGTGCCGAGGAATGAGGTTTCTATCTGGAAATTCCTGATTGTTTCTATGGCAATGGGCCCTATAAAGGAACGAGCCTCCCGTCTTAGACTCCCACCGGTAGAGAGTAGGGAGATGTAGGGGGAATCGGAGAGCTCTGTTATAACATCAAGTGAGTTGGTTAGTATTCTTACGTTTATTCCCGAATTATTTAACTCCCTTGCGAGAAAGTAAGAGGTGCTACCAGAGTCCAGGTAAATCGTGTCTCCCTCACGAATTAGTTCCATAGCCCTTTTTGCTATAGCTATCTTTTCTTCTACGTGTTCCTCGAAACGAACGTTTATATTCCTTATTAGTTCCTTATCCTCTGCTAAGACTGCCCCACCGTGAATCCGTTCTATTTTTCCCTGCTCCTCCAGAATGGAGAGGTCTTTTCTGATTGTGACCTCGGAGACGTTGAGTCTTTCTGTAAGTTCCTGGACGGTAATTTTCTTACGCTTAGAGAGAATCTTTATAATCTCGTCGAGTCTCTCTTGAAAAACCATAAACTTTCGAATCCTTTCTAATATCGAATGCTAACGAAAGTAAACTTTTAAGTCAAGTGCGCGATGGCAGTACAGAGCAATTTTTTTGAAATTTTAAATATTGGGATGTTTGTTTCGGTATTTCTATTGAGTATTAGTAATGGGGTTTTGTTAGTCGGTACCTCCACAGTTGTAGGCTGATATCCCATAGCCGCTTTTGCACGGATTTGTCGTAAGATATCGCTGCGGATCTTGTAGGTCGCATGTTCATAAAATATTTACCGCTAACCCCTTTAACCCTGTCGGATGTTGCAAGGTAGACTGAGTTTTTGGCTCCCTCCTCCGGTGATGCTCCGCCGCCTCCCCAACCCTTCCTCAGAAGTTTTGTATCTATAACTCCGGGGTGTAAGCAGTTGGCCCTTATGTCGTACTGTGAAACCATATCGGCATAGTAGTATGTAAAGAGGACGTTGCATAGTTTTGAAAGGGAGTATGCATAGGAACCGCTAAAGTATCTCTCGCCCTGGAGATTATCAAACTCTATGCTACTGGCATGTATCATCGAGCTAACGGTTATAACACGTGCCTCGCCGGTTTGTTTGGCTGTTTCCTTTAAGAGTTCGAACAGGAGGTTTGTAAGTATAAAGGGAGCCATGTGGTTTACGGCAAAGGTAACCTCCAAGCCATCAGGAGTTAGTTCTCTTTTTGATTGATACACCCCTGCGTTGTTTATTAAGACATCAAGTTTGTCAAATCTTTTTTGAATTTCCTCTGCCATTTGATGTATTTCCCTCTGTATCGAGAGATCGCAGGACACACTCTCTATATCATTGTTTCCCGAGAGTTTTATTATTTCCCCCATCGCCTTTTTAGCCTTATCCGGATTCCTTCCGTGAATGATAACCCTGTGTCCCATACGGGCGAGTTGTAGGGCTGTTTGTTTACCTATCCCGTCGGTGGAACCGGTAACGAGAATTGTCTTTGTTTTGTAATTTCTTTTGCTGTTCATTTAATTTATTGTACAACTTTATCGTATCTTTGTAACTACCCGGTCAAAAATCCCCGAGAGACCTGGAGCATTTTTGTTCTGGTGTTTAATGGTTAATAGTTTAAGTGGTACCTGTCGCCAGAATCTTATTATGTGTATTGCAGGTTTTACATATAAAGTTTCGCTTAAAGGGATTCTCTCTGTTTATTATGCGTGGTATAATAGGGGCTCGATTTAACGGGGGGGTACAATGCGTATAGGTTTTTATCAATTTTCACCTGTTTTTGGAGATGTAAAGGCCAACGTGTCTAAAATGGTTCGTATTGTGCGAGCTAGTGATGCCGATATTCTTGTGATGCCGGAGCTTGCCACCTCGGGTTATTTTTTCGGAGATAAAGAGGAACTTCTTGAGGTTAGTGAGCCTATCGCGGGAGAGTCTGTAGGGAGGTTGATTGATGCCTCTAGAGAGAGTAATACGCACGTGGTGTTGGGTATTCCTGAGCTTGTAGAAAAACCTGATGCAAGGGAAAGATTAGTTTACAACAGCGCCGTTTTGCTGGGTCCCAATGGGGTGGTTGGTGTGTACAGAAAGGTTCATCTCTTTAACACGGAGAAGAGATTGTTTGCTCCCGGTGACAGGGGATTCCCCACATTTGAGGTAAATGGTGTAAGGGTGGGGTTATTGGTATGCTTTGACCATATGTTTCCGGAGGCGGCGAGGACACTTGCGCTTGAAGGGGCTCAGATTATATGTCATCCCTCAAATCTTGTGCTTCCTGAGTTGGGGCAGTTAACCACGCGGGTCAGAGCGATAGAGAATAAGGTTTTCTGGATTCTTGGAAACAGGTATGGAAGAGAAACAAAGGGAGAAAAGACACTCTTGTATACCGGGCGGAGTCAGGTAGTAGCACCTGATGGGAAGGTTTTGGTAAGTGCTTTGGAGTCAGAGGATTTGATGGGAGTGGTTGATATCGATCCTGAGCTGGCAAAGAATAAACAGATAGCAGAATTAAACGATGTCTTTAAAGACAGGAAGCCACAGTATTACAGACTGGGATAGGAATTTAATGGTAGTTTTAGATAACTTTTTAAAGTTTATCCAGCTTTTGCAGTTTCATTATCTCTGCCATTGTTGCTTTGATTTTTAGCTTTTTTTGCTGATAGGCCTTAAATCCACTTATCTCTCCCCTGTTGAGTTTTAGAAACGTATCTGTATCCATTGTATACATTATGTCAGGGTTTTCTAATTTCTTCTTTTCGACAGGTTGAGGGTTGCCATCGACAAGTTTGATAACAAAGTATTCGTCTATATCGGTAAAATAGTACTGTAGGGTTTTATTCCATCCCTTAAAGTATTTTGCCACTTTAGGGTGAGAATATTTTGCTCTCTGTTGATCTAGTACCTTTAATATTTCTTCCATGTTTACCATTTTTCCCCTCTAGCCGTAGATGAATCTTACCCCGGTACCCCCTTTTGGTTCTTCGAAAATGACGGCATCGTAGTCACAAACGTTCCAACAGGCACCGCACTCTACACAGGCGTTAAGGTTGAGTGGACGATAAATATTACCTGAAGGTTGCCATACCTTCATGGTGCAAAACCTCGCACATTCGCCGCATCCTGTGCATTTGATCTCATTAACCCTGATGAATTCACCCGTTTCCCCCGGATATCGGTTAACATAAATTTCAACTTTCATCTCTTCGTCTCTCCCTATAGAGGTTTTCAAAATCTGGATCTACCTGTGCATAGGGTTGTATCAGTTCCAGAAAATCGTATGCCTCCTGGATCATTTCGAGATTTCCCTCTTCAACCCCTCTTATCCATTTGGTGTGAATGGCATTTGATATAAAACCACCACCTAGGATTACACTCTGCATCATCCTTGTAATCTCTTCGTCGGATTTTGAGAGTATTGCTTTTTTGTTTACCTCTGCAATGTAACGGAATGCCTGCATGAAAAGATTTTCCCCTATTAATTGTTCGTAGGTTTCGGAGAGTTTTGTTTCGGAAACATCTCCGGCCTCAATTGCTTTTGCAGCGGCTTGAGCAGCGTAGATTCCTGTGAAGAATGCCTCTACCATTCCCTCACCGAGAAAGGGAATAACAAATCCTCCTGCCTCTCCTGTTAAAATTAATCCGTTTTTTACCCGTCTTTCTAGGGCTTCGTCAAACTCAAGGTGTAATCCCCATGAGACTATTTTTCCACCTTCTAGTTTTTCTTTAACCACCTCCAGATTTAAGAGGTTCTCCATGTACTTATTTACAGAGGGATACTCGTCGTTTATCAGGTTTTCATCCATGTATCCCCCGGTACCTATTGTAACCGTATCCCGTTTGGGAAATATCCAAGGCCAGGTTTTGTACTGTGTGTTAGGTGCAAGGTAGTATTCTATACAATCCCCGAAGCGTTTGTTTATTGTCTCTTCCCCCAGTTTTACACAGAGGGTTGTGTAAAGAATCATACTGGTTCCCTTTCTCTTGGGAATAAGGCCGGCTTTTCTGCCTACAATGGAGTTAACTCCCCCCGAATCAATTACGACTCGGGCAAAATATTTTTCTCCGGAATCTGTAATTACTCCCCTTATATAATTGTCCTCTTCTATTATGTTAGTTACGGCAGTGGATAGTTTTACCGTTGCCCCTGCTTTTCTTGCCTGCTCTGTATGCCAGGCATCAAAGTGGTCGCGCCGTATGGATAGGAGTAGAATTCCTTTGGAGGGGATTTCGTGAAATACAGTAGTTCTATCCGCGTTAATATGGTAGGTTCTCATTTCTCGTATTGTTCTCTCCACGGGGCCTTCGACCAGGTAATGTAAATCCGAATCGAGTAGGGCAGCTCCGTTAAGACAGGTGCCGGAGACATTTTTTTCTCCTGGGACACGTGCCTTTTCTATTAGAAGTGTTTTTAATCCCAATTCCGAGGCTTTTTTGGCTGCGGCAGGACCCGCGCATCCGGCACCCACCACTATTACATCGTATTGGTTTTCCTTCATGTACTTTCCTCTCTTTTTTCTATTCGATGTAACTTTACAAAAAAATGCCTAGAATGTCTAGGTAGTAGGCTGCCTAGGCATTGGATTTGAAGGGTTGAGGTTAAATTTTTTGAGGGTAGTTGTTTTATTTAAAACCGATATAGATGATGAAACTTATAGCAATTGTAGTGATTCCTATTAGAAAGAGAAAAAAAGAACTGAAAATACTCTTGAGGAAAGAGTTTTGCTCCTGGGTGAATCTCTCAAAGATAGATACCCTGCTGACGGATCGTCCGTATTGATAGTTAAAGTTTCCCCTCCCCAGCCAGTTTCCGAAGACAATGAAGATATTTATTATCAGAGGTATAGCTCCAGCGAAAAATAGAATATTTGTAATGCGTGTTAGGGAATAGTGGCCACCGAGAATAAAAATAGTTAGAGAGATTAATAAAACCACTACCTCTGCAATTAGATATCGAAGGAAAAAACGCTTTACCTTTGAATGCACTTTCATTTTTTACTCCTTGGTGTTTTAATAGGTTAAGTATATTTTTTGTTGACTGCAAGTGAAAGAAAAGATGGTATAATAAGGTTTGTATGGGTGAATCTGATAGAGTCAAAGAAAAAGAATTAAAGAAAATTGCAGAGATTGGGAGCCTCCTTCATGAGGAAGAGCAAAAACAACTGGGGAATTTGTTAAAGGCTTTGGATAAGGGGTCTATCACCCCGGAAACGATAAAAGAGGTACTTCCCGAGGCAATTATCTTACGTGATAGGGAGGATGCTCAGCTTGCAAAGGCATTTGTAGCCCCTACCGAAAAGGCAATTAAGCATTCCACGGAGAAGGATAGTAATGTGCTGGCGGAGGCACTGTTTCCCGTTATAGGTCCTGCCATCCGCAAGGCTCTGGCAAAGTTTATGCGCGAGACAATCCAATCTATGAATCGCTCACTTGAGAGAAGTATTTCCTTTAAGTCGATTAGGTGGAAAATTGAGGCTTTGAGAACCGGAAAGAGTTTTGCGGAGATTGCTCTTAAAGAATCCATAGTATTCAGGGTAGAAGAGGTTTTTTTGATTCACAGGAAGTCCGGAATACTACTCAATCGTGTGGCTACAGAGAACTCTGTGATTAGTGACGGTGATATGGTAGCGGCCATGTTAAATGCCGTGCAGGATTTTGTTAGGGACTCGCTTAATTTGGGTAAAGGTGATGCGATTGATTCTTTTGAGGTTGGGGATTTCGTTATATGGATAGAGCAGAGTCCGTTGGCTGTACTTGCCCTTGTTATTCAGGGGACCCCCTCGCCAGAGCTTAGATGGAAAATGCAGGATGTACTGGAGACGATACATCTTCAATTTGGTCATGTGCTTGAGAATTTTGAGGGAAGTACGGAAGAGTTCAAAGAAACAGCTCCGTTGTTAGAGTCCTGTTTGGAATTGGAGCTTAAGGATTCGGGAAGCAGATTTCCGAAGGCGCTTGTATTTGCTTTGGTTGTTATATTAGGGGTTACGGGTTTTTTTGTGGGTAGGTCAACTATCGCGGGAATTAATGAGCGAAAGGGTGTGGAGTTATTAAACTCGCAGCCCGGAATAGTTGTTACCGGAACGGAGAAGTATAACGGTAAGCTAAAGGTTTTAGGGTTGAGGGATCCTCTTAGTAGAGCACCAACCAAGATTCTAACTACAGCTAAATTACCTGTAGATCTGTTTGTGTTCGATTTTAAGCCCTACATATCCCTCCAGCCCCGGTTTGTTATAAAGCGGGCTACTGCTATTTTGAAACCCCCACCCGGGGTTGTATTGACGTTTGAAAACGGGGTACTTCGCGCGAGTGGGGAGGTCCCGGAGGGTTGGATAAAGGCTAGCAGGAAATTGGCACATGCTATACCCGGTGTTATTAGGTTTGATACGGGGGGGTTGAATCAGGGCTATTTTAGCGCTGTTGAGGAACTGGAAAGGATTAATGTTTATTTTGCCCCGGGTTCTCCCAGGATAGTTCCCGGTCAGGCTGCTATTCTGGATAGACTTGCGGATTTAATAAAGAAAATTATAGCCTCACAAAAGGAGAGCGGAAATAGAATTGCTGTAAGAGTTGTGGGTCATACGACCGGTCAGGTTTCTGATGCTCAAAGTTTAAATTTGAGTGTTGAGCGTGCGAAGGAGGTTGTTAAAGAGCTAATTAAACGCGGAGTTCCCCGGAATATTATGATAGTCGTGGGTGTCGGAGCAAACGAACCTCTTAGGATAGAGAGAAATGCGGAGGATATGCGTAAAAACAGAAGGGTTTCTTTCTCGGTTATGGAGCTTAGGTGAGGCAGATAGGTATGCCGTTTTGTGAAAAAATTTTTTTTGTTATGAAATAGGAGATATTGTCCGCCTCTGCTATGGATGTGTTAGCTACTCTTTTTATTATGTGGGTAAGAAATTTGTTAATTGGTGTGAAAGAGGTCCTTATGGTTGGAAAGAAAAAGGCGTATTTATTCTGAGTCGGGTCGCTAACCAATTGTTTTTTAAAGATGTGGGGTGTGCCTGTTATGTAGATGTTGAAACCGTTTCTTGTTCTTACAGTTAATAGGTTAGAGGGTTGTATTGGAATTTTAAATGTTGTTTCTATCTGCGAATCTGTGGCATCCGATAGGAGAGATGTGTCGCTGATAATAACAGTGTGTATATAACCATTGAAATTAATGATTGATCTTTTGCCCTTGTAGCTTACGTTTTTTCCCTCTTTTACCAGAATAACATGAATAAACAGTTTGAATGTCTTGTTTGTATCCGCTTTAGTATCTCTCTTAGATTTTGATGGCAGAGAGAACAAAATGAGATATCCGTTTTTAATAATTGTGGGAGAAATTCTTTCTTTGCCGAAGAGCGGTAAGCCTCCGGGGTTTGTGTTTGTGGTTTGCAGTTCTCTTATTTTTACCTTTTCAGAGATTTTTCTTTTAAAATTCAGGTAGTTCACCCGTGGAATAATACCCGGTGTATAGGTTTCTCTTAGAAGGTTTTTTAGGTGTTGTATTAATTTCTTATCTTCATTTATGATTTTGGGGTCGTTTTTTACGAGGCCATAGCCAAATATTAAACTGTGTTGTCGAATGATGGATATGGTTCTGTTTACTTCTTGCGTAGTAGGGTTACTATTTTTTATAGAGGTAATCAGTTTTTCTGTTTGGTATTGGGTTTCTTTGCTGTAATTTATTATTCCTCTCCCGAATAAAAGAAGATGCTGGGCAAGGATAGAAAGGATTCTCTTCTTATACCTATGGTTAAGATTTTTCAAAATACTGCCTACGTTTCTGCCTTGTCTTTAAACTCCTGTTGAAGTCTTACCGCCTCGTCAATGATGTCCAAAAATGCTGTTACAATTTGTGGGTCAAATTGGCTTCCGCTGCCCTCTTTAATAGTTGCTATTGCCCTTTCGAGTGGCCAAGCTTTTTTGTAAGGTCTGTCCGATACCAGGGCATCGAATACATCTGCCAAGGCACATATTCTTGCAAAGATATGAATTTTGTCTCCGACAAGACCATCGGGATATCCGCTTCCGTCCCATCTTTCGTGATGAGAGCGCGCTATTATCCGACCTGCCTTCATTAAATCGGAGTCATTACCGGATAAGAGTTTTTCTCCGTGAATCGTGTGCTGTTTCATTGTTTTCCATTCCTCGGGAGTGAGGGATCCGGGTTTTAAGAGAATTGCATCCGGTATTGCAATCTTACCCAGGTCATGCATTGAACCCCCGTGAAGAATTAAATCACACTGTTTTTCATCCAATCCTATTTGCTTTGCTATTAAGACACAGGTTCTGCTCATTCTTAGAATGTGGCTTCCGGTCTCCGGGTCTCTATACTCGGCAGCCTGGGCAAGTCGACGTATAATTTCTATTCTTGCACTTTGCAATTCACGGGTGCGTTCTCTGACTCGCTCCTCCAGTTCTTGATTCTGTCGTTGAATAATCTTATTCAACTCTTCCAGAGTTTTATTTTTCTTTATCAAATCTTCCTTCATTAAAGAGAGACGTTTGGTTGCTATCTTTAGTCGTTTATTCTTTTCGACAAGTTTTTTGTGCAACAGTTGGGTTTCGTTTCGACTTTGAACAAGTTTCTGTTGATACAGAAGAATTCTTGTTCTGTCCTCCAGTATAACTACGAGGGGATACTCGCTTTTGTCGCAGTGTACTATTTCCAGATCGAAGTATATATGTGTTTTTTTGTCGATAAGATCTCTTCGTATGGCCGGGATAGTTAAATTTTTCTCTTGACCATTGGCTATTCGCTCAAGTTTGCTTTCGGTTCCTATTAATTCGAATAATACTTCGAATAGCGGGATAGGTTTATCCGGCATTGGAATATTGAGGTATTCCCAAAAATCTTTCCGTGAGGGATAGATATAGAAAAAAGCATCTGCAAACTCAAAGAAAACCTTGGTACGTTTTCTTATTGCTTCGTATATAATGTCAGACACTATTGGGACCTCTTATTGAAAGTGTGGCTATTCGTGTGAATACACTTTTAATGTTTTCGTTTTCTTTTGCGCTTGTAAAAAAAGTGTCCAACTGCGAGAGTATGGGGTTGTCTTTGACTTTGATTTTTAGTTTGTTAAGAGTGGATTCGTTTACAAGGTCTATTTTGTTGAGGCTTATAACGATATTTCGTTCTCCCGCGTGGGTTCGAAAGTATTCTACGTGGTTGGAGAGATTTTCTATCGTCTCAGGTCGGGTTACATCTGCCACGATAACAGCTCCGTGGGAACCCATTATGTATTGTGGTAAAACTCTCTGAAAACGGTCCTCGCTATTGATATCCCAGAGTAAGATAGTAACGTTGATTTTCCCGTTGTCCTGTTGAAGTGTAACCTCTTTTTTGGACACTCTAACACCGAGAGTAGCAATGTATTTTTCGCTGAATATGTTGTACACATATCTGTTGATGAGGCTTGTCTTGCCTACAGCAAAATCACCGAGTAAGACTATCTTTTGTTTGTATGTTTGAGCGCTATTAGCCAATTTTTATTCGTCCAAACCAAATTAACTTACATCTTACATATCATGCATTAGCAAAAAATGTATTTATCAAATTATGTCTTTCAAGCTTACAAATAGGTACACCGGTCCGTATGTGCTTGAAAAGGGAATCATAATAACTGGAACCCCTTGCATCCAGTTAATCTGGTGGTTTGGGCCTTTTACCACGGAGGGCAGGGATATTACTATCCTGTACTCTTCCAAATCCTTTTTTGCATTTCCAGCTATTATGTTTACAAGTTCTCCTATGGTATCGATTACATCGTCACCAAAAATTTTGATTTCCTCCTTTAGGAAATTTGAGACGATTTTCAAAGCGACGAGCTTGGGAAAACTGATAACCACGGCGCCTCTGACCTCTCCGGCAAGTCCGATAATGCCAGAGATATCATATTTTACATCACTATCGGTGCTATTAAACAGAGAAGGTTTCCCTGTTTTTAGGTCTGCTCCCAGGAAACCTTTGAAGGTGTTTATCGTTGCCGTAATAAAAGGGTTTATATACTTAACATTCATGAGCAATTCCTTCTTAGGATGATTTTAAGGTTTTATTTTAACAGCTCTTCGAGCTTTTTGTGAACGATCTCTCCCCTTATGGGTTTAATTATGTAATCGGTAACACCGGCCTTTATTGCCTCCATAACGTTGTACCGTGCAGCCTCCGATGTTACCATGATTATTGGTATTTCTTTAAGTTCCTCTTCCGCTCTCACTATTTTAACAAGTTCTATTCCGTTCAATTTGGGCATGTTCCAATCAAGAAGTACAAGGTCTACTTTATTGCTCTTTAAAAGTTTAAGAGCCTCCACCCCGTCACTTGCCTCTAAGATTGCGTCTTCGTCGATTTCCTTTTCTTTGAGAATATTTTTTAATACGTTTCGCATTATTCTGGAATCGTCAACTACCAGTATTTTCATTTTGCCCCTCTTGTTTATGCTATAGTATTACCCTTGGCACTTTAATATTATTCTGTATCGCCAATCGTCTTAGCGGAAGTTTAACTACCAGAACGCTAATAAAACCTATTTTCTTTTTGAACTCGTTAAGAATTCTCTCTATATCCTCGGCTTTTATATTGTCAGGATTTTGTATGTTGCCCTTTTCGTCAATATTAATTCCAATGCTCTTTAATATCTCTCTTGTCTGATATCTACCCAGCAGAGCGAATTCCCTTCTGATAATAATATCCAGCATATTTTTATACACGTTCATAATCTATCTCCTTTTTCACTCGTAAAGATAGCTACCGCATTCGAGGTTTTTCATGTTTTCTATTGCCTCTTTTACCCTATCCCCTGGTATTATGGAGCCGTGCTGCGGGCAAATCATGGATATTTCAAGATTTTCAATTTTCTTCATGTTGATGTTAACTATCTCTTTTGACGGCATATAGTGCTCCATGAATGCGTCCATTGCCTCGAAGTAATCTTCGTTGGCATAAAGATGCCAGTCAAATGATAATCCCCCGAATATATCACCGCTGAATAGGACCTTTGTTTTGGTATCGTATGTCATTATCTCGCCGGGTGAGTGCATGTAGGGCATAAAGATAAATTTAATCAGTCTGTCTGGCATTTTTAATTCCCAGTTTATGTAGTCAACGTTAACAAGCTCGGATTTAACTCCGTAGTGATAGATTAGTATATTAGCCTTGGAGTGGGCCAAAATTTTCCTTGGTCCTATTTTTTTCTCCCAGAAGGGTAAACTGGAACATAAATCAGGGTCCTGATGGTGTTGAATGAAGTATTTTATCTTGTTTACATCTACTATGGACTCAATCTGGGCGGACATGCTTTTGAAAAACCATATCGAGCCTGCATCTATTAGAGCTACTTCGTCACCGGACTCGATGACATAGGCGTTTGTTCTAAGAGCGGAGTCTGTCTTGGTATATCCTACCCAGTAGTTCCCATCGGCTAACTTTTCCGGTTTCTCATAATTTTCGCTCATGCTACTCTCCTTTTTTTCAATCTACTGTTTGGGAAATTTTATAACAAATGTAACCCCCTGTGAGGGATTATTTTTTAGTGTAAGTTTCCCGTGCAGGAGGTGCAAAATATTGTTTTTTACAATTGACATTCCCACCCCTGTTCCAGATATCATATCGCTTTCCTCTTTGGCAGAGAATCCGTCTGTAAAAATTAGGTTCATAATAGATTTTTCATCCATTTTTTGTGCTTCTTTTTCCGATACAATACCCCTTTTTACGGCTTGTTTTAATATCGATTCTGTATCCAACCCTCTCCCATCATCTGAGTACCGAATTACATAGTTATCATTTTCTTCATACATATGAATGTTTATCTTACCTATTTTATTTTTCCCCTTTTCTATCCGCTCTTTTGTATCTTCTATACCGTGCGAGATGCTGTTTCTTACTAAATGGAGAAACACTTCTTTTAGTAGTTTGTATGTTGTTATTGGTAGTCCCTCTATATCATATATAAAATTCAATCTGATATTTTTACCGTAGGTTGTAGCTGTTTTTTCTGCTATGATATTGAGTTCATCCCTCATTTTTTCTAGAGATACCCAGTCCAGGTGAATTATCTTTCTGTGATAGTCCTCTAAAAGTTTTTTGTTTAGTTTCCCACTTTCAAACATTTCAATTATTGAGTTGAATTGCGATTTAAGTTCATTATATGTTTCTCTATAAATGTAGAGTTTATTGCTTTCTAATTTTTCGTCTTTGGTGTAACTAAATATTTTTCTTGAGATTTTGTTTAGTTCGTCTGCTCTTTCTTTCAATTTTGTATAATGTTCAAGTATAATAAGGTTTCGTTCCGTTGTGATCGTACTTTTATAGTTCTCTTTTATATAATTCTCCGTCGCTGCACAAGCCTCTGCAAGTTGTTTGAAACCAAGAGAAAAAGCTTCCCCTTTTATAGAGTGGATTGCTCTTTGAATTTCTCCGAGCTTATCTTCGTTGGTTTTGTCTATCTCTAATGAATCAATAAGTTTTTTGACTATTTCGAGGCGTTCATTCATGTCATTTATAAAGGAAATTATAAACTCTTTTTCATACTGGAAAATGTTGGTTAAGAGTTCCAATTCGTTCTGATACTTTTTTTCCTTTACCTTAAGGTTTTCTTCCATGAGTTTTTGAAGGGTTATATCGTTAAAGACAAACATTAATTTCTCTACATTTTTCTTCTCACCCAGAATTCTGGAAACCTTTACAGCAATATGTTTTTCCTCTATTTTTCCCCCTTCGTTGTATACATAGAGGAATTCGGGAACAGGATTTGCAGCATTAATCATGTTATCGGAGGTGGAAGAATTGGAAAAGGTCACATCAATGAACTCATGTAATTCTTTCTTTTTACTTTCATCCAGGTTGTAGAATATTGTGTCAAAAATTGATGATTCCCAGTATTCTCTTTCACCAAATATCTTTTTAAAGCTCTTATTAAAATCCGCCTGAATTATGCAGTTTTTATCGATTGTGCATATTCCCGAATCAATTGTGTTGACAATGCTTTCCAGTTGATTGGTGTACAGGGAAAGCTCAGAGAGGATTTCGTTTATCTGTTCCTGATCACTAATATTACCCTCTTCAAGTTCTTTTATCTTTTTGTTGTTTTCCTCTAAAACCTGGGTATATTCAAATACCTCCTTCAGTGTCTTAGTGAGTTCGTTTCTCGTTGTTTCAAGCTCTTCTGTAAGAGAAACATTTTTCTTTGAAAGCTTTAGGTATAAGAAGAGGATAGTAAGATATGAAATATTAACAATAACGATTGTTGCAACGAGCAGAATTGAGTTTAAATTAAAGTGTAAATAAATCAAAAGAGAATTAAGTACAATTAATACTGCGATAAAAAAACCCGACATTATTTCCCTTGTTACTGCTTACTAAATTATTAAAACAAATATCATTAGTAAAATTATAACAATTTTGAGATGAAAATCCAATTAGTTTTATTGGTTTTATCAGAGCTTTGGTGAAGTAATTACCCCTTGGTTATTGGCGAGGAGCTGAGATGGCTCTACGTAGTACGGATCGCTGGTTACGCTATCCCCTGTCATTCCTCTGTCATCAGTTACAGTTATCTCTAGTTTAAAGTATTTATCGTTGTCCACAGTAGGATCAAGTATATATTCGTTTGTCGTTGCACCGGCTATTTCTGTATATACGCCATCAACCGTATCGCTTTTGTACCATTTGAAGGTCGTTTCAGATTCTTTATCACCCTCAGGATCGTTGTAACGATAGTTTGCCCTAAGGACTCCCGCAACGGTGTCGCGAGTTATTCCTGTTTTAACTGTTATCTGTGGGGTACTGGTGTAGTTTTCTACCCATTTAGAACTTGATTGTTCTTCAAACTCCGGGGGGTATAACCCACTGCCATCGAGGGAGCCAATATAGCATAAAGGCCCATGGACTTGCGCAAGTTCTCCATCGTACCAGGGATAGTCTTCATTAAAGGTTGTGTCTATTCCCCAAAAGTTCCCATCCGGTGAGAAAAAGTATATATAGTAATCTGGAGAGTCGCTTTTTTTGTATAGAGGGTGGAGATTATGGGTGCTTTCCTGCTTTAAATAGAAGCCGTTTACGCCTGGGTAGTTTGTAGCGCCGCTTACCTCTATGCCAAATTGTGCGCTAGGGGCGTAGTTACCCTCGCCGATTAAACTTATTTGTTCGGATTCCGCTCTGTCGGATGTGTAGTTTATGGTAAGTGTTGTGCCTTGAGTCCCGGAATCCTGAGGGTTAAAAGTGATGGAAAACTTTATGGATTCCCCTGATTTTAGTCTTAATGGTAGGGTTAAGGGGCCAAGCTTATAGTGGATAGTATTTTCCAGTAGTAATTCATTAAGTGTGAGTGGTGTATTTCCACTGTTTGTAATTTCACCGGCAACGGTGTTTTCACCGCTTTCTGCCTTTACAAGACCAAATTGCAGGGTTTTGCTCTCTTTGTCAAAGCTTACATTATCTTCAAATTGCACGGCAATGGAATAGATTGGTGTTGTAGATGTTTTATTTAAAGGGCATCCTGTGGGTATAAGGACGATTGGGATTGCAATAAAAATGATTAATATAATTAATAGAAGTGGTGGAATAAACTTTTTCATAATAAAGCTCCTTTTTTAATACTCTACCGCATATTTTACTAAAAAACTATAAAATGTTATTTTTTATGTTACATTTATCTATAGTAATGTACTAAGGAAGAAACGGGAGGTAGGGTGAAGAATATTGGTATGCATGGCAAAAATGATGGTATGGGGGAAGAGTTTAAGAGAAGATTAGGCGTGTTTGATGTATTCGCTATAGTTGCGGGTGCAATGATTAGTACCGGGATATTTGTACTCCCCTCGGTTGTATTTAGCATTGCCGGTCCATCTATTATACTTGCGTACTTTTTTGCAGGTATGATGGTACTCCCCGCCCTCTTGTCATTGGCAGAGCTTGTAACTGCTATGCCCAAATCCGGAGGTACATATTTCTTTATAGAGAGGAGTCTTGGTCCATTTGTGGGAACATTTGTGGGGCTCGCAATATGGTTTTCCATTGCTCTTAAAGCTGCTTTTGCTTTGATTGGTATAGGTATATTTGTAAAGATTGTTCTACCATATTCTGATCCTATGCTGATCAAGTATATTGCAGTTACTTTTGCTCTTCTGTTTGTGCTGATTAATTTGCGGGGAGTAAAGGAAAGCGGTACCTTACAGCTTATACTTGTTATTTTGCTGGTGGGGATTCTTGTCTACTATATAGTGACAGGAATCGAATTGGTAGATGTGAAGCACTATTCTCCCTTTAAGCCTGGTGGGTGGAGGGCCGTATTTGTTGCTTCCGGTATGGTTTTTATCTCTTTTGGAGGTCTTACCAGTGTAACGAATGTGGCGGGAGAGGTTAGACGGCCAGGTAAGCTTATACCACTGGGAATGATTGGGGCATTTCTTGTGGTAATGATACTATATTTGCTTTCGGTTTTTGTAACCATTGGGATACTTAGCCCCTCGGAGATTACAGGTTCTCTTACCCCTCTCTCGGACGGAGCGCGTGCCACTACGGGGAAATTGGGTTTGGTTCTGCTCTCTTTGGGAGCCGCTTTATCATTTATTACCACTGCCAATGCCGGGATTATGTCCTCCTCGCGTGTCCCTTTTGCTATGGCGAAGGATGAACTGCTTCCCAAGTTGTTTGGTCGAGTGAGTAAAAGGAGAGAGGTTCCATTTATCTCAGTTATTTTTACAGGGGTTTTTATAGGAGTGGTAATTTTATTTCTCGATTTAGAGTCTCTTGTGAAAGTTGCCTCTACAATGATGCTTATCCTCTTTTTCTTTGTAAGCTTTTCGGTTATTCTTATGCGTTACAGTGGGATAGTAGCTTATAAACCCCTGTATAAAGCCCCGCTCTTCCCCTGGCTTCAACTGGTTGGGATGGTGGTGTACGTTATAATGATTGTTGAAATGGGAAGGGTCCCCCTTCTTATAACTGGGGGATTTCTTCTCGTTTCTCTTATCTGGTATTTAGCCTACAGTAAGAGAAAGTATGTCAGAAACTCTGCCATTATTAGGATTGTAGAGAGAGTAATGTCCAGAGATATAAAGACCGATAGGCTTTCGGATGAATTGCGTGAGATTTTATTTGAACGTGACAATCTTGTTACGGACAGGTTTGATGAATTGATAAAGAGAGCTGTTGTGTTGGATTTTGAGGAGAAAGTTGAATTTGAAAAATTGTTTGAGAAATTGGCAGAAATTTTTTCAAGTCGTTTTAATCTACCAAAGGAAAAACTCTTTAAACTTTTGCTTGAGAGGGAAAAAGAGTCGACGACTGTGATATATCCGTTTCTTGCTATTCCGCATATTGTGGTCGACGGAAAGAAAAAATTTGAGATTATTGTTGTAAGAACCAAGAAGGGAATAATTCTACCTTCCAGTTTGATATCTAAAGATGAAGTAGTTTCGGAAGAAATTTCGGTGGAACCCTCGGAGGTAAAAATGGTGTTTGCCCTTGCCGGTACAAAGGATGAGAGAGATTTCCATTTGCAGGCCCTTATGGCGATAGCTCAGATAGTCCAGAACCGAAATTTTGAAGATAAATGGCTCTCTGCAAGGGGCGCAGAGGAACTTAGAAATCTTATACTCGTTTCAGAGAGGAAAAGAAAATCTCGTTAACCCCCGAAGATGCATAATGCATCCTATCGGTTTGGATGGGTGCATAACGCCCCCCTTATTTTCGTTATAGGTTTTTGTGGTAAATCATGATAATTTTTCATGTTGTAAGTAAATATCCGATGAAGGATAAGTTTTGTTTTTTGGCATTATAATTGCTTATAAGGTTAGTGAAATGAGAGTTGGAATGCCTGTATTTAACAGTAGGATTTCTCCGGTCTTTGATTGGGCGAAAAAGCTACTTATTGTGGATGTAGATAGCAACGGGAAAAAGGTATCTGAGAGGATTGTGGATATTCCTGGTCATGATTTGTATAGCAGGGTTGATTTGCTCGTTGACAATAAGGTGGAGATACTTATCTGTGCGGGTATATGTATGGCGTTAATGCAGATGATTATGGCACGTGGGGTATCTGTGATACCCGGAATAGTAGGGGAAGTCGATGAGGTTATTGAAGCGCTTGTGAAGGGAAATATAGAAGAGCCAAGATTTATGATGCCCGGTTTTGGGCGGTTTAAAGGGCGAATGTGGGGTAGAAGAAGCGATTTCCCCAGGGGCAAAAAACCTGGAATGGGGAGACGCTTTTGGAATAACAATGTTTGGTGAAAAAAATATAACAGGAGGTGTAATATGCCTTGGGGAGATGGAACGGGTCCGAGAGGGTTGGGTCCTATGACAGGACGAGCTGCAGGGTACTGTGCTGGATACGGTGTCCCCGGATATATGAATCCGTATGGGGGACGTTATTGGGGTAGAGGCGGCTTCGGTTTTGGAAGAGGCGGTTGGGGCTACAGAAATATGTACTATCTAACAGGTTTGCCCGGATGGGCAAGGTATGGATATGCCGCCCCTTTTTACGGATACGGGGCAACCGTAGACCCCGAAACCGCTAGGAATACTGAGAGAACTTTTCTTAAGAACGAGGCAGAGATTTTAAGAAATAATTTGGCGAATATAGAAAAACGTCTCTCGGACCTCGAAAGCGAAGAATCAGAGGGTTAAATTGATTCTTGCGTGTTAACATTGTAGGTGTGGATAGGGGCATCTGGAGAGAATCCTGGCTCGAGTGTTGTTGGTAATAATTTGAAGATTATGAGAATTGAGCCAGGATTCTTAATCTTGATTGTTAATCTGAGTAATTTGGTAATTTATATTTTGAGAGTTGCCAATTTCGCTGTTTATGTTTATTTTAGGATGGTATTAAGGTATGGATGAGTCGGCTTTTCAGAAGGAAACAGAGAAGTACAAGAGACTCTCTTCTATGGCAAGAAAGATACTTGGGGTTGATGAAAATGCCGATAAGGATGAGATAAAAAAAGCTTATTGGAAACTTGCGATGAAGTATCATCCCGATAGGTTTGTTAATGGTGCAGAAAAGAGTATAGAAAACAGGAGGAGGTTTGAAAATATCCAGGCTGCCTATGACTTTCTTGTTAAGGGGAAGGAGTGGAATCCGAAAAAGGATTTTCATGATGACAAGGATGATGAAAAACACAGGAGAAGGCATGATGGTTATGAAACGGATAGTAAGTGGGGATATTTTCTATGGTGGAGGGATCGTTTTTTTTAGTCTTAAAAAATAATTTAAGAAGGAGTGTATTGCAATGTCTGATGCTTTTAAGACGGTAAAGTTGGGAACCGAGGAGAATAAAAAGGAGAACATAAAAAATACCATCCTTGTTCTTTCTGGAAAAGGTGGGGTAGGTAAAAGTACATTTGCTGCTAATCTTGCCCTTTCCTTTGCTTTAAGGGAGAAAGAGGTAGGGTTGTTAGATATCGATATGCATGGACCGAGTATACCAAGAATTTTTGGTCTTCAAAATGAAAAGGTCTATGGCACAGAGGGTTCGATAATTCCGACGAAGTATCGGAGGAATCTTAAAGTTATCTCTGTGGGTTTTTTTACCGAGGCAGATGATGCAATTATATGGCGTGGGCCTATGAAACATAATGTGATAAAGCAGTTTATTAATGACGTAGAATGGGGAGAACTGGATTATATGGTGGTTGATTCGCCTCCTGGTACGGGGGATGAGCCTCTTTCAATTGCGCAGCTTTTAGGAAAGGGAACGAAAGCAATTGTTGTAACCACACCTCAGGATTTAGCACTAAGTGATGTGAGAAAGTCGATTAATTTTTGTAGACAGCTTTCAATTGAAGTTTTAGGTGTTGTTGAAAATATGAGCGGTTTTGTATGTCCGCATTGTGGACAGCTTACTGAGATATTTAAGTCCGGTGGTGGAGAAAAAATGGCAAGAGAGATGGGTGTTCCCTTTCTTGGCAAGATACCGATTGATCCTCAAATAGTAGAGTATTCCGATTCGGGTACACCGTACCTTGAAAAGGTAAAAGACTCTGAAACGGCTAAGGCTTTTTCTGGTATAATTGAGAAAATATTTGAGAGTGAAAGTGCATAGGTAACTTTAATTAAACAACTTTGGTTAATTGAGTTAAATAGAAAAATCCTGACCAGTTTTTAATTCCTCGTAGTACTTTTTGCCACTTTCATTTATTACGTCCTGGATAGTTAGACTATCCAAGAAATTTTCTATGATCTCAGAGAATCTCTTCCATGTTTTAGCCATCATACATTGATTTTCTCGGTCACATCCCGGAGGGCTTTTTTTGTCAGTACAGGGGGCAGGAAAGATAGTTTCTCCAACCGCATCGAGGATATCTTTTATTGTAATTTCGGAAGCTTTTTTGTTCAGTACAAATCCTCCACCTGGACCTCTTAGGGAACGGATTAGCCCCGCTTTTTTTAGCTTAAAAAAAATTTGTTCTAGAAATTCTGGAGATATCTCTTCCTCCTCTGAAATCTTTTTAATGGAAACAGGTCGGTTTTGATAAGACGCTGCTAGGTTTAATACCGCTCGTACCCCATAGCGTCCTTTTGTTGTAAGTCTCATTTCATTAACTCCGTACTAATATACTTATTAGCACCATCCGGAAAAATAACAACAATTAATTTATGTTTATTTTCCTGTCGTTTGGCTATTTGTTTTGCAGCCCAGGCGGCTGCCCCTGCAGAGATACCTGTTGAAATCCCTTCACTTTTCATAACTAAACGTGCGGTTTCAAGTGCATCTTCGCTTGAAACAGTAATTATTTCATCGATGTATTCCCTCTTTAAAATGTTAGGAATAAATCCCGCGCCTATACCCTGGATTTTATGTTTTCCCGCTTCCCCGCCTGATAGTACGGGAGACTCTTTGGGTTCTACGGCTATAAACTGAATGGAATCCTTTTTCTTTCTTAAATATTTGGCTACTCCTGTTATAGTTCCTCCTGTACCAACTCCTGCAACAAATATATCTATGTCTCCTCCCGTATCTTCCCAGATTTCTATGGCGGTGGTTTTTTCATGAGCCTCTGGATTGGACGGATTATTGAATTGCTGAGGCATGAAAGCCTTTGAATGCTTGGCTAAAAGCTCTTCTGCCTTTTCAATAGAGCCCTTCATTCCCTTCTCACCCGGTGTGAGCACAATTTCTGCGCCATAGGCCTTTAGTATCTTTATCCTTTCGATGCTCATCGTATCAGGCATCGTTAGTATCAATTTGTATCCCCTCACTGCACATACAAAAGCTAGGCCTATTCCTGTGTTCCCGCTTGTAGGTTCTATAATTGTGTCCCCGGGTTTTAAGAAACCACGCTTTTCAGCGTCCAGTATCATATTTAAAGCGATTCTGTCTTTCACACTGCCGGCCGGGTTTAGGTATTCTAGTTTTGCAGCAATTTGTGCTGGTAATTTCTCTCCAAATTTGTTTAAATATACAAGTGGGGTTTTACCAACGAGTTCTGTTATGTCGTTAAATATTTTTTTTCTCATAAAAAATCCTAAAAATGAATTTTTTCCTTACCTTAAATGTAATATATCATTTAAAAAACGAGAATGTCAAACTATTAAAGAGTATTATAGAGAGATAAATTAAGTGAAATTGGATTCAGGAAACGTGGATACAAGAAAACCTACCGTCATTATTCCCTATCCCGGGCCAAGCATGGAGAGAGGAACGAAAGATATAGTTGTATATCTGAGACCTGAAACCAATGGGGTCGTTGTAGAAAGCATACTATTCAAGGTAATCAGGGAAAACCCCCTCTACAGAGATAACATTAGTATGTGTTACCTTGCCAATTTACCGGGAGATTTTATCATTAGGAATCGTATAGTGGAGAGTCACTACTCGTTAAAGTTATTTTTTGCAGTTAACGCTAAGCGAGCATTTACACCATTTATGATATCGCGTTTTGAAAAACACTTTGGGGTAAAGTTTGAAGATGCCAGTATTGTCGGAGCATTTGAGGCGCTTAAGTTGTTGGATGTGAACTATGAAGGATTATTCAATATATGGGTGCCAGATGAGATGATGCTCAACGTTGATGGTCAGAATATAAAGAAGTATGGGGGTATCTATATTGTAAACTATGATATTCCGGCGATTTTGCATAAAAATAACAACAAGACGGATGTTGCTGTGATGATCTTTCGATCAAAATTGATAGATGAGGAGTTTCACAGAATGATTGTTGCTATGGCGGATAGATTGATTGAAAAAGGGATTCTTAGTCCTGATAAACCTATTAGCAGAATTTTTCATTATTCGAAGGGGCCTTACGAAGAAATACTCGATGGAATGGGTTATATTTATCAATCAGATGCGAAGCATATTCCCCTCTGTGATATAAGTTTTTTTCATTATCTGAAGAAAAAAGGGATGGATGATAAAAATATTTTGGGTATTGTAAAACATCCAATTGTACAGTTTAAAAAAGAAATTGAGGTGGGTAGAAGAGTTGTCACGGAGGATTCAATTTTTCTTTCAACTGCTGGTATGGATTACAAGAGTGCATATTCTTTTATTCGTCATGTTATAGCTCAGCCTATTATACCGGGCTATGATGCATAGAAGACTGATTGGTTAGATTAGAGGTTATCGATTATCTGGGGTTAGCCCACCTATTGTTTCTTCTATTTTGTATCTCTTTATCTTTCGTCTAAGTGTTGTTTTGTCTATTCCAAGTTCCTTCGCTGTTTTTAATTTTTTGAAATTGTTTCTTTTAAGTGCCGCAATGATGGCGTTTTTCTCTATTTCTTCCAGTGTCATTGGAAGGTTTAATATTTCGCTCTCACTGTTTGTTAGCTCTCTGTTAGAGTGATGAAGCCACTCGGGCAGATGTTCTGGTTTTATTGTAGGACAGTCACAGATTACAAAGGCATATTCAATTGCATTTTCCAATTCCCTTATGTTTCCAGGCCAATCGTACTGTAGCAAGATGCGGAGTGCCTCCCTGCTTAGTTCCTTTATTTCTCGTTTGTATAGTTTGTTGAATCGTTCTATAAAGTACCTTGCTATTAGGGGAATATCCTCCTTTCTCTCTCTTAGGGGAGGAAGTTTTATTCGTACTATATTTATCCTATAGTATAGATCCTCTCGAAAGCGTTTTTCTTTAACCTCGGTATCAAGATCTTTGTTTGTGGCGGCAATTACTCTGACATCGGCTTTTACACTCTCAGTAGCTCCGAGGGGTTCGTAGGTTTTTTCCTGTAGTACCCTCAAAAGTTTAACCTGGAGTGGTTTTGTAAGTTCTCCTATCTCATCTAGAAAAATTGTTCCTCCCTCTGCAAGGGCAAATCTTCCAGGTTTGTCTTTAGTAGCATCTGTAAATGCTCCCTTTTTATAACCGAACAATTCCGATTCAAGAAGATTTTCCGGAAGTGCCCCACAGTTTACCGCTATGAAGGGTTTGTCTTTTCTTGCACTTAGGTTGTGTATTGCCCTTGCAACAAGTTCCTTTCCTGTACCACTTTCTCCCTCTATCAGTACCGTTACATTAGTTTTTGCAACCTGGTGTATGATTCCGAAAATCTCTTGCATTCTATGATTTTTACTTATTATCTCCCCAAGTTTGTACTGTTTGTTAAGCTCTTCCCTTAGAGCTTCTTCCGTGGATATATCTCTGAAGGTTTCGACTCCCCCTAAAATGTTCCCGTGTTCGTCTTTTAGCAGGGCTGTACTTATACTTATTGGAATTTTTACCCCGTCGGCTCTTAAGATATGGATGGAAAGGTCAATTATCGGTTTCCCGGTTTCTATTGTTTTTTTGAGAGCGCAATTGTTCTCGCAGATGTCAGACCTGAATACCTCGTAGCAAAATTTTCCTATTGCCTCTTCACGCTTTACGCCTGTTATTTTTTCCGCTGCCCTGTTGAAGGAAGTTATATGCCATGAGTCGTCCACGGTAAAGACACCATCGGCTATGCTGTCGAGTATTACGTTATCATCCATATTTACATTATTAATGCTATAAATAAAACTTCTGCCGGGCAAGGGAAAAGGGTTATTTTATTTTTATCCTCGTTGTTTTATCCGTGTTTTTCCCTGGATTTTCTATTGTAGAGTACTCTGTCTGTAAGGGCAATTATCAGGGTGAGTGCAAAACTTAGTAGTATTAACCATGTGTTTCCGGTTAGCCTTGCGTAGAGAGCATTGCCCCCGCCTACGACGATTGAAATTAAGGCAGCTTTCTCTCTCATCGGTTTGCCTATGAGGGCAAAGATAATCGGTACAGTTAGGGCCCCTGCAAATAGGGTGTAACTTAGTAGAAGGGATTTTATTATCCCACCGGAGAATAAAGCTATTGACACGGAAACAATCCCGGCAATAAGGGTAATTAATCTGTGTGGAATTAAACTTTCGGAGGATTTTTTTTTCGGGACTTTCCCGTAATTCTTCCCTTTTACACCAAGGACATCGAGAGATACTATTGCAGAGAGGGTTAAAAGTGTTGTGTCTGCAGATGATAGAAACGCCGAGATAAGTGCTGTTACAGTTAGAGCCTTCCATAAGGTAGGGAGTACGTTGTTTATCATCAGGGGGAAAGATTGTTCTGGTTTCCCTGCGGGAAATAGCAGCCTTGCCTCTATCCCCACCATGCTTATGATAAAGGCAAGGGGGATTAATACCAAAATAGAGCTCACTATAGCTCGTTTTGCTGATTTTTCATCCTTACTGCAGAATATTCTCGATATCATATCCGGCCCGATGGTATATGTTGAACCTACAACGAGGATCATTATAAGCAGATCTTTTAGATTGAATTTTGCGGAAAGCGGAAAGGAAAAAAACTGGGAACTTAGGGAGGTTTTTAAATGTTTGAACCCTGTGATAATTATCCCAATACCGCTTATTTCCTGAGATGCAAGACTTGCATTGGAGTTTTTGGAGAGTTCGATAAGTCCAAGTAGACTAGCCCCTGTTATACCGATTACAATTAAAATTGCCTGGAGAAGGTCGGTTTTTATCACGGATATCTGGCCTCCCGCCAGTGTGTAGAGAACAAAGACGGCCCCTACTGTAACTGTAAGCAAAATGAAAGAGTTTAGGGGCGAATCTCCCGGTAAGATCACAGAGAGCAGTTTGGAAGCTGCTATGATCTGAGCACTTACTATGCCAGTCCATGCAAGCGCTATCAGGATAGATACGATTTTTTTCACTTTCTCCCCGTACCACGCTCCTATTAGTTCCGGAAGAGTAAAAACAGTGTAGCTCTTTATTTTCTTTACAAAAAAGATTAAGACAAACAGCCCTATTACCCCGACCAATAGCCACCAGGAGGCTACGAGGCCTCTAGAAAAAGCAAGACCCGCAAGTCCCATTGTACTAGAACCGCCTATTATAGTTGCGGTAAATGAACCAGATGTAAGAAGGGTACCGGAGTGTCTACCGGCAACAAAGTAATCCTCCTGTGTCTTTACCCTGAGGGCGTTCACAAAACCGATTATTAGCACAATTAGGAAGAATATTGATAGAAAGGTATAGGTAAGTATCATGGTGATATTTGTAAGGGTTTAAGATGAAATTGTCAATTGGTTTTGAGTTCAATTATTTCTATTTGGGTGATTATCTGCCGGGTTTTGCGTTTATCAATGGTTAGGCTCCGGTAGGACCTACAAGTACAATTTCCTTGCTCCCCTGTCTTGACCCGTCGTAGGGGCACGACTATAATCAGCCTATCATGAAAGATTTAACGGTACGCGTAAGATATGCTCCGTCACCCACAGGTTTCCAGCATATCGGAGGGGTAAGAACTGCTCTTTTTAATTATCTCTTTGCCAGGGCCAATAACGGTACCTTTATACTTCGAATAGAGGATACAGATAGAACTCGCTATAGTGAGGAAGCCCTTGAGGACATCTATGAAACCTTTGATTGGCTGGGTTTTAAGTGGGACGAAGGTCCGGATGTAGGTGGGCCGTACGGGCCCTACTTTCAGTCACAGCGTCTTGAACTTTATCAGGAATACGCAAAGAAACTTGTTGAGAGTGGTAACGCTTACTACTGTTACTGTACGCCGGAACGTTTAGAGCGGATAAGAAAGATTCAGCTTGCGAATAAGATGGCGCCGGGTTACGACAGGCATTGCAGAAACCTGACCCCTGAGGAGAGGGCTGAGTATGAGAAACAGGGGATAAAGCCTGTTATACGTTTTAAAATACCCCTTGAGGGGAAAACTACTTTCCACGATGAACTTCTGGGGGATATTGTAACTCCGAACGAGGATATAAATCCCGATCCTGTACTTCTTAAATCGGATGGATATCCTACATACCATCTTGCCAATGTTATCGATGACCATTTGATGCAGATAACACACATAATGAGGGCTCAGGAGTGGATTCCATCGGGCCCATTACATGTTCTTCTCTACAGAGCTTTTGGATGGGAACCTCCTAAGTATTGCCATCTTCCCATGGTTATGGGTAAGGATGGACAAAAACTGTCCAAGAGACATGGAGCTACCAGTGTCAGAGAGTTTAGAAAACAGGGATACTTACCGGAGGCGTTGATTAACTACGTGGCCCTGCTGGGATGGTCTTATAACGATACACAGGAAATTTTTTCTCTTAAAGAGCTGGAAAAGGTATTTACCATGGAGCGTCTAAATAAGGCGCCGGCGGTTTTTGATTATAAAAAGCTTGAATGGTTTAATGGTGTATATATAAGAAAACGGCCTCAAGAGGAGATAAAAGAACTTATTATGCCCTACTTAATAGATGAGGGGGTTGTAAGTAATCCTCCTACAGAAAGGGAGTTAGCTATTGTAGAGGGGGCTGTTCCGCTTATACAGGAAAGGATGAGACTTCTCTCTGATGCACCAAAACTTTTACGTTTCCTGTTTAAGGTTGTGGAGTATAATCCTGATGAAGTCATCCCCAAAAAATTGAATAGGCAGCAGGTTTTAGAGGTTTTAAAAGAGGTTAGAAAAATTGTAGAGGGGTTCGATAAACGGAGTGACGAGGAGAATGAAAAGATATTTAGGGAACTTGCCGATAAGTTTGGTTTTAAGTTGGGCGATGTTCTTATGCCACTCCGGGTTGCAATAACTGGAACAAGGGTTTCTCCCCCCCTCTTTGGGTCTATAAAGCTTCTTGGAGTTGAAAAGAGCCTGGAAAGAATAGATAGGGTGATAGAACTACTTTCGAAAGAAAATGTGTAAGGAAATACCAGACAGGGATAACGGGTAACTTTATTTAAGGAGTTAGTAATGGCGGAAAAGGTAACTATGGATAAACTTGTTTCCCTCTGTAAGAGGCGAGGTTTTATATTTCAATCGAGTGAGATATACGGCGGGTTGTCGTCTGCGTGGGACTATGGTCCTCTTGGGGTTGAGTTAAAAAAGCGTATCCAGAACTTCTGGTGGAGGGAAATGACTCAACTAAACGATAATATTGTAGGTATAGATGCGGCTATTATGATGCATCCCAGGGTGTGGGAGGCGTCTGGACATGTGGAAAATTTTACCGATCCACTTGTTGATTGTAAAAAGTGTAAAAAGCGTTTTAGAGCAGATCAGATACCGGAGGAAAATCTGAAAAATCATGTGTGTCCCGAGTGTGGTGGAGAGCTAACGGAGCCGCGACAGTTTAATCTTATGTTCAAGACTCATATAGGTCCTGTGGAAGATGATTCTTCTATCGTTTACTTAAGGCCCGAGACTGCCCAGGGTATATATGTGAACTTTAAAAATGTACTTCAGACAAGTAGGTTAAAAATTCCATTTGGGATTGCCCAGGTTGGAAAGGCATTTAGAAATGAGATAACGACTAAAAATTTTATCTTTAGAACCTGTGAGTTTGAACAGATGGAGATGCAGTTTTTTATTCACCCCTCGGAGGATGAAAAATGGTTTGAATACTGGAAGCAGAAACGCTTTGAGTATTACATCAAACTGGGAATAAAGAAAGAAAATTTGCGTTTTCATCAGCATGGGCCGGACGAGCTTGCGCATTATGCTAAGAAAGCCTTTGATATCCAGTACAATTTCCCCTTCGGTTGGAAGGAACTTGAGGGTATTCATAACAGAACAGATTATGATTTAAGACGCCATATAGAATATTCTGGAAAAGACTTGACCTATCTGGACGATCAGAGGCGGGAGCGTTACATTCCCTATATAATAGAAACGTCCGCAGGTTTAACCAGGACGGTACTTGTTGTTTTGAGTGATGCCTACGATGAGGAGGTGGTGGAGGGAGAAACAAGGGTTGTGCTTCGTCTTCACCCACTTGTTGCCCCCATAACAGTTGCGGTATTTCCCCTTGTTAAGAAGGATGGTCTTTCAGAGCTTGCCCGGGAGATAGAGAGGGGTTTGCGGGAACACTTTAGCACCTTCTACGATCAGGGTGGTGCAATAGGTAGACGTTACAGACGCCAGGATGAGATAGGTACCCCCTACTGTATAACGGTGGATTATCAGAGCAAGGAGGATAAGACGGTAACTCTTCGTTTTAGAGACTCAATGGAGCAGATTAGGGTTAAAATAGAGGAGATTCCCGCCCGTATTAACGAGGCTATAAAGAACTACAGGAGGGTATAGTTTTGGCTGGTTTTGAGGTTTTAGAAAGAAGGGGATTTGTAAGCCAGTGTTCCAATACCGAGGAGTTAAGGAAACTTTTTGATAACGAGCGTGTTACTTTTTACATAGGTTTTGATCCCACGGGAAAGAGTCTTCATGTGGGGCATCTCGTCCAGTTGTTTGCGATGGCACATCTTCAAAAGGCGGGCCATAGGCCTATTGTCCTGATAGGCGGAGGGACAGCGCGGATTGGTGATCCCTCGGGAAAAACAGAGATGCGAAAAATCCTTCCGATTGAGACGATTAAGGAGAATGGGGAGAGGTTTAGAAAACAGATATCCCATTTTATCAGTTTTGAGGATGATAGAGGGATAATGGATGACAATGCAAATTGGCTTGCGGACCTTAACTATATAGATTTTTTAAGAGAGATAGGAAAACACTTCTCTGTAAATAGGATGCTCAGTTTCGAGACTTACAAAATGAGGTTGGAACGAGGGCTTTCCTTTATAGAGTTTAACTATCAGATTCTTCAGGCTTACGATTACCTTGTTTTATACAGGAAGTACGGGTGCAAACTCCAGATGGGGGGAGATGATCAGTGGGGAAATATTGTTGCAGGGATAGATCTTATAAGAAGGATAGAAGGAGTGGAGGTTTTTGCACTTACGTCTCCCCTTGTGACACGTTCCGACGGAAAAAAGATGGGTAAAACGGAAAAGGGAGCGCTGTTCCTTGATCCTGAGATGACAAAACCCTACGATTTTTATCAGTATTGGATAAATGTACCGGATGCTGATGTAAAAAAACTTCTCTATCTGTTTACCTTTTTGCCTGAGGATGAGGTTGAAAAACTGGGTAACTTAAAGGATAGAGAGATCAATAGGGCCAAAGAGGTTCTTGCATACGAGCTTACAAAGGTTATCCACGGTGAAGAGGAGGCGAAAAAAGCACGGGATGCCTCCAAGGCGGTGTTTGGCAAAGCCGGGGGTGCCTCGCTTGATGCGATACCATCGAAAGAGATGTCGTTGGCAGAGTTTGAAAATGGTGTAGGAGTAGTGGACCTTTTTGCGAGCACTAGCCTCTGTTCTTCTAAGAGTGATGCAAGGAGGCTCATTACGCAGGGCGGAGCATATATTAATGACGAGAATATAAGGGATATCGAGGCCGTAATAGGAAAAGAGAAAATCCGTGACAATCAACTTCTTCTTAGGGCGGGGAAAAAGAGATACTTTAGAATTGTCATAAAGTAACGAATAAGATTGATAGTTATAGATTGCAGAGATGGCAAATGGGAAATTAGTTGTCTCTCAGTCGAAGTAGCGATACAATATAGTATATATGAAGCAATCTAGATTTAAACGTCTCTTAAGGATATGGCGTAGACCTCTTCATCCGGTAAGATTTGTTTTTTCCATTATTGGGGCGGGTGTATTTGCCGTTCCGTTTATCACTTTTTATTTCAAGTATTATCCCAAGGACTTTTATCTGTTTTTAATTTATCCCCTCCTTTTTTTTGTTGCTCACCTTGTATGGTTTAGACTTCCCTTTGTTAAAAGATGGATAAGATGGCTTCTCTTCTGGCTTACCCTCACTGTGGTTGTATCTCTTGGGATGGGGTTTCTTATAACTGTGTACGGTAAGCAATGTCCCAATTCAGTTACAGAGTGGATAACCGACCATCTCTCCATATCTATTGAAACCGCTACTTTCTACGTGATTTTACCCTCCGCAGTTGTTTCTGCAATCTATGCTGGTATTCTTATGTTGGCCCTTTATTTGTATAGGGAGTATAGGAAAAAGTTGTATTTTAGAGATTTGTTTAGAAAAAGGTTTTAGCAAAAGGTATTTTCTCTACATTTTTCTCTGCAAAAAGATAAAAAAATCCCTCATATTGTACTTTTGGACGATGTTTTTCCTCTGTATGAGTCTAAGAATTATATTAGGTGTGCAGTAAGGAGGAGAAGATGAAAAAGTTTTATATTTTTCTAGTACTTCTATTATTAATAGGCACTGATTTATACAGCGAAAATTGTGGAGAGTTTTCTTTTACCATATTACCTACTGGTTTTATACCTTTAGGGGAGAGCTCAAATTATTTTGACTACGGAGGCGGAGGGGGATTCTCCTTTGAGTTAGCGCCTCCTTTCGGAGATTTATTGGCTATTAAGTTGGCTGCTGATTGTAGGTATATCCCGCTGGTAACTAGAGATGCAATTTCTGTATTTTCCGTGGGTGGAGGAGTAGCGTTTAATATTTTAATATTTGAGCGTTTGAAAGTATCTCCTTATGGAATGGGAGGTTATTACTATGGTTTTATTACCGATGGAACCGGAAGGGGGGGTGGCAATTTTTTTCTCTCTGGTGGTTTAAGTATTTCCTACTATTTTTCTAAATTTTTTAGCTTAGGTTTTGATTCATACTATTTGTATAATCATGCGCTTTACACCGGAATAGGGGGCGCGTTGGATATTTCTTATCATATGCCTTTTCACTCTCTCTCGGAAAAGCCGGTTAAACAAGAGAAAGAAGGACTCTCTCCGAAACCTCGGCTGTTAAAGGGGGAATCAGAGTTATCACAGGGTAGAGGAGTGGAGATTGTTTCTGTAAATCTTAAGCCGGTGTTCCCTGTCCTCTTCAAGCATTATAATTCATCTCCTTTGGGAAAAGTGGTGGTTCGTAACACCGGAAAAACGGTGGCTAGGGATGTTGTGGTAAGTTTTTTCGTAGATAAATATATGGATAATCCCAAAGAGTGTGGGAAAATTGCAAACCTTAAGACTGGTGAGAAAGCCGAGATGAAATTATATGCCCTCTTTTCAGATTCCGTCCTCAAAATAACAGAGGGTACAAAGGTATCTGCCAAGGTGATGTTGTCCTATATGGTTGGGGGGAGTAGATATAACTCGGAGAAAACAGTGGTGCTTGATATTTATGATAGGAATGCAACCACTTGGGATGATAATAGAAAAGCTGCTGCCTTTGTAACTGCTAAGGACCCCTCTGTATTGGAATTCTCAAAAAAGATAGTGGGATGGATTCGAAAAATTAGGAGTAAAGCTGTGGATGCTAATTTGAGTGTAGCTATGGGCTTGCATGAAGCTTTACGGCTTTATGGTATTGGTTATGTAGTTGATCCTAAAACTCCTTATTCAGAGTATTCTAAGAATAGAGTTGCCGTGGATTTTTTACAGTTTCCCAGGCAAACTTTAAAATATTCCGCAGGAGATTGTGATGATTTGTCTATTCTGTACTGTGCTCTTTTAGAATCCGTAGGTATAGAGACAGCATTCATTACAATTCCGGGACACGTTTATATGGCCTTTTGTCTAAATGTTAATCCTGAAGAAGCAAGGAGAAATTTCCTTAAGCCTGATGAATTAATATTCGCGAATGGAAAGGTGTGGATCCCCGTAGAGGTTACTATGATTGACGATGATTTTTTAAAGGCATGGGGAGAGGGTGCTAAAGAATGGAGGGAAAATAAAGCAAGAAAACAGACAAATTTTTACCCAACGCATGAGTGTTGGAAGGAATACGCTCCGGTGGGGCTTCCCGGGGTGGAAGCAAGCGTTAAACTACCTGCCAGGTTGGTGGTAGTGAATGCCTTTCAACAGGAAATGATAAAGTTTATTGATAGAGAAATATATCCGAGAGTTTCTAAACTTCAAAGACTGATTAGAAAGAGTAACAACAACCCAAAGTATGTAAATAAGCTTGGGGTTTTGTATGCCAGGTATGGTTTGATGGAGAAAGCAATCCTTCAATTTAATAGAGTACTGGAGAAAAACGAATATCTCCCTGCGTTAATTAACATGGGCAATATTAGGTATTTGAAGGGAGATATGGAAGGAGCTTTGGCATATTACAGGAGGGCGAAGGCAAAAGAGCCTAGTAATCCCAAAGTTCTTTTGTGTATGGCTAGGGTTAATCACGAGCTTGAAAACTATGGGATTGTAAAGGTTGAGTATGAAAAACTTAAAAAGATTGATCCTCTTCTTGCAGAACGATTTTCGTATCTTGCGCTGAAAGGAGACGAAGCCTCACGTGCGGCGAAGATAAGCGCTGTAAAGGAGGTAGTGGTATGGGACGAAGATTAAAATTGTTTGTGTCGACGGTGCTTGTGATAGTGGGAATTGGGGGGTTTTTTGCATGTACTGAGGGTTTTTTGGAAGAGATAAAGGAAAAAGTAAGGGAAGAGAGCGAGATTATTGTGCCGAAGTATAGGGTTGTCTATGATGGCAACGGAAATGACGGGGGAAAGGTACCGGTGGACGAGAAGGAGTATGCTAAA
>CAZQTC010000003.1:0-143783 GCA_964596425.1 uncultured Spirochaetales bacterium | reverse complement strand
CTTAATGCTAATGTGACGCTTACAGGTAGTAGTGTTGTGTTTAATGATGGTGTGGTAGGTGGAGGTAATTCGCTTAGTGTGGTTGGGGATGTGGTATTGGGTGATGCTGGTGATGGGAGTTTGGTGGATGACACGGTTACTGGTTTGAGTAGTTTGAGTGTTAGTGGGGCTAGTACGATAAACACTGGGACGATTACCAGTAGTGGGGCACAGACTTACAGTGGAGCTGTAACTCTTAATGCCGATGTGGTAATAGGTGGAGTGAATGTAAGTTTTAATAGTACTATTGATGGAGCTCATAGTTTGACTGTAAATGATAGTGGTACGACTACGATAGGAGGGGTTGTAGGTGGTAGTAGTGCGTTGGTGAGTGTGGTGACGGATGCTGGGGGAGGTACTGGTATAGGGGCTAATGTGAATACGAGTGGGGTACAGACCTACAATGATGGGGTGACTCTTAATGCTAATGTGACGCTTACAGGTAGTAGTGTTGTGTTTAATGATGGTGTGGTAGGTGGAGGTAATTCGCTTAGTGTGGTTGGGGATGTGGTATTGGGTGATGCTGGTGATGGGAGTTTGGTGGATGACACGGTTACCGGTTTGAGTAGTTTGAGTGTTAGTGGGGCTAGTACGATAAACACTGGGACGATTACCAGTAGTGGGGCCCAGACTTACAGTGGAGCTGTAACTCTTAATGCCGATGCAACCTTTACTACCACCAATAGTAATGTTGATTTTGGGAGTACTGTAGACGGGGCACATAGTTTAACGGTTAGTGCAGGTGACGGTGATGTTACTGTTAGTGGTATTATAGGTGGTACGACCGCTCTTACCAATGTTTCTATAAGTGCGAATGATGTAACGCTAAGCGGTATAGGAAGCGGTGCGGCAGGTGCCGGAGGAAATGTTTCTGTTACTGCAACTGATGCTACTGACAATGCTCAGATAGTTTTGAATGGCTCCGATTATATCTCCATAGGGACTCAAACCTATACCTCCGGTTCGGACGGAATCCTTATAAATGACGATGCGGGAAAAACCGTAAGTACCACTAATAGTAATATTACCTTTTCGGGCACGACATACGAAATTGCCGGTTTGAGTATGGATGCCGGTAGTGCGACTATAACGCTTAACGATATTCATATTTATGCTCCTACTTTAACCGTTAATTTTCACAGTGATGTGACCTGTGATAACCTTGTTCTATATGCGGGAACTCTTGATCTAAATGGTAATAATTTAGCCACTAACAAGGATCTTGTTTTGTTGGGAGATGATGGCGGGGTTGGTTACAGCGATGATGATCCGGATACCGGAGTTTCGAATGTGTTTGCCTACGACAACCCTTCGAGGGGAACTCTTGGTCTGGCGAGTCCAAATGTTACGCTTATAGGCGCAATACCTGGGACAGCGATAACCTTTAGCGAAACGAACTACGATGGGGATATGGGAGATTTGGGTGGTTCTACGATTACAGTAGGTGGGAACTTTTACGATAACGGTTGCCATCTGGATAACGGAGGAAGTGGTAATACCAGCGGGTGGACGCTCAATATTCCCAATAATAATGATGCCACGGTTTCCTTTGCCGAAGCCTATAATACGGTGGTTGATAGTTGTACGGCTAGCGGAGGGTGGGTTGCCGCTGCTGAGAATGTCACTGATAGCGGGGGAAATACCAACTGGGATTTTACGCGGACTACTATTTCTGCGGCGTACACCGTTTACGACGATGTTATAGAGGTGCAGTTTTCAGAACCCATTGAGAACACCAACAATGAGATATGGAAGGCTGTAAGTAACATATTTATAGATGCGGGACTTACAACTGCATTTACAGGTACCTATACCGATCCCCAATGTACCACTGCTACTACCGGACAGGGCGATCTTTCTACATTTTACATAAAAATCAATACCCTAACATGGAACACGGATGCTCAGGGTATCTCTGCTGGCGGAGCGTCCAGCACGGATAGAAACGGTAATCATCAAACGAACATCCCTCAACTTCATTTCTTAAAGGATTCGGCTGCTCTATACTTTGTTCTTCTTGATGAACATAAGAATAGGGTAGCTACAACTAACTATACAGGTGTTGTTGATCATTGTAGACCCGTGCTTATTAAAGTGGAGGCTGGGCAGGCGCACCACGAGCCTGATCCGGTTGGAAATCCTGGGAATTACTATAACTACGACGGGAGGAACTATTTCCACCTTGTGTATTCGGAGCCGGTTAATATAGGTACAGAGGCGGATTTTCAGATAGGAGCGGCTAGTCCAGCCTATAATGTGAGAAGTGAAACCTCTTTCGGTGCCGGGGAGCATGGCGGAGACATATCTGGCTCCAGTACTGTAACGGTTACAGGCTTCTTTACCTATTCCGGTACTGTAAACAGAGACTCTACCGATGGTACTTCTACAGCCTGTTCTCTGTATCGTGATTCTTCTATACCTACGATAACAAATAGCGATTACGAGTTAACCATCTATCTCCAGGGCTACAGTACGGGAACGAGTCCCAACCTCGTATGGCCGGGGTATGTATGGGGATTGACCAACCCTATAGGTCAGGCGATTACCGTTCTCTCGAATCCCAATATAACGGATGCGAATAGCAATGCCATAGAGCCTACGAGTGATCCGTATCCCAAATTACCGGTGGCAATAACCGCCTCTACAACAGCGGGAGATTGCAATAGCTGGGATATAGATCCTCCCTCCTTTACCACTTTCATAAGTGGAGCAACTCCGTATTACGAGATAGTTACGCGTGATACCAACTCTAACGGTTTAATTGATAGGTTGGAGTTTCATATATTGGATGACTCTGCGAATGATGCCTCGTGGGATCCGGATACAGATCATCCCGATCTTCCTTCTAACTCCCCGGGTAACGACAACGGAATACGGGATTGTACCCTAACGAACGTGGGAGCATTTAAAGTAGAGGTTGTCGGTGTGACCCCGCTTGTAAATACATACAATACAAGTTACGCTACGGATGTAAACAACTCTCTATTTGGTTCTATTAATACGAAGGACGATCCCTACTTTACCCTTACGTTGAGTGATTCCGGTTATTCGTGGAATTTGATATCGGAGTTGTATGTAACCTACTATTCCTCCGTGGGTCATATAACGGACCTGGCAGGAAATCTTCTTCCCACTGTTTCCACTCCGATCAGGTGTATTGAGAGGGTGCCTCCCAAAATAGATGTCTCTCTTGCTGTTGTTGATGAGAAAACAGTCTATGCAAGATTTTCGGAACCGGTTTATGGTAGCAGTACTGCCCCCAGGAGTTCGATAGAGGCTTCCGATTTTACCTTTGTCGGGGATAATTCCATAAGTTCTATTAAGCTTCTCGATAAAGGTAGTGACAACGGGGTAACTCAAGTGTATTTTTATCTCTCAAAACCCTTAACCCCTGATGTTGCTATATCCGGGATGATAAAACCGGTTGCTAACTCTGTGTATGATAAATCCGGCAATGCCATGCTGTCCACGAGTGTTCATAGAGTTACGGATATAGGTCTTGGAGTGGTGGAGCCGGTTTGGGCTTCGGATGGGATACATTCAGATGCGTTGCATGGAGGTTCTGGTGGGGCTTTGAGGAAGTTTGACGGAAGTGGAAGGTTGCTGGATAGGGATATAACATTGGAAGTTTCCATATTGGCGGATAGTGCAAAGGATATGGCTACCAAGTTGTACTACGATGTGAATCCGGATAGTAGTTACCTCGCCCCCGGGGAGAAAATTTGGCTTCCTGCAATGATACCTGGTTTTATTACAAAGGCGAATATAGAAGCCAGGGGTAGAGTTGCCTTTAGAAAATCGGGGGGTGTTAGAGATTTTCTCATACCGGCGAATGATACCGAGGTTAAGAGCGGGGTCGATGTTGAGTTTGTAGTAGAGCTTGGTAATCTTTTCTGTGCACGATTTGAGGATAGTACAAATACAGATTCTTATATACCGTGGCTTATAGAACCCTGGGTAATACCTATTAGGGATATTGTAAAGCAGCGCGCGGGTGTTACAATCCTCAACAATGTAATTAATCCGACAAAGGGAGATAGGACCGTTATTAACTATTCAATAACAACACCTGGTTTGGTTACCGTGCAGGTGTTTGATCTGGAGGGGGATATAGTACAGGTGCTCCACAGGGGAAGGCAAGCGAAGGGGAGTTACTCCTACGTATGGGATGGTAGAAACAGGGGTGGCAGGATAGTGGCACGAGGGGTGTACTTTATAAGGGTAGTGGGTCCTGGAATTGATGAGATAAGAAAAGTTCTTGTGGTGAAATGAAAATTACTGGTTAAATTTAGAGTAAGAACTTAAAATCCATTGGGGGCCATGATAAGACTTGGCGAGGATATAAGAATACTGCCTGCATCCATGTTTAAAGCACCGTATTGATCATCGGTTGGGCATACTGTGAGTTCGAGTATCTTGGTGGAATTGGATATGTTTTCGGGAATTTGCACAAAGCAGTCTACCTTGATTTCTGTCCATTTAGACCAGTCCGCTCCGTCTTCACCGTCGTAATAGGTTTTAAAATTGCTGTATAGACTTTCGTCAAATGTGTTTTCCTCTCCCCCGACCCCTCCGCCCTTGATTCCTATTGTTACTCTATTCGTTTGAAACCTATTCCCCGTACCGGCAGAGGGATCACGCTTTATGTAGATTGAGAATCTGTATGTGCCGGATATGAGAGGCTGAACCGTATCGTTTACAGAGAGGTTCAGTTTAAGCTTGTAGGTTATGTCGGTTCTAATCAGCCTTACATTGTCTATATAACCCTCCTGAGGTCCGCTCTGGGCTGAATTTAGTGAGCCAAAGATATAATTGTAATCGGTAGCGGAGCCCACTGCTATGTCGGGAAACTCCCCGTATAGGTGTGAGGGGGGAAACTCGATTAGGTTAGTGAGACTCGAGGGTCTGTCCCCATTGGGGCCTCCGTAGAAAGACCAGAAATATAGAGAGGAAACCGTATCGTTGTATTCGAAGAATAGCTGTCCTGAGGTCCTGTAATCGTATCTTATTAAATAGGATGCCCCCCCTATTAACCCGTCTGTGACTCCATAGGTGGGGTCTCTTAAGTCGTAAATTACCATATCTGCCGCATTATCAACGGCAAAATGCATTGTCTTATCATTAATTAACCCCTGAGATACCCCACTTCCGAGGTTTCCGGCATCTATAATCTCGAGAGTGTCTGCCCCACCTCCGTTATTTACGACACTCCAGCCGTTTGGTACTGTTCCGGCAGTGCTCGTCTCGAAATCTCCGTTGGGTACAAGGTTCTTTATTTCTAACCTGTAGACCGTGGCATCACTATGCCCATCCGGGGGTTCATAGCCCGTGCCACTTACCTCTTCGTAGGTCATGTACGTTGAGGTTTGATCGGTTATCCATTGAGTCGGTGACAACTCTCTGCTTTCCGCGGATAGAAGGTTTGTATTCTCGTATTCTGGAAACAGATCACCGTTGTTACACGCGAAGAGAGATAGAAGTATAGTTACTAGGCCGACTTTAAATATGCTTTTCATAGTCCCTTTTTAGAATATAACCCTTTGATGGGGGTTTTTCATCTTAAAAGCGTGTTTTAGTGTATGCCTGGTGTTCCTTTAAGCCTATTCGCTAAGGCTTTTCTCTATGATCTTTCTAAACTCAGGAAATTTCCTTGCATATTTGATGATAGCCTCGAGATATCCTCCGGGTTCTCCCGTATCCAATCTCTCACCGTCTACTCGTTTATAAACAACCTTTCCCTCTTTCGCCAGTTCCTTTACCGCGTAGGTATGATAGTATTCACCCCTTGTGTGTTTTTTTAGTCCCTCTTCCAGTTTTTCGAATACCTCCGGTATGTACAAAAATCTTCCTATCGAGGCTTCTTTACTGGGTTCTTCTCCTCTTGGGGGTTTTTCTACGATGTCTAGTACGTGTAGACCATCTCTCTCCATGGATATAACACCGTACCTGTTTATATCCGGGGGATCATATATGGTAGCCAGGACACAACACCCGGTTTTTTTGTATGTCTCTATAAGTTGAAGGCTTAAGGGTTTTTCCCCAAAGTGAAGGTCATCGGGATAGGCAACAATAAATGGCTCGTTGTTTACGAATGATTTGGCAAGCATCAATGCGTCACCTGTCCCTTTCATTTCCTTTTGACGAACAAAGTAAAAGTGTGCCTCCGGAGGGTGCACCTTTTCCAATTTGTGGTAGGCTCCCTCCTGGTTAAACACGTGTTCCAGTTCTATCTCTCTGTCTATGTAGTCTTCTAAGGTTTGTTTCCTCCTCGATGTTATTACCAGTATTTCATTGATACCGGAGGCAAGAAACTCCTCTATAATAAAATCAATGGAGGGTTTATTAATCAGGGGAAGCATTTCTTTAGGGACAGTTTTTGTTACCGGTAAGAATCTTGTTCCATACCCTGCTGCAAGAATAACACCTTTCAAGTTTTCCTCCTGAAATATTTTTAAATTAACATTTTCATTATCGTGAAACTGCGTTAAATTGTTAAACCATGGAAAAAATAAAAAAGATCGACAGGAAACCTCCCAGATTTAAAGTTGGGCCGAAAGAAATTCTCTCTTCAAATGTTTTAAAAACACTCTTTAAGCTCTCAATACCTACCATGGTAGCTTTTGCCTTTCAAACAACCTTTAATTTTGTGGATCGCTTTTTCATCTCTCGCCTTGGCGATCTTCAGTTGGGTGCCATAGGTATGTCCTTCGCCGTTCAGAGCATCCTCATTGCAATAGGTTCCGGTATAGGAGCGGGAAGTTCGTCCATTGTTGCAAGGCTCATCGGTGCGAAGAGGGAAAAAGATGCGGGCATTGCTGCCGAGCACTCAATGCTTATAATTGTTGCTTTCTCCCTTCTCTTTACCGTATTCGGACCTTTGTTAACCAGGCCTCTATTTCTCCTCCTTGGTGCTTCCCGCCGAATGCTACCCTATATTCTTAATTATATCAATATTATCCTCATGGGATCATTTTTTCAATTTTTTTCTATGATAGGAAATGGGATTATAAGGGGAGAGGGAAACACTGTCACCCCTATGCGTGTAATGCTTGCAGGTACCTTTACAAATATTGTAATGGATCCCATTCTGATTTTTGGGTTCGGACCTATTCCATCCATGGGAATAAGGGGAGCGGCTATCGCAACGGTTATTGGGCGAGGGGTTAGTTCTCTGATTCTTGCCCTCTCTCTATTTGGAAAGAAGAATATAGTAAAGATGAATTTCAAAATATTCAGGTTCGATTTCAGCTTTGTGAGAGGGATTTTCTCGGTAGGTGGTCCGTCTATAATTTCGCAACTTGCCAGTTCTCTCGGCCTTAGTTTGTTATTCGTAATTTTGAAGAGGTATGGAGATACCGTTAAAGCGGCTTTTACCATGGGCTTTACATATCAGCAGGTTGCTTTTTTGCCCCTTCTCGGTGTATCTATGGGTGTTTTAACGATGACAGGCCAGAATTATGGGGCCAGAAATTACGGAAGGGTGAGAGAGGTGCTTTTAAAGGCTCTTATTTCTACCATGTTAATAATGGGTGGATTTACCCTTCTTTTTTCTCTGGGTAGTGAACCGTTGATAAGAGTTTTTTCTAGGGATGTAGAGGTAATCAAGGCAGGTAGGACACTTCTTATAATCTTAAGCTTGGGATTCCCCTTTGTGGCTGTGAGAATGGTGGTTGTTAATCTCTTTCAAGGACTGGGAAAAGGTTTTAGAGCACTTGTTCTTAACCTTATGCAGATGGTGCTTCTTACGGTTCCCCTTGCAGCGTTGTTTTCATACTTCATAGGTGTTAACGGAGTTTGGTACGGATTTTTAACAGGTAATGTGTTGACGGCTGTAGTGGCTATGATTTGGGCATTTTCTACTATTTCGAAACTGACTAAACAAAACACAAAAGCTAATGTATAAGGCTTAATATTATAGGATAAGTGGTTTGTTGCAATGTGTGTGGAGGAAAGAGTATGGGGTTTAAGTATGGTGAGAAGGTTAAAGTAACAGTTTTACCGTGGAATCTTACCTTTCACGTTGAGAAGGGAGTGCTCCTAAGAGATTTCCTCATTGGGGAGGGAATCTTGATAGATTTCCCCTGTGGGGGTAGGGGGCTGTGCGGACAGTGCAAGGTTATTGTTGATCCTCCAACAGATTCAGGCAAGGGTGGTAAAAGGAAACTTTCAAAAGAGGAAATTGAGAGGGGAGTAAGGTTGGCCTGTCAGACCAGGGTAGAGGAGGAGTGTACTATTACAGTTCTTGAGTCTAAGACGACAGGGATTATATGGGAGATTGAAGAGGGAGAGATTGAAAGAGTGTCTCATGTGCCAGGTGAGGCATTGATCTCAAGGGTTAAGTTGGAATTAACCGAACCGTCCATAGATGATCAACGTTCCGATTGGAAGAGATTGAGCAGTGCCTTTGCAGGGCTTGGTTTGAGTGTGGGATGCTTGGGGGATGGAGAAGCGGATTTAAAGCAGGTGGAGATGTGTTCCTCCAAACTTCGTGAATACAATTGGAATGCCTATGGTGTTTTTGGAGCTGGCAGATTTCTGGGAATTATTCAGGGAGAGAATGAACCTATCTATGGGTTTGCAATAGATCTTGGTACGACAACGGTAGACATTGCACTCCACCATCTTGAAACCGGTGGAATAGTGAAGAGAAAGGCCTATCTCAATAGACAGGCCGCTTATGGGGCAGATGTTATATCTAGGGCGGGTAGGTTTAGAGAGGATAGAGCTGGTTTAAGGAAAGCAGTGATAGACACCATTGTGGAAGGGGCCAATGAAATTTTACGAGAGATGGGTGTTTCTCCTTACAGTGTGTTTAGGACAGTAGTGGTTGGTAATCCTATAATGCTTCATATCCTTCTCGATCTGGATCCCTATCAGTTGACAGTGTCCCCGTATATACCGGTAGTTTCAGAGCCTGTGCTCTTATACCCCTCTGAGTTGGGTTTTTCGTTTCAAAAGTGGGGTACTGTGGAAACCCTTCCGATTATTTCTGCCTACGTTGGAGCTGATACGGTGGGTATGATTCTTGCCCTTGGATTGGATAGAGAGAACATCGTTTCTCTGTCGGTGGATATAGGAACTAACGGGGAAATTGTTCTCTCAAACAAGGGGAGGCTACTTGCAACCTCAACGGCAGCTGGTCCTGCCTTTGAGGGGGCTCAGATTGCGTGTGGGATGCGGGCAATAAAAGGCGCTATAGTTTCTGTGAGAATTGTGGGTGATGGTTTGGGGATGGATGTTAAAACTATAGGGAATGTATCTCCGGAGGGTATCTGTGGGACAGGGTTGGTCTCGGCTGTGGCGGAGCTTTTGGATTCTGGTGTGATGGATTCCACAGGACGTCTCCTCTCGCGGGATGAGATTGAAAATGAGTTCCTCAGAGAAAGGATATTTGAGCATGAGGGTCAATTGGCATTTGCTCTTACGGATGATAGAAAGGTTTTTGTTACCCAGAAGGATATTCGCGAATTGCAATTGGCCAAGGGGGCTATTCGCACCGGTATGGAGAGTCTTTTAAAGGAAGCGGGGATCTCTGTCGATGAAATAGAATTGATAAGGCTCGCGGGGAACTTTGGGGCTGGGATGGATGTTGGAGCTGCCATAAGGATTGGGTTGATCCCAGGGATAGATAGGGATAGGGTGGATGTTGTAGGGAACGCAGCTCTTAGAGGAGCTTCAATGGTATTGGTTTCTAAGACTGAGCGTGATAGGGCTAGAGAGATTCCTGGAGAAACACACTTTGTTGAACTCTCGGGGAAACCGGAGTTTCAAATGATGTTTGCGGATTCTATGCTCTTTAGTTAGGCTGCATTTAGAAGAACTAGAAGAGACGCCTCTTCCCTGAGTAGTTGAGTATTTTGCCGTTAGTTTTTTTTGCCCTTTCGGTGAGCGAGAGAAATATATATTCTGCATATTCCCTGGGTGATTCGATTCGGTTTATTCTGGAAAAGAAGAGATTCATAATAATCTCCGGGTTTTCATTAATTTGCGCCTGAGATTTTATAAAACCTTCTATTCCCTTTCTTAAAAAGGCTTCCAGAGGAGTGCTGTAGTTTAGAGGAGATTCGGAATACTGGATAAAGGAGAGTATTTTTGTCTCTTTAGGTCGGTTTTGATAGTAATGTTTGAGAATCTCTCTGGCAAGAAAGAGAGGTCCTATCGCATTTTCGTCGATTAGAGATTCTATTTTGTGGAATTCGATTTCGTTAAAGAGTTTGTTTTGACCTGGGAAAATTTGGATGATTATTGCAATATCGATTGTCTCAAATTTATTTCGTGCCTGAAGAACTACATTCCTTGCCGATACCGGTGAGCTTTTCGTCCATTTGAGTGAGATAATTTTTCCACCTTTTATTTCTCCGCTTGGTTGGGAAGATTCAACGGAATTAGTTTTAGAACTGTTTGTACCAATTACGTTATAACCGTTGATTGAAAACAGTTTTCCAAGCTCCTGACCGATAGGATTGGTTATCTCTGTAATTAAAACGTTCTTTCCCATATTCTTACCGCTTACGCCCCATTTTCTCCTGTGTTGTTTGTCGTTTCTTCTATGATGAATTTTCTGGAGTTTATCCAATTAATAATCGGTTTTAAATTTTCATATACCTTCCTGTATTTTGGTATCATGAAGATAAAAATTCGTTCTTCCTGGGGAACCACTGCAATGTGTTTGACACTACCTGGGGTGTTCATTCTTTGGGCAAGTTTTACAATACTCTCCTTAAGTTTCGTATCATTATATAAAAGGAAAAAATTTTTGTTATCCCATTTAAACTCCTCTTTCGTTAATTTATCTTCGTTCTTTATCTTGGGCCCCCTGAATTTGGAGTATGCTTTTTCTATCAGATGAACCTCTTTAAGGTGCCATTTTGCCTTTTTTTTGGGGAGAAGATAGAATGTTATAAAAAGGCGATCGAATCTCTGTATGAGCAGAGAAAATGGCATGTATAACCATGACTGTCTTGGTAGGAGTGTTATAGTTGCATCCACCCTTCTAAACACATCGTTTCTTTTAGGCACCAAGTTGGCATGGTATCCTGTTAGACCTCCGATGTTTGTAAAGAGCTGGTCTTTGGGTTTTATAAGGGAGACGAGGTCATTGAAGGCCGATAGATAGATTCGCTTGTTTCTTCGTTTTCCCCAGCTATAGCCAAGAGATATTAGTATGGTAAAGGCTATAAAGAGATAGAAGACGGGTTGCTCCGTTATCTGTTGATTCCTAAATAAACTGTCAAGCAATGTGTTCTCCTATTGTTTATTGTACGAATAAGTCACTTAGATTCTCCTCTATTATATACGTTTTTTCGCTAACATAGGAAGAATTTTCTTTTACGCGAAGGAGTGTTGCTTTTGAGTCGCTTAAAAGTTCTCTCTCTATGCTCTCCGCCCTCTGTAGATTCTCCCTGCAGATTTTATTGTCAATTGCTATTCTGAAAGGCATACCTAGTTCGTTTAACCCCCCTATTAGGCGTTGGGATTCTCTTAGTGAGAGGAAATCTGGATTAAAAACTACCACTATTGAATTGTCATCACTCTGCAGAAAACTCTTCAACCGAAAAAATCTTTCCTCAACCTCTTTAAGTTTTTTCATCACCATGTCATCATCCTCATTGTAGGCGAGTTTGGTTCCCTCTTCCGAGTATTTACCCCGAATTTTGTGAATAGTGTAGCGTTTTTCCAATATCTCTCTTCTTATACGTTTTAGTCGCTCTATCCATGCAAGGGTCACCGATGGCAGGGCAAGTATCCTGATTGTTAATCCGGTAGGTGGAGTATCAAATACAATGAAATCAAATCTCGTTTCTTCTCTTATTAGTTGTTCCATCGCAGTGAGAGATGCGTACTCTTCTATTCCCGGGGAATATTTTAGGGTCTGAAAGTATCTATCCATATTGAAGGGCTTAAGATAGCTATAAATGCTTTCGAGAAGGCCTATATTATCCTTGATATACTTTTCGGAGCGTTTTTCAAGATCGATCTCCATAAGGTATAGCTTGTCCTTGAATTTTTTCTTTGAATCGGAGAGTTTTACCCCGAAGATATCGCCTAAATTATGGGCGGGATCAAAAGATACCGCAAGGGTATTTTCCCCTCTCTCGGCTAGTTGCCAGGCTGTGGCGGCGGAGAGGGTAGATTTTCCAACCCCGCCCTTCCCTGTGAAAAATATAGTTTTCATTTCTGTTACCTCATGTTGATGCAATTGATATATATAAACTTAGTCTATATCAAAGAGTCCTGCAAGCTCGGAAAGTGCATCGTCTGCTGCCTGAGCACGTTGTTCCAGGATGTGAAGTTCATGTTGAAGGTAAGGGAAAAGTTCTACTGCTATGAATGCAGGGGGAGAGGGTATTCCGCTAAACGATCCTAATAAGAGTAGGATAAATATGTTTTCAAGTTCACGCTCTTCATACGCGGTTATCTCTGTGATTTTCCCTCTATGGGCTATACCTATAACCCTAAGGATTTCCTTTAGTGTATTCAATATTTTTTTCATAGCCTATCCCTCGAGGATGGTAAAACCAGACTAATAAAAAGGCGTGCGGCTACCTCCTTAAGTATTGCCGCACGCTCTATTTAACGGTCTAACAGGCTTTATTTTATTATACGCCTGCCTTTTTAGAAATTATAAACCACTACTATGCTGCCTCTTCGGCAGGTAAGGGTTTTTTGTAGTTTCTTATGAAGTCGATTATAAAGATAATATTCATTATCAACATAATCGCTTCAATAACCATGACGGTTATACCGGTAGCGGGTTTAGCCGATATTGTTCCCGGTAGTACTGTTGCCATAAACCATATTATTGCCGCCGTGACGGTTATCCAGAGAAAGTAAGCGGGGATAACAGCCATGGATGCAGCCTTGGATTTTAGTCTCTTGGATACCCACGCTGCTCCGGTTAGAAGTGCTATGGATGCAATTAGCTGGTTTGCGGAACCAAAGGAAGGCCATAGGATTGTGAAACTCTTACTCCATGCAAGCCATATACCGATTGCTGCGGGTATTAATGAGGCAATCCAACGATTTGTTAGGAATTTATACAACCCTTCGCTCTTGTCTTTGAGGGGTGTTAACAGTTCTGTTACACAGTACCTACCAAGTCTGTTTGTTGTATCCAGTGTTGTCATTGCGAATGAAGCTACCCACATACCGGCAATCGTTTGGACTATCTTGGTTGGAATAAAGTTTAGCCATGTGCTTGCAACCATCTGGGTGTAAGAGGCTGTAAACATGGCAGCCTTTGGATACTTTGCCATCATTGCCTTGGTGTAATGGGTTGCCCAGTTAGCCGTAGAGATGTCCTGGCCGGCGTCTTTGAGGAGTTTGTAACCAAAACCGGCAACTGAGATTACGACGATAGTTGAGAGAAACCCCTCGGTTAGCATGGCCCCATATCCAATCATCAGGGCGTCCTTCTCCTTCTCTAGCTGTTTTGAGGTTGTTCCGGAACCTACCAATGAGTGAAAACCGGAGAGAGAACCGCATGCTATAATCAAGGGAATCGCAGGCCAGAAGGGAGTAGCCTTACCACCGGTTATTATTGGTGAGAATGTGGTGAAGGCCGGAGCGCTGAAGGAATGGAGGCTAAATAATGCTGCAATCGCTCCTATAAAGAGCCCAAAGTAGAGCAACCACGAGTTTAAATAATCCCTTGGTTGTAAGAGAACATTAACCGGTATTGCGGATACAATTATAATGTAGAAGAACATTATAATCATCCATGTATTGTAGCTCGCCTTTACGGGAATAACGGTTCCACCCCAGATTGCAAGGGCTAGCATTACAATACCGATTAACGTAGCTGCTGTGAAGTTCATCTTGACCCTGTAGATTAAAACTCCCAGTATGAGAGCTGCCGCAATTTTGAGTAAGTAGGCGGATGGGACAGCGGGACTCCTTGAAAAAATGCCCCCTAAGACGGCTCCGAATGCAGCAATAACGAGGATAAGAAGGAAGAAAACGATCCAGTAAAATAAAGTTCCCGTCCTCTTGGTGATGAGGTCGGAGGCAACAAACTGGATTGACTTGCCGTCGTATCTTACAGATGCCATTAGTGCAAGATAGTCGTGTACAGCCCCGATAAATATATTACCGAACCATACCCAGGCAAGTGCGGGAACCCAACCCCACGCCATAGCGAGTACGGGACCTATAATTGGTGCCGCACCGGCTATAGAGGCGAAGTGGTGTCCGAAGAGTACCTCTTTCCTTGCTGGTACAAAATCAACACCATCGAATAGCCTCTGGGAGGGGGTTGCGTTGTCGTTGGATGCCTTAACTACGTCCCTCTCTAACTTTTTACCATAGGTTAGGTATAGGATAACGTAGACGGCAATGCCAACGAGCACGATAAGCGTCGTCATAGCACACCTCCTATACAGTTATTTTGGGATAATTCTATAATATGCAAGAAAAAAAATCAAATTCAATCACATATGTTGTCAATAGGACGACAAATATGGAAGAATAATACCGTTTTCGTAAAATTTCGTAGAATTTTTTATAGAATTTTTATCTCCATGCCGGGAAATTCCTGCTCGAGTGCTGCTCGTAACTCGCGGATGATGCTAGATTCTATTGCCATTGATATCCCAATGCAGGTGTAACAGGCGGGTCTATGGCTGAAAAAATCCGTAAATACGTAGATTAGTTTGTGTTGCTCACTGTATCTGAACTTTTTAACCAATCCCAGTCTGGATATGGGAAGTTCACTCTCTGGGTCTTTTACCCTCTCTAGAATAGCCTCAAACTTTTTTGCTATTGTCTTTTTGTCCATAAATAATAGTATAGTACTGTAGGGTCTTTAAGTCTATGAAAGTAATGGGAGTGTATGATGAAGGTTGCAATAGCGCAAATTAATCCGGTAATAGGGGATTTTGAGGGGAATAGCGAGAGAATCCTTGATTATATAGAGAGGGCGGTTTCTCATAGGGAAAAGCCTGAGATAGTGGTTTTCCCGGAGATGAGTATATGTGGGTATCCCCCGATGGACCTTCTGGATCAGGAGGCTTTTGTCGATAAAAACCTCAAGGCTTTAAGGCATATTCAACATAACGCTCCTAAGGAAATTGGTATAATTTTGGGACATGTCGATAAAAACAAGTCCTATGCGGGGAAGAGACTCACAAACACCGTATCTTTTATTCATAATGGTAAAATTCTGTTCTCTCAGGCAAAGACTCTGCTTCCCACCTACGATGTGTTTGATGAGGCTCGTTACTTTGAACCTGCCAGGAAGAGAGATGTCTTCCAGTGGAGGGGTAGGACAATTGGTATAGCTATATGTGAAGATATCTGGTGGGAAACGGAACCCTCTGCTGGAGTTAGATATCCGATAGACCCTGTAAAGGACCTTCTTGATATGGGTGCGGATCTTATAATTGTTCCATCTGCCTCGCCATTTTACTCCGGGAAACCTAGGGTTAGGTTTAGACTTCTCTCTGGTATTGGAAAGGAATCCGGGGTTGGGGTTGTATATGTCAATATGGTTGGAGGAAACGACAGTCTCATCTTCGATGGTCAGTCTATGGTTACATCCAGAGAGGGTAATCTTATCTTTGTAGGTGAGGCTTTTAGAGAACAGCTTGCAGTTGTTGATATTGATGGTAATGATCCTGTTGAACTTAGGGAGGATAGATATGGCGAACTTGAGAAGGCACTTGTCCTCGGGATAAGGGACTATCTGGAGAAGTGCGGTTTTGAGCGAGTGCATTTTGGGCTTTCGGGAGGAATAGATTCGGCACTTGTTGCTGTACTTGCCGTTAAGGCCCTCGGAACGAAGAGGGTAAGGGCTTTTGCGCTCCCCTCGCGTTACTCCTCCAGGGCGAGTGTGGAGGACGCAAAGAAGCTCTGCGAGAACCTGGGTATACCGTTGGAGATTCTTCCCATAGAGCCTGTGTTTGATGCCTACCTTAAGAGTTTGGAACCCCTGTTTGAAGGAAGAAGCCCGGATCTCACGGAGGAAAATCTTCAGGCGCGTATCAGAGGGACCCTTCTAATGGCTTACTCTAACAAGTTTGGCTCGTTGCTCCTTACCACGGGGAATAAATCCGAGCTTGCAACTGGTTACTGTACCCTCTATGGGGACATGGCGGGGGGACTTGCCGTTATAGGGGATTTGCTTAAGACCGAGGTCTACGGGCTTGCTCGCTATATTAACAGGAATGGTGAGATTATTCCCGAAAATATTCTTGCAAAACCTCCCTCGGCAGAGTTACGGCCGGATCAGAAAGACCAGGATACCCTTCCCCCCTACTCCGTGCTTGATGAGATAATAAAACTCTACATTATTGATAATATGGATACGGAGGAGATTGTAAAAGCGGGATTCGAAAGAGAGTTGGTGGATTCGGTTGTGCGAATGATAAGAAGGGCGGAGTACAAGAGACGCCAGGCCCCTCCCGTTTTAAAGATAAGCCCGAGGGCCTTCGGGACGGGGAGGCGTATCCCGATCGCAGCTTACAGTAGGAGACCGATCCCTAAAGACTAACTTCCAGAGAGGTTTTAGTTGGTAATTACAGGTTTCTATAGGTGTGTTGCAAGAGTGAGCCTCTCCGCCCCCCGGGTTGTGAATTCGGTTCGAGGATGGGTTTCTGTATGTTCGTAGAGATAGTCAAACTCGAGTTTTCCCTTTCTTATGTTTTCCTCTGCCTGAATGAAACAGCTCCAGTAACAACCCTCACAATTTGTTTTTGCTCTCACCCTGTACCAATCCCTTAGGAATTGACTGTAGGTCTCCTCTGTAAGAGATGTAATATTGTAGTTTTCTGCAAGCTCACTTCTAAACTCGTTGCATAGCATTAATCCGCCATCCGCATCGACCCTTAGTTGGATAGGATTTCTGCACTGCCAGTTACAGTGTATGCCATAAGTTGGCATCCCTTCCATGTATATCTCGGGGTTAATTATGCGGAACCCCTGTTTCTTGAGTTCTATCAACTCTAGGGCGAGTGCTTTAACTTCTCTTTCTCTCTCCGGCGGTATCAAGAGGCTCTCATTTAGGATATTATTTGAGAATTCCTTGTTTGGATTTGTGGTGTGTTGAATGGTGCAGAGGTTTATGTAAAAACCCTCGTTAGAGAGATGTTTTACTATCTCTGGAATCTCTTTCATGTTAAATGAGTGGATAACCACATTCGCTGCGAGAAGGGGAACTCCCATTCTCTTCAATTTTTTCAGCATAGAGTATCCAGTTATCGACTTGCGAGATGAGTCTGGGTCTGCCGTTAACTCTTTCAGACTGTCCACACTTGCGAAGTATCCAAATAGCCCGGCCTCGGTGAGTTTCATCGCCATCTTTTCGGGAAATAGTGAGTTTGAGAGCAGAGCGGTTTTTATTCCGAGCCGGTTGGTGTAACTTATTAATTCTGGAAGCCATCTCTTCAGGGTTGGTTCGCCCCCCAGGAGCTTTACTGTTTTTATTCCTATTTGTTTAAGATTGTCGTATCCCCTTTTCCATTCCTCTAGGGACAGCTCCTCGAGATGGGTTTTGGTAAGTTTGCAGTAGCTACATCTGAGGTTGCATCTTCTGGTTAGGTATATTTGTGCTTCTGTTATCTGGTTCATTTTTTTCTCCTTTTCATTTTTGGTTGTTATTGTATTGGTGAGTGTTGCGAGAGCGGATGTTAGTTTTTTAGTGCGTTGCGTATCTTTAGTCTGTCCACCTCGTTTATAGGGGTGCCGGTTGCTATCTTCGCCCATGTTGTAAAATTGTAGAATCTTAGTGCGTTAGCCGCGTCTCTGACCTCACTGTACAGATCCGTGCTACCTGTTGGGAGGAAAAAATCCTCTATGTTATCCGTTCCTACCCTTACAGGGATATTCTCCAAAAGTAACTCGAGAACTCTGGTTATGCTGTTGTGCATGGGAACCTTTATCGCTCTATTTTGTTTGTTAGAGAGGGTTGCACTGGGGCATACTATTATGCCTATGTTTGTTTCTTTTAGACCTTCTACTATTCTCCGGAAATCTTCCTCCTCGTATGAGGCAATGGAGAGGGCGTGCACAGCCCATACGGTGGGTTCACGCTTCTCTCTATGTCCGGATGAATCAGGTCTCAACCATCTCACGGCTTCGATAAGTGTTTCTGTGCCTCTCTCTGAGGGATCGTTTGTCTGATCTACTTGAAAGTGGACCTCTTTGTAGTCCATTTTGTTTGCCAGAAGTAAAACTCGCCTGAAATGCTCTTTAAAGCCTATATGTCCTCTTCTCATGTCGCGTTCTGGGAGGGTACCTATAAAATCTGCAATTTTTGCTCCCTCTTTGAATATCTCCCATCTTTCAGGTTCACTGTCTTTAAATCCGAAAATGGGGTATGCTCCAACACGAAGTGTTATTTTTTTCTTGAACCTCTCCTTCAGTTCCAGTGCGACTTTTAGTGCTCTTATTCCTACACAGTCGGCAGTTACGTCTATGAAACTATCTATTCGCCTCGTCCCATTTTTGATACTTTCCTCCAATGCACGAGTCATCCTTTGGATAAGTGAATTCTCGGTGTAGGCTATCCCCTCATGCAGAGTACCTGTTGTGTGCTGTTTGACCTCGAGCGGATAGGTAGCAATCTCCCATGGGTCCATATCTGCGTGCTCCACATAGCGCGGTTCCATTACAAATGCTCTGTCTAAATGGGCGTGAGCGTTGAACCAACCACCGAGTTTTTGGACATGTCTCTTTAGTTCCCTTTCAAAACTCATTTTTTGATAACCTCCTTACTTTTGGTTTTTAGATTGAACAGTTTGTCACAGACTTATCCGGGGTGGGCTTTTGTTGGTGTAGTGACTGAACCTTATGCGTGTGTATGAAGGTTTATATAAAAAGAGGGGCATCCCTCTGTGGAAGGGATGCCCCTCTTGCCATTCTATTTGCAAGCTTATGATTGAGAGTGGTATCGGTGGAGATGGGAAGAGACGATATAAAAAAAGCCCCAGCCTCCTCTTTACGAGGAAGCTGGGGCTACCACCCTCAATTTCATCTGGATATTTGATTTTAACTTTCCTCTTAGTCACTCTTCTTTTGTCCATTTACCATTTATCGCATTCTCATTTTGATAATTTTAGGCTCACATTAAATTGCAGTATTAGTACAGAAAATATAGAATACTGTCAAGGCTTACGCCTTAAAAAGGTGAGTTTTATGAGATGTTTTTTTCTCCTATTGCCTCTTGTAATTTCTCTACACGGATCGTTGGGGGCTGAGATTCTTCGCTTTCCCCCTGTGATACTTGATCCTGTTTTTACTTCGGATGGAGAGTTTCTCTCTGGTGTGTTAAGCTGGTTTGATTTTCATCATTATGTGGACAACGGAGGTAACGATAATTTTTCTCAAGATTCTGATCTTGGGGTTCTGTTTACCCTGTTTAGTAATGAAAATATTTCTGTTCAGGCTATAGCAAGAGAGATTATTCAAAACCAAGTAAACTATGATGTTTCTACCTCTCTGGGATTCTACTTGAGAGCCTTGCTTTCCGATTTAAGATTGATACTGACCGTTCGAGCGAGCCCATTTTACTTTTCCTGGGGATATAGACATGATTGTAAACATGACATAGATATGTTTTCCGGTCGTAATGCGGTTCATGATACCCTGTTCTTCAGAATAGCCTCCAAAAAATTCTCTTACCAATGGCCGGTTAGAGAAATTTTTTCTGAGGTAAGTGGGAGCATTCTTGGAGAGATTAATCTTCCCTATATCTTCCAACAGATAAAGCCGGAGCCGGATAAGTCTCGTCTTTCCCTTGTGTTAAAGTGCATTCCAATAGGGTGTAGGGATTTTGGTTCTCTGTTTGTTGGGGGAGAGTTTTCAATTATAAGGCGCAATAAAAGTGGCACAGAAATTTCGAGAGTGATCGATCCTGCCTACGATTGGCATCTCCAGGTAGGTTCTCGGATACGTGGTAAATATGGAAATATTTCTCTCTACTGCCAGATTGAGAGGATAACAGACCCATGGGTAAATAACAATCCTGTCCCTGTTTTCCTCCAGGCGGTAGGCATTGTTATTTCTATTTCTGGGTAATCTCTCTATACTCTCTATACTATTGTGAATAGAGAAATCTGTTTATAGCCTCCGCCGCTCTTCTTCCGTGATTTATGGCTCGTACCACGAGAGATGCTCCTGTTTTAGCATCTCCCGTTGCGAACACTCCTGGGGTAGAGGTCATATAGTAAGCGTTCGTTTCAATATTGCCCCTTGCATCGTAGTTGAGTTTTAAGTCTTTAAGTAGTGTTGTATGCCTTACGTGGAGAAATCCCATAGCTAAAAGAACAATATCTGCCTCTATGCTAAAGGTGCTTCCCTCTATCTCTTTGGGGTAAAATCTTCCATTTTGGTCTATCTTCCATTCTACCCTTACGAAATTGGCTCTTCCTACCCTATCGGAGGTTGCCCTTTCGGTCTTAAGGGATTCGAAGGATTTCACCATGACCCCCCACAGCCGGGTAAGCTTGCCTACAGCCTCTGCCTCTCTGTGGGAGCTTGAGGTTCTTAGTATTTTAGGCCAGTTTGGCCACTGCGGATTGTAAGGATTGTTCCACTCTTGAGGTTTGGGTAGTATTTCTACCTGTGTTATGTGGAGTGCGCCCTGACGGAGGGAAGTTCCAACACAGTCAGAGCCTGTATCTCCCCCACCGATAACCAATACTTTTTTGTTCTCTGCGGATGGAAGGGAGAATATGTATGGCGCTTCTTCTTGGGGTACTTCGCCGGATACTTTTAGATTGTTAGCAGCTAAAAACTCAAGAGCAAAGTGTATCCCTCTTAAGTTTCTACCAGGTATATCGAGATCCCTCGGTTCCCTTGAACCGGTGGCTATTAAAAGAGCGTCAAATTTCTTGCGTAGGTACCTTGCAGAAACGTCGTATCCTGCCTCGACATCTGTTTCAAACTCCACTCCCTCATCTATTAATTGTTTGATTCGTCTCTCTAGGATGTGTTTTTCAAGTTTGAAATCCGGTATTCCGTACCTTAATATCCCACCCGGTTTGGGGTATTTTTCGAATACAACAACCCTGTGTCCCATTCGTCTTAGCTGTTGAGCTGCGGCAAGGCCGGATGGGCCGGAACCTACTATTGCAATGCGTTTGCCGCTCTCGTGGATAGGGGGATGTGGGGTAATCCACCCCTCTTTAAAGGCTTTTTCTGCTATTGCACGTTCTATCTGTCTGGTGAAAACCGGACTTCTATTTATAGATAGGGTACATGCCGTTTCGCAGAGTGCGGGGCATAACCTTCCCGTAATCTCGGGAAAATTATTGGTGAGTTCTAACCTGAGGTATGCCTCGTACCATTTGTTTTTATAGACCAGATCATTCCACTCTGGAATAAGGTTTCCCAATGGGCAGCCCAACGAGTGACAGAAGGGTGTTCCACACTCCATGCATCGGGAAGCCTCGCCTGTTATAATCTCTTCTGGGAGTGTTAGTTCTACCTCCTTGTAATCTTTTATCCGTTCCTCTATCGGTCGATATATGGTTTCTGCTCTCTCTCTTTGGATAAACCCTTTTGGACTACCCATTATGCGTATACCTCCTCTGTTACATTTGCATTATCCGATTCTTCCAGTTCCGTTTCCTTTATGCGTTTTAAAGCCTCTCTGTAATCAATTGGCATAACCTTTACGAAGAGAGGAAATATCTCTTCCCACATGTTGAGTATCTGAATGGCATTCCTGCTCTTGGTAAGTTCGGCATGTTTTTTAATATACTCTTTAAGGAATTGCTCGTCCTCAAGGTCGGTAATGTGTTCCACATCAACCATTTCCAGGTTACACTTTGTGTCGAATAATTGATTTCTGTCTAAGACATATGCGATGCCCCCGCTCATACCTGCTGCAAAGTTGACGCCCGTTTCTCCCAGAACAATTACCCTTCCCCCTGTCATATATTCGCAGCCGTGGTCACCCACACCCTCCACTACGGCGAGAGCGCCGGAATTCCTTACCGCAAATCGTTCCCCCGCCATACCGTTGATAAATACCTCTCCACCGGTAGCCCCGAAAAGGCTTACATTTCCTGCTATGATATTTCTTTCGGGTATAAAGGATGAACCTGCAGGTGGATAGATGATTATCCTTCCCCCGGAAAGTCCTTTCCCCAGGTAGTCGTTTGCATCACCCTCTAATTCCAGAGTAACACCTCTTGCGAGAAATGCCCCGAAACTCTGACCGGCAGAGCCGTTAAATTTTATATGTATGGTATCCTCTGGAAGTCCCTTATCTTTGTATCGTCTGGATATTTCTGCACTTAGGGTTGCTCCCACTGCCCTGTTGGAGTTCTTTATCTGGAGTGTAAAGGAGACCCTTCTCTTATTTTCCAGAGCGTCTCTGGATTGTTGAAGGATTTTGTTCTCTAATTCGTCGGAGACAAGCCATTGGTGCGGGATGTTTTTGTTATGCTGTTGTTTTGACTTGGAGGTTTTAGAATGTTGGATTCCGGGTTTGTAGAGTACCTTCGAGAGATCAATATCCCTTGTCTTTTCGTTTAACTTTGTTCTGTCTAGCTCCAGTAGTTCTACCCTGCCAATAATCTCATCCAGAGTTGTAAAGCCCATGTTTGCAAGGTACTCTCTTACCTCCATAGCGAGGAAACGAAGGAAATTTATTACATGTTCCGGTTTACCCCTAAAGAATTTTCTAAGTTGGGGGTCTTGGGTGGCAACACCCACCGGGCATGTGTTCATATGGCATTTTCGCATCATTACGCACCCAAGACTTACGAGGAGGGTTGTGGCAAATCCAAACTCCTCAGCCCCAAGGAGGGCTGCTATTATGATGTCTCTTCCGGTTTTTAGTTGTCCGTCTACCTGAACACGAATTTTGTCTCTTAGATTGCTCTTTACCAGCACCTGGTTCGTTTCGGAAAGCCCTATCTCCCAGGGAGTTCCTGTGTGCATTATCGAGGAGAGAGGAGATGCCCCGGTTCCACCGTCTCCCCCACTTATTAAAACGGTATCTGCCCTTCCCTTGGCAACGCCGGCGGCAACGGTTCCCACTCCGAGTTCCGATACGAGTTTTACCGAGACCCTCGCATTTGGGTTCCCGTGTTTTAGATCAAAGATGAGCTGGGCGAGGTCTTCTATAGAGTAGATATCGTGGTGAGGAGGGGGCGAGATAAGCATAACCCCCGGAGTAGAACGTCTTACCTTTGCAATTTCCCTCGTTACCTTGTGACCGGGGAGTTGGCCTCCCTCTCCCGGTTTTGCCCCCTGGGCTATCTTTATCTGTAGTTCTTCGGCATTTACCAGGTAGTTACTCGTAACCCCGAATCTGGCAGATGCGACCTGTTTAATCTTGCTGTTAAGGCTTATCCCTCCTACCTTACTGTAGAACCTGTACTCGTCTTCTCCACCCTCTCCGCAGTTGCTTCTTAATCCGAGGCTGTTCATTGCAAGAGCAATAGCCTCGTGGGCCTCCTTACTTATGGAACCGAATGACATCGCAGAGGTAACAAAACGCTTCATTATGGATTCTATTGGCTCTACCCTATCGATAGGTATGGGAGTGGTCTCTTTTATTTTCAGAAGACTTCTGATTGTACACAGGCTCTTTTTAGGGTCATTTATTATCGTCGAGTACTCCTTGAAGCTTGAGTAGTCGTTGTTTCTGACCGCCCTCTGGAGGGCAACAATTGCCTCGGGTGAGAAGAGATGCTTTTCCGAGTTGCGTCTGTAACTGTAACGTCCCCCGGAATCAAGCTGGATGGTTGATGTAAAAGAGTACATCTGGTTATCCTCTTTGGAGCCTTTGAAAGAAGATCCTTCGAGATGTTTTTTTAACTCAGAGTACTCCCTAAAGGCTTCTCGGTGCATGGTTAGTTTTTCTCTCTCCACCCATTCTATTCCTATTCCGCCTATGGATGTTGAGGTACCCGTAAAGTACTTGTCTACGAACTCTTTGCTGAGGCCTATGGCCTCAAAGATTTGTGCCCCCCTATAACTTCTTATTGTGGAAACCCCCATTTTTGACATTATCTTGAGTAGCCCCTTTTTTATTGCAGTTATGTAGTTCTCTATTGCATCCTCGTCGGATAGGTTGCTATCTATGTATCCCCTTCTTTTTAGGTCTATAATTGTCTCGAAGGCGAGATATGGATTGATGGCACTTGCCCCGTAGCCTATCAGAGTTGCAAAATGGTGTACCTCTCTGGCCTCGCCGGTTTCAAGGACAAGCCCTGCCAGGTGGCGTTTTCCCCTGTTTACTAGGTAATGATGAATGGCAGATATGGCAAGGAGAGAGGGAATCGCTGTTTTCTCCTCCGTGACTCCCCTATCACTTAGGATTATAAGGGAATCTCCGCTATCTATTCTTGTCTCTACCTCTCTGCAGACGCTGTTTATTGCCCGCTGGAGGGATCCTATATGTCCCGTTGTGGGAAACAGTATGGAGACGGTTGATACCCTAAAATCCCTTATTGAGGAGTTTTTTAGAAGGTGAATGTCGTCATTTGTGAGTATCGGGTGTGATAGTTTTAGCTGGTGACAGTGTTCCGGTGTTTCTTCCAGTAGGTTTTGCTCTTTCCCCACAAAACTCATCAGGGACATTACGAGATTCTCCCTGTACGGGTCTATAGGGGGGTTTGTTACCTGAGCAAAGAGCTGTTTGAAATAGTTAAATAGAAGTTGGGGTTTGTCTGAGAGAACAGCGAGGGATGTATCGTTTCCCATGGAGCCTATGGGTTCCTGGGCATTTTCTACCATTGGAAGTATTATCTTGCGCAGGTCTTCTACTGTATAACCAAAGGATTTCTGGATAATTGGGAGTAGTTTTTCGTTTGTTCCCACAGACCTGGGGGGACCGAAGAGACCTTTGAGAAGTATCCTGTTTTTCTCGAGCCAGTGTCTGTAGGGCTTTTGCCTCGAGATGCTAGATTTTATCTCGTTATCCTTTATTACCCTTCTCTTCTCTGTATCTACAATTAACATTTTCCCCGGAGCAAGTCTCCCCTTTTCTAATACCTCTTCCGGTTTAAAGGGCAATACCCCTACCTCTGATGCCAAGAGAGCTGTACCACTTTTGGTGATGATATACCTTGCGGGTCTTAGCCCGTTTCTGTCTAGCATTGCACCCACTTTTATACCATCTGTAAAGGTGATAGCGGCGGGGCCATCCCAGGGTTCCATTATTGCTGCGTGATATTCAAAGAAGGCTCTCTTATCCTCCGATATATGATAGCGTGATCCGAACGCCTCCGGTACCATCATCATGAGTGAGTGTTCTATGGATCTCCCTCCCATGGTAAGAAGTTCAAGTACATTGTCAAATATGGCGGAATCACTCAGGGAGGGATTCACTATGGGGAATAGCTTTTTTATATCATCGCCAAATAGCGGAGAGGAAAGGGTATGTTCCCGTGCTGTTATTTTATTTATATTTCCCTTAAGTGTATTTATCTCTCCGTTGTGTGCAATATACCTGAACGGATGGGCCAAAAACCAGGAGGGGAATGTATTGGTACTGTAGCGTTGATGAACCACCGCCAGTGCACTTTTGAAATCGCTGTCTCCTAGATCCTGATAGAAAGAGACAAACTGGGTTGATACGAACATTCCTTTGTATACAATTTTTCTTGAGGAGAGGGAGGGTATATAAAACTCATCGAGATTCCACCCCGATTTTAGGGCTTCTCTCTCCATTACTTTTCGTGCTATGTATAGCTTTCGCTCGAGGTAGAGGGGATCCGTTCTGTGGCTCTCTGTTTTTTCAAGTGTAACAAATACCTGTTTGAAGAAGGGCATTTCTTCGCGTGCTTGTTCCCCCAGGCTATCTGGATTTACGGGTACATCCCTCCATCCGAGTACGGAAAAACCCTCCTCCTTAAGTATGTGCTCTACCATTTGAGTGGCGTACTCTCTTTTCTCTCTTTCCTGGGGAAGGAAGAAAAAACCCACCCCGTAGTTCCCGGGTTGGGGTATGGAAAATGGTAAAATTTTCTTGAAAAAATCATGGGGGATCTGGGTGAGCATCCCTGCTCCATCACCTGTTTTCATGTCTCCCCCTATAGCCCCTCTGTGTTCCAGGTTGCAGAGTATCTGGATTCCCTTTTCTATTACTCTATGAGTTTTTTCTCCGTTTATGTTTGCTAAAAATCCCACTCCGCATGAGTCGTGATGTAAAGTTGGGTTGTAAAGCCCCTCTTCTTTAGGTAGCATGATTTCTCCTCTTTATTTATTGTGCAGTTTATAAGTATAAAATTAGTGCATAAAGTTACACATAATCCCATTTATGTCAATATATATACAGGATTTTTGTATAAAAATTATAAAAAAGTAAGATGTGATGCTGGGATTAGATGTTGGGAATGGGAAAACAAAAACCGGTAGGTTACGACTTGTTAAACCTACCGGTTCGTTTATAGGGAATTATTTTTAAGTTTTCTGATATGTTTATGGGGTTGGGGCGCTTACCTGTACGGTGTAGGTTTGGTTGATGGTTTCTCCGTTAACTGTTCCCTCAATCTTGCCACTTGTAGAGGTGCTTGTTACCGTATAGGTATATTTTATATCAACCGAATAGCCGGAGAAGGTCTCCGTATCTACCGTACCGTCTATATTTCCGTAAAAGACAATAATTATTGTCTGAGTCCCCGTAGTTGTGTCGGAGTCCACAACCATCCCGAGGGTTACGCTTCCGTTTAGTACAACGGGTATCTCATTGCCGTCCGAATCTGTGGCTGTAAGGTGAAAATTGGTATAGCTGAACTGATAGATGAATGTGGCACTTTTTACATCATCGTAGTAGGCTGAATTTGTGAGTCCGGAGGTATCTGTACCTAAGGTTGCGGTTAACGTACCTCCTTCTCCGTCAGAAATTGTTGTACTACCTGTCTCCGAAGCTGTAATGGTGTAGGTATAATCCTTCGAAGCTGTGCTTAGAGTGCTATAACTGTCTGTAACGGCCTCACTTACCATGGTGGCCTTCTCTGATTCGGTTAGTTTGTTCTGGGGTGTGGTATTTGAACATCCGAACATAGCTATCAGAGCAAGCGTTATCAAGAAAGAAATCACTATTTTAGCTCTTTTCACTTTTTCCCTCCTTTAATTTTTTCTTTTTTAATTTATTATATTATATAGCGTTTTTACTATTTTTCTGAGTTTTTGTTTTTTTTTGTAAGGGGTTTTGTATGGCTGTTAGGGAGAAAGGGATAGAGGTAAGTCCCGGGAATTTTGTCTCGGATATAGACTTAAAAGGTATGCTTAAGGTCTCTATTGTTCGTTCTTCTATTCCTAGTGGTGAGATAGAGGAGATAAAGTTACCCAAGATTCCCGCCGGGTACTGGATTATCGGACGGGAGAGTGTCCCCGGAACGAATTTCTTTGTTACGAACGCCTCGCTAATTGATGATACTGTCGGTAAAGATGGAAGCTCGCAAGGGTTAAGTGAAGGTGAGATGGGTAAGGAGAGTTGTGGGGAGTACAGGAGGTTGTGGTTTGCCGAAGGGAGGGTGAATTATCCTGGTGAACCCATCCTATTGGTAGCAGGACCGGATTTGCATATTGTAAGAGAACTTGCCTCCTCGGTTACAGTGAAGTATAGAGAGGATGGATATATAACGGATCCCATTGAGGCGTTGAAAGAGGGGAGGATTATAAGGAGAGAGAGTTTTGATAGGGGAAACTATGAAAGCATCTATAGGGAGGCCTATCAAGTTGTTGAGGAGGAGTATGAAATTCGAGGACAGGAGCACCTTTACGATGAGCCTCAGGCTGCCGTGGCTACCTGGGATGGAAAATTATTAACGGTTTATACCCAATGTCAGGATCCTTTCCTTTTGCGAGTGTATCTGGCGGCACTTTTAAATCTGCCCGAGAAAAGAATAAGAGTAGTTCTTCCCTCCACCGGCGGAGCTCTAAATGGTAAGTTGGAAGATGCCATTCTGGTTGCGGGGTACGTGTCTCTGGTTTCTTTTGTAACGTCTCTTCCTGCAAAACTTGCCTACACGCGGGAAGAGGATCTTGATTACACTTCAAAGAGTTATCCTGTTATAGCCCGTTATAGAAGTGCGGTAGACAGTAATGGTGATCTTATGGGGCTTAGCGTTACGTTAATCGTGGATTCAGGGGCATATGAGACTTTCGGATACGATTCTTTATTAAGGATGCGTCTTGCCTCTCTTGGTGTATACCGCTGCAATGATATTCACTTTGAGATGTATCTTGTAAGTACGAATAAGGTACCGTTTGGTGTAATGGAGGGAATGGGAAGTCCTCAGGGATTTAGCGGTATAGAGATTCATTCCTCGCGTCTTGCCGAAATAGCCCAGGTTGATCCCTTTGTCTGGAAAAAACGTAATCTTATCTCTAAGGGATTTATTCTCCCATCGGGCTATGCGATTGAGGAGTATGAAACTCCCCTATTGGTCTTGGAGCGGGTAGTGTCAATCTCTGATTTTCAGCGTAAGTATTCGGCGTACGAGATGGCAAAAAAGAGAAGAAGTAATGTGGAATCCGGTACTTTCCCTCTGAGAGGAATAGGACTTTCTCTCTGTTTTCAGCCTGCCGGGTTACCTGATTACTATGAGAAGAAGAGAAAGAGCTCTGTTATTCTAAAATTTGACAGAAATCGAAATATCACTGTTTTTAGTTCTTTTTTTGATTATTCGGGATTGGAAAGGTTAATTGTTTCTGGTCTGTTGGAGAAATATGGTTTCGATGGAAGCAGGTATATTTGGGAACTGGTGGATACCCAAATTTCTCCGGATACAGGACCCTCTCTTCCTGTTAGGCGGGGAATGATTATGAAGCCACTCTTGGAGCGGGGATTGAACATGCTTAAGAGGAAACGATTGAACTCGATTCCTCCCTTGAGTGTGAAGGTTTCATACAGAAATCCCTCGAGGAGGAGACAACCGAATAAGCTCCCGTACTCGGGGCTTGTTTGGGTAGGAACTGTTGTGGAGGTGGAGGTAGATCCTATAACCTTCAATGTAGCTTTTAGAGGGATATGGGTAGTTACCAGTGGTAAGGGTGATAAGTTAGATTTGGATAGTTCTGGAACGTCTGAGGTTCCCTCATTGATTTCAGAGGTTGAGGCAGGGGTAATGCATGGTCTTGGTTTTGTTTTGGGAAGACGGAGGAATTTTAAGGGACTTCACTCTGGGGAAAATAGTTTTTATGTGGTTAGAGGAGGTTTTACAGTGAGGGAGATTCCTCTAAAGATTGATTTTCTGGGGGGTGAGAAAAATTCGGGTTGCTTTAACTGTACCGGAGAGGTAGGAATTGTGGGGGTGGCTCCTGCATTTATTGCGGCTGTTTCTCAGGCTACGGGGGTTTATATTAATAAAATGCCTGTTGCACCCTCTGTTATTCAGGATTATATTGATAGTGAAAATGCAGAGGCAGAAAACGTTGGTACCCCGTAATGAAGGTTGAATTTTTAATAAACGGAAAAAAAACTGCTCTAAACGTCGGGCCATTGAAGGCCCTGGTAGATATTTTAAGAGACGATCTCGCGATGAAAGGGACGAAGAAGGGCAATTCCCCCGCGGAGTATGGTTGTGAGTTGGTCTTTTTAAACGGTGAACTTGTAGATGCCTCACTAATACCCGCTTTTCGAGTGGATAAGGGAGAGATTTTAACAATTGAAGGGATTAAGCAGAGGAAAGATTTTCCGGACTATGAGAGGATAGTGAGGGAAGTTTTGAAGGGAAATGATAGACTCTACTGCGCCGGTAATATTGTAATGTTGGTCAAAGCTCTCTTCATGGAGAAGAAGAATAATGATATTGAGGCTGTAAAAGAGGCTTTGAGTGAAGTAATCTGTAGCGAGATAGGTTTTTCCGGGATTGTTGAGGGGGTAAAGAGGCTCTCGTCTCTCCGGGGGAAGAGGATTCGAGGTTAAATGGCTATGAGAAAGAGTTCCAGGAGAGGGAAGAGAGAGGCAGAGATTTATCGTCCGGAGAGTGTCAGAGAATTGCTCACAATTTATAATAGTAACCCGGGTGCTGTGTTATTTGCCGGTGGTACCTCGTTAATGGCTGGGGAAATATATGGGATGGAGAGCGAAGATTACAGGAATCAGAGGGGGGCCTCTGTGGAATCGATAGTATCCCTTGAGAGGGTCTCTGAGTTAAATCGCATTGTGAGAAAGGAGAGATATCTGGAAATTGGAGCGGCTGTTCCTCTTTCGAAGATACTTGCAATTGGGAGTAGAGTTATTCCGAGGGCTCTTTTTAGTTCTCTCTCTGTGGTTGGCCCGCCATCGGTGAGGAATCTGGCGACCCTAGGGGGAGGGCTCTGTGCTGCAAATGTGGCTTTTTCACCCCTCCCTGTTCTTGATGTTCTGGGAGCGAGATTGGAACTTAGAAGTAAGGCAAAGACGAGGTGGCTTTCTATAAGTGATTTCCTTGTGGAAGAGGGTGTTACACAACTCTCTGTTAATGAAATACTAACGAGGATAAGGATACCCTATAGCGATTGGGATATCCAGTACTTTAGGCGGGTAGGTGAGTGGGGGAATCCAGATTATCCTGTTCTTAATTTTTGTGCTCTGGTAAGAACTGAGAAAGATACGATTGAAGACGTAAAGTTTGCCCTTGGTGGGCTTCCAGAGGGAATAATTCGTGATAGAAAGTTGGAACTCTCTATCACGGGTTTGAAAATTCCAATAGGAGAGAGGGATAAGAAGGTAATCTTAAAGAGGTGGGAAGAGCTGTTGAATGAGGGAATTGGGAGGAACGTTTCCAAGGAGACTGGAGAGTTAGGGCGCAATTTGAATTATCAGATAAAAACCGGAATAAAAATTTTTAAGAGTTTCGTAGAGGGACTTGTTTTTTTAAACTACTCCGGTTTTAATATCTAAAAGGTTATCTGTTCTCTGGGAGGGTTTGTTTTGTCCGGTTTTGTCCATCTCCATACTCATTCTGATTATTCATTGCTTGATGGAGCGGTTTCCGTGGAAAAGCTTGTGACGAAAGCTGTGGAAGAGAGAATGCCTGCCCTGGCTTTGACGGACCACGGGAACATGTTCGGGGTAATTAAATTTTATAAAGAGGCCCTTAAAAATGGTATAAAACCAATAATTGGCTCCGAGTTTTATGTTGCTTCGCAGTCTAGGCTTGTTAAGGGGGGAACAGAGAAGACACAAAAGAATCATCACCTTATTCTCCTTGCAAAGGATGAGGTTGGCTATAAGAATCTTATAAAACTTTCATCCGCTTCCTACATAGAAGGGTTTTACTACAAACCCAGAATCGATAAGGAACTTCTCGAAAAGTACCACGAGGGATTAATAGCGATGACAGCCTGCCTTGCCGGAGAGGTGCCCCAGCTTATTATAAGTGACAATTATGAAGGGGCGCTTAAGGTGGCAGGATACTATAACGAACTCTTCGGGAGGGGGAATTTTTATCTTGAGCTTCAAGATCACGGTATAGAGGAACAAAAGAAGGTCAATAGAGCCCTTATTGAGATATCCGGGAAGACCGGAATTCCCATTGTTGCTACCAATGATATCCACTACCTGGAGAGAGAGGATGCGAGGGCTCAGGATATTCTTATCTGCATAGGAACCAATAAAAAAGTTACTGAGGGAAAGCGTCTGAAATTCGAGCATCCCGAGTTTTACTTTAAGACAGAGGAGGAGATGAGGAAGATATTCGGGGAAATCCCCGAGGCTCTCTCCAATACCCTGGAAGTGATGGAGAAGTGCAACCTCGAGATTCCCCTTCCCGGGCCCGAGCTCCCCGAGTACAGAGTTCCGGAGGGTTTCACGAGAGAGGAGTATCTAAAGAAATTAGCGCGAGAGGGTTTGGAGAGTAGATACCGGGAAGTTACACCGGAGATGAGAAAGAGGTTGGAGTATGAGCTTTCTGTAATCATTTCAATGGGTTTCACCGGGTATTTTCTGATTGTCTGGGATTTTATTCATTTTGCAAAGGAGCATGGAATTCCTGTAGGTCCGGGAAGGGGCTCTGGAGCGGGTTCCCTTGTTGCCTATGCCCTTCGTATCACCGATATAGATCCTCTTAAATACGGACTTCTCTTTGAGCGCTTCTTGAATCCCGAGAGGGTCTCTATGCCGGATTTTGATATAGATTTTTGCTATGAGAGACGGGGAGAGGTTATTGAGTATGTAACAAAGAAGTATGGTGAGGAAAAGGTAAGTCAGATAATAACATTTGGTACCCTTAAGCCACGGGCGGTTATAAGGGATGTGGCGCGGGTTTTGGATTTTCCGTACGCCGAGGCGGATAGTATTGCAAAACTTGTGCCTGCAGGGCCCAAGGTTAAGTTTAAAGATGCTCTTGAGATAGAACCCAGACTAAAAGAGATGATGGAGAGGGGAGAAAAGTACAGGGAGCTTATAGAGATAAGCATGAAATTGGAGGGGCTCAGCAGACATGCATCCACCCATGCCGCTGGGATCGTTATAGGGAGGAAAGAACTTACGGATTACGTGCCGCTGTACCGTGAGGCAAAGACGGGAACTATATCGACCCAGTACACTATGAATTATCTCGAGGAATGTGGACTCGTAAAGATGGACTTTTTGGGTCTGAAAACTCTCACTATAATTCAGAATACAATTAATCTCCTTAAAAAGCGGGGGGTAAATCTCGATATAAACAGGATACCGGATAACGACAGAAAAACATTTAAGCTTTTAAGCGAGGGAAAGAGTGCCTGTGTGTTTCAGTTTGAAAGTTCCGGTATGCAGGGTATTCTAAAACGAGCGAAGCCGGAGAGAATAGAGGAACTGATAGCTTTGAATGCCCTCTACAGACCCGGGCCTATGGAGTATATAGATCAGTTCATAGAGAGTAAGCTCGGGAGGCGTAAGATAGAGTATCCCCTCCCGGAGCTAGAGCCTATTCTTAAAGAAACCTACGGTGTTATAGTCTATCAAGAGCAGGTAATGGAGATAGCCCGTAAGGTTGCCGGATTTTCCCTTGGTCAGGCAGATATTCTTCGCAGGGCAATGGGTAAAAAGAAAAAGGAGGTGATGGAAGAACAGAAGGGAAAATTTATAGAAGGGGCGTTAAAGAATGGCTATTCCAGGGAAACGGCTGAGAGGATATTTGATCTTCTTATTCCCTTCGCAGGTTACGGATTTAACAAATCCCATGCCGCTGCGTATTCCGTGCTTGCCTATCAAACGGCGTATCTCAAGGCAAATTACCCCGCTGAGTTTATGGCTGCTAACCTTACTAATACGGTGCATGACACGGATAAGCTCTCCGAGTACATAAAAGAGGCACGGGGGATGGGTATAGAGGTTCTTCCCCCGGATATAAATCTCTCGGAGAGAGATTTCTCTGTGCATGACGGGAAGATAGTGTACGGCCTTAGCGGGATAAAGAATGTAGGCACGGCTGCTGTGGAAGAGATAGTTTCAAGGCGTGAGGAGATAGGGGGATATAAAGATTTTGTTCATTTTCTTGAGAGTGTCAATTTGAGGGTAATAAATAGAAAAGTTTTGGAGACCCTAATTTTCTCCGGGGTGTTTGACAGCCTTGGAGAAAATCGAGCAACGCTCTTTCACAATCTTGATAGATTGTTGGAGATTGTTTCTGCGCGAAAGGAGAGTGCAAAGTATGGGCAGGCCTCCCTATTTGATAGTATTGAGGATGATAATTTTAACAGCATAGAGATGGATAGGGTGGATGAATGGCCAGCTGTTGAGAAGCTTATGTATGAGAAGGAAAATTTGGGATTTTTTTTCTCGGGGCATCCTCTTGATGATTTTAAGAGTCAGATAGAGAGGTATGCGAATTTGGCTCTCTCTAAGGTGGAGGAGATTAACTCGGATAGGATTTATACCGTTATCGGGATATTGGGAGAGGTAAGGGAGATTATCACTAAAACGGGTAGGCGTATGGCATTTGCAAAGATTGAGGATTACACCGGAAGTGTGGAACTTGTGGTATTTTCCGATCAATTTGAAAGATCGCGTGAGCTTCTCTTTGATGAGGGTATTGTGGCTGTTAAGGGAAGGATAGATAAGTCACGTGGCACACCAAAATTAATAGCGGAGGAGATTGTGGACCCAACCGATTTAAAAAATGGAGAAACCCATTCGATTCATATCAAGTTTTATGATAGTATTAGCGAGGATGATGAGGGAATCTTGGATCTGAGAGATTTTCTTATAGAGAGGAAGGGTAAGTATCCCCTGTTTCTCCATGTGGGTAATGTGGTAATAAGGGCATCGAGTCAGCTCTCCGTCTCTGATTCGGATGAAATGGTGGAGAGTATAAAATCTTATCCCCAGGTAGAGGAAGTATGGAAAGAATAAATATAGGTCTGGTCGGTTTTGGTACCGTAGGTAGGAGCTTTTATGAGCTTGTTAAGAAACACTCCGAGCGTCTTAGAAAGCAGTTGGGAGTTGAGTTGTACATTTCTAAGGTAGGGGTTGGAAATCCCGGAAAGAAAAGGGATTTACTTCCAGATACGGAGCTCGTTGAGGGTTACGAGGATATTGTCAGAGATCCCGGGATAGAGATTGTTGTGGAGCTTGTTGGGGGAATAGATAAACCCTTGGATTTGATAAAGAAAGCTATCTCTAACGGGAAACATGTAATTACTGCGAATAAAGCTCTTCTGGCTGATAGGGGTGAGGAGTTGTTTAGATTGGCAAGGGAAAGGGGAGTGGAGTTAAAATTTGAGGCCTCCGTTGGAGGGGGAATCCCCGTAATAAAGGTGATTCGTGAGAGCCTTAAGGGAAACGAGATATACAACATCAGTGGAATACTTAACGGAACAACGAATTATATCTTGACCAGAATGACAGAGGAGGGTCTTGATTTTAAAGAGGCTCTCAGGGAGGCTCAGGAGGCTGGTTTTGCGGAAAGTGATCCCACCCTGGATATAGAGGGAATTGATGCCGCCCAGAAAATATCTCTCCTTGCAGGTCTGGCATTTAGGGGATGGGTGGATTACAGGGATGTTTACTGTGAGGGGATTACTGGCATAACCAAAAAGGATATAGAATTTGCCACCCTCTCCGGGTTTGTTTTTAAATTAGTTGCGAGCGCTAAAATGTTGGATGGGGTGCCTGCTGTCTCTGTGTTTCCCGCCCTCCTTCCCAAAGGTCATCCCTTAGCCTCTGTGAGAAATGAGTACAATGCCGTTATGATTGAGTCGGATTTTTTGGGGAAATCAATGTACCTCGGACGGGGTGCCGGTGGGAAAGCCACTGCTTCCTCCGTTGCCTCTGATCTTGGGGATTTAATAGAGCGAATACGGATGAAGGCTAAGCCCGATCCCGTTGGACTTGAAGGATTTACACGCTTCAAACTTTTTCCTCAGGAGGATAGAGAGTTTAAATATTATCTTCACTTTGTTACGGAGAATAGACCTGGCATATGGGCCACTGTAACGGGTTTGCTTGCCTCTAATAATATCAATATTGAATCCGTTCATCAGAAGTGGGAAGACCCCAGTGAACCCTCCGATCTCTATATAATGGTGGATAAGGCTAGAGAGAGCAATATAAACAAAGCTTACGGTGAGATTGTAGCCTCGGACGGAATATACGAGAGTTCGAAGTTTTTTAGGATATTGGAGGATTAGAATATGATAGATTTTAATACCCATACCTTCCTGAGTAATGGTGTACTTTCCCCGGGGGAGCTTGTGAGAGTAGCTGAAGAGAGAGCCTACAAGGCAATAGCGATTACGGATCATGTGGATGCCTCGAATATAGAGCTTGTAATTTCCTCTCTGTTGAGGTTTTGCAGGGAGACCCAACCCTTTTTGAAGGTACGGATACTCCCTGGGGTTGAAATCACCCATGTTCCTCCCGGTCAGATTGCGGGTCTTGTAAGGAGAGCGAGGCAGTTGGGAGCTAGAATAGTTGTTGTGCATGGGGAGACGATTACCGAGCCTGTGGAGATTGGGACAAATCGGGCCGGAATTGAGGCAGGTATAGATATTCTTGCCCATCCAGGTCTTATTCTTGAGGAGGATGTAAAATTAGCGGCGGAGACAGGGGTGTACCTTGAAATTTCTGCCAATCCTATGCATGGAATGTCCAACGGTAGGATAGTGGATCTGGCAAGGAAGTACAACGCCTCTCTCGTTCTGGACTCTAATGCTCATAGGCCGGAGGATTTGCTTACCCCCGAGAGGAGAGAAAAAGTGGCATTTGGTGCGGGTTTGACCCCAGATGAACTTGATAAAATAAATGCCAACATGATCGCGCTGTACGAGAAACTTGTCCCGGCTTCTTTTTTTGCTTAATTTAATTTCTAAAAATATATAGTGTTGGAGGTTTACTGTGTGGATTCTTGTTCTGAAGGTATTGAATGGGGTTTTAATGGTTTACATGTTACTCCTATCGATAAGAATTATACTTACCTGGTTTCATGGGTTAACGTATAGCAAGGCCTTTAAATTTCTTGCAATGATAACAGAACCTTATCTTGCACTTTTTTATAGATTGAAGTTTTTGCGAAAGGGTATTTTTGATTTTACCCCTATAGCGGCGATACTTGTGTTGGTTGTTGTTCTGGATATGATTAACGGGCTTCTCTTCTATGGAAAGATCACATTGGGGTTCTTTCTTGCCTCTGTTTTAACTGCTCTGTGGTCAGGGGTTTCCTTTATACTATTGCTATTCTTTGTTATTGGGACTGTCAGAGTATTGGTTATAGTAACGAGGCGAAGCGGAGATTCTCCCTTCCTGAAGGTTTTTGATATTATGATTCAGCCTATTGTAGCCTTTGTGATGCGTGTGGTAAAACTGGGAAGAAGGGCTACTTATACTCAGTATCTTCTCCTTACGGTTGGATTTCTCTTTGTTTTTTGGCTTCTTGGTCGGATTTTTATAAATCAGCTTGTAGGGGTGTTAAGGGCTCTTCCCGTTTAGTTTTTGAATTGGTCTTTTTGATGGAATGAAATTTTTAAGGGAGTACTCCCAGGAATTGAGATACCTTAGAGGAGTTGGTCCCGCAGTAGCCTCTCTGTTTAAGAGAGTTGGGGTGGTTACTATAAGTGATATTCTCCTCTATTTCCCCAGAGATTACAGTGACAGAAGGAGGATCAATAGGATAGTTGATTCTCTGCAGGAAGAGCGGGTCAATCTTGTTGTTAAGGTGATTGCGCAGGATGTGATAGGATGGGGGAAAAAGAAAACCCTCAAGGTTTATGTAGAGGATGAGAGCGGAAGAGCTGCACTTGTCTGTTTTGGAAGAAATTTTCTCTCCAAGGTGCTCCTGCCGGGGAGACAATTCTTTGTATCCGGTAGTTTTTCTTACAGGTATGGAGAGATTCAGAGTACCAATTTTGAAATAGAGCCTATATCTACAGATGCTTCTGTCCCTGCTGGAATAGTGCCCATTTATCCCCTTACGGAGGGGCTCACTCAGAGGGTGGTAAGAAGAGTGGTTAGAAGGGCTCTTGAATTTGTGGGGGAGGATATAAATGATGAACTTCCCCCTTGGTTGGTAGAGAAATACTCTTTTATGCCAAGGGTGAGGGCGATAAAGGAGATACACTTTCCCGAATCTATGGAAACTCTGGCGGATGCTAAAAGATTATTTGCCTACGAGGAGTTTTTTTATCTCCAACTCTTTCTTTTGAGGAGACGATACAGGTGTAAAAGTGTCAGGAGGTTAAGAAAGCCTATTGAATACAAACTTAAAGAGAAACTCCTTATGCGTCTCCCGTTTGAGCTTACCGCTGATCAACTGAAGGTTCTGGGGGAAATAGAGAGAGATTTGTTTTCTGATAAACCTATGATGCGTCTCCTCCAGGGTGATGTAGGATGTGGGAAAACACTTGTTGCCTTTATAGCCTCTATCTCGGTTGTAGAGGCGGGTGAACAGGTGGCCATTATGGCTCCTACGGAGCTTCTAGCAAGGCAACATGCCGATAATGCCGCGCGCCTCCTCGAACCTATTGGGGTAAATGTGGCCCTTCTAACCGGGAGTGTGGGCTCCAGGGAGCGTAACTACCTGTTGGATTCCCTTATAGATGGTAGTATTGACATAATAATAGGTACACATGCCCTTTTTGGAGAGGATGTTAGGTATAAAAAACTGGGTCTGGTAGTAATAGACGAACAGCACCGGTTTGGAGTTTTGCAGAGGGTCTCTTTAACAGAGAAGGGGAAAAATCCCGATCTCCTCCTGATGACGGCAACTCCGATACCCAGAAGCCTATCACTTACCTTCTTTGGGGATCTGGATATCTCCACGATTAGAACTATGCCTCATGGAAGGAAACCGGTTATAACCCATCTGGCAAGGGAGGGGAACGAAGAAAAGGTGTATAGACGTGTCAGACGTGAACTTGATAATGGGCATCAAGCGTATTTTGTTTATCCGCTGATAGAAGAGTCCGAGGCTGTGGCTTTGAAAAGTGCGGAAGATATGTATAAAATTCTTAAAAATGAGATCTTTAAGGATAAAAAGATAACTCTTATACATTCACGGGTGCCCGAAAATGAGAAACGTGAGAGAATGGAATCGTTTGTTAAGGGTGAGATAGATATTCTTGTTGCTACAAGTGTTGTGGAGGTTGGTGTTGATGTACCGAATGCTACGTGTATAGTTATAGAGCATGCGGAGAGATTTGGACTCTCTGCTCTCCATCAACTGAGAGGCAGGGTTGGAAGGGGTAGGGATCAGGCGTATGCCTTTCTTATCTACAGCAAAACTCTTACGGAGAATGGGGTTAAACGCTTAAAGGTAATGATGGAAACAACGGATGGTTTTAAGATTGCAGAGGAAGACCTTAAGATTAGAGGACCGGGTGAGATACTTGGTGTAAAACAGGCGGGGTTTTTTAAATTTAGGGTAGCTGATATGGGCGCTGACACCGAGTTGTTAATTGCCGCCAGGGAGGATGTGAGAAAAATTGTGGATTCTGATCCCGGCTTTTTAAGCTCCGAGAATACGATTATTCGGGAGGTTTTAAGACGTGTCCCTCCATTTAACGATGCCTTCCTTGCTGGGGGATAGGGTGATCTAAAATTGTTAAGGGGGTAATCTCGAGATGAGAATAACAGGTGGCAAATATTTACGGAGGCGAATTCTTTGCCCTCCCGGTGATGTGAGACCGGCTATGGATCGAATGAGAGAATCTATGTTTGCGGTTCTTGGCCCTCTGAACTCCTCCTCTTTCCTCGATTTATTTAGCGGTTCGGGCATTGTGGGAATAGAGGCTGCATCCAGAGGGGCGAGTGAAATTGTTTTCGTTGAGGGGGATTACAGAAAGAAACGGGTTTTATCAAAGAATATATCCTTTGTAGAGGAGAAAACAGAGGTTGTTATTTCCTCTGTGGAACGATTCCTCATGAGGGTATCGAGGAAATTTGACTATGTATATCTCGATCCTCCCTTCAAGATGGAGGGTAAGGTAAATATTTTGCACTCCGTTATAGAGAGTGGGATACTGGAAAGTGGGAGCATAGTGATAATTCATGTGCCCAAAACAGAGGATCTTCCCCTTGTTATTGGGGATCTTCTAATATTTGATATCAGGAGGTATGGAAGATCCTACCTCTACTTCTATCACTACTCTCCTCGAGCGTCTTAAGAGGCCTTATGTGGGGGCTTTCCGTTTTTGTAAAGTTGCGAGTTACCGGGCCTTTATTGCCACACCCTCGATATAGAAGTCTACCACTGCTGTAAGTAAATAGATAGTTGCATAGGTGAATGGTGATATCACCCACTCAAACTTTATATTTGTGACTCCATTGGCTCCCGCTGCTCTAGCTTTATCTATCAGTTTTTCGTAGAGTTGTTGATGGACATTATTTATATCAACTAGGAAGAGTGGGGCTACGACGGTGGTTTTTTCTTGAATTATTCCTAGTGTCTTTACCCCTTTTACATAGTCCCCTGTGGAAACAAACATTCCAGGCGGTGCTTTTACCGCTAGTGTGGTACATCCGGATAGGAGGAGAATTCCTCCTATAATTATCAGTGGGAGTATTATAAGAGAGATCTTCTTCATATTTTCCCTCCTTCTCGAGTTTGTTTGTTTCCATTATATTCCCCTCGTTTTATAAATCAATGAAGTTTATTCTTGACCAATTATATTAGAGCGGTTAACTTTTTCTAAAGTTGGTTTTAGGGATGTAAATACAGGTAGGATGGATTTAAAAGAGATTCTTGAAAATGCACGTACTATAGCCGTAGTTGGGCTCTCTCCGGATAGATCGAGAACAAGCAATTGGGTTGCCTCCTATATGCAGTCGCGGGGTTATAGGATTGTTCCTGTTAATCCCAGAGAAACGGGAAAGAAAATTCTGGGAGAGAGAGTGTACCCCGATCTTCTTTCTATACCCTTTGATGTTGATATTGTTAACATTTTTAGGCGTTCTGAGTTTGTGTATCCCCATGTGGAAGAGGCTGTAAAGAAGAAGGCAAAGGTGGTATGGATGCAGCTTGGTGTTTATAATGAGGAGGCAGCGGAACTTGCAAGAGAGAACGGTCTGGAGGTTGTAATGAATATGTGTATTGCAACTACACATTCTGCAATTTTTGGATTGTGATTGATATTGGATGATTTGATGTTTAAGTAAAAAATTAGCTAAAAGGAGATTTGTCATGGATGTTTTGAAGGAGCTAAAAATTACAAATGAGAAGAAGATAGTTCTTCTCGTTATGGATGGACTTGGTGGACTTCCGATGGAAAAGGGAGGAAAAACGGAGCTTGAGACCGCTAGGACCCCGAATTTTGATGCTCTCGCGGCTGTTTCTGAGTGTGGGTTACAGACCCCTCTTGGAATAGGCATCACACCTGGTTCCGCTCCGGGGCACCTTGCTTTGTTTGGGTATAATCCCTTTGATTATCCCATAGGTAGGGGGGTTGTTGCAGCGATGGGGATAAATTTCCCTATGAAGCCGGGTGATGTTGCCGCAAGGATTAATTTTGCTACCAAGGATGAAAGTGACAATATAACGGATAGAAGGGCGGGGAGGATACCTACTGAGAAGTGTGCGGAGTTATGTGAGCTTCTTAAGGGGATAAAAATAGATGGTATAGAGGTTTCTGTGAAACCCGTTAAGGATTATAGGGCTGTTGCCGTATTTCGTGGAGATGGTTTGTCGGATAAGGTGGCAGATACAGATCCTCAGAAGACGGGTGTTAAGGCTCTCGATCCGAAGGCTACTGAACCTGCGGGTGAGAAGATGGCTAGGGTAGCGGCTGAGTTTGTGAGACAAGCCAACGATATTTTGAAAGATCAACACCCCGCCAATACGGTGCTTATGAGAGGTTTTGCGGAACTTCCCCATATCCCTTCCATGAATGAACTGTACGGTTTAAAACCTCTTGCTCTGGCCGTATATCCGGATTACAAGGGTGTAAGTCGTTTGGTTGGCATGAGTGTAATAGAGGGACTTAATCACCTCGATGAGCAGGCTGAGGTTTTGAGGAGGGAATGGAACAATTATGATTTCTTCTATGTTCACCATAAGTATACTGACTCTAAGGGGGAGGATGGAAACTTTGATGCGAAGGTTGCAGAGATAGAAAAGGTAGATGCCTTTTTGCCCAAGGTTCTGGATTTGAAACCGGATGTTTTGATTGTTACGGGGGATCATTCCACTCCTTCTTTTATGAAATCTCACAGTGGGCATCCCGTTCCCTTTATGATCTATGCCGAAGTTATAAGACCCGATGATGTTAAGGAGTTTGGTGAAAGGGCATGTGCAAAGGGACTGTGGGGAATCATTGAGGGAAGAATGTTAATGAGAATTGCTCTTTCCTACGCGGGAAAATTAAAGAAATTCGGTGCCTAGATGTAGATGTAGTACAAATAGTGCGGAACGTTGAGACGTGTGAGGGAAAAATATTTGACAGTAAATGAGGATCTTCTTCTGTACACTGAGGAGACAGGAAAACCCCTGTTCAGGGTGTATGAACCTGATGCTGTAGAGGTTGTGTTAGGGGCAGGTTGTAGACGAGACAATCTGCTCCTTGACAATATTAGTACAGATAATGTCCCTGTTAGACTCAGGAAGGGGGGAGGAGGTAGTGTGGTTCTCTCTCCAGGCCAGATTGTAGTGGCTCTTTCAAAGGTTGTGGGTTCTCGCTTCAACAATCTTGAGTATATGCGAAGTATTAATGAGTGGATTATTGATGCGTTGGCTCTACTGGGAGTTAATGGGGTAGTGCACAGGGGAATATCTGATCTTGCAATAGGGGATAGGAAGATTTTGGGTGCTTCTCTTCATAGGAAGAGAAGAATTCTCTTCTATCAGAGTAGTTTGCTTGTTAGTAACGATATCTCACTATTTTCGAGGTATCTAAAACATCCACCGAGAGAGCCGGACTATAGGGGGGGACGTTCCCACGAGGAGTTTTGCACAAATCTAAGCTCTGAGGGGTTCGATGTTACTGTAAGGGCTATTATAGAGGCTCTTAGAGCCGTAGTGTCCGATAGGATTTCCCTTTTGTGGTAGGTTTGTCTGTTTTGTGGTGTTAGCCGAGGTGTACTCTAAAGAGTTCTGTAAACTTCCATAGGGTTTCCGAAGTTGTATAGGTGATTTCCTCTATTCCGAGTTTAAGTTTTCTAACTGTACTTATTTTCGGTTTTAGCTGGGGAGTTGTTTTGCTCTCTATCCGTCGTATTAATAGGATACCGTTAAACAGTGGAATATCTCTACCTTGAGGAGGTTCTAAGGAGAAGAGTGTCGGATTTTCGCGTAGTAGTGTCTCTCGCAAATTGATTAAGTAATCCACAGGGTTCAAATTTATGAAGATTGATTTTTCCACTTTTGTAAGATTCTTGAGTTGGAGTGCTTGGGAAACATGAATTAATTTTTTCTCTTTGAGGGTTTTCTTTATATTTTCCCGTATATCGTCGGTATTTTTATTTCCTTCTTTCAAGTACAGGATTGGAACAAATGGTTCCAGTTCCATAGCAGAGGGATCCCCTGTATGTTTTAAGATCTCCCGTTGGAGATTCATCAGTTTTAATTTTTCATTTGATTCCGGAATAAGCACGAGAAGTAAGATATCCCCTTGCATACCAATTAGTTCCTGTTTCCGATTCTTTTTAGGGTTACTCGAAAAGTTGTACCTTTCCCCTCCTCGCTTTGAAATTCTATTTTACCACCGTGTTTTTCAACGTTGGCCTTTACAATGGAGAGTCCGAGACCTGTACCGGCATCGGTTAGAGCCTTTGCATTGGAAGCCCTAAAAAATTCGCTGAATAGCTTTTTTTGTTCCTCTTTTGGAATCCCTATACCTGTGTCCGATACCTCTATAGTTACCCTGTCCTTTTCACCAAGCATCTTTAATGTGACTTTTCCCCCCCGGGGGGTATACTTTATTGCATTTGAGAGGAGATTCGTTATGATGGATTCCAGTCCCTCTCTTACCCCGTAGATTATGGATTTTTCGGTGGTGCATATTACCTCTAGTTGTATATTTTTTTCCTCTGCCTTTGAATTGTAAAACTTGATTGCCTCTTCCATAATCTCACAGAGGTTTATCTTTTCCCGCTCAGTGTTTTCTATCTCTGCCTTACCCTTTGCCAGGGCTATCAGGTCTTTTACAGTCTCGGAGAGAGCACTGGCACGTGAGGATATTCTGTTTATTAGTTCCCTCTGTTTCTCTGTAAGCGGCCCTACATATCCGTCTGTTAGTAGCTTGGATATTGATTGGATAACGTTTAATGGAGATTTTAACTCGTGGGAGGCTTTTAGTAGAAACCAGGTCTTTGCCTCGTCTAATTTTTTGAGATTTTCATATACCGTAGCATTTGCTATTGCCAAGGTTGCAAGTTCACCCAAACTGGAGAGAAAGGAGAGCATCTCTTTTGACAGGTGTTCCCCCTTTTCCCCGTAGATACAGAGTGCTCCTATGGGTTTTTTTTCAAGGCGCAGGGGTACGCAGATTAAGGATTCTGTATCCTCATCCAGTTCGGGAAAATCTTTTTTAAATGCCTCTTCTATAACGACCGGTTTGCCGTTTATTAATCCTCTATGGTATATGTTTTCTGCGACATCGATTGAGAGGTCTGGAACATCTCGTTTTATTCCTGCTATGGAACGGACCCTCATTGTGCCTGTGGATGGATCGAATAGTTTTATAGAGCATCCTCTAACCCCGGTAAACTCAACGGTGAGGTCCGTTATATTATCGAGTACCTCCTGTAAGTCCAAAGAGCTTCCAGCCTTCTGAATGACTCTGTGGACGGCTTCCAATTGTTTTGCTCGGGTCTTTAATCTTCTCGTTTCGGGCAGGAGTTTGCTTGCCGATATGCCCGATAGGAGGCTTAAGAGGGCGAGTACGAGACCTGCAATAAGGGGTACAACCCGGTCTACATGAAGTATGAGAAGGGTAGCGGAGAATACGGTAAGAGAGACAAGGGCAAGGGGTACAAGTATTATTAATACTTTAATCTTCAGTGTTTCTGGTGGCAAACTGAGTTTTCTTTCCCTCTGCTTCATCATTCTTAAGGATGCTATAAAATGCTTTTTTAATCAAATATATTGTGATATTATATACCAAAAATCAGTTTTACAGTGGCAGGTTGGTTTTAGCCTATGAGGAACAAAGTTTTAAATTTAGCCTCCGATATTGCAGATATTATATCCAAATGGGATGGAATCGAGGCAATTCTATTGGGGGAAGCAGCGGATATAGGGATTTATGATCCCTACTTTAGCATTGATCTGGAGGTTTTTTATAGGGGCAGTATACCTCCGAGAAATGATAGAAGAGATTACTTTTTAAGTGTGGAAGATTCCGGGGGTTTTGAGTGTTCTCCTGTTTATCCTATCGATAGGTTTCTTGTTGGGGAACTGCCTATTAGGATACATTACCAGGAAACGGCACGTACAGAGCTGATACTTGATAGAATAGAGAGGGGGAAATGGATTTATAGGGAAAACGGAACCACGGAATTTTACACAATAATGAACAGTGAGGTGCTCTTTAAAGCTTCTGAGTGGTTGGAGAGAGTAAGAGAGAGACTCTCTAAGATGCCAGATAGTTTCTGGAGTCAGATAGTAGAGGTGGCCAAGTGCGGGATGACGAACTATTTGAACGATATTGGGGCTGCTGCCTATAGAAGGGATGATTTATTCTTTTTAATGGCGAGCTCTAATTTTGTGAAGTCACTTGTTTGTTTCCTCTTTGCTCAAAATAGGGAATTTCTTCCAAGCGGACGGATGATTTTTTCAAGATTGTACAAACTTAAAAAGTTACCAGAGGGTTTTAAGGGTAGGTTTGAAAATCTCCTTCGTTCGGACGGTTCTCTTGATGTAGAAAAAAAGAGAGAAATCGCGGAACTTCTTGTGAGGAGTATCATAGATTGGGTCTAATTAGAAGAGGTTTTTTTCTCCTCTTAGTTGTTTTGGGGATAAGTGGTTGTTACTCCAGGGTTGAAACCTTCGATTTTAGAGTTGGGGAAGAGAGTATTGGTGTTTTTAAGAGGATTTCAGAGACAACTGCCACGTACAAACTTAGTAGGAAGGTATCGGTATCAGATTGGGGTAGTTCTGTATTTGTTCTGAGTTACAGAAGTGTATCTCCCTTTACGCTCTCTCTCCTATCCGCCCCCGGGGATGTGTTAGAGTCCAGACGGTTGCCTATAAGGGGGAACATTGGGATAAGTGTTTCCATACCGATACCCCGTGGGGGAACAATCTGGGGGTTTAAGGTGTCTCCCCCTTCTCTGGATGTGAAGGGTGTAGAGATATCCTACGGTGAGAGTGGAAGATTGTTTGAGTTTACCAATGGGGGACTTAGTTTAGGTGCCTGTGTTGAAAGCTTGAAACCTACCAATGTAGACAAACTTTTTTTCGATTCCTTTGATGTAAGGGTTGGGAAATGTAAAGAGTTTTCCGAAAACAGTAGGAACGGGTGGGGTGCTCCCGGGCTTATGTTGGTTCTAAAGATAAGTAACTCTGCTAAAGGATTGGTTCCGTTCACAGTTGATCTTGATAGAGATCCTCACACGGGTTTAAACAGGGGTAGGAAGAGGGAGGTTTTGAGGTTTTTCCTAGAGTTGCCCAGTAGGGAGGAAAATTTCTTTTTATACCCGAATGTTTTTGGTTTCCCCGTTGGGATAGGGGAAAAATGGGGAATTAAAGGAACTGGCAGTGGGAAAATTAGAGTTTACTCTCTTAAGTTTAGGTATTGGAAAGGGAATAGTTTTGCTGCTATACCGGCTGATCCGGGTACGATTCTCAATTACCCTCCTGTTTTTTGGCGTCGCAAGAGCTTTGAAATATTTTCCTGGAACTTGTTTCCAAAAATGTTAATAATGGATACGGCTAACTATCGAATTCAGAGCAAATTTTTTAAGAGACTTGCCTTTTTCATAGAGAAGAAGGGCTATGTTGGGAAAATTGTAAATGAAGAGACTCTGGTGAATAAACATGGATACAATGCGCACGATTATCGAGCGGCAGATCTTGCCAGGTTTTATAATACTGCCTACCTGAAGAAAGTAAGATTAAATCCCTATGAGAGGTTGTTAAAAAAGATACTACTCTTCAATGGGGTTTTAAGGGGCTCTTTGGAGGGGAATGTCTCTCCGGTAGCGGGAGGGATAATTTCCTTTTCGCGATCATCTAGCAGTTATCTGAGAAGACTTTTGCTAACCCATGAGAGTTACCATGGGGTTTTTTTCTCGCTTCCATCCTATAGGGAGGCATGTTTTGATTTTTGGAAAGCACTCTCCCCTATGGATAAGAGTTTTTGGAGGTTGTTTTTAAGCTGGAAGGGTTACAATGTAAAGAAGGATAAGTATCTGCTCGTCAACGAATTTCAGGCCTATATGTTTCAACAGAGGGTAGAGTATGTCTCCGGCTACTATAAAAAACATATAATACCAATGATGCTTAACTCTTATACCAGAAACGGGAACGAGAGAGAACTCTCCGAGTTAAAAAAATTTGTTGATTTTATGGATAAAAATCCCGATTATTTTAAAAAACTGTACCTACGACTTGAACGTAAACTGTTTGATTCTACAGGAATGGAAGGAGGCAGTGTCTTTATATTGAAAAAAGTCCAACTAAACAAATGATAGGGGATAGAGTTGGCTGATAGTGATAAATATATTGAATACTTGAAGGATTTGCCGGTTATACCGGAGGTTGCTGCTAAGATTTTGGGATTTGCAGAGGACAATCTGGACATTTCTTTCAAAGAGCTTGAGGGGATAATAAAGGTTGATCCAGGTTTAACTGCCAAGATACTGCGAATTGCCAATTCGGCTCTTTACGCGAGGCAGAAAGAGATAACGAATCTTCAAATGGCCATTACACTTCTCGGATTTAAAAATATTAAAAGCCTTGTACTGCTGGTTACCGCTTCGAGTATGTTTTCTAAGATGCAGAAGACAAATTTTCACGAGTACTTCTGGAGACACAGTCTCATTACGGCCTTTATAGCTAAGAGTGTTTCCCAGAGATGTCGGAAGAGTAGTGTGGCAGAAGAGGCCTTCTTGAGTGGTCTCCTTCATGATATAGGCCAGGCTGTGTTTTTTAATTACGATAGTAAAACCTACTTAGAGATTCTGGAGAGGCGCAGAAACGGGGAGGCCTCTCTTGAGGAGTTGGAGGATAGATACTTTGGTGTTACTCATAAGGAAGTCGGTGGAGCTATTCTTGAAAAGTGGAATTTTCCCGATATTTATGTTGACACTGCGAGGGAGCACAATACGCTAAACATTAAATCTCAGTACAAGAGTGTGATAATCACGGTGACGATTGCTGACCTGCTGGCAGAGAGGTTGGGTTTCGGTGATTTTACCCAGGATGAAATGGCACTTTATGAGAAGATACTTCCCTATACCTGTTTAAAGGAGAGCGACATCACTTACTATGAGACTAAGTTTATAGATGAAATAAAAGAGGATCCCTTCTTTAAGGATAGCAAGACACTCTTTGGATTGAAATAATTCCCCGGAATCTTTCCCATAATATTGAGCGGTTTGAGTTTTTGGGATATACTTCTCTTTTGAATTGTTCTCATACGATTCATAAAGTTATATTGTAGCTTACAATAAAATAATAATATTTTAACAATCGCTTCCGGGAGGGGAATAATGAAGATAGATAGGCGCTTTACCACTAAAGAGGGTGGGCCTTACTATGGTATTAAATTTGAGAAACGAACCTCTGAAATCCGTGATCCGAATGGTAATGTAATATTTCATCAGGATAACGTGATCGTTCCTTCCTTCTGGTCACAGATTGCCACGGACATTCTGGCCCAGAAGTATTTTAGAAAAACCGGGGTTCCTATCAAAGATAAAAACGGAAAGAAAAGGCTTGGGGGTGAGAACGATGCCCGTCAGGTTTTCCACAGGTTAGCCTATACCTGGAAAACCTGGGGTGAGAGGTATAACTATTTTGATACCAAAGAGGATGCAGAGGCCTTTTACGATGAGGTTTGTTACATGCTTGCCCATCAGATGGGTGCGCCTAACTCCCCTCAGTGGTTTAATACGGGACTCTACGCCGTTTATGGAATAAAGGGACCTGCCCAGGGGCATTACTATGTGGATCCAGATACTGAAAAATTGATGCAGTCAAAGAGTGCCTACGAACGGCCGCAACCGCATGCCTGTTTTATTCTGGATGTTAAGGATGATCTTGTAAACGAGGGCGGGATAATGGATCTTATAACAAAGGAGGCACGTCTCTTTAAGTATGGTTCTGGTGCGGGAACTAACTACTCCAAGCTTCGCGGTGCAAATGAGCCCCTAAGTGGGGGTGGAGTTTCTTCGGGACTTCTCTCTTTTCTAAAGGTGGGAGACAGGTCTGCTGCTGCTATAAAGAGTGGAGGTACCACGAGAAGAGCGGCAAGGATGGTTACCCTTGATGCGGATCATCCCGATGTGATTGAGTTTGTAAACTGGAAGGTACTTGAGGAACAAAAGGTTGCCGCTATGGCAACGGGAAGTAAGATTTTGAAGAAACATATAAGTGCAATTCTTGATGCCTGTTGGACAGATTCGGACAAGTTGAACGGAAACAGGTTTAACCCGGACGATAATGCTGTTCTCTACAATGCTGTAAGGAATGCCCTGGAGGACGAGGTTCCTCCTACGTATATATATCAAATTATTCAGCTTGCTAAACAGGGTGTAAAGGAGATAGATTTCCCCGAGCTGAATACAGAGTGGGATAAGGAGGCGTACAATACTGTTAGTGGACAATCCTCTAATAATTCCATTCGGGTTACTACAGAGTTTATGAAGGCAGTAGTTGATGATGGAGATTGGGAGTTGGTATATAGGACTGATAGGAGTAAGCGAGTAAAGATAAAGGCAAGAGAGTTGTGGGACAAGATTGCCTATGCGGCGTGGAGTTGTGCGGATCCTGGCTTACAGTTTCATTCTACGATAAACGAGTGGCATACCTGTCCTGCCGATGGAGAGATCAATGCCTCTAATCCGTGCTCTGAGTACATGTTCTTAGATGATACAGCGTGTAATCTTGCCTCTATCAATTTCAGAAAATTCTACGATCCGGAGAGGCGTAGCTTTAAAGTGGAGGAATTAAAACATGCTATTTATCTATGGACAATAATTCTTGAGATAAGTGTTCTGATGGCTCAGTTTCCGAGTAAGTCAATCGCTCAAAAGAGTTACGATTACAGGACTCTTGGACTTGGGTTTGCAAATCTTGGTTCTCTCCTGATGGTTATGGGAATACCCTACGATAGTGAAAAGGGGCGAAATATAGCAGCGGCACTTACCGCTATTCTTACCGGTGAGGCATATGCTACCTCGGCGTTACTTGCAAAGGAGCTGGGTCCGTTTAAACGTTACGAGGCAAATAAAGAACACATGCTCAGGGTTATCAGAAACCATCGAAGGGCTGCCTACAATGTTAAGCCTGATGAGTATGAGGGACTCTCTGTGATTCCAAGGGGCATAAATCCAGATGAATGTCCCCCCGAACTTCTTGAAGCGGCGAGGGAGGTGTGGGATAGGGCTCTCGAACTTGGAACTCGTTACGGTTACAGAAACGCTCAGGTGTCCGCTATTGCACCTACTGGAACAATCGGACTGGTTATGGACTGCGATACTACGGGTATAGAACCTGATTTTGCGCTTGTTAAGTTTAAGAAGCTTGCTGGAGGGGGGTCTTTTAAGATTATTAACTCCTCCATTCCACCTGCGCTTAGGGCTCTTGGTTACTCGGAGAGGGAGATAGATGAGATTATTAAATATTGTGTTGGACATGGGACTCTTAAAGGAGCTCCCGGGGTTTCGTATGAAAAGCTTGTTGAGAAGGGTTTTACCAAGGAGGTGCTTGATAGGGTAGAGAATTCGCTAAAGAGCGCTTTTTCTATTCGACATATTTTTATTCCCGGCGTGATTGATAGAAGTTTCCTTGTTGATACCCTCAAGATCCCTGAGAAGAAATTGGGACAACCAGGGTTTAATTTGCTCGAATATCTGGGTTTTTCCAGAACAGATATAGAAAAGGCAGATGAATATGCCTGTGGTACCATGACGGTAGAGGGGGCACCCTACCTTAAAGAGGAACATTACCCGGTGTTTGATACGGCTAACAAGTCGGGTAGAAGGGGAAAGCGTTACATAGATTGGAAGGCTCATATAGATATAATGGCTGCCGTGCAACCATTTGTCTCTGGTGCCATATCCAAAACGGTAAACATGCCCAGTACCTCTACTATAGAGGATATAAAGGGGGCCTACATGCGTTCCTGGCAGAGCATGCTTAAGGCGATAGCAATCTACAGGGATGGTTCTAAGTTGAGTCAACCCTTAACAACCCTCTCTGCGGAGAGTGATCCTGCAGTTAAGACCCTGGTCTCCATGGCTAGGGATGGTGCTTTACCCAAGCGGGTCCAGGTTGAGCAGAGGGATGTGGCACGGGAGGAGCGCCAGGAGAGCTGGGCACGAAAAAAGCGACACGTACTTCCTACGAGGAGAACCGGATATACACAGAAAGCCAAAATAGGGATGCATAGTCTCTTCCTCAGAACCGGTGAGTATCCCGATGGTAGTCTCGGGGAGATATTTCTCGATATGCACAAGGAGGGAGCGGCTTTCAGATCTCTTTTAAATAGCTTCGCCATTGCTGTTTCTCTGGGACTTCAGTATGGTGTTCCTCTGGAAGAGTATGTAGATGCCTTTATATTCACCAAGTTTGAGCCCAACGGTATTGTGCTGGGCCATAAGAACATTAAAATGACTACCTCCGTTCTTGATTTTATCTTTCGGGATCTTGCCTTTTCCTACCTTGGAAGAACAGATCTTGTTGAGGTTAAACCAGATGATCTTATTGCTACGAATACCATGAGTAATGGAGGTAGGGCTAGGGAAGAGGGTAAAGATACCCCCGAATCGGGAGAGACCGGAGTAGTTGTGGATGACCCTGTAGCTCTTGCTAGAATGAAGGGTTACGAGGGGGATCCGTGTCCCGTTTGTGGGAACTTTACCCTTGTTAGGAATGGGACGTGTCTTAAGTGTGAAACCTGCGGTTCTACTACCGGGTGTTCGTAGTAGGTGTAAGTTGTTAAAAAATAGGAGTTGTTTGTATATCGTTTTTTTGCTATTTTCTAGTTGATGGGTAGAAAACAGAGGCGTAAAGAGTCGTTTAGAATTGTTAGTCGTTGGTTTTACAGGATAGCCGTTACAATTTTCAAACCACTATTTATGGGTTACTTTAGGGTAAAGGCTGTGAATGCCTCTATTATCCCACGCTACGGGCCTGCTATAGTTATTAGTAATCATGTGAATCTTTTTGATCCTATCTGGGTTTACATTATGGCAAATAGGCCTGTCTACTTTGTTGCTACCGAGGATTTATTTAGGCGACGCTTTATAGGAATCCTGGTGAGATGGTTTGGAGGATTCCCGAAGCGGAAGTCAGCCAATGATTTTAGGGCTATGCACAATATTTTTAACACGGTAAAAAGGGGTGGGCTTGTGGGCATTTTCCCCGAGGGAAGCAGAACCTGGGATGGCCTTAACGGAGAGATAGTTCCTACCATAGCCAAGTTGATACGAAAGCTGAAAGTTCCTGTCTATGTATGTAATCTGGAGGGGGGATACCTCGCCTATCCGAGGTGGGCTAAATGGTGGAGAAGAATTCCTGTTAGAGGAATCTTCAGTCAGTTGTACACGAAGGAGACCATACCTGAAGATGATGACACCATACTTGCCGATATTAGGAGGGCTATAAAAAACAGAGACTACGAGTTGGATATAGATACCGGCAGGCATAATTATAAGCATCTTGCAGTTGATATCACCAAGGTGTTATACCGATGTCCCGTGTGCGGGACTATGGAGGGACTTAAAGTTGTGCATCCCTACGGTAAAAATATGGTAGAATGTTCAAGCTGTTTTTCTGCGTGGCGGGTTACTGTAGATGCAAGGTTGGAACCCCTTGATGAAACAGGCAAACCGGAAGAGATAAGGATACCTCTCTATCAATACGCTGAGCGGGTTAGGAACATGCCTCTCGTTCCTATTAGAACAGAGATAAATCTCCCCTTGGAGGAGGGAGAGGTGGTGTATCTGAGGAGTAGACCTAGATTTTTGCTGATAGAGGAGAGATTCCCCAATGTTCGGGTGTTAGCCTTTGGACGGGCGTTTCTGACAAATAGGCATTTAATCTTTAGAACACGAATCGGAATCCCCCTTGAGGCGGATTTGAAACTTGTAGAGGCACTCTCCGTGGATCCAGGAGATAGGTTACACTTTGTTTATAAGGGTATTCTCTATAGGATTCCATTTAAGAGGGAGAGTGTGGTAAAATGGTACGATACAATAACTCGCTTGAAGGATCGGCTTACTCAAAATGAACAGAAAAATAACACATATCATCCTCGGGCTTCTTCCCTCTGATAAATTCCTCTACATGTTTATGAATTTCTTTTACCTTTAGCGTTTTTTCTCTTTTTAATATTTCAAGACTAATGTTTATAAGCCTTTCCATTCCAAATATTTCCTTCCCGTTCCAGGCCTCTGTGACCCCATCGCTTACAAAGAGGAGATAGTCCCCGGCCTGCAGTTTCTCGTTGTAGGTCTGATAAACATTGTCTGAGGTATGCCCTATGGGAAAATCGGATTGTTTGAATAAGAGGTTTCCACTATTCTCCCTAAATATTATTGGTGGAATGTGGATCCCTGCCGAGGAGTAAGAAAGGCTATGGCTGGAAGAATTGTACACCGCGTAGAATACGGTGAAGTAGAGGGATGGATCTCCATCGTTTAGGTCTCTTACAAAACTTTTGTTTAGCTCGGTTAGGACTTGTCCGGGCTCTGTGATCACTATGTCGCCGTTGTTTTTTGTCATCGCTAGGTTTTCTATCAGATGTTTTAGATATATTGTTATGAGAGAGGTAGATACACCGTGGCCAGAGACATCACCCCCGTAGATTGCTGTTCTCTCTTCATCAATTTTTTTTATGCCACAGATATCCCCCCCAAGCTCTTCACAGGGTAGATAGTAGGTTTCTATGGAGAGTCCTTTTAGCTTGACGAACTCCTTGGGTAGAAATTTCCTCTGTATATTCTGGGCCAATAGGAGCTCCTTATGAATTTGGGCGTTCTGCTTCTGAAGAAGAGCATTCTTTTCCTGAAGCTTCAGTGTGCGTTCCTTTACCCGTTGCTCAAGAATTTCCCTCTCCATTTTTGCCCTGTACATGATTTTTTTGTTTGACTCCTGGAGTTGCCTTGCCGTATTGACCAATACATTTTTCATTATGTCAGGGTAATCGATTATAAGCTTGTCAAAGGTCTTTGAGGATAAACTTAGTACCTCCACGTTACTTACCGCTACTACGGAGGCAGTGCGTTTTGAGTCCCCCGTGAAAGAGGAGAGTTCCCCGAAAAAGTCACCCTCCGTTAGAATGCTTATTGGAATGGGTTCGTCCTTGCTTCCCCTTATTTCGACCTGTGCGCTCCCAGATATCAATACGTATACCTTGTTTTGAAACTCATCCTCCTTTATTATGTATTCTCCCCTTTTGAAACTCTCATGTTCCAGGTGTTTACATATGTTCCCTATATCAGATGGTGAGAGTCCGGAAAATAATTTGTTAGAGGCTATACTGTTGCAATAGTTATTGATTTCGCTCATTTTTTACAAAAATCGTTATTGTAAATAGGGCTGTTGCCGTTCCGCTAAGGGAACCCGCAAAATCTGCTAAAAGATCTAAAAGATCCGGAGTTCTTCCCGTGTATTTCTGCAAAAACTCAATAATTCCCCCGTAGAGGACACACAGAATAACTGTTATAATTCCGGAAATGTAGCGATTTCTACTCTCTTCATTTATATTTATAAACAATAGAAAGCCAAGAATCAAGTAGGCTAGGTAATGTTCCAGTTTATCTATGTTTTTTGCTTCTATTATTTGGGGTGCACGGGGGATTAGAGACAGGATCAAAATTGACAGGGCTATTGCTATTAGTACTGTAAGCCTTAGATTCCTTGATATCATCGATTTAACTCTTCTTATACTCCCTTATCGGGTTTTGAGGATGTGGAGTAAAATTGGAAATCTCAAAATATTCCCAGGGCGAGTTTTGCCTTTGGAGAGGCCATGGTTCTTGGGTTCCACGGGGGAGAAAATACAAATTGGACATCTACCTCCTTAACCCCCTCCACCTTTAGAGCCGTTTGCTTTACCTGGTGTTTTAACATAGGGCCAAGGGGACAGGCGGGGGTTGTCAGGGTCATTTTTATCGTTACTTTGCCTTCTTTTTCTTCTATACCGTATATCAGACCAAGGTCTTTTAGACTGAGCATTAGTTCAGGGTCCATTACCTTTCCCACCTCGGCCATTATTTTGTCCTTTAAAGACATGTTTCCTCCTCAAACTCTGTAACGATGTTCTCGATCAAAAGATAATTTAATTGCAATTAATTATCAACATGTAACCCGGATATGAGTTGTATTTTATTACTTTTTTAGTTATATTAACTTTGAATATTGAAGGTAATTTATTCTTTTTAGGAGTTGATAATGGCTTCCCGAAATGGAAATAGTTCCCTTACGATAAGGAATCTCCATGTGAGTGTTGAAGGAACTGAGATACTTAGAGGGGTAGATCTTGAGATACCTAAGGGAGAGGTTCATGTTTTGATGGGACCGAATGGTGCCGGAAAGAGTACCCTTGCCTATGCTCTTATGGGACATCCTAAGTATAGGATTCTCTCCGGAGAGGTGCTTTTCCATGGAAAAAACATTCTGGAGCTTTCTACTGATAAGAGGGCAAAAGAGGGAATATTCCTCGGTTTTCAGTATCCTCAGGAGATAACGGGTCTTAAGGTGTTTCATTTTCTTCAAAATGCCTATATTGCGGTGAAAGGGATACCGGTTGATGATTTCTCTCCTATGGAGTTTTTTGATAAACTCAAAGAGAAACTTGAGTTGTTGAGAATGAAAGAGGATTTTATCTCCAGATATTTAAACGAGGGATTCTCGGGGGGAGAGAAAAAACGCATGGAGATACTCCAGATGGCTCTTTTTGAGCCGGAGATTGCCATTCTCGATGAGCCTGATTCGGGGTTGGATATAGATGCAGTACGGATTGTAGCAAATGGAATAAATTCTCTGCGTAGTGACAAAGTGGGTATGCTCCTTATAACTCACTATCAGCGACTTCTTAATTACATCAAACCGGATTATGTTCATATCCTTGTTGAGGGAAAAATTGTGGAATCCGGGGGACCGGAACTTGCGGAAAAACTGGAACATGAGGGTTATGCGGGAGCCGGTGTTCCAGGTGTTTCTCCAGTAAATAAAGAGGGTTAGAGATGAGTGATTCGGAGTATAGGTATGGTTTCCATGAGCCTGAGAATTATATCTACAAGGCTAGGCCTGGTCTCTCCAGGGAGATAGTGTCGGAAATATCGGCGAGGAAGGAAGAACCCCCCTGGATGAGAGAGGTAAGGCTTAAAGCTCTTGAGTATTTTCTTAAGACCCCCGTACCTGAGTGGGGACCCTACCTTGGAAATCTTAACTTTGATGAAATATACTACTATATAAAGCCTAGCGAGAAGCAGGAGAGACGATGGGAAGACGTTCCGAAAGAGATACGGGATACATTCGATAAGCTTGGCATACCGGAAGCAGAAAAGAAGTATCTTGCCGGAGTTGGTGCTCAGTACGAATCTGAGGTAGTCTACCATTCCCTCAAAGAGGAATGGTCGAAATTGGGTGTTGTGTTTCTTGATATGGATGGGGGGCTTAGGGAATACCCGGATCTTGTAAGAAAATACTTTGGATCTGTTGTTCCCTATACCGACAATAAGTTTGCCGCCCTCAATACTGCGGTATGGAGTGGAGGTTCCTTTGTGTACATCCCTAAAGGGGTTGAAGTGGAGATACCTCTTCAGGCCTATTTTAGAATAAATGCCAAAAATGTAGGGCAATTTGAGCGCACCCTCATTATTGCGGATGAGGGAAGCAGAGTTCACTATATAGAGGGATGTACCGCTCCCATTTATTCTACGGATTCCCTACACGCTGCTGTTGTGGAGGTAATAGTTAAGAGGGGAGCAAGAGTTACATATTCCACTGTCCAGAACTGGTCTAAGAATGTGTACAATCTTGTCACAAAACGTGCAGTGGTATTTGAGGATGGGGTTATGGAGTGGGTTGATGGAAATCTCGGCTCCGGTGTGTCCATGAAGTATCCCGCTGGAATACTAAAGGGTAAAGGGGCAAGAATGGAGGTTTTGTCGGTTGCAATGGCCACGAAGGGGCAGATTCAGGATGTGGGGACCAAAGTAATCCACATGGCCCCGCATACCTCCTCGACCATTGTCTCGAAATCGATAAGCAAGGATGGAGGGCAATCCTCCTTCAGGGGACTTGTAAAGGTTGTATCAGGGCTTTATGATGTTAAGGCGAGTGTGCGATGTGATGCCCTTATTATGGATGAGATCTCGAGGTCCGATACCTACCCCTATCTTGATATAAATAGTCCCAACGTGGAAATTGGACACGAGGCTACCGTTACCAAGATTGGAGAGGAAAAACTTTTCTACCTTATGTCTCGGGGGGTATCCGAGGTAGATGCCTCCAAAATGATAGTTAATGGTTTTATAGAACCGGTTGTTAAACGTCTTCCAATGGAATTTGCTATAGAGATGAATAGACTTGTTGAGCTTGAGCTTGAAGGGAGTGTGGGTTAATGAGTTACGAAGGTGGAATAGAAACATCTCATAGTGCCGTTAGAGAGAGGTGCATAACTCTTGTGGATAAACTTCCCTTTCCCTCTGGGGATGATGAGAATTGGAAACATACCGATCTGTGCAGGTATCTTAATACCGAGGGGTACCTGGGGGGAAAAGGGTCCGTAATTTCTGGATATGCGACAGAGGTGCTATATCGAGGGAGCGATGAAGAGAGGGATAGAGAAAAAGCCGATACGGATTCTCTCGGGGAAAAGTTTGTTAAGATTTTGATTAGGGAGAATGGGGATGTTGAGGTTGTCGGAGAGAGGCAGAGGGTAGATGTTAAATCTCTGGATAGCGTTGATATAGAGGAAATAAATTGGGCTTTGGGGGAGAGGATTGTGAGATACAGTCCAGATGCCCTTCTTAGAAGCTTTTATGGGGTGGGGATCTATGTGAAAATCAAGAGTAACCCGGCCGGTGAGGGTGTATTAAAGGTTGATGTAACCAATAAGTTTAGGGGTGGTGATAGGGAGAGTTTTGTATGGTTGGTCTGTGAGGTTGAGTCCGGTAGTAGAGTGATACTCGGTGAGAGTGTTGAGTGGGAAGGTCGAGAGGGAAATCTTTTTAGTGAAACCGATATTTTTCTACATGAGGGTACATCTCTAGATTATATAAACTACAGTTATATAAATTATAAGGGTTATAAGGGGAGAGAGGTTGGTTTTTCCAGACACAGGAAGGTTGTTATAATGGAGGATAACTCTCGGTTAAATTTAAGCTCCTTTGCCGGTGGAAAAGCTTATTTTAGGGGAGAGACGGAGATATTGATAGATGGTCGGAATTCGGAGGCTCTAATGCGAGAGGCTTTTATTTCGCCTCCTGGTTCCAGAAGAGACATAGTTACTCTTCAGTACCATCAGCTTGGTTTTTCAAGGAGTAATCTCCTCGTTTCCGGGGCGATAGGTGATAATTCCAGGGGAGATTTTACAGGTACTATACGTGTCAATAGGAATGCTCAAAGGACCGATGCGTATCAGAGATCTAGGATGATGCTTCTCTCCGAGACAGCCCATGCAGGCTCGGTACCAAAATTGGAGATACTTGCGGATGATGTTAAGTGTTCACATGGAGCAAGTGTTGGTGAGATAGACGAGGATACACTCTTCTATCTGATGAGTAGGGGGATAGATAAGAAAAGAGCAAAGGCAATGGCTCTGGAGGGTTTTTTTGGTGATTTTGTTGATAGACTTCCCGATATCCCACTTAAGGGGAAGATAGAGAATGCAATTCAGCGAGATTTAAAGGAGCTTGTGAAGCTTTGATTAGGGATAATATTAGGGATGATTTTCCTACCTTAAAGCGTAAAGTACATGGTAAACCCCTTGTATATCTCGATTCCACCGCTACCTCTTTAAAACCTTACCCTGTTATAGAGGCCATTACCGATTTCTATGCGAACCACAATGCCAATATTCACAGGGGGGTATATCTGCTCTCTCAGGAGGCAACCGAACTCTATGAGAGGGCAAGGAATCGAATAAAGAAGTTTTTTTCTGTTCCAGAGGATGGGGAGATCGTTTTTACGAAGGGCACAACGGAATCGATAAATCTCGTAGCTTCATCCTGGGCGAGAAAGAGATTGGGGAGGGGCGATGTGATAGTACTTTCGGAGATGGAGCATCACTCTAATATGGTTCCGTGGCAGATAGTTGCTAAAGAAACAGGGGCCGAGATTAAGTATATCCCGGTGACCGAGGATGGGAGATTGAACCTCGAATATTATGGAAATTTATTGGATAACAATGTTAAAATTGTCGCTGTAAACCATGTCTCGAACGTTCTGGGTACCCTTAATCCTGTTGGGAGAATAGTAGAGATGGCTCATGAACGTGGGGCCGTAGTTTTGATAGACGGAGCTCAGAGTGCTCCTCACATTAGGGTTGATATTGAAAAGATCGGAGCAGATTTTTACGCTGTCTCTGGTCATAAAATGTTAGCCCCTACCGGGATTGGTTTTTTATATGCTAAGAGGGAAACCTTTGAGGAGATGGATCCGTATCAGGCCGGAGGGGATATGATACTCGAGGTATGTCTTGAGGGTGCCACCTGGAATGAGGTTCCGTATAAATTTGAAGCTGGAACCCAAAATATGGCGGGGGTTGTCGGGTTTGGGGCTGCTGTCGATTATCTCTCCGGTGTAGGAATGGAATTTATTGCGGAGCATGGATGGGGGCTTGCGAGAGAGGCTAGGGAGGAACTGACAAAACTTGGAGGGATTACCCTTTATGGGCCATCGGAGGCCTCTCCGGGAGCGGTTGTTTCTTTCAATGTCGAAGGGGTCCATCCCCATGATGTTGGAACAATTCTCGATATGGAGGGAGTGGCTGTAAGAACGGGACATCACTGTGCACAACCCCTTATGAAAGTACTTGGGGTTTCTGCAACTGTGAGGGCTAGTTTTTATCTCTACAATACAGAGGATGATATAGATGCTCTTTGCAGAGCGCTTGTTAAAGTTAAGGAGGTGTTTAACCTTGGAACTTGAAGAATTATACAAAGAGTTAATATTGACCCATGCTAATCATCCTCATAATTTCGGTTCTATTGATAATCCCGATGCCAGTGCGCATGGGGCAAATCCTCTCTGTGGTGATATATACGATGTAGATGTGAAGTTACAGGACGGAAGGATAGTGGAGATAAAATTCAGGGGGGCAGGTTGTTCTATTTCTAAAGCCTCCGCTTCTATGATGACAGAGATTGCTAGGGGTAAGACCGTCGAGGAAATTATTTCTCTTATGGATGATTTTGAAGAGTTGCTTCACGGAAAACTTGAGAGTGTGGATGTAAAGAGGCTGGGAGAATTGGTTGCTCTTCGGGGTGTTTCCGCTTTCCCTGCCAGAGTTAAGTGTGCTGTACTTCCCTGGAAAACCCTGAGGGAGGCTGTTGAATCGTTAACCGGCCAAGATGATAACGCGGTTTCTCCTAAAGAACCTGAGGAGAAGTAATGTTTATTTTCTCGAGGTGTAATCGGGCATGTAAAAGGAAGATACGGCGAACCCCTCATAATCTGTTCTTATATCTGTATTATTCGGATCGAGTAATTTTTTACCATCCACAATAAAATAGTAGTAATGCCTTCCGGGAAGAACATGGATTGTTACCGTGTATATTCCCTCTTCCGTTTCTTGCATTCTGGTCATAAAGGGATCCCAGTTATTAAAATCCCCCATAAGGTAGATATTTTTACCGGGGTGGGTTTTGAGGGTAAATCTGACTTTTCCCTCACCTAGTACATAAGGTTCTGATTGAGGTGTTATCTCTTTCGATGGCGGGAGCTTTACTATGGAAAAAACGGTTCCGGTTTCATCGTATTCCTTATCAGGATTAAATGGGTCGCTTATCCACAATCCGTCTACGGTTATTCTATACCTTAATCTTGTTACCCCCTGGGGAATAGGGTATATGAGAACAAAGATGTGATTCTTGTTTATCTCATAGATGTGGAGGGTTTTATAGTTTTCATTCTCAAATCGTGCACCGACGAAGCGAATCGGGTTCTTTGATTGATACGTAAAAATTACCAGGTTGTCAACTATTTGGGGAGGGCCGGCCTTTTCTATCCCCTGAACGGTAAGGTCGAGTTGTAGGTTGCTAAGAGCCCACATCGTCCCTCTCGGGATGAAAAGGAAGAGAGATGTTGCTATAATTAGTGCTAATGGTACTCTCTTATTTGTAAGCATAGTTGTATATATTTTTATTCGGTATTAAGAATTGCTAACTTAAAGGATTCTTATTTTATGCTTGCTCTGTACCGACACTTGTGATAGGAAAGTAATATGCCAAAATTAGAAGATATTGAGCGGTTTAAAGTAACACTTAATTCACTCGGTGGGGAACCTGATATCCTTAGGGAGAAAGGGGAAGAGATAGAGGATCCGGGTCTTCCTGAGGAATCCATGCTTTCTGAACTGAGTGACCTATTTGAGACTCCCTCGGAAACTCCCCCCCCGGAAGAAGAGACTGCTGAGGAGACTGACTCAACGGGACAAAGTTTTGAAGAGGAACAAATTGAGGAGGGCCTTCCCGAGGAGTTGTCTCTTGAGGGGCTTTTTGGAGAGGAACCCTCGCTAGAGGAATCCTCGGAGAAAGAACCCACCGAGGAGGAGGAATACACCGGAGGAGAAACGGAGGAAAGAACAGAGGAGGAAGGGGAAAAGCTTCCAGATTTGGATTTTGAGTCTCTGTTTGGTGAGGAGAGAAAGAAGGAGGAGGGGAAAGAAGAGGAGGAAGAAGGTTTCGATTTTGATATGGACGAGTTTGAGGGTGTGGATTTTGAGAGTACCCTGGGAGACATAGAGGGATTGGGAGAGATTGAAACACCTGCCGAGAAGGAAGAGGAGGAGGGAGAAGGGGAAGAGGAAAAAGAGGCGGAGTTCTCACCACAGGAATCTGCACAACCTACGGAGGAGGAAGCCAAAGAGGAAAAGGGTGAGGGGGCTGAAGAGGAGGAGATGGGGTTTTCTCTGGAGGACCAATTTGAGGAAGTTGGGGAGGGGGGTGAAGAAGATTTTGTTCTAGATGAGTTTACTCTCCCTGAGTTTGGTGGCTTTGAAGAGGAAGAAAAGAAAGAAGAAATCCCCGGGGTGGAGGAAACCCTTAAAGGGCTCGGTGCCGAGTTGGGAGAGGAATTGACGCCTGGTGAGGTGGGGATTGAGGTACCGGAGGTTGGAGAAGAGGCCGAAGAGGTTGAGGCAGGTATTCAGCTAACCAGGGAGCAATTTGATAGATTCAAAAAGACCCTTAACAGTTTGCCAATAAATTTAAAGTTAGCTGTTGAAGAGTTAATTACCTCCGGTAAGGCCAAGGGTGAGAAATTAAAGAGGCTTATCAACATCCTTGTGGCGGGAGCCTCTCCTAGGGAGATAGCGAGCCTTGTTGCAGACATAACGGGAAAGCGGATAAAGATACCGAAGGTTTATGAGAGACGGGCAGGTATACAATTTGAGGAGGAGAAAAAGACCTTTGCCTATGCTTTTAGGGAAAATATACTGCCAGTTGCGATAAGTGTTTTTTTAACCCTAGCGGTTTTGAGTGTTTTTTCTTTTCTTGGTTACTGGTTTGTGTACAGACCTATTCATGCCATTTCTCTGTATAAGAGGGGATATGCCTATATAGAAAATAATCAGTATAAAACCGCGAATAGGGATTTCAATACTGCGAGAAAGATATGGAATTTAAAATCATGGTACTACAGATACGCGGAAGCCTACATAGGTAAGAGACAGTATATACTCGCCGAGGAAAAGTATCAGCAGTTGTTGGATAGTTTCCCCGGTGATAAAAAGGGGCTTCTTGATTACGCTCGTCTCGAATCTAAGTATTTAGCTAACTATGAGAAGGCCGATAAACTGTTGGATGAAATACTAAACGAGCGGAATAATGATTATGACGCTCTCCTTGCCAAGGGTGATAATTACATGGAGTGGGCTAAAGAGGATCCCTCCAAATATGAGAAGGCAAGATTTAACTATGCTTTGATACTTCAAACTTACGGTGATATACGGGTGGTTCTCTTTAGAATGCTTAGATATTTTATAAGAACCGATCAGGGGGCAGAGGCGGAGAGACTGTTTAGGATACTGGATGCCGATAAGAAGGCGAAGGTAGATCCCGGGGTTTACGCCGAGTTGGCGGGTTATCTTATTGACAAGGGGAAGCGTAATCCCAAAAAATTGGAGCTTGTCCCCGATATACTCGATAGGGCTATGAAAGAGGCCATGAAAATGCCAGAGATTCATTATCAGTGGGCTCGGTACTATGAGGAGGTTGAAAAACCCGGTGAAGAAATGAAAGCCCTGAAGTATGTTCTGTATCTTTTAAAAGATAAGCAGCCAACTACTACTGAAGTTTTAAAGATGAAAATAGATTCTTACAACCGCCTGGGTGAGATATACTACAATCGGAAAGAGATAATAACCGCAGAAGAGAACTTTCAAAAAGCGGTTAATCTGGCCGAGGATTCTCTTAAGAGAAAGATTCTGAAACCCAACAAGCTCTTTGGAAGTGCTTTTAATAATCTGGGTAATATCTATTACTACATCGATGACAATCTTGATGAGGCGGAGATCTTTTTTAATAAGGCGGAGGATAATTTCTACAAGACCCCCACGATAGATTATAAGTTGGGTTATATTAGCTATATGAAAAAAAAATATAGGGATGCTCTCCTTAGGTTTGCCAGTGTGGGAGTAGAACTGCCAAACAATTGGAATACGATGTACGCTATGGGTAATTCTCTCTTTTTGAGAGAGGATTACTCCGCTGCCCAGGGTTACTATTTGGATCTTTTGGAGAAACTCCAGAACAAGAGGGATGAGATACAGTTTTTACAGCCGAGAACAAATCCGGAGCATCTTGCCCTTATAAAATACTTTATTAGGGTTTACAATAATCTGGGGGTTACCCTGTATAAGTTATCTTTAAGAACAGGCGATAAGAAAAAATTTTCCGAGGGGCTTGTGGATCTTACCCATTCCTCCGAATATTACGATATTCTGACGAGGAATCAAATTACTATGGAACGAAGTGCTGCAAAGAGTCTCTCTTACCTCAATATGAATGGATTGTTACACCCTCAGAGTGGCTTTGAACCTCAGATCTACTGGAGAATTCCCAAGGATCCCTCACAGTTAAATTTTTGAGCCCCGCAATTTAGCCTTTAGTCTACGGAAACCATCCAGTTATACTTATCCTCTAATGCCCCGTATTGAATCCCCTTCAGGGTTTTAAGGAAGTAATGGGTAATCTCTCCCATTTTACCGTTTCCAAATACGTGCTCCTTACCGTTGAAGGTTATGGATTCTATAAATGTAACCCCCGCCGCTGTTCCAGTTACGAATACCTCTTTTGCTTCGGAAAACACCTCGTCCACAGAGATACGTCTCTCCTCTGTTTTTAATCCTTTATCCCTTGCAAGCTGTAGTACGGAGCGTCTTGTTATACCCGGGAGTATGGTATCCTCGAGGGACGGGGTGACTACCGTGTCATCTTTTAACACAAAGAAAATGTTACATGAAGAACCCTCTTCAAAGTATTTGTGCTCTTTTGCGTCGAGAAATATAGCTTCCATAAATCCCTTTTCCTCCGCCTCCCTCTTTGCCAGAGCACTTGTTACGTAATTTGCATCACACTTTATCCATCCTGTCCCTCCAGGGTATGCCCTTACCCTGTTAGAGATTATAGCCTTGGATGTTCCCTCCTTAAAGTAAGACCCAACACCTGTTGAAACAATTATGACCCATGGATTCTTACTTATATTTACACCAATTCCCGGTTCTGTATATGTAAATGGCCTTACATATACAGCATGGCCATAGATAAAATCATCTTTCTCCCAGTTTGGATCATAGTTAGGGGTAAACCCCAGGGCTTTATTTTTTGAAACCACCCCCTTCACCGCCCTTAGGAACATCTCAGGAGGGTAGGGTGGCATGAACAGACCCTCCATAGATCTTGCCATACGCTTTGCATTTTCCTCTGGTCTGAATAGTTTTAGACTTCCGTCTTTCTGAGGAAAGGCCTTTAATCCTTCAAAGCATCCCATACCGTACTGGGTGGTATAATTAACAAGAGGTAACTCGCTAAAGCTGTTCCTCTGGGCGAGTAGTTTTTCTCGCTCCGAATCTGCGAGGTTGGCCTCTTCCTCCGGAGTTTTGTGAGGTTTTTCCTCGTACTTTTCCTCCCATTTGCCCCCTTCATTAAACTTTGCAAGGTAAACCCATGGATATATCGCCAGTGTGAAGCCCTTTGCCATTTCGTGCTCCTGTTATTTTATTTAGTGATATAGTAACTATAAATCTTATTCATACTTTGTAAAGCAGTCAAGCTGGAGAGGTGGTAAACTCCGTGTAGCATAAATATTTTTCAAAAACTATTAAAAAGTTATGAGTGTTTTGGTCGATTATATGTATGATGAATAACACGAGGGATCACATAATATTTTTCATGGCTCAGAAAATGTTCTACCTTGAGAGAAGTGGTAAAATAGAGAAGTATAACCGCCTGGTTCAACACTTTGAACAAATAAACCTTGATCTGTTGCTTAAGTACCTTACCAAGTATTACTCTGTCGATATAGAGAGGGAGTTAGACGATTTCTATCTTGACGAGGGTGAGCTTGTATTTGTAACCAGGAGGGGGAAGTATAGGTTTAAACATGTGTATCGTGATAATCATCTCCGCCTTGTTGCGATAGAGAATGCCGAAGAGGGGGAATAATTCTATATTTCTATTGTTTCTCCCTCCCTTGCCGCTGTTACTCTTAGTGTAGTCCCAAGTTTTTTTGCATACTCTTGAGCGTCTCTTTCCATCTTTTCTACGGTTTCATCGTTATTGTTTGGATCAAAGTGAGTTAGTACAAGGTGCCTTACCCCAGCTGCAGCCGCTACCTCTACGGCACTCTTGTGATCAGAATGACCGAATCCCTGAACTATGTAGCTCTGGGAAAGGTATTGTTCCTCTGTAAATTGGGAATCATGGATTAGTATGTCAACATCTTTGGCGAAACGTATTAGGTTTTTATCTCCTCCCTTGTAGGGTTCTGTATCTGTAGCATAAACTACTGTTTTGCCTGTTTTATGCTCCTTTATTTTATAAAACAGGGTGCCATTTTGAGGGTGGGAGAGATTCTCACATACCTCTACCGTTCCCACCTCACCCTCTAGTTTTGGGGTATTAAAGGGCACTTTAATGTGGAGATTTTCGATAACGGGATAAAGTTTGATTGTTTCTTCCCATTCGCTACCGAAGAGGCTTTTTAATTTTTTATGGAAATCTTTTTCGTTTGGGTCGAGAGATAGGAGTCTTATGGAATCCGTAGGTCCGATCTCTTCAATTTTTTTCTTACTCTTTGTATCGTTTAATAGGACGGGAAACATTGGGGAGTCAAATAGTTCTGTCTTTAAGATGCTCATCAGTGATCTGTTCATTCTCATTGGGGAGTACATATTAATAAGTCTATTGGGAACGTACATCCATTTAAAGAAGGGTAGCCCTTGATGGTGATCGTGGTGAAGGTGTGAAAATAGTATGATGAATACCTTTTTGTCGATTTTTTTACCAAGGTTTCTTATTCCAGTACCGGCATCGAGTATGATAAAATGGTTCTCCGTTTCTATCGAGTAACAGGAAGTGTTCCCCCCATAAATAACGGTTTCTCTTCCCGGAACAGGGATAGAACCCCTTACCCCCCAGAATGTTAGTTTCATGGATATATAATTTAACAACAGAGGGAAAAAATCAAGGAGATTTTTTGCCGCGTGGTAAATTGATTACTATTTGAATAACGTATATGCTAAGGAATATTGGTGGAAAATTGGCAATTTTTAGGAGGGGTTTATGGTTAATAACGTGGTGATACTCGCCGGAGGAGCTGGTACGAGATTGTGGCCTGCCTCCAGAGGGAGATTCCCCAAGCAGTTTCTGGATCTGGGTATGGGAGAATCACTGTTTATCCGAACCTTGAAGCGAGCTTTTTCACTGGGTGTAGATGGTGAGGTAGTGGTGGTAACCCATAGGGATCATACAGAACTTATTGTAGAGGAGATTGAGCGTTTTTTTGAAGGGGAAGGGAAAGAACGGAGGGTAACGGTGCTTCAGGAACCTCTCGCTAAGAATACCGCCCCGGCGATAACTTTTGCTCAGGTATATTTGAAACTTGAGGGGAGGGGGAAACAGACAACGTTGGTCCTTCCGGCTGATCATATTATAGAGAATATGAAGGCTTTTAAATCGGATGTTGAGAAGGCCTCTATTCATGCGGACGCGGGAAAACTTGTAACGTTCGGGATTAGACCTACACGGCCTGAGACCGGTTATGGTTATATAGAGGTGGGGGAGGTTTTCTTTGAAGATTTCCTTGTAAGGAGGTTCAGAGAAAAACCGGACCTGGCTACGGCGAAGGAGTTTCTTGCATTGGGGGATTTTTATTGGAATTCGGGAATTTTCACCTTTAGGGTTGATAGATACCTTGACGAACTTGAGAGGTGGAGTTCCGATGTATACCTGCCCTTCGATCATCTAAGTGAGGTCGCTCTTGATGTGAATAATTATTACGGTGCCGAGAACTCTTCTGTTGGTGGTGGGGACGTGGTTGTGTGTGGGATAGATTCGAAGCTGGAAGAAATCTATAGGGAGGTTCCCTCTATCTCGATAGACTATGCTGTTATGGAAAAAACCTCGTCTGCCTCCATGGTGGTAGCCTCTTTTGATTGGAGTGATGTTGGAAGTTGGGATGAGGTTGCTAGGTTGTTCCCGGAAGGATCGAGGAGTGGAGAAGGTTCTATTGTGTTTGAGGTAGAGGCTGGGAATAACTATGTATATGCCGATATCCCTGTGGCTATAGCGGGGGTTAGTGATTTAATTGTGGTGGAAAAGAATAATGCAATTTTGATTTGTAAGCGTGGAAGTTCCCAATTGACGAGGGATGTTGTCTCAAAGATAAGAGAGAATGGAAAAACTGATCTGCTTTGATTTCCGGGGTGGTTAGTACGATTTTATTATTCTCTGTAGAAGAATTACAATTTCCTTTTTAAACTCCATCAGTATCCTCGAGTAGCAGTTTCGCCTCAGGTTTTCCTCTATGGGTAGGGGGGGAAGGTTAGCACACAAACCCTTATATGCTGTTCTCTCCCTATCTATTGTTTCCAATATTTTGGTTTTGTCGTTGTACAGTTTAACGAGAATTTCCCGGGTTTTGTAACGCTCTTCTCTGGCAAAGGAGAGAACCGATCTCATTCTAGATATCTCCCTGGCCTGAGTCTCAAATATCGGGGTTATTTTTTTCATGGGAAGAACGGGAAGAAGGTGGGTTACTCTTTTATCTTTTTCTTTCTCTTCCTCTTCCGCTATGATTTCCGAGTAGTTTTTTCTGATACTTGTAAATATAGAGTCAAAGACATTGATGAAATTACTCAGAAAAGAGGGGAGGACCTCAAATTTGATCTTTGGAAGGAGTTCTCTCATCTTCTCGTACTCTCGCTGGTACCTGTTTATTTGTATGAGTATTTGCTTTACCGCCGGATGTTGTTTTATCTCTGGATTCTTGTTTATTCTGGCTTTTATGGCGGATACAATTGTTGTTACATCTATATCTAGAATCTGTTTCTCAGCTTTTGTCTTTGATGTAGAGAGGGGAACTGCCCCCTGAGAAAGCATTCTCTGAAGGCTAATTATAAGTAGGAGTGCTTTGGTATTGAGCTCCTGTTTGTACATTTCCTCTGCATTGAGGGATTGATACTTCATGTTTTCCAGAGCCATAAAAACTGGCATGAGGGATGCATACTTGTATTCGATTATCCCTTCCTCTATTGAACCGTTTACTTGAGTTATTAGTCTGTTGAGCGTGTTTCTTTCCGGTTTGAGGTACTCCACGAGAGAGTAGAGATCCTTTGAGGCTTCTCTTAGGTCTATCCAATCACCGGTTATCTGCTTTTCAATATTTTCCATAGGAGTAGTATATTTTAGTGTTTTTGCCTGCTATTTGCAATCTATTTCTCCGTTCTTTTCCACTTGACAGGTCCCGTAGGAGAAAATTAGTATGCAAGCTAGTTCTCAAACTTTAGATAGATAGAGGTTTTACCGATGCAAATAGAAGATATTGATTTTAAAAAGGGTAACGGTTTGATCCCGGTGGTGGTTCAGGATTACCTTACGAAGGATATTCTTATGCTTGGTTATGCCAATAGGGAGGCACTTCTCAAGACTGTTGAGACGGGATTTGCTCATTTCTACTCCAGATCTCGAAAAAAGCTATGGAAGAAGGGGGAAACCTCTGGAAACACTCAGGAGATAAAAGAAATTTATGTGGACTGCGATGAGGATTCGATAATCTATGTGGTTAAAGCGAATGGTCCGGCGTGTCACACCGGAAATAGAAGTTGTTTTTATAGAAGGTTGGATATATAGTGAATAATGTTTAATTTTACGCCCGTGATAAAAATTACTTGACACCTTTGAAACTAGGTGTCTATAATTAATGCAACTAGTATAAAAAGGGGTGGTTCAGCAACGGGCCGTCGGCTCTTGAAACCCCAAACTAAAAATAGGAGGAAGTGAATGAAAAAACTAACATTTGTTCTTGCGCTGATGTTGCTGGTCGTTGGGTTAGTATTTGCAGGCGATCCTGTTACAGCAACCCTAACCGGTAGCGCGACAGCTAAATGGGGGGTAAATCTCAATAATTATGCTACTGGTTTTGAGAATTCAGCATCCGCATCACTCACAATCCCACTTGTTGCTCAGGCAACAAAGACAAGTGAAGGAAGTGTACCCTATGGTTGTATCTCCCTTGCAAATTTTGCAGTAAGCATTGATAATAGCAATGGGTTGACGGTAACCGCACCCACTGTAACTGCAAAATTGAAATTAACAGATGCTGTATCTTTAATCCTTTTTGGTGCTCCCAGCTTTGCAGTTGGTCAGGCTTCACCTTTTATGACGCTTTCTGATATTGCAGCAGGAAATTCAGAACCTGCGGTTGCAGATGCCGTAAGTCCCGATCTTAGCGGGTATACCGGTGGTTTGACACTGGAGTATGTGATGGACATGGTTACTGTAGATTTTAAGGTTGCCTCTCATGGGAAGTGGGAGGAAGTATCCAGCGATGCGGTTTACGGATGGGCAAACTCCGATAACGGCGATGGAACATGGTCATTGGATACAAGTAGCAATACAGCTCCTGCATGGCATGTTGTAACAGCGGCTTCTACGACTGCTGCAAATACAGCCAATAATTACAGCGCTGGTGTGGATGTTACCCTGACGCCAATGGATATGTTAACATTGAACTTTAAGGCCGGTTACGGTCCCTTCTCGGCGGGCGATGTAGCCCTTTCAAGTAAGGTGACATTAAAACCGGTCGATATGCTCTCCGTATGGGGCGCTCTTGACGGAAGTCTGCCAAACGGTGGTTCCTTTGCCTACGATGCTGCCTTTGGTGCGGGTGTTACTACCGATGTGGCCGATTTAACCCTTACCGGTTACTATGGAAGCAGCGATCTTGAGGGTCAGGCAGTTCTCTCTGTGAAGGCTGTAAAGAACCTGACACTCAGCGAGACCTTTGAGGCATATACAGTTCTTACCTCTTTTGATTGGGCCTCTAAGACAAGTGTTTCCTACGCTCTTGATTCGGGTTACACACCCTATGCGGCTGCTACCTATTACAACAACGGGGCTGCTGCCGGAACACTTCAGCTCAACGCTGGTGTAACAGCTACCAAACTTCTTGCCAACACTACTTTCCAGGTCGATTGGACAAGTGGAACAGATGTCTCCTCTGACCTGGGTACTGTAATTGTATCAGCAACAGTTAGCTACTAAACGATGTAGATAATTTTGGAACGTTGTTTTTGCGGTGCATCCCTGTGATGCACCGTTTTTTTTGTCTTTTTTGTAAATTTGTGTGGATAAGACCAAATCAAATCGATTTGGAACCTCCTTTATGGTTTTGTAGAACAAAACTTGGTTAGGAGGTATTCGTTATGAATCATTTAAATTCTGTTATTCTGGAGGGAAATTTGGTGAGAGACCCGGAGCTCGGTTATACTCCGAAGGGAACGGCTGTGTGTAGGTTTGCCATTGCGTCTAACAGGTACTACAAACAGGAAGAGGAGTACAGCAACGAGGTGTCGTTTTTTGATGTAACCGCATGGGCTAGGTTGGGTGAGGTGTGCAGTGAATATCTGGAGAAGGGACGAGGAGTTAGGGTTATTGGCAGGTTAAAGCAGAATCGATGGGAGGATTCCGATGGAAAAAACCGTTCCAGGGTTTTCATTGTGGCAGAGCACGTAGAGTTTAAGCCGAAACCGAGGGCTGCGGAGGAGGAGGTGGAGAGCGAAGTTCCACACGAATTGGTAAGCAGCACGTCCGAAGAGAAGGATTGAACTGTTCTTAAAACGTATTTTGGGCCTGTGTATAACGGGGAGATAGTTTATCTATCTCCCTTTTTATATAGTAGCATGATAACTTGAACTGGATATTGCTTTGTACTATACTCCGTTTTATGAAGGTAAAAAAGTTGACTCCCGGTGAGATAGCCGATGCTGTTAAAAAGATAAGAGAGAAGTATGATGAGTATATCTACAAATATTTCAAGCCCAAAACTTTAAAGGGTGCTTTTGAAGAGCGCTACCTGAATGCTCTTAAGTCTAAGGTGGATATTTCTTCCTTTCTTTTGGCTGAGATTAGTGTGATAGAGGAGCTTATAGCTAGAGAGGAAGAACGAGTGGCTAGAAATCCTCTGAAGAAAAAAGAACCTGCTACTCAAAAGAAGGGTTTTGCAGATAGGATACTTGAGGAAAACATGAAGCGGATAGAGAAGTACGAGGATGTGGCCATTCATCCCGATGCCAATATAGAGGTGCGCAGGCTTCTCGGTGCTTTAAATGAGTTGGACGTTAAGTATTGGGGACCGCTTGCCGGGGTTCTGCGAAATACTGCCTATTCGATGAATTCCCCGGGGATGATCAATCTGGAGTCTCAGCTTAGATACCTTGGTAATCTTACCGATACAGGGGTGCCTCAACGCTTGGAACGGTATTTGAGTATGCTCAGGGCTTTCCCAAGGGATTACCATGCTATTGACAGAGAGGAGAAAGAATATATACTTGAGGTGTCTTTTTTCCTCCATGATCTTATGGATATACTCGATATTGTATGCGAGAGTTATCAGGACACGGAGAGTGTTAATTTGGAGGAACTTAAAATGATTATGAATTTTATAGAGGGTATAATTGAGGATTTTAGATTAAAGGAACTAAAAAGAAAAAAATAAAGGTGGAGGATTTATGGGAAAGGAAGTAGTTGTAGGAAGTCACAATTTTAGAGAGGAGGTTCTGGAATCAGATGTCCCTGTCATTGTGGATTTATGGGCTGAGTGGTGTGTTCCCTGTAGGATGGTAGAGCCGATTCTAGAGGAGATTTCGGAGGAATATGCGGGAAAATTAAAGGTTGCCAAGGTAAATGTGGATGAAGAGGGAGAAATTGCTGCTCAGTATGGAATAGTGAGTATTCCCACATTGCTCGTCTTTAAGGATGGCAATGTTGTTAGAAAACAGATAGGGGCTGTTCCAAAGCCTGTCATAGAGGGAATGATTAAAGATTTGATTTGATTTTAAATTATTTGATTGCTTAATCAAAAGCAAAATAGGACTGTTCCTCAGGGACAGTCCTATTTGTTTTTGGGCAGTTACTTGGAGTACACTCGGTTGGTGTTGGGTTTTCCGAAAGAGGCACCACGAGTAGGTACGATGTGCCAGTCTCCTTTGGAATCTGTATCGATGGGTGGGTTGTTTCTGCAGATTGATCTTGTTCCTGTAGAACCGTCCGGATTGATAGCGTCTTCCGGGGTTATCTTTTCGCCCGAAGTTTTCCATTTCCCTGATAGTGTAAGTTCATCAGCCCTTTCCATTGTCTCTCTTTTCCCGAATCCCCTGTAGCGCGAATCGGAATCGGAGCTCCTGTTACTATAGGTTACCCCGTCTATTACCTCTCCATAGGGGGAAGTGTATATGCTTAAGGTCCCGTTGTTTCCTGAGAGACCTTTACCGCCGAGTAGCCAGAAATCATATGCATTTTCCGATGCGTCGTAGCCTCTTGAGAGTTTCTTGTCTTTGGTTTCGTTTATTTCTTCTTCTTTTCCGGTTGGTTTGCAGTGAATAAGTATAAAATCTCCCCTCTTTACCGGGAAAGACGGGAATGTTAGGGTGTTTGAAAAGTTTCCTCTGGTACCATTGTAAAAGGTTATACCTCCCATGTTGCCTCCCTCTACTACGTAAATTTCTACGATGTCCGGATGTTTCCCGGAACCTCTTGTTGTGAACTCATTTATCAGGAGAGTGGGGATTTTGGAATTGTACCCGTAGAATTTTTTAACCAGTGAAATACTGTTGGAGTATCTGTCCGTGGCCTCTGTCTTTATTCTATATTCCCTTCCTGGTATTTGTTTTTCAAGTGTTACTGTGATTTCAGTTGAGTGATTGGAGATTTTCTCTATAGAAATTATTTTCAGGGAGGGGGATATTCTGGTTAGAGAGGGATTGAGGTTTGCTTCTTCGTCAAAAATTAGGATAATTTTGTGTGGGGAAGTAGTTTTTATGCCCTTTAATTGTGGGGGTGTTAGATCCGGGGGGGAGGTATCTCTATTGTAGTACGGTATTGGACCGCAAGATGTGACCAGAGCAATTATAATTGCCCCTAGTGAAATGTGATACTTTTTCATGCTAGCCTCCTTTCCTGTATTAATCATCTTTCCCTCTCAAAATGATTTGTTTTTTCTCTATTTGGTGATAAAATCTCATAGTAAAATCTTATAGGTTGTAAGAGGAAACGAGATGTGTGGAATAATAGGTTACTGTGGTCCAAAACCGGCGAAGAGTATACTGCTTGAGGGGCTTAAACGACTTGAGTACAGGGGATACGACTCTGCTGGTATTGCCGTGGTGGATAAAACAGGTGGGATGAGTGTCATTAAGCGGAGGGGAAAGATTGCGGATCTCTCCGATATAGTGCCGGAGGATCTTAACGGTGAGTATGGTATAGGCCATACCCGGTGGGCAACGCATGGGGGAGTTAATGATATAAATGCACATCCCCATGCGGATTGTTCTGGAAAGATAGCGATTGTCCATAATGGAATTATCGAGAACTATGCAGGTCTCAGAGAGATTCTGGAGAAGGAGGGACATGTTTTTCGCTCCGAGACAGATTCCGAGGTGATAGCCCATTTGATAGAGAAATACTATAGAGGAGACCTTGAAACTGCAGTTAAAGAGGCTGTTAGCGTCCTGGAGGGAACATACGGGATACTTTGTATTTCAACCGAGGAACCTGAAAGGATTATAGGGGCAAGAAACGGTTCTCCGCTTGTTGTGGGGATCGGAGATGGGGAGATGTTCCTGGCCTCCGATGTAACTGCCATAATCAGTCACACGAAACAGGTGGTTTACCTTGAAGACGGTGAGATTGTGAATGTTACACCCAAGAGCTTTCAAACAACAGATCTTAAGAGGGATAGACGCATTGAGAAAGAGGTGGAACATGTTTCCTGGGAGCTGGAAGCTATAGAGAAAAACGGGTTTAGCCACTTTATGGAGAAGGAGATATTTGAACAGCCCGATGCAATAAAACGAGCAATGAGTGGTAGGATCCTCAGGGAGGAAGCTTCTGCCCATCTTGGAGGATTAAATCTTACGAACAAGGAACTTCTTAACGTTGAAAGGGTAAAGATTATAGGTGCCGGAACCTCCTTCTATGCGGGCATGGTAGGGGCTTATCTTCTGGAGGGGGTTGCCAGGGTTCCCTCTGTAGCGGAAATTGCCTCCGAGGTGCGTTATAGAAATCCAGTGGTTGAGCGAAATACCATTTATTTTGCGATTTCTCAGTCAGGGGAAACGGCGGATACGCTCTATGCTATGAGAGAGCTTCAAAGAAAGGGTGCCACTGTGTTGGGAGTATGTAATGTTGTGGGTTCTACTATTGCCAGAGAATCAGATGGAGGTGTATACATTCATTCCGGTCCTGAAATTGCAGTAGCCTCTACGAAGGCCTTTTCTTCCCAGATAACAATATTTTATCTCTTTTCTCTTCTGCTTGGAAGGATGCGGAATATGTCGTTTGAAGAGGGGATGCGATTTATAGAGGCTCTTCAAAGTGTTCCGACAAAGGTAGAAACTATTCTTCTTAATAAAGAAAAAATAAAGATGTTGGCAAGAAAATATGCTCACTTCAAAAATTTTCTCTTTCTTGGGCGGGGTATAAATTTCCCGGTGGCGCTTGAGGGCGCCCTGAAACTTAAAGAGATATCTTACATCCATGCGGAGGGTTATACAGCGGCAGAGATTAAACATGGACCTATTGCCCTTATAAACGAAGAGACGCCCAGTGTTTTCCTTGTGTCGGACGATTTTTTAAGGGATAAGGTAATATCCAATATGAAGGAGGTAAAGGCTAGGGGAGGTAAGTTGATAGCCATTGCCACAGAGGGGGATGAGGATGTCCTTAATATTGCGGATGATGTGTTTTATGTGCCTCGGGTTCCGGAATTGTTTTATCCATTTCTAATGGTTGTTCCCCTTCAATTGTTTGCGTATTATACGGCTCTTGAGCTGGGGAGGAATGTCGATCAGCCGAGAAACCTTGCAAAGAGTGTAACGGTAGAGTGAATACCAGGAGTGATATGGGAAGGTATGTTCGAAATCTTTGCTTCTTAATTTTACTCTTGGGACTGTTTATAAATGTAAGAGGAGTGTATGCTGAGGACGGTAGGGTGGCTATTCTATATACCAGTCCTAGAATGGTAAAGGGAATCGGTGTCCTTCCCCCAAATGCGATACCGAATTACTATGCGCTGTACAGGATTGGCAGGAAGACTTTCCGCGTAATCTATACCGAATCTCCTATAGTTATACCCAGGAGCTGGAAGAGAAAGTACTGTTTGCATACTCCTGTTTTTGTGGTTTCTGATGGTGCAGAGTATAAAGGCGGGGTTTATTCTCTCTTCTATAGGGATGGTGATGGTGGATATTCACTTTTCTTTGTATTTGATTCAAAGGCATTTGGTTTAAAAACTGTCTCAAAGGATGATTTTGTATGCAAATTTGTGACTAAATTTATAAGGGAGTTTAAATTCTTTATGCAGTTTAGAAAGTACAAAACAGATATTCCTTTCCCCGCTGTGATTGAGTTGGGTGGTTAACTGAAGGCTAAATCTAACCGATGTTTTTACTGTGAAATCTTTTATTCTTGGTAGATTTCTATTTTTCGTAGTTCTCTGGGGTGTGTTGGGAGGAGGGATAAACCTTCCTTTACTCTATGGTGAGGAGAATGGGTGTTCCAGCGATGATCTTGCTGTTACGCTAAAGGATATCCGAATAGATCAGAATATAAAGGGTGGGTATGATTTGTACATTAGAAAGAAGAAATGTATTAATTCTGTTCTCCTTACAGAGTCCACCGCGGATCCCAAAAAGAAAAACCCAGCCTATGCCCTTCGGAATCCCAGTTACGATCCTGTGAATGGGGATGAAAAACGAATTCTCAATGGTAAATTCCTAGAGACCAAGAGGAAACATCTCTACTTCCTCGTTGATTCAACCCCGGAAAAGGATAAACATTTCGGTGAAGCCTTTCATATATTTATTCCCTATATTGTTGTGTACGGCTATTCATGGAGCAGGAGTGGTGAGATTCAGGTATTGGATGGAACATTCTTAAATATCAGGACTTTTTCCAAGCCCTATGCGGATTATACCGGTCTCTTCAGGGATAACCCCTTTGTTTTACGTGTTATTCAGAAACCACCTAAGGAACTTCCAGAGGGTAAGTACATGAAGGAGGCTGTGGATGCCTTTAAGAGTATTGCGCGGGAGGGAGGGGGAGAAGCTGTTAAGGCCCTTGGCAAGGATGATATGGTTAATAAAGTCGGAGACATACTGGATAGGGTTAAGGGAGACAGTATAGATTTGGTACTTGCCCTGGATACGACTGAGAGTATGTATGATGATATGCCCGTTTTAAAGAAACGAATAATTCCCCTTTTAAGGGAGCATCTTAAACGATTTAAAAGTTTCAGGGTGGGGGTTTTACTCTACAAGGATTATATGGAGGAGTATCTCTACAAACCCTTCCCGTTTGAAAGTAGTCTCGGAATTGTTAAGAGATACATAGATGGTATAAGGGTGAGCGGGGGTAGAGACCTTCCTGAGGCTGTTTACGAGGCGCTCTATGGAAGTATTCATTCTTACAGGTGGATGGCAAAGGCTAGAGAGATTATCCTTATAGGAGATGCACCGCCTCACCCCAGACCAAGGGGAAAGATTACTAAGGAAATGGTTTTTAGAGACGCGAAAAAATTAGGTATAAAGATAAATACAATAATACTTCCAAGTAATTAATTTTGACCAACTCGGTGAAAATTTGTTTTTCTTAAATTAGTTTTTTTGCTTGACTAAAAAAATCTCTTTTGGTAGATTTTTATGCCCAAGTGTGGTAATAGTTGCCTCTGTAGCTCAGTTGGTAGAGCACCTCCATGGTAAGGAGGGGGTCACCGGTTCAAGTCCGGTCGGGGGCTTTGTAGCCATAATAAGGAAAATCATGGCCGTCATTTGTTGACGATGTAGGCGTTTTTTTATTATACTAATCACTTAAGTAAAATAAGGAGAAACGGGAGACTAATGGCTAAATCTAAGGGAAAAGCGGTAGAACTAATTGCGCTTGAGTGCACGGTATGTCATAGGAGGAATTACACTACGAAGAAGAATAAGAGAAACATGCAGGGTAAGTTAGAGTTGATGAAGTATTGCAAATTTGATAGGAAACATACCCTCCACAGGGAAACAAAGGTTAAGTAGCGGGTTGAAACTGATTTATAGTGTAGGCCAGTAGCTCCAATTGGCTAGAGCGCCGGTCTCCAAAACCGGATGTTGCAGGTTCGAGTCCTGCCTGGCCTGGTACTTTTGATGTTTGTCTTTAGTATTTAGGAGCAAATATGAAGAAGATAATACTTTTTTTTAAAGAGAGTTACGCAGAATTAAAAAAGGTAACCTGGCCAAGTAAGGACGAAGTGATATCTTCTACCAAGGTGGTGCTTGTATCTATAACGATTATTGCAATAGCTCTTGGGATTGTGGATTATCTGTTTTTTGCTGCTATGGATTTTATATTTTAATTTTAATGGTAATTGTGGAAAGTTATGGCTAAATCCTGGTATGTAGTTCATACCTATTCTGGTTATGAGAATAGGGTGGAGAAGCATATAAGAAAATTAATAGAGAATGGGACTCTAAAAGATGTTGTCTTCGATGTGAAGATACCGTCGGAAGAGGTAGTTGAGGTCCGCGACGGAAAACGTAGGGTTACAACTAAGAAGTTTTTGCCTGGTTATATCCTTGTAGAAATGGATCTGCCGGATATTGGGTGGAAGGAGATTTGCGGTCATATACGGCATATTCCAGGTGTTACGGGATTTGTTGGTGCCGCACGGAATCAAAAACCTCAGCCTATCTCCCAGGAGGAGGCAAAGCAGATTCTTCAGAAGGCGGGAGAAATTAAGGCGGATAGGGTCCTTAAACCCAAACAGACATATTCTGTTGGAGAGGTTGTTAGGATTATAGATGGGCCTTTTGGCTCTTTTACCGGTACTATTGAAGAAGTCAATATGGAGAAGGGTAAGCTTAGGGTGATGGTCGGAATTTTTGGAAGGTCTACACCCGTTGAGCTTGATTTTCTTCAGGTTGAGAAGATATAGATGTAGTCATTAATTGGGAGCTCTTGGTTCTAAAAGCCTGTAAGGCTCCTTGGGGAAGCGAGGCATTAATGAAATCTGGCTTTGGGGTTGTTGGAGGATGCTTTGCTTGAAAGGATGTCTTGTAGGCAGTGGATAAGAGCGCTAAAACCATAGAGGAGTTTGAGTATGGCAAAGAAAGCTGTAAAAGCCATCATTAAGCTGCAAGTGCCGGCTGGCAAAGCGACTCCCGCACCACCGGTTGGGCCTGCCCTTGGTCCGCATGGGGTTCCGGCTCCACAGTTTGTCCAGCAGTTTAATGATAGAACAAAAAACATGGAAGAGGGGATCCTTATTCCGGTTGTTATAACCGTCTATGCGGATAAGAGTTTTACGTTTATTACAAAAACCCCACCAGCGGCCGTTCTTATTAGAAAGGCCTGTGGAATAGAGAAGGGATCTTCGGAGCCAAATAAAACTAAAGTTGCTACCCTAAGCAAGGAAAAACTGAGAGAAATTGCAGAACAGAAAATGCCCGATCTTAACGCTAACGATATTGAGGCTGCTATGAAAATTATAGCCGGTACGGCACGAAGTATGGGCGTCCTTGTGGAGGGTATGTAGCATGAAACGTGGTAAGAAATATTTGGAGGCTCTGAAGAGGTATGATAGGTATAAGGTGTATCCCCTGGATGAGGCAATTAAGATTGTAAAGGAGATAGCCTTTGCAAAATTTGATGAGACGATCGAGATGGCTCTAAAGTTAAATATTAAGGCAAAACATTCGATAAGGGATACGTTGGTTCTTCCCAATACATTTGGTGCTGAGAAAAAGATTCTTGTATTTGCCAAGGGCGAAAAGGCGGAAGAGGCAGAAAAGGCAGGTGCCACCTATGTGGGTGATAGTGACCTCATAGAGAAAATAAAAGGCGGCTGGTTGGATTTTGATGTGGCTGTAGCAACCCCCGATATGATGAAGGATGTTGGAAAGCTTGGCCCGATACTGGGAAGAAGGGGATTGATGCCCAACCCTAAGACGCAGACGGTTACCTTTGATATTAAGGGTGCCATTGCCGAGCTTAAGAAGGGTAGGGTCGAGTTTAGGGCAGATAAAACCGGGGTTGTTCATCTGGCAATTGGTAAGGTTTCTATGGAGGATGAGAAAATTGTAGAGAATGCCAAAACCTTCATAGAAGAGGTCAAGAGGAAGAGGCCCAGTGATATTAAGGGTGAGTTTATAAAGACTATTGCGGTTGCATCTACAATGGGTCCGGGTGTAAAGGTTTCTCCTAAATAATACGGTATGAGGTGAAGAGATGGAAAGCGGAACTAGAAAGGTTCAACAGTACAAGATAGAGGCCTTAGAAAAAACAAAAGAGCTTCTTGCGGGGTATAAAGATTATATTTTTTCCGATTTCAGGGGGCTGTCGGTTGCTCAAATAACGGAGCTTCGGGGAAAATTAAGGGAAACGAATGCTATTTACAAGGTGATAAAGAATAGCTACCTAAGGCGTGCGGCAAAGGAGATGGGATTACCCGATGATGTTGCAGAGTTTTTTGTTGGTCCTACTGCGGTGGCCCTTGTTAAGGATGATGTTAGCCCTGTAGCAAAGGTTCTTGCCGAGTTTATGAAGGATTCTACCCTTAAAATCAAGGGTGGTTATGTTGACGGAAGTATTTTCGATGAGAAGGGTATAGAAGCTCTCTCCAAACTTCCGGGCAGGGATGTTCTGTATGCTCAGTTGATGGGTACGATGAATGCCCCGTTAACTAATTTAATGTATGCAATGAATGGGGTTGTTTCAAAGCTTGTAAGGACACTCCAGGCGGTTGCAGAGAAAAAAGAGAAAGAAAATTAATTACAGCGTTAGTCTTCAATTAAGGTTGCATGCTATCGCTGTAAAATAAAGATAAGGAGAAGTTAAAATGGCAACACTTACAAAAGAGGAAATCTTGGAAGCTATAGCTAACATGACGGTTCTGGAGGTATCAGAACTCGTAAAGGCTATGGAGGAAAAATTTGGTGTGTCTGCAGCGGCTCCTGTTGCTGTTGCTGCGGCAGCTCCTGCCCAGGGTGGTGGTGAGGCTGCAGAGGAAAAGACAGAGTTTACCGTTGTACTTAAGGGATTTGCAGATGGTAAGAAGATCCCGGTTATCAAAGAGGTCAGGGCAATTACAGGTCTTGGCTTAAAGGAGGCAAAAGAGCTTGTTGAAGCGGGTAATAAGCCTCTTAAAGAAAATGTTAGCAAGGAAGAGGCTAACAAACTTAAAGAACAACTTGAAGCAGCTGGCGGAGTTGTTGAAATTCAGTAGGTATCTGACAGTTAATAAAATACAGATGACTCAATAAACCACCGGAACTGAGCTTTCCGGTGGTCTATTATTTGTCAGGGGGTAATAATGATTCTTGACAAATCAAAAACGATAAAGAGGGTTTACTTCGGTAAGCCCTACGAAGAGGTAATGGAGATTCCCAACCTCATCGATATCCAATTATCTTCGTATGAGAGATTCTTGCAGAGGGAGAGGTTGAGGAAGGGAGAACCCCTTAAACGGCAAGGTCTGGAAGATGTTTTCCAAACCATCTTCCCCATAGAGAGTCCCAATGGGGATATGCTTCTCGAGTACGGGGGGTATACCCTGGATGAGAGTGCTATAAAGTTTTCTGAGTTGGAGTGTAAGAAGAAGGGGCTTTCCTATGCGGTACCTCTTAAGGCAAAGATTAACCTTGTTTTCTTAAATACGGGAGAAATCAGGCAGAAAGAGATATATATGGGTGATATTCCCCTTATGACCGAGAGGGGTACTTTTATCATAAATGGAGCGGAGCGTGTTGTTGTAAGTCAGATCCATAGGTCTCCAGGGGTTATCTTTTCTCATGAGAAGGGTGTTTATTCCTCCAGGATAATTCCGTATAGGGGTTCCTGGCTTGAGTTTGAGATTGATAGCAAAAAGGAACTTATATATGCAAAGATTGACAGAAAAAAGCGAATACTTGGTACGATATTTCTCCGTGCCCTTGGGTTTGACTCAAGAGAAAAGATAATCTCTCTCTTCTATAAGACTAAAACCGTAAGGGTTGAGGGAACCCGGGATGAGAAGGAGAAGCTTGTAGGAAACGTTTTTGCCAAAGCGGTTTATGTGGGAGAGGGAAACGAGAGAAAAAAACTTTACAGAGCCGGGGAGAAAATTCATCCCCACGATATAGATGAACTTTTGCATTCTGGAATAGAGGAAATCGAAATAATCGACTGGGACCACGAGCAGTCCCTCCATTCCGATATGATTCTTAATTGTTTTGAGAATGAGGAGATAAAGTATAGTAAAGACAACGAGGATCAGGACGAACCGAGTAGAGAAGAGGCAATTTCCAGGGTCTATTCCGTTATAAGACCGGGTGAGCCAATTACCATAGAGAGTGCGGAGAAAGACCTTCAGTCTATGTTCTTTTCTGCAAGACGTTACGATCTTGGTCGTGTCGGACGTTACAAATTGAACAAGAAATTCGATTATCCCGAGCCTGTGAAAAAGCATACCCTCATCCCCGAGGATATAGTGAATACGATGATGACCCTTATGAGGGTTTATATCGGTGAGGGAAATGTCGATGATATAGATCACCTGGGGAATAGGCGTGTTAGATCTGTGGGGGAACTTCTTACCAATCAGCTAAAAGTTGCCTTTACCAGAATGGAGAGAATAGCCAAAGAACGGATGTCTATCAAAGAGATAGACACGATAAGGCCTCAGGATTTAATCTCGATAAAACCCATTGTTGCCACGATTAAGGAATTTTTCGGTTCGAGTCAGTTGTCCCAGTTTATGGACCAGGTTAATCCCCTATCGGAATTAACCCATAAGCGAAGGTTGAATGCTCTCGGGCCGGGGGGACTCTCCAGAGACAGAGCGGGTTTTGAGGTAAGGGATGTTCACTATACCCACTATGGAAGGATGTGCCCGATAGAAACTCCAGAGGGTCCGAATATTGGTCTGATAGTCTCCCTTGCAAATTATACACGTGTCAATGAGTACGGGTTTCTTGAAACCCCATACAGGAAGGTAGTAGACGGAAAAGCGACAAGGGAGATTGAGTATCTCTCTGCAATAGATGAGGAGAAGTACGTTATTGCTCAGGCCAATGCCCCCATTGACAAGGATGGAAGATTTTTAGAGGAGCATGTTCCCGTAAGAAAGGCCGGCGATTATACGACAAGAAGGCCGGAAGAAATCCAATACATGGATGTCTCTCCAAAGCAGGTTATATCCGTTTCTGCCTCCCTAATTCCCTTCCTGGAACATGACGATGCAAACAGAGCCCTTATGGGGTCTAACATGCAACGGCAGGCGGTTCCCCTCTTGCAACCGGAACCTCCAAGGGTTGGGACCGGTATGGAGGCAAAAACCGCCTATGATTCCGGTGTGCTTGTTATTGCAAAGCGATCCGGTACTGTAACCTATGTTAGTTCCGAAATTATAAGGATAGCTCCTGATAATGCGGAGAGCGCGGACGATATAGATGAGTATAGGCTCCTTAAATTTCAGAGGACGAATCAGGATACCTGTTTCAACCAGAAACCCGTTGTTTCTCTGGGTCAGCATGTTGAAAAGGGAGAGGTCATAGCGGACGGACCTGCCACCTATCAGGGTGAGCTTGCCCTGGGGAGGAACGTTCTTGTAGCTTTTATGCCCTGGAACGGATACAACTACGAAGATGCTATTCTTATCTCGGAAAAGATTGTTAAAGAGGATATCTTTACCTCTATTCATATAAAAGAGCTTACGGTAGAGGTTAGAGAAACGAAGCTTGGACCCGAGAAGATTACCCGTGATATTCCAAATACCAACGAACATGCCTTTGAACAGTTGGATGAGGAGGGGATAGTAAGGATAGGGGCTAAGGTTAAATCCGGATCTATCCTTGTTGGTAAGGTAACCCCGAAGAGCGAGACAAGTTCTACCCCGGAGTTTAGACTTCTTAATTCCATATTTGGCGAGAAGGCCAAGGAGGTGCGAGATACCTCTCTAAGAGTTCCGCATGGGATTGAGGGAACGGTTATAGATGTCCAGAGGCTAAAACGCTCCGAGGGAGATGATTTAAGCCCCGGAGTGGAAGAGGTTGTAAAGGTATTGATCGCGACGAAGAGAAAGCTTCAGGAGGGTGATAAAATGGCCGGACGCCACGGGAACAAGGGGGTAATTGCCCGTGTGCTTCCGGAGGAGGATATGCCATTTATGGAGGATGGTACCCCTGTGGATATAGTGCTCAATCCGCTTGGTGTTCCCTCTCGTATGAATCTCGGACAGATTCTTGAGACGGAGCTTGGGTGGGCTGCCGTTAAGCTTGACGAGTGGTACGCGACCCCCGTTTTCCAATCGGCAACGAACGAGATGATAGAGAAAAAATTGGAGGAGGCTGGACTTCCTCGAAACTCTAAGATTACCCTCTATGATGGGAGAACGGGAGAACCCTTTGAAAATCCAATAACCGTGGGAAATATATACATGCTGAAGCTTCATCACCTCGTGGATGATAAGATGCACGCACGCTCTACAGGTCCCTACTCGCTTGTAACCCAGCAGCCGCTTGGCGGAAAGGCCCAGTTTGGTGGTCAGCGTCTCGGAGAGATGGAGGTATGGGCGTTGGAGGCGTACGGTGCGGCTAACACGTTGCAGGAGCTTCTGACGATAAAATCTGATGATATGACGGGGCGTGCAAAGATATATGAGAGTATCGTCAAGGGCGAACCCACAACTGCTGCGGGTCTTCCCGAATCGTTTAATGTACTTGTTCAGGAGCTAAGGGGACTTGCACTTGATATTACAATCTACGATGCAAAAGGAAAGAAAATCCCATTAACAGAGCGGGATGAGGAACTGATCAACCGTCAGGGAACCCGCTTTTAGGAGGATAAAATGAGGGATTTACAGGATTTTGATCATATTATGATTAAACTTGCCTCTCCGGATCAGATTAGAGCCTGGTCTTACGGGGAGGTAAAAAAACCGGAGACAATTAACTATAGGACGCTAAGACCTGAAAAGGATGGACTATTCTGTGAGAGAATATTCGGAACTACCAAAGAGTGGGAGTGTTACTGTGGAAAGTTTAAATCGATAAGATACAAGGGTGTTATATGTGATAGATGCGGTGTAGAGGTTACGCATCCGAAGGTTAGAAGGGAGAGGATGGGACATATCGAGCTTGCATCTCCTGTCTCCCATATATGGTACTACCGCTCCGTTCCCTCGAGAATGGGGCTCCTTTTGGACCTCTCCGTTGCTGCACTCCGTTCTATTCTTTACTATGAAAAGTACATTGTTATAGACCCCGGTGATACTGATTTAAAGAAGATGCAGCTTTTAACGGAGGAGGAGTATCTGGAGGCACAGGAGCGCTATGGAATGTCCTTTACCGCAGGTATTGGTGCCGAGGCTATAAGAACGCTTCTCGAGTCACTTGATCTGGATGCCCTTTCTGCAGAGCTTCGCCAGAAGATGATAGAAAAGGGCCCAAAGGCGGATAAACGACTCTTAAAGAGAATTTCCATAGTCGAGGATTTCAGGGATTCCGGGAACAGACCAGAGTGGATGATTCTCGATGTTATACCTGTAATACCGCCAGAGCTTAGACCGATGGTTCAACTGGATGGCGGACGCTTCGCTACCTCCGATCTAAACGATCTTTACAGGCGTGTTATCAACAGGAATAATAGGTTAAAACGTCTCTTAGCCCTCAACGCTCCTGACATAATAATCAGAAATGAGAAGAGAATGCTTCAGGAGGCAGTGGATGCTCTCTTTGATAACTCAAAGAAGAAACGTGTTGTAAAGGGTGCATCCAATCGACCCCTTAAATCACTCTCCGATTTGCTTAAGGGTAAGCAGGGCAGATTTAGGCAGAACCTACTTGGTAAGAGGGTAGATTATTCCGGGCGTTCTGTAATTGTTGTGGGTCCGGAGTTAAAGCTTCATCAGTGTGGTCTTCCCACAAAGATGGCTCTGGAGTTGTTTAAACCCTTTATAATGAAGAAGCTTGTAGAGAAGGATGTTGTTTACAATATAAAGAAGGCAAAAACCCTCGTTGAGCAAGAGACCCCGGAGGTCTGGGCTGTTCTCGAAGAGGTAGTGCAGGAACATCCTGTAATGTTGAACAGAGCACCGACCCTTCATAGGCTTGGTATTCAGGCCTTTGAGCCTGTGCTTGTGGAGGGTAAGGCAATAAAGCTTCATCCCCTTGTCTGTCATGCCTTTAATGCGGATTTCGATGGAGATCAAATGGCAGTACATGTGCCTCTGACCCCGGAGGCTCAGATAGAGTGTTGGACATTGATTCTCTCCTCCAGAAACCTTCTTAACCCTGCGAATGGTAATCCGATAGTTGTTCCTACCCAGGATATGGTCCTCGGGATAAATTACCTTACCAAAGAAAAGAGGGGTGCCAGGGGCGAGGGTAAACATTTCTCCTCCACTGATGAGGTAATAATGGCTGTGGAGGCAAAGAGTGTTGATTATCAGGCAAAAATTAGGGTTAAGAAGGATGGTAAGTGGCTTGAGACCACACCGGGTAGAGTGATTCTTAACGACGAACTTCCGGAGGAGATAGAATACATAAACAGAGAGATGGATGAGAAGGGTCTCCGTGACCTTATTGCCAGGTGTTACAAGCAGAATGGGCCCGCTGTAACGGTACGGATGTTGGATAAGATAAAAGAACTCGGTTTTAAGTATGCCACTATTTTTGGTGCAACGATCGGGATGGATGATATCATTATACCGGATGCAAAGAAGACCCTCATTGAAAAGGCTAATAAGCAGGTAGAGGAGATTCAGAGGCAGTATCTCCAGGGTCATATAACCCACGAGGAGAGGTACAACAGGGTAATTGAGGTCTGGAGTACTACAAACGAGAATATTACCAATGCCCTCATGGAGGAGCTAAAGAAGGATAAAGACGGCTTTAATCCCGTATACATGATGGCACAGTCCGGGGCAAGGGGTAGTAGGAGTCAGATAAGGCAGCTTGCCGGTATGCGTGGTTTAATGGCAAAGCCGTCCGGTGATATTATAGAGCTTCCCATACGCTCTAACTTTAAAGAGGGGCTCTCCGTTATAGAGTTTTTTATATCTACAAACGGTGCTAGAAAGGGCCTTGCCGATACGGCATTGAAAACGGCAGATGCGGGTTATCTTACCAGGCGTCTTGTAGATATTGCCCAGGATGTTGTTGTGAATGAGGAAGACTGTGGAACTATTAATGGTATAGAGATGAGGGCCATCAAGGACGGAGAGGAGGTTGTTGAATCCCTGAAGGATAGGATTGTAGGTAGATTTACCCTTGAGAGGGTAAAACATCCGATAACAGGTGAGATTATAGTTGATGTTAACCAGGAGATAACTGATGAGATAGCGGAAAAGATAGAAGAGGCCGGCGTTGAGAGTGTTAAGATTAGAACGGTTCTTACCTGTGAGGCAAAGCACGGGGTTTGTAGAAAGTGTTATGGAAGAAACCTTGCTACGAACAGGACGGTAGATATAGGAGAAGCTGTGGGTATCGTTGCGGCTCAGAGTATCGGGCAACCGGGAACCCAGCTTACCATGAGAACCTTCCATATCGGAGGTGCCGCTACCAAGGTTAGTGAGGAGAATAGAATCTATCTTAAACATCCCGTTGTACTTAAAGCGATTAAGGGAAACACAATCGAACTTGAGAACGGTAATCTTTTATTCTCGCGTAAGGGAAACATCACCGTAAGCAGGATTCTTAAGCGCATTCCGATTGAGAAGGGGGACACTGTAAGGGTAGAGACGGGTCAGAAGGTTATAAGGGGAGAGGTTCTTTTAGAGAGAAAGGGCAAGGAGATAAAGTCTACAGAGATAGCCTATATTGAGGTAAGGGACGATGAGATCCTTCTCGTTGCACAGCCTCAGAGGGTTGAGATTAGAAATGGATCCGAGCTTATGTTTAAGGTGGGAGATATTATCCCTGCCGAAGAAACCATCGCTTTCTTCGATCCCTTTAGTGAACCTATTATATCCGAGGTAAATGGTACTGTTAAGTTTGAAGATATAGTCCTCGGAACGACGTTAAAGGAAGAGATTAACGAGGACACCGGAAAAATAGAAAAGAAAATTACAGAGTTCACCCTTGAGAGTCTCCAACCGAGGGTCGTTATAATTGACGACGAGGGTAATGAACTTGCGGTGTATTATCTGCCGGGTTCTGCGTACCTCAATGTTGAGGATGGCGAGAAGATAAAGGCGGGTCGTATAATTGCCAAGTTGCTTAAGGAGAGTGTGAAGACAAGGGATATCACCGGTGGTCTTCCGAGGGTTGGTGAACTCTTTGAGGCAAGGCGTCCTAAGAACCCGACGGTACTTGCGGTTGTAAGCGGAAAGGTTTCATTTGGAGGCATCGTTAAGGGTAAGCGTGTGATTATTGTAACAGATCCCTATGGCAATGAGTACAAACACCTCGTTCCTCTTGGAAAACACCTCTTTGTACGGGATGGTGATACCGTTGAGGCGGGCGAAATGCTCTGTGACGGTAATATTGATCCCCATGATATTCTTGAGATCCTCGGTGAGAATGCCCTCCAGTTTTACCTCGTAAATGAGATACAGGAGGTTTACAGACTCCAGGGTGTAAATATCAATGACAAACACATTGGTATCATAATACGTCAGATGATGAAGAAAGTAGAGATTGTTGAGGTTGGGGATACAAACTTCATCTATGGTCAGCAGGTTGATAGGTATAAGTTCCACGAGGAAAACAGGCGTGTTGAGAGAGAGGGTGGAGAGCCAGCTGTTGCTAAGCCCTTGCTCCTTGGTATTACAAGGGCGTCGCTTAATATCGAGTCTTTTATCTCTGCCGCTTCCTTTCAGGAAACGACACGTGTGCTTACGAATGCGGCAATTGCCGGAAGTGTGGATCACTTACGTGGCTTAAAGGAGAATGTTATTATAGGACATCTGATCCCCGCTGGAACTGGTATTAAGAAGTACAAGAAGGTTAAGCTCTTCGATGAAAATATGGAAGATCTAGATATCTCTATAAATAAGGTACTTGAGGAGAAAAAGAAAGAGGAAACACTTAAGGCACTTTTCCCGGAGGGGAAACCGGGTGTTGTTGTGAAATAATGAACTAGAAAGCGCTTGGAAATAGAAAAAATTAAAGGGGTAATCTCCCGGGAAGATGGAAGGTTACCCCTTATTTTTATATTTTGAGCTGACTTATTGGTTTGATACCTTTATGATAAGGGAATTCGGTTTTGTGTTTTCAGAATCGTATGCGTATCCCACTGCGTAGTAATCGGAACCCAATTGCACAATGTCTCGTAGGAAGGATTCCCCATAATTTGCTACGGTAAAAACTATGGTTTTTACCTCGTTGTAATCAGAATTATAGGATCTTATGGCTACGGATGCCCGAGCGGACGAGAAATCCGATGTTGTTCTCTTTTGAAAGCCAGATATGGCGTAGTATTGTTTGTCCGCATCAAATACTATAGAAAAACCAGCCTCGTCATTTATATCACTGGATGGTGCCGGGGTATAGGTAAACGAGTGATCCAAATATGTCCCTGTTATATCTGGTGGGTATACCTGTTCAAGAGCCGTGGATCTGTCGTAACCATTTCCGTTTTTAAAGTAGCCTGTAATGTATAGATAATCATATTGGGTGTCAAAGGTAACTCCAAGACACTCTCCGTTCTGGTATAGTGTAAGATTTTGAGAAACTGTAGAGAGGTCTGATTGATTGAGTTTCAAAATAGCACCGTTGTTTGTGGTAGAGCTATACCTTCCGACGATGTAAATATAGGTGTTATCTCCAGGGGGTATAATTAAATCGTAACCTATTCCTGCTACCGTGGTATCTACCTTTGAATCTGTTCCGAAATAGGTTCCGTAATCCGGTATCTTATAGGCGAGTATTTCCCCATTTATATTACCGGTTAAAAATACTACGGGTTCTGTACCGGGGTTATCGGATATTATCCGTTGAAACTGTATTGGTGCAGTAGAGGTACTGGTATTGTAGGTGGCTATAGAGACGAGATCGCTGTCTAGTTTCCTTATGTATATATAACTGTCGGATTCTACTGAAAACGCCATATATACTGAGTTGTTGCTGGATTCGTAGGTTACTAGCACGGGGTCAATTGAGGTTGAGTATTGAAAACTTGCATCCCACACGTATTTCTTAATAATCTCTCCTGTTTCTGGATTTATTTTGTATACAAAAGGTTTATAGGTATAGGCACTTGTGTCCTGGTAGTATCCAGAAATGTATAAGTTCGTAGTGTCGGTTGTTATATCGGTAAGTTTTGCAGGGGTGTCGCTATAATCCTCATCTTTGAAGATTATATAGTACCCTCCTTCTATTTCGTTCCATGAAGATGATGACCCCTCTATTGTTACATTTATTGAATATCTATCAAGCTCTCTGTTTCCTTCGTATCCTATAGAGGTTACGGTATAGTCACCCGGAGAGAAAGTAGTGAGATCTATATCTATTTTCCATGTTCCGTTTAATAGTTCTTCTACATAGAATTGCTGGTCCCCTATCTTTACGGAGATAGAGTCTATAGGACCGCTATAGCTCCCGATGAAGGTGTATACCCCAGAGATTATTTTTCCGTTTGTTGGATCTGTGATCTTTACATTTGGACCAAAATCTATGCCGAGGTACTTGGACAGTAAGTCACAACCAGTTAGCCCTGTTAGTAGGATAAAGACCGCAAAGAAAATGCCTAAATAATGGATTTTTTTCATAGCTTCCTTCCTTTTTATTGTTTTAGTGTGATATTTATTCAATATATACCACTATGCTTTCCGGTTTTCAATGAAACAAATATTTTTGGAAATATCGGCATTGTTATCCGGGTTTTTCGGTATTAATAGGGCGATGTCGCTTGATTTGTCTTGGGGTGGAAGTTCTAAACAACTATAGAGGAAGAGAGAAAGACTTGGCACAGAGAGTTGGGATGCGGAAAAATTGAAAATATGCTCTTATGAAAACGAAAACTTTCGAATTATTATACTACTTTCGTGCAGATTTTTTTTCTATCCACTTGATCTATTTCTTTGTTTTTAGTAAATTACACCCAACACTGGGAGGGATGCCTTAAGAGGGCATGCAGGACGATTATTCCTGCATAAAGTGGTGGTTTAAAAATTATTTGAGCGTTTTTTTCAACCCATTTGAAGGTGAAAAGTGTAAAAATGGGTTGACTTTTTTTTGCTGTGTTGATAGATTTTCGTTTCGCATACGTGTGAAAAAAGGTTTGTTTGAGAAACTACAAGTGAACGGAGAAGGATGATAGATGCCTACGATTAATCAGTTGATAAGGAAGGGAAGAAAGAGAATTAAAAAGAAAACCAAAGCCCCTGCTCTTCAGGGGTGTCCCCAGAAGCGAGGTGTATGTACCAGGGTTATGACTGTTACTCCTAAAAAGCCCAATTCTGCTCTGCGTAAGGTCGCAAGAGTGCGTCTTACTAATGGAATTGAGGTAACGGCGTATATCCCGGGTATAGGTCACAACCTTCAGGAACACTCTGTTGTTCTTATCAGGGGTGGAAGGGTAAAGGACCTTCCTGGTGTGAGATATCATATTATTCGTGGTGCTAAGGATACTTTGGGGGTTGAAGATAGAAAGACGAGCCGCTCAAAGTATGGGACTAAAAAGCCAAAAGCGTAGTCGGGGTTTGAGAGTATGCCAAGAAGAAGAGTAGTTCAAAAGAGGAAAGTGGAGCCGGATCCAAAATACAAAAGTACAGCGGTTGCAAAGTTTATTACCAGGATGATGCTTAAAGGGAAAAAGAATGTTTCAAGGAAAATACTTTATCGTGCTTTTGATATAATTGAGGAGCGCCTAAAGAAGGACCCGCTGGAGGTTTTTCTTAAGGCGTTAGAGAATGTGAAGCCTGTTGTTGAGGTTAAGTCAAGGCGTGTTGGTGGTTCTACGTATCAGGTTCCTGTGGAGATACGAGAGGACAGAAGAGATGCGTTGGCTATGCGTTGGATAATTCAGTTTGCCAGACAGCGGAGTGGACATTCTATGAGTGAGAAGGTTGCAAATGAGCTTATCGATGCTTACAACTCCACAGGTTCGGCTTTTAAGAAGAAAGAAGATACTCATAGAATGGCGGAGGCTAATAAGGCGTTTGCTCACTATAGATGGTAGTTTTGGGTCATGGGGAAAAGATTTCCGCTGAGCAGGATCCGTAATATTGGTATAATGGCGCATATAGACGCCGGTAAAACCACAACAACAGAGCGGATACTGTACTATACGGGTAGGACACATAAGATCGGTGAGGTCCATGATGGCCAAGCCGAGATGGATTGGATGGATCTTGAAAGGGAGCGTGGCATAACGATCACAGCTGCTGCCACTTTTTGTACCTGGAAAGACCATCAGATTAACATAATTGATACGCCCGGCCATGTAGATTTTACGGTCGAGGTTGAACGTTCTTTGAGAGTATTAGATGGTGCAATAGGGGTTTTCTGTGCTGTTGCGGGTGTTGAGTCGCAGAGCGAGACTGTGTGGAGGCAGGCCAATAAGTATAAGGTTCCGCGGTTGGTATTCGTGAACAAGATGGACAGAACGGGTGCCCGTTTCGAGGGTGTTGTGGAGGAGCTTAAGAGTAGATTGGGTGCTAATGCTTTTCCTCTCCAGTTGCCAATAGGTAAGGAGGCTGATTTTAGGGGTGTAGTGGATCTGGTTAAGATGAGAGCCTTCGTATGGCAAGAGGATGGCTTTGGGGCTAAGTATGAGGAGACGGATATTCCCTCTGACATGGTAGCTTTTGCCGAAGAGAAACGAGTTGAGCTTTTGGAGAGGCTTTCCGAACTCGATGATCTGTTTATGGAAGAGTATCTTGATGGAGTTGAGCTTACCGAGGAGAGGGTTAAAGAGGTTATTCGTGCGGCTACTGTTAAGAATAAATTTTTTCCGGTTCTCTGTGGTACCGCCTTTAAAAACAAGGGGATTCAGCTTCTTTTGGATGCCGTTGTGGATTATCTTCCCTCGCCTGTTGATATGCCCGCGGTGACGGGAATACTGCCCAACACCGGTGATTATATAGAGAGGAAACCGAGTGATGATGAGCCCTTTTCGGCTCTTGCTTTTAAGATAATGACCGATCCATATGTTGGAAAACTTACTTTTTTCAGGGTTTATTCCGGTGTTCTTAGGGCGGGGAGTTATGTCTATAATTCAACGGGCGATCGGCGGGAGAGGGTTTCCAGGATTCTCAGGATGCATGCCAATGATCGTGAGGAGATAGGTGAGGTAAGAACCGGTGATATAGCTGCTCTCGTTGGTTTAAAGAAAACCACAACAGGTGATACGCTCTGCGATGCGGATAATCCAATTATTTTAGAATCTATGGTATTCCCGGAGCCAGTAGTCTCTATTGCGATTGAGCCCAAGACTAAGTCAGACTTGGATAAACTTATGGACGGCCTTAAGAAACTCGCCGATGAGGACCCTACTTTTAAGGTGCGTTACGATAACGAAACGGGGCAAACGATTATCTCTGGAATGGGTGAGCTTCATTTGGAGGTGCTGGTTGAGAGGTTGTTTAGGGAGTTTCGTGTTGAGGCTAATGTAGGTAAGCCTGAGGTGGCTTATCGGGAAACAATTACTCGTTCTGCAGAGGCGGAGGGTAAGTTTGTTAAACAGTCCGGGGGTAGAGGTCAGTATGGTCACGTTATTATGAGGTTTGAGCCGCTTCCTCCTGGTACGGGTTTCCTCTTTGAGAATAAAGTTGTTGGAGGTAGGGTTCCGAAGGAATATATACCGGCTGTCCAGAAGGGAATTGAAGAGGCAGCAGAGAATGGGGTTCTTGCTGGGTATCCGATGGTAGATTTTAGGGCAACCTTGCTTGATGGTTCGTACCATGAGGTGGACTCCAGTGAGATGGCGTTTAAGGTTGCGGCCTCGCTGGCTTACAGGGATGGGCTTAAAAAGGCTAAACCAACTATCCTGGAACCGATCATGGCTGTTGAGGTTCATACTCCTGAAGAGTATTTGGGAGATGTGATCTCTAGTTTTAGTGCCAAGATGGGGCATGTAGAGGGAATTGAGGATCGGTATGGTGGTAAGGTAGTCAAAGCATTGGTGCCGTTAAGGTCTATGTTTGGTTATACTACGGCTCTTCGTTCTATGACAAAGGGTAGAGCCACCCATACCATGCAGTTTTCCCACTATCAACCTGCTCCCAAATCTGTTCAGGATGAAATAGTTAAAAAAGCCCAGGGTTAGTTGCTTTTGCATTCTGTTGGGCTTAATATAGAAAAAATATTTGTTGTATGTTTTGAATTGCGTTTCAAAGCAAGGAGGATAAAATGGCAAAAGAAAAGTTTGAAAGGACCAAGCCTCACGTTAATGTAGGCACAATTGGTCACGTTGATCATGGTAAGACAACTCTCACTGCTGCTATCACCATGTACTGTGCGAAAAAATTTGGTGATAAGGTTATGAAGTACGAAGATATTGACAATGCGCCAGAAGAAAAAGCGAGAGGTATTACCATCAACACAAGGCATGTTGAGTACCAGACGGAGAATAGGCACTATGCCCATGTTGACTGCCCGGGACATGCTGACTATATCAAAAACATGATTACCGGTGCGGCTCAGATGGATGGGGCCATCCTTGTTGTTTCGGCTCCTGATTCTGTTATGCCGCAGACGAGAGAGCACATTCTGTTGGCTCGTCAGGTAGGTGTGCCTTCTATTGTTGTTTATCTTAATAAAATAGATCAGGTTGATGATCCTGAGTTGATTGAACTTGTTGAGGAAGAGATCAGGGATGTCCTTAAGGAGTATGAATTCCCCGGTGATGAGATTCCTATTATTAAGGGTTCTGCGCTTGAAGCTATGGAGAATCCTGATGATGAGGAGAAACAGAAATCAATTGTTGAGCTTCTTAAGGCGATGGACGAGTATATTCCTCTTCCTCAGAGACCTATTGATAAGCCTTTCTTGATGCCTATTGAGGATGTTTTTTCTATCTCTGGGCGTGGTACGGTAGTAACAGGAAGGGTTGAGCGCGGAAAGATTAAGGTTGGTGAAGAGGTGGAGATTGTCGGTATAAGACCTACGAGAAAGACAGTTGTCACCGGTGTTGAGATGTTCAACAAGATACTTGATGAGGGTCTTGCAGGTGATAATATTGGGTGTCTCTTAAGGGGTGTTGAGAAGAAAGAGGTTGAAAGAGGTCAGGTTCTCGCCAAACCGGGGACAATTACACCTCACAAGAAGTTCAAGAGCACAGTTTACATCCTTACAAAGGATGAGGGTGGTAGGCATTCCCCGTTCTTCACCGGATACAGACCTCAGTTCTACTTTAGAACAACTGATGTTACGGGTACTGTAATTCTCCCGGAGGATAAGCAGATGGTTATGCCTGGCGATACGGTAGAGCTTACTGTAGAGCTTATCTCTACGATAGCTATTGAACAGGGACTGAGGTTCGCTATTCGTGAGGGTGGTAGAACCGTTGGTGCTGGTGCTGTAACTGAGATAATTGAGTAAAATTTTGAAATTAATGAGGCTCCTGCCTTTTAGGCAGGAGCTTTTCTAGGGAGCGTTTAAATGACAGGGGATAGGATAAGAGTCAAACTTCGCGGTTTTGATGTTGAGTTGATAGATCAAAGTGCAAAGTCTATCGTAGAAACAGTTTTAAAGGCCGGTTCGAAGGTTTCGGGGCCGATTCCGTTGCCTACGAGGATAAATAAATTTACCGTACTTCGCTCTCCTCATGTCAACAAAAAATCGAGGGAGCAGTTTGAGATGAGGACCCATAAGAGGTTGATTGATATTATTCAGCCTACCAAAGATGTTATGGATGCCTTGATGAAATTGGAATTGCCGGCTGGTGTTGATGTTGAGATCAAGCAGTAAGGATGGGGAGATGTTAGCATTAATTGGTAGAAAAATTGGAATGACACAGGTTTTTGATGATAGAGGAATACTTACCCCTGTTACGGTTGTGGAAATTGAACCGAATGTTGTTGTTGGTCAGCGCACCGAGGAGAGGGATGGTTACAATGCTATTATTCTTGGTGCCCTGCCCATAAAGAAAAAGCGGGTCACAAAGCCCTATGCCGGTCAGTTTCCTGAGGGGATTGAACCTACCCGTTATCTTATGGAGGTTCGGGATTTCGATGGTGATGTGAAAATTGGGGATAAACTTGGTGTTGATCTCTTTGAAAATGTTAAGTTTGTTGATGTGCAGGGGACAACTAAGGGTAAGGGTTACCAGGGTGTAATGAAACGGCATGGTTTTGGTGGGGGGAGAAAGACCCACGGCTCCAAATTTCATAGAGCTGGGGGTTCTACCGGTCAGGCAGCATGGCCGTCGAAGGTATTGAAGGGCACGAAAATGGCCGGAAGGATGGGTGGCGTTAAGGCTACGGTGCAAAATTTAACGGTTGTTAGAGTTGATAAAGAGAGAAACCTTTTGCTTGTTAAGGGGGCTGTTCCTGGAAGGAATAAGGCCAAAGTAGTAGTGATGAAATCCAAGAAAAAATAGAGGGAATAGATGAAAACTCAGGTTTTAGGTCTGGATGGAAAAGAGATTAGGGAGATAGAACTCGCTGATGAGGTTTTTAACATAGAGATTAGCGAGGGTTCGATATATCACGCTATAAGAAATGAGCTTGCAAATATGAGGGTTGGAACCGCTTCTACCAAGGGAAGAAGTGAGGTAAAGGGAAGCGGAGCAAAGCCCTGGAGGCAGAAGGGTACTGGGCGTGCTAGAGCTGGACACAAGAGATCACCTATCTGGGTTGGTGGTGGAACAGTTTTTGGTCCCAAGCCCCGAGATTACAGTTATAAGCTCCCGAAGAAGATTAAGAGACTTGCCATTAAATCTATTCTTTCGCTCAAGGCGCGAGAGAACAGGATAAAAGTTGTAGAAGATTTTACCATTGAGAGTGGGAAAACAAAAGATTTGGTTAAGATTTTGAAGAATCTTGTGCCCGAGGAGAAAACTGTTATTGTTCTCAAGGATGATGACGGAATGATAAAAAGGGCAGGGAGAAATATTCCCTGGTTGGGTTTTCTCTCCTACAATAGATTGAGAGCTCATGATTTGTTCTACTGTAAGAATCTATTGTTGCTTGAGGGTTCTGTTAAAAAATTAAATGAGTTTTACGCTTCGTAGGTGTGAGGTGAGGTATGGATGCTGATGCAATTATAATTGAACCGGTTGTAACGGAAAAGACAAACGTTATGCGAGAAGAACATAAGTATGTTTTTAAGGTTCACCCCAAGGCGAATAAGTTTCAGGTAATGAAGGCATTGAATGAGCTTTTTGGGGTTCATCCTGTTAAGTGTAATATTATAAACGTGAAGAGAAAGCCCAAAAGGGTAAGGTATAAATTGGGTTATACCTCTGCATGGAAGAAGGCAATTGTCACTCTTCCGGCAAATGAGACTATCGAAATATTCGAGGGTGCATAGGAGTTGATAGATGGGTATTAAGAAGTATAAACCGATAACTCCGGGGATGAGATTTAAAACAGGTTTGACTTTTGAAGAAATTACAAAGGATAGGCCGGAAAAATCCCTTACCAAGGGTAAGGGTGAGAAGGCGGGAAGGGATACTTTTGGAAGGATAAGTGTAAGACGCCGAGGGGGCGGTCACAAGAGGAAGTATCGGATTATTGATTTTAGGCGTAATAAGCATGGAATTCCCGGAAAGGTTGCCGCTATAGAGTACGATCCTAATAGAAGTGCCAATATAGCTCTGATCAACTATGTTGATGGAGAAAAGAGATACATTATAGCGCCTGAAGGGTTAGAGGTTGGATCCACCGTTGTAAGTGGTCCGGATGCACCCTTTGAGGTAGGGAATGCTCTTCCTTTGGAAAAAATCCCTTTAGGGATGGTGGTCCACAATGTGGAGTTGCAACTTGGGAAGGGGGCTCAGCTTGCACGTGCTGCTGGTACGGGTGCGGCTATTGTTGCAAAGGAGGGAGATTATGTAACGTTAAAACTTCCCTCCGGTGAAATGCGGATGGTTTTTAAGAAGTGTTATGCCACGATAGGGCGTGTTGGGAATGAGGAACACATGAATGTTTCACTTGGAAAGGCGGGTCGAGCGAGATGGCTTGGAAGAAGACCCAAGGTGCGAGGTGTTGCCATGAATCCTCACGATCATCCCCATGGTGGTGGTGAGGGGAAAACCTCTGGAGGTAGACACCCTGTTTCACCTACAGGGATTCCAACCAAGGGTTATAAGACTAGGAAGAAGAGAAAACTCTCTAATAAGTTTATTGTAAAGAGAAGAAAATAGGAGCGAGAAGTGTCAAGGTCGATAAAAAAAGGTCCATTTATTGCGAAGAGTCTTTATAAGAAGGTGTTGGAGATGAGTAAGAGCGGCGAGAAAAAGATGATTAAGACATATTCTCGTTGCTCGACAATTATCCCGGAGATGGTTGGGTTAACTATATCTGTATACAACGGAAAGACCTGGATTCCGGTATATATAACCGAGAATTTGGTTGGCCATAAATTGGGAGAGTTTGCACCGACTCGGTTGTTCAGAGGCCATGCGGGTTCTGATAAGAAAGCTTCTAAGAGGTAGGTGGAGAGAGAAACTATGGAAGATAAAAAAGGTTACAGAGCACATGCAAAGTATTTAAGGATTTCACCGACTAAGGTAAGGCGTGTGGCGAATGTTGTAAGGAAGAAACCGTACACAGAAGCTATTGCAATTTTGGACAGCCTTCCCCATAAGGGTGCAAGGTTGCTTAAGAAGGTGATAAAATCAGCGGCTGCTAATGCTCTCTATAACAATAAGCAACTTGATGAGGAAATGCTCTATATAAAAGAGCTGCAGGTAAACGGTGGGCCTGTGATGAAGAGGATATGGCCGAGAGCAAGGGGGAGGGCAGATAGACTTTTAAAACGGACGAGCCATATCTATGTGGTTCTGGATGAAATAAGTTAACAAGTAAATAAACAAAGAGAGGAACGGTTGTGGGACAGAAGGTAAATCCTATAAGTTTAAGGCTTGGTATTAACAAAACATGGAAGTCTAAGTGGTATGTTGATCCCAGGGAGTATGCCAGTGTATTGCACGAGGATCTTCGTCTGAGAAAGGCCATTATGGAGGGTCCTTATGCGAAAGGGGCTGATATTGCGGATATAGAAATAGTTCGGCATCCACAGAGGATTACCCTTATTATACACACTGCTCGGCCTGGGGTTGTGATTGGGGCTAAAGGTGCCAATATAGAAAAGCTCGGCGCAGAGCTTCAGAAGATAGCCGGTAAGAAAATTCAGCTTAAGATAAAAGAGATCAAACGGCCGGAGATTAATGCAACACTTATCGCAGAGAATATTGCAAGGCAACTCAAGGCAAGAGCGTCTTACAGGCGTGCGATGAAGATGGCTATAAGCAATGCAATGAAAGCCGGTATTGAGGGAATCAAGATAAAGGTGTCCGGGCGCTTGGGGGGAGCCGAAATGGCTAGGAGCGAGGAGTACAAGGAGGGAAGAATTCCTCTCCACACCTTTAGGGCTGATATAGATTATGGGTTTGCCGAAGCTGTCACTACTTTTGGAACGATCGGGGTTAAGGTGTGGGTATTCAATGGGGAGCTCTACGGTAAAGAGAAGAAAGAGGATGCCGGAAAGCTGCTGCGAAAGAGAAAAACCCCAACTGGAGATAGGAGATAGAAATGCTTAGTCCTAAGAGAACGAAGTACAGAAAGGTTCAACGTGGTAGGATGTATGGAAAGGCTACAAGCGGCAATAAGATTTCCTTTGGTGATTATGGGCTTGTGGCTCTTGAGAGGAAGTGGATTACCAACAGGCAGATAGAGGCAGCGAGGGTTGCCATGACAAGGCATATTAAGAGGGGTGGAAAGGTATGGATCAGAATATTCCCCGATAAACCCTACACTAAAAAGCCTGCTGAAACGAGAATGGGTAAGGGTAAGGGCAATCCGGAGTATTGGGTTGCGGTTGTAAAACCTGGAACTGTGATGTTTGAACTTGCAGGTGTTGATGAGAAACTGGCCGAGGAGGCTATGAGGCTTGCGGGTAGTAAGCTTCCCATTAAAACCAAATTCCTTGTAAGAAGGGATATGAGGTAGGAAAGATGAAAGATTCGTTTAAAGATTTGACATACAACGAGCTTTTAAATAAGAGGGAGGAACTTAAGAAACAGTATAGGGACCTCCGTTTTAACATGGTCATCGGTCATGTTGATAATCCTCTCGAAAAGAGGGTGCTTAGAAGGAAGATTGCACGGCTTAATACCATTATTCATGAGTATGAGTTAGGAATAAGAAAGGCATAGGAGAATGCTGTGGCAGATAAGGTAGAAAGGAAAAAAACAAATAAAAAAATCTTTCAAGGTAGAGTTGTCAGCAACAAGATGGAGAAGACGATCGTTGTTGCGATTGAGCGGAGGAAACTCCACAAGCTCTATAAGAAGTATGTTAAGCATACTAAGAAGGTTAAAGCTCATGATCCCAATAACGAGTGTAATGTAGGGGATATTGTGAGGATTATAGAATCGAGACCTTTGAGCAAAGAAAAGAGATGGCGTCTTCTTGAGATTGTTGAAAGAGCAAAATAGTGATTAAGGTGGGGGAGCGATATGATTCAGATGCAAACATACCTCAACGTTGCAGATAACAGCGGGGCTAAGCTTGTTCAGTGTATTAAGGTGTTGGGTGGAACGAGAAAGAAGTATGCTCGTGTTGGAGATATAATTGTGGTTGCGGTGAAGGATGCATTGCCTAATGCGGCTATAAAGAAGGGTACCATAGAGAGGGCAGTGGTTGTTAGGACTAAAAAGGAGTACAGGCGGCCAGATGGTACATACATAAGGTTTGACGATAACGCTTGTGTGATAATAGATGCCAGCAAGAATCCAAAGGGTAAGAGGATTTTCGGGCCTGTAGCAAGAGAGCTGAGAGATAAAGATTATATGAAAATAATTTCACTTGCACCTGAGGTTCTATAGGAGTTTGAGTTATGACAAAGAAAAAAGCTAGAGTAAAGTACAAATTGAAGAAGAACGATGTCGTGCAGGTAATTGCAGGCAAGAATAAGGGTAAGACGGGTAGGATTTTGAGTATTGATAGAAAGAAGGGAAGGGTAATTGTAGAGGGGGTCAACCTTGTAAAGAAGGCTATGAAACCCACCCAGCAGAATCCAAAGGGTGGAATTTCGGAGATAGAGGCCCCTCTTCATATATCAAATGTGATGATAATCTGTAAGAAATGTGGGCCTACTCGTATTGGGTATAGGTTTGAGGGTAACGAAAAGATAAGAATATGTCGTAAGTGTGGGGAGCAGTTATAATGGCAAAAAAAACAGAGAGTAAAGAGAAGTATATTCCAACTTTGAAACGACTCTATAGAGAGAAACTTATAAAGAGTTTGCAGGAGGAGTTTGGGTATAAGTCTGTTATGCAGGTGCCCAAGCTCGAAAAGATTGTCGTAAGTATGGGCGTTGGTGAGGCCATACAGAATAAAAAACTTCTTGACTCTGCGGTAGCCGAATTAACTCAGATTACAGGGCTTAAGGCTGTAAAAACAAGGGCGAGAAAGTCTATTGCGGGGTTTAAGGTGCGAGAGGGAATGGAGATTGGTGCGAAGGTTACCCTTAGGGGTGATTATATGTATGAATTTTTGGATCGTCTTATAAATGTAGCTATTCCCAGAATTAAGGACTTCAGAGGGGTTAACCCCAATGGTTTTGATGGACATGGTAATTATTCGCTTGGTATAACCGAGCAGATAATATTTCCAGAGATTGACTATGACAAAATTGAAAGGGTGAGTGGCTTGAACGTTACTATAGTGACGTCGGCTAAGACCGATAAAGAGGCTCGTAGCCTCCTTGCGGGTCTTGGAATGCCCTTTAGAAAGTAAGGTGGGGGTAAAATGGCAAGAAAGGCAATGATTGTAAAGGCGCAGAGGAAGCCAAAATATTCGACGAGGAAGGTTAATCGCTGTAAGATATGCGGAAGACCGCGCGGTTATATGAGAAAGTTTGAGATGTGTAGAATTTGTTTTAGAAAATTAGCCAGTGAAGGCAAAATTCCTGGTGTAACTAAATCTAGTTGGTAGGGAGAATAATATGAGTCTTTCGGACCCTATTTCTGATATGCTTACGAAGATAAGAAATGCCTCAATGGCAAGGCATGAGAAAGTAGATCTTACCACCTCAAAGTTGAAACTTGAAATTGTTAAGATACTCAAGACTGAGGGATATATTAAGAATTTCAAGAAGATTAATCAGGATGGTAAGACCTATATAAGGGTATTTTTAAAGTACGATAGCAATAACAATCCGGTAATACACGGATTAGAGAGAATATCTAAACCTGGCAGAAGGATATATGCGGGTTATAAGAATATGCCGAGGATACTTAATGGCTATGGCACGTTAATTGTAACCACTTCTAGTGGGGTTATTACAGGTTCGAAGGCCGTGGAACAGAAAGTTGGCGGCGAATTGATCTGTAGTATTTGGTGAGAGAGGTTAGCTATGTCAAGAATTGGAAGGTTACCAATCAAATTACCCGAGGGTGTTAAAGTGACAATTGAGAGGGGCAATGTGACCGTAGAGGGACCCAAGGGTAAACTTACACAGGATATAAGACCCGAGATTACGGTGAAACTTGAGGGTGATACGGTTGTAGTTACAAGGGATAATGACTCTAAAAGGTCAAAATCTCTCCATGGCCTCTATAGAAATCTTATCAATAACATGGTAATTGGGGTTTCAAAGGGATTCTCAAAATCGTTGTTGATAAATGGAGTTGGTTATAGAGCGGAAATACAGGATAAATTTCTGGTGCTTAATGTGGGGTATTCTAACCCTATCTATTACCCTATCCATGATGATGTTAAGATTTCCGTCGAGGGTAACAATAAGATAACTGTTGAGGGTATAGATAAACAGAGGGTTGGACAGGTGTGTGCCGAGATAAGGTCATTTAGACCACCCGAGCCCTATAAAGGTAAGGGAATAAGGTACGAAGACGAACACGTAAGACGAAAAATTGGTAAAACAGGAGTAAAATAGGGGTTTTGCTATGAAGAAATTGATAGAGAAGCAGCGTAGACGCCTGAAAAGGAAATTACGGATTAGAAAAAAGGTTAATGGTACACCAGATAGGCCTAGATTGACTGTTTATAAGAGTAACAGGTACACCTATTTACAGGCTATAGATGATACGAGGGGAATAACTCTTGCCGCCGCCTCAAATATAGAAAAAGAGCTGAGGAATATACGTAATAGAGTTGATGAGGTAGGAAAACTTGGTGAAGTCATTGCAAAACGCCTTAAGGAAAAGAATATCGAAAAGGCTGTTTTTGATAGAAATGGCTATTTGTTTCATGGTATTGTAAAGGCTGTTGCAGAAGGTGCAAGAAAAGCAGGATTAAAGTTTTAGGGGGAGAAGGTGGAACAGGAAAGATTTGAAGGTGAATATGTTGAAAAACTTGTTAAACTAAATAGAGTAGCGAAGGTTGTTAAGGGAGGAAGAAGATTTTCTTTCTCTGCCTTGACGGTTGTTGGGGATAAAAATGGGCATGTTGGTTACGGTTTTGGGAAGGCCAATGATGTTGCCGATGCGATTAGAAAGAGTGTTGAGAAGGCAAAGAAGAATATGATAACTGTTCCGATAAAAAAGAATACACTACCGCACGTTGTAGTTGGTAAGTTTAAGAGTGCGAAGGTTCTGCTTAAGCCTGCAACTCCGGGTACCGGTATTATTGCCGGTGGGCCTGTCAGGGCTGTCATGGAGGCAGCGGGGGTGAAGGATATTTTGAGTAAGTCGCTTGGTAGTAAAAATCAGATTAATATTGTTAAGGCTGTGTTTAATGGGATCGAAAATCTCCTTGATGCTAAGGAGGTTGCAGAGGCGAGGGGAAAGACACTAAAAGAGCTCTGGAGTTAGTGGTATGAAAAAACTGAGGATTAAGTTGGTTAGAAGTACTATTGGTAGAAAACCAAAACATAGAAGAACAGTGGAGGCGCTTGGCCTTAGAAGAATTGGATCGGTTGTAGAAAAAGAGGCTACACCGCAGATTAGGGGAATGGTGAGAGCTGTCTCTTATTTACTGGAAGTGGAGGAGTTGGACTGATGGGTGAGATGTTGTTAAGAGCTCCCAAGGGGGCTAAACGGGATAAGAGAAGAGTTGGACGTGGTCCATCTTCTGGTAAAGGTGGTACCTCGGGTAGGGGTCATAAGGGACAAAAGGCAAGATCTGGAGGCGGGGTGCGACCTGGTTTTGAAGGCGGTCAGATGCCTCTCTACAGGAGAATTGCGAGGAGAGGGTTTTCTAATTACCCTTTTAAAAAGGAGTATCAGATTGTTCACCTTGACTCCCTGAACAAGTTTTCTGACGGAGATACCGTTACGTTTGAGACTCTGCTTGAGAAGAAGATCGTTAAGAAGAAAAATCTTCCTGCCAAGATCTTAGCAAATGGGGAACTTGAGAGAAAACTTACGGTTAAAGGTATCAAGATGTCCGCTAAGGCAAGGGAGCTAATCGAAAAGGCAGGGGGTACAGTTGTGGAGGAAACTGCGGAGACCAAAGGGGAGGGGTCTGGAGATAATGCAGGGGAGATCTCTAAAACGGACGGTGTAAAGATAAACAGGGGGGAGGAAAAGGTTGAAAAAGAGAGTAAGGTAGAGGAAAATGGCAACTAATCCTATTATAGATGTATTCCGGGTAAAAGAGCTAAGGGCAAGAATTTTTTTCACAATTTTTATTCTCATAATTTTCAGGTTAGGGACTAGTCTTCCCATTCCGGGAATAAATTTGAATGCCCTTAAGGTATACTTTTTGGCTCAGGAAAACGCAGGTAATGTGGGCATAACTGATTATCTTGACTTCTTTGCCGGCGGTGCGTTTAAACGATTTTCTATCTTTATGCTTGGTATCATGCCCTATATCTCTATGTCGATTATTATGCAGTTGTTTACCGTTGTGTTTCCGAAGCTCAAAAAACTACAGGAAGAAGAGGGCGGAAGAAAGAAGATACATAAATATACCCGGATTGGGACGGTTGCTGTTTGTTTGATTCAGTCCTTTGCAGTAACTCAGTATGCAGATAGAATTCCCGATGCTATCTCTATGCCGAGGTTGCAATTTGCCTTAATTGCAATGCTCACGGTAACAACGGGGACGATATTCCTTATGTGGATGGGTGAGCAGGTTACACAGCGGGGTATTGGAAACGGTATTTCGCTAATAATTTTTGCGGGGATTGTTGCACGAATTCCGCATGCATTGTTTTTAACGTTGAATCAGATTCAGAACAGAGAGTTAAACCCTGTATTCGTGATTGTGGTATTTATACTCTTTGTTGTTGTGGTTGCTCTGGTAGTGTACGAGCAACAGGGCCAGCGAAAGATACCGGTGCACTATGCTAAGAGGGTTGTGGGAAGAAAAATATACGGCGCTCAAAATACTTATATTCCCTTTAAGATTAACCCCTCGGGGGTTATACCTGTAATATTTGCATCGTCGTTATTGATTTTCCCTCTTCAGATTGCTCAAAACCTTGGTTCCAAAATTGCCTGGCTCTCTAAGTTTGCCTCGTGGTTGCATCCCAACGGGTTGCCGTATGTAATTCTTTATTCGTTGCTGATTATCTTTTTTGCATATTTCTATACGCAGGTAACTTTAAACCCGGTAGAGATTTCTAAAAATATAAGGGAGAATGGTGGTTCTATACCTGGAATTAGGTCTGAAAAAATGGAGGAATACCTTACAAGGATACTGAATAGGATTATTCTCCCTGGTTCCCTCTTTCTAGCCTTTATAGCTATAATTCCAACTCTTGTACAGGTGTGGTTTAATTTTCCACGTTCTCTTGCGCTGTTAATGGGTGGAACCTCACTTCTTATTATGGTTGGAGTTGACCTCGATACGATGTCCCAGATTGAGGGCCATTTGAGAATGCATCATCATGAGGGACTGGTTAGAAAGGGTAGGATACGATCACGTAACTTGTAGTGGAATAAAGTGTTAATTCTGTAAAAGGTTTTTATAAGGGGAAGGTTAAAATGAAAGTAAGAGCAAGTGTAAAACCTATATGTGACAAGTGTAAGGTTATTAGAAGAAAGGGTGTTGTAAGAATTATTTGTGAAAACCCAAAGCATAAACAAAGGCAGAAATAGGAGTGTTTAAATGGCAAGAATTGCTGGTGTAGATTTACCCAATAAACATGTTGACATAGCTTTGACCTATATCTATGGGATAGGTCATTCTTCGGCTTTGAAGATCTGTGAAAAAACAGGAATAGATATTTCAAAGCGAATGAATGATCTTACCCCGGAAGAGGTTAATAAGTTAAGGAAGGTAATCGAGAACGAGTATAAGGTAGAGGGACGTCTTAGGACTGAGGTCTCCCTCAATATCAAAAGGTTGATGGATATAGGTAGTTATAGGGGGTTAAGGCACAGGCGTGGCCTTCCGGTTAGGGGCCAGAGAACAAGAACTAATGCCCGAACAAGAAAGGGTAAGAAGAAAACTGTGGCAGGAAAGAAGAAACGATAGATTTTATAAGATATTTTATAATACAGAATAGTTTTGGAGGGATAAGTCAAAGTGGCTAAATCTAAAGGAAAGAGAGAAAAAAAGAAGAGAAATGTTGCTGAGGGAAATGTCTATATTCAGGCAACTTTTAATAATACAATTGTGACTATAACAGATACGGCGGGTAATACAATCTCGTGGGCCTCGGCAGGTTCATTGGGTTTTAAGGGAGCAAAGAAATCTACTCCTTATGCTGCTCAGGTTACGGCGGAAACCGCGGCGACCAAGGCTATGGAGAGTGGATTAAAAGAGGTTCATGTGTTTGTAAAAGGCCCGGGGGTCGGTAGAGAATCCGCCATAAGATCTCTTGGAGCTTTAGGGTTAAAAGTTAAGTCGATAAAGGATGTAACGCCGATTCCACACAACGGTTGTAGACCACAGAAAAAGAGAAGAGTATAGGGGGAATAGATTATATGGGAAGATACTTAGGACCTTCATGTAGGCTTTGTAGGGCAGAGGGTGTAAAACTCTATTTAAAGGGTGAGAGATGTAACAGTGATAAGTGCCCCATAACAAAGAAGAAGGGATTGCCCGGTAAGGGACCCAGGGCAAGGATTAGAAAGCGTTCCGATTATGGACTCCAGTTAAGGGAGAAACAGAAGGTTAAGAGAATCTATGGGATGTTGGAAAAACAGTTTAAGATTTTCTTCCTTAAGGCAGAACGGATGCGAGGTATTACCGGTGAAAATCTCATCCAGCTCTTGGAGCGGCGGTTGGATAATATTGTTTACAGAATGCACTTTGCCTCTTCGAGAAATATGGCGAGACAGTTGGTTTCTCACGGGCATATAATGGTTAATGGTAAGAAGGTTAATATTCCTTCCTACCTTGTTAAGGAGAATGATGAGATTGAAGTAAGGGATAAGAGTAAGAAACTCCTTGTGATAAAGGAAAGTCTGAAGGAGTATTCCAGGTCTGGTGTTGTCCCCTGGCTGGAGGTTGATCCGGATAGATTATGGGGCAAGGTAAAGATGATTCCACGGCGAAGCGATGTAACTGATCTTGCGGATATTAATGAGCAGTTAATCGTTGAGCTATATTCCAAGTGAGGTGTATTAAATGGCACGTAAGAATCTATTGAAGGGATTCAAAAGGCCTAAAGGTATAACTTTTGAACATAGTGAAGTTACTCCCAATTATGGGAAGTTTACGGCGTATCCGTTTGAGAGAGGATATGGGACAACAATTGGCAATACGTTAAGAAGGATTCTCCTCTCTTCTATTCAAGGGTATGCCATAACAGCAGTTAGGATTACATGTTATGACAGTGAGGGAACTCCTCATATGATCTCCAGTGAGTATGAGGCTATCCCCGGAGTTAAAGAGGATACCCCAGATCTTATAAATAACCTTAAACGTGTTAGGATTAAGCTAAAGGAGGATCTGGAAGAGAAGGTTATTGTTGTAGAGAAGAAAGGACAGGGCGATTTTACGGCGGCTGACCTTGAAGTGGATAATGAGATAGAGGTATTGAACAAGGATTTACATATAGCAACCCTTATGAGTGATGCAAATGTGGAATTTGAAATCCAGATAGATCTTGGAAGAGGATACGTTCCTGCTGAGAGGAATGAAAAATATGTAGAGGTAATAGGTACTATTCCGATTGATTCTATCTTTTCCCCTATTGCGAAGGTGAGATTTGCCGTTGAAAATGCGAGGGTAGGACAGAGAACAGATTATGATAAACTGATTTTAGAGTTGTGGACGGATGGCACTATTTCTCCGGACGATGCTCTTGCCGAAGCGGCAAAAATTGCCAAGGATCATTTTACGATATTTATAAATTTTGATGAGGAAGAGGCAGAAGAAGAGGAAGAAATAGACGAAGAGGAGGAGAGGATTAAGGCTCTTCTAAATACCCCTGTGGAGGAACTTGAGCTCTCTGTTAGGTCTAGTAACTGTCTCAGGAATGCTAATATAAGAACTATTGGTGATTTGACGAGGAAAACAGAGGAGGAGATTGCAAAAACACGGAATTTCGGTAAGAAGTCTCTCCAGGAAATAAAAGAGAAATTGAGGGAGAGAGGTTTAAGTTTGGGAATGACAGATTACAGTGTTCTTAAAAAGAAGAAAAAAGAACTGAAAGAGGAAGGGGCAAATGAAGCATAGAATAGGTTTTAACAGATTAGGCAGAAAAGCGGCTCATAGAAAGGCTATGCTGAGAAACATGGTAACCGCACTTTTTAGGTACGAGAGGATACGGACGACTAAAGCCAAAGCCAAAGAGGTAAGGCGTATGGCCGAGAAAATGATTACGAGGGCAAAGGTTGACAGTGTTCACAATAGACGGATTATTTTTAAGGATATAAAGAATAAATCTGTTTTGGATAAGCTCTTTAGAGATATTGCGCCACGATTTAGGGAGCGACCCGGTGGGTATACAAGAATTCTAAAGCTTGGACCAAGATTTAGCGATGGGGCAGAGATGGCAATATTGGAGCTTGTAGAGAGAAGAGAGGTTGTAAGAAGGCCTAAGAAAAAGAAAGAGGAAAGCTCGTCCGAAAAAGAGGGATAAAATCGTAGAGGGTTAAGATACTTTAAGTGGAGAGAAAAAGTGCGGAGGAAGGTACATGGTTAGATAGGAATGTATCTTCCTCCTTTTTATTATTGGCAGGGCTTCTCTTTTCATTGATGATTGTCATAGAGAGAAGTCTATGTCTAAAATGCCTTCAACTTCTGTTTTTGTTTTTGGTTAATGTTCTTTTAAGGAAACAGTTGAGAGTTGTAAACAAACTGATTTTGGCTTTGTTTATTGTGTTTTTTAACCTACTATCTCCCGCCGGAGAGGTTATTCTAAAGATCTTTTCTTTCCCTGTAACGAGGGATGCTTTGAGAGTTGGTATGGGAAAGGCTCTTAATATTGTCTGTTTGATTTATCTCTCTAAAATTGTTGTTCGGGATGATATCATGTTTCCCGGAGAGATAGGAAGATTGATTGGTAGAACATTTGGTTTCTTTTCGAGGTTAAGTTCTTATAGGGGAAGGATTAGTGTTAAGAGGCTATTTCAAGATCTGGACGAGGTGTTTTTAACGGTTTATGAAGAGAGAGCAGATGGAAATACTTATGTACGTAGAGAAAATTCCTTTTTGGGTATTTTTGTTATTGGTGTTATTTTTTTATTGAACTTAGTGTTTCTTTACTTTTTGAACTAACGGCTCCTTATAAAAGAGGCCGATATATATAGAAGAGAACTAATTCGGAGGTATGTTTTTTATTAGGTGAGACAGATATTAAAGGTCTCTTTAAGCTTGTTGATTACCCTCATTCTGTCTGCAGCGTTTTTACTCGTTGCTTTCTCGGGTCTTTTTGATTTAATTGAGGCGAGTTTTTTCCAACCGAGAATTCAGCAGCAGTATCAACGGCATTTGAACTATATTTATGAAAAGATCAAAGATTATCATAGGATAAATATAGGTAAGTTTTTACCTATAACGAAGAATCCCGCTGTTTTTAGGGCGTACCTTTCACAGCAGAGTGCGGAAGACATATTTATTAGGACAAATCTTTTTGGTAAACTCCGTGAGGAATTTGGAAATTTGCGGTTTGTCAGGCTTATAGGTAAGGATGGAAAGAAAATTCATTTTAGCACGCTGCGAAGTGATATAAGAAAGAGAGAAACCTACAGAATTGTTTATTATAACCTTGATAAGGTTGAGAAAAATTTCTCTGGGAAGGATTTGGTATGTCCTGAAAACAAAAAGTATAAGTTAATTATCGATGCTAAAAGTAAGTCGTTTATTTATTCTTTTCCCGTTTTTGATAACTATGATATATACCGTGGATCGGCTCTATTCTACGTTTCGAAAATGGGACTGGAGAATTATTTATTCAACATACCGGATCTTGGTTTAAACGATCTTACCCTTATTGGTTCTGGTGGAGGAGCTGAAGTCGGTGGGGTTCTAATTAACTTCCCTCCGGATAAGGTGAGTTTGATTTCGGGCGAAGTACTAAGGGTTTGGAATAAGTATAGAGAGAAAAATTCCTATATTGTACCTTTTTCCTTTAAGCTTAAAAACGGAACGGAGGAAAGGTATCTTTTCTTTTTCTTGAAAGACCATAATTTTGGAAATGTTGGTTTTTTAATACCCAGGTCGAGGTTTTCCATGCAATTATGGATGAAGGTAATACTCTCCGTTTCGTTTTTTATGACGGTTTTTCTTCTTGTTTTCCTTATTTTAAATTTAAGACAGGATCCTATGGTTATCCTCTCCGAGAGGATAAAGCGTTTCCAAATAGAATTTTTGAGAGAGTATGTTTCCAGTAAAGAAAAATTAGATTGGGAGAGATGGAGACGGGAGTTAACACTCAAGCAGGGTGAGGTTAAAGAACAGATTAAGAAGGGTATTGGAAGAATTTCCAGGGATAAACAGAAAGAGGTTGACGAGTTAATTGATAAGAGCTGGGAAGAGATAATAAACGTCATCGGGAAACGAATTGAGACTCCCGCCAGGGTTGAAGAGAAGGTTGATCTTAAAAGGATAGAAGAAATAATACAGAAGGCACTCTCTAGTGGTAGGTTTGTTGTTCCTGTTACTTCAACAGCCGAAAAGGTTGGAAAGATTTCCGATGTGGAGGGTGGGAAAAGTGTTGTGGAAACCCCTGTGAGGGAAGAGGAAGAGAGAGAAGCGGAGGGGACCTCGCTGGCGGGTCTTAGGCCGGTGGAGGTAGAGGAACTGGACGAGGAAGAAGTAGAGGAGATAGAAGAGATCGAAGAAGCGGGTGAGGAGGAAGTGGAAGAGATTGCTCCCGTAGAGGAGCTTGAAGAAGTAGAGGAGGTAGAGGAAATAGAGGAAGCGGAGCCTCTGGAAGAGGTCTCTCCTCTGGCAGAGGAAGCGGAAGAAGTTGAAGAACTGGAAGAGGTGGAGGAGATAGAAGAGATCTCTCCCGTAGAAGAAGTGGAACCGGCCGAAGAGGTAGGGCGACTGGAAAAGGAGGAATTGGAAGAGGCACAGCCGGTGGAGGAAGTGGAAGCGGCTACTCCTGTGGAAGAGATTGCTCCCGTAGAGGAACTTGAAGAAGTAGAGGAGGTAGAGGAAATAGAGGAGGCGGAGCCTCTGGAAGAGGTCTCTCCTCTGGCAGAGGAAGCGGAAGAAGTTGAAGAACTGGAAGAGGTAGAAGGAGCGGGAGAGATGGAGAGTCTCGAAGGAGAAGAGGGAGAGAAATTGGGCGGGGAGGAACTTGAGGAGGTAGAAGAAATAGAAGAGATAGAGGAAGCGGAAGAGGTTGAAGAGGTAGAGGAGATCTCACCTGTAGAAGAGGGGGAACAGATTGATGAGGCAGAGGAAGCAACCCTCTCTGAAACAGAGAAGGATAATAAGGAACTTGAAGAGTTAGAAAGTGTGCCAGAGATAAAACCACTGCCGCCTGAGCCCCTTGAAACGGGTATCGAGGAGTTGCCTGTTGTTGAGGAGCAGACAATAGGGAAGGAATCTGTTTCTATGGAGGCTCAGGTGGTTGGTGAAAGGGAAGATAAAGGGGAAGAAGAGATGGAGAGTAAAAAGTTTGAAGAGATTAAACCTCCAGAGGGAGAATCGGAAGATACAAGGGAACCGGAAGAGTTAGAGGAGCTGGAGGAATTGGAGTCTGGGGAAGAGCGAGAGGCCGAAGAGGTTGAGGAATTGGAAGAGGTTGAGGAGATTGAAGGGATAGAGGATCTTACACCTAAGGGCGAACAGAAGGTTGAGATAGAACGCGAGTGGAGTATAGAGGATGAAGAGAAAGAACTTACCGAGTATATCAAACAGGGAAGCATAGTTGTATATTCGGTGGAGGATTTCTCCGGGCTTGTAAAGGAAATCAAACATTCGATTGTTCTGGAGGATGGTGTGTATAAAATAAAGGAAGATATGTTTGAGAAAACCTCCGAGGGAAAGTCTGAAGCCTCTGAGGAGGAAGGATCAGAAGAGAGCGAATTAAACATTGGTTCTCTCTTTGGGGATGAGGATGCCGAGGATATTTTCAAGGATGTGAAGGAGGAAATTGAAGAGAGAAAGGAAGAGTTTACCGCACATCTGGAGAAGGAAAAATTCTTTCCTTTAACCAATAGGGGATTAAATTATGATGAGTACCTTAAGTACTTTGCTTTTTCTATTAGTGATTCTGCCTTGATAAAATCCTTTGTCGAAACATCCAGAGTGGTGAAGGCTATTGGAATTGCGAGTCTTATAAGAGAGGAAGGTTTGTACACGGTAGATCTTAAAATTGGGTTTGAGGATCATATATTTGATATTCTTAAGATAAATGATGAGGAACCCTTCGGAAAATTGTTTTTAAAGAAGAGAAATTTTGTGTTTGTCAACAAACCGGTTAAAGAGATAAAAGCCCTTAGAATCAAATTCCCGAGTATAGACTTTCCGTTTATAGAAAGTCTTGCCTTCCTGCCACTCGTGTATAAAAATGGGGATGGATATCTTATTCTAGCATTCTCTAAAGGGAGAAAAATAGACGCAAGGGGGTTAATAGAAACTTTAAATATTGTGTGATAATTTTATCATTACGATATATAATCTAAAGGAATAATTTGCTTGACAAAGCGATGCTACGTTAATACTATATCACTTAACTAAATAGGTGGAGGAAGATAATGGATCTTGTGCTTTACTTAATTCTTCCTCTGGCCGGTTTGATTCTAGGTTGGATTATAAGATGGCTTTATGCCAGATTTCAACTTTCATCTTCTGAACAAAAAGCTTCTAGAATAATACAGGAAGCTATAAAGGAAGCAGCAGCAAAGAAGAGAGAAGCATTATTAGAAAGTAAAGACCAGCTGCTTAGAGAGAGAAATCAGTTTGAGCGAGAGACGCGGGAAAGGCGTAATGAGCTTCAGAGATTTGAAAGAAGACTTATACAAAAAGAAGAAAACCTAGAGAGAAGATTAGAATCTCTTGAAAAACAAGAGAAAGAACTATCAAACCGGGAGAGGCTGATATCGAATAAAGAGGCTGAATTAGCTCAGCAAGAGGTTAAATGGGTTAAAGAACTTGAAAGAATATCTGGGTTATCCGTAGAAGAGGCAAAGAAACTGCTGATTCAAAGCCTGGAGAATGAGGCTAGACACGATGCCCAGGTAACTATTAATTTGATCGAGCAAGAGGCTCAAAGGACGGCGGAGAAAAAGAGTCGGGAGATATTAATTTCGACAATTCAAAGAATCGCTACTGAAGTAAGTTCTGATGTGAGTGTTACAACGGTAAGCCTTCCCAACGATGAGATGAAGGGAAGGATTATAGGGAGAGAGGGTAGAAATATCAGAACACTCGAGACACTTACCGGAGTAGATATAATCATAGATGATACCCCGGAAGCCGTTGTTGTCTCTTGCTTTGATCCGATTCGTAAAGAGATAGCGAGTATTGCCCTGGAGAGGCTTATATCCGATGGGAGGATTCATCCTGCAAGGATAGAGGAAATTGTTCAGAAGGTAACCAAAGAGATAAGTCAAACGATCTACGAGGAAGGGGAGAGAGTCCTTTTTGAGCTTGGCATCCAGGGGATGAGTCCCGAGGGCATTAGAGCTCTTGGTAGGCTTCATTTTAGAACGAGCTATGGACAAAATGTATTAAGCCATTCAAAGGAAGTTGCCATAATTGCAGCTACCCTGGCGGCAGAGATTGGAGCGGATGTTGAGCTTGCAAAGCGTGCGGCGCTTTTGCATGACATTGGTAAAGGGATTGAGACCAACGGTGAGGGAAGTCATGTTGAGATGGGGATGGAACTGGCAAGAAAAATAGGGGAGGACCCCAAGGTAATAAATGCCATTGGTGCTCATCATAATGATATAGAGCCTGAAACTATAGAGGCGGTTATCGTGCAGATTGCCGATGCAATCTCTGCGTCACGCCCTGGCGCAAGGCGGGAAACTCTTGACAATTACTTGAAACGTCTCGAAAATCTTGAGAAAATTGCTGAAAGTTTTGAAGGGGTTGAGAAAGCCTTTGCGATTCAGGCCGGGAGAGAGCTGAGGATACTTGTTAATAATGAGGTTGTTGATGACATGGAGGCAAAGGAGCTGGCAAAAAAGATTGCCAAAAAGATAGAGGCTGAGCTTAAGTATCCTGGTCGTATTAAGGTTACGATTATAAGAGAGACAAGAATAGTGGAGTATGCACGTTAGCTGTGTGGCATTTGTGTTTGATTGTTGTTTTTTGTTTAATTTTGCTTAGTTATAGAAAGGTTTGATAGTTGCAGAAGATAGTAAGAGCCCTTATTCTTGGTGATATAGTTGGAAAGCCAGGATGTAGGGCTCTTTTTATTGGATTAAAGGGACTCATAAAGAGGAATTCTGTTGATGTAGTGATAGCAAACGGTGAGAATGCTGCAGAGGGGTATGGTTTAACTCCGGAGATTGCTCGCTCTATATTCCAGTCGGGAGTGGATGTTATAACATCGGGAAATCATATATGGCAGAAACAGGAGATATTTCCTCTTCTCGATTCAGAAGAACGTCTTTTAAGACCGGAAAATTATCCCAGTGGGGTTCCCGGGCACGGGAGTTGCCTCGTTGAAATTGGGGATGTCAAGATTGGTGTGATGAATCTGGAGGGAAGACTCCAGATGTCCAATATTAGATGTCCCTTTAAGGTTGCGGATCATTTGATTGGGAAGTTGAAGCAGGTGACTAATATTATACTGGTGGATTTTCATGCTGAGATTCCGGAGGAAAAGGAGGCCCTTGGGTATTATCTTGACGGACGCGTTTCCGCTGTTGTTGGTACTCATACCCATGTGCAGACTGCCGATGAACGTATTCTCCCCGGTGGTACGGCTTATATTACCGATATAGGGATGACGGGACCTGCGGATAGTGTAATAGGAATGAAGGTGGAAGATGCCCTTAGGCGAAGTCTTACTCAAATGCCTATAAGGATGGAGGTAGCGGATAAGCCGGCAGATATTATGGGGGTTGTTGTTGAGATAGAAATTCCTTCCGGTAGAGCACGGAGTATAAAACGGATTAAAGAACGTTCTATTGTTTGATTTTTTGAAGTAATCTGTGAGGTGTTTTATATTTATAAAGCAATTCATATATTTATATTTTATGTGGAAAGTTAAATGCCTGCGAGAAAGTATCCCTTAATAGATGTTCTTCAAAAGAAATTTCCTACCAGATCAAGAGAAGAGCTTATTGCCCTCGTGTATTGTAGGGAGGTTTTCGTGGATGGAAGTGTAATTTTGAATCCTAGGACAAAGATCTCTTCTGGAAGTAGGGTAGAGATAAAAGTGCGAGAGTTTGTCTCCAGAGGTGGGAAAAAGTTGGAGCGTGCACTAAAGGAATGGAGGATCGATGTTGAGGGGAAAGTGGTAGTTGATGCTGGTGCCTCTACGGGAGGTTTTACAGATTGTCTGTTGAAACATGGGGCTGATTTGGTTTATGCGGTGGATGTGGGATACAATCAGATAGATTATTCTCTTAGAAAAGATAAGAGGGTTGTTGTTCTCGAGAGAACCAACATCATGGATTTAAGACCAGAAACTCTTAAGCCCCCGCCTGATTTTGCCGTGGCCGATCTTTCGTTTCGTTCTATCCGAGGAGCTGCCGCTCGTATTCTTGAGCTTGTTAGAGAGGATTTTGTAATAGCTTTGATAAAACCCCAGTTTGAGTGGAAATCTCCTCCCCCCTATTTTAAGGGAGTGGTAGAGAAAAGCGAGGATTTGTATGGAATATTGAAGGCTCTTATCGTGGATTTGTTTTCTTCGGGATTGGTGGTTAGTAGAATTTTGGAGTCACCCATTCGGGGACAGAAGGGTAACAGAGAGTTTTTCTTTGAGATTTTTTCTTCAGATGCTGGAATGGGAAAGAAGAGGGATGATTTAGATAGAGTTTTGAGAAGGTTGAATGTTGTTGTATTCTGAAAAAATCCAATCCGGCTCAATTTTCCTCAAAATCACTCCTCGAGAGTGGTTTGCCAATGTATATTCCCTCGGGACCGAGATATTTTTCTATCCTTCCGTTTATTAGTATTTGCACTCTCTTTATGTTGTTAAACTCTGTTGCGGTGTAGACAATTTGCTTTAATTGGTTTCTCAATCCCTCCACTCCTAAGGGGTTGAATCTGAAGTTCTCTGAGAAATCTATGTATGCCACATCGTGCTTTATGTAGATATTTTTTATTTTTGTTTCTCTGGGTATCAAGGTTAGTAATCCTCTGTTCATCTCCACCGTGTTTGGGCCCTTTAGAAGGGTAAGAAGCGTTTCCCTCAGAGGAGAATCTATAAATTTTACCTCCTTTATTACCCCTTTAAGATGTATTTTCCCGGATTTATCTACATGCGCGAAAAATATTCTTGCTTTTCTTATGTGTATTTTAGGTTTTTCTCTTTCTTGTGCTCTTTTGTTTTTGGCAGAGGGTTGTTGTTCCTCTATCTTGATTGTGATTTCGTTGGATTTAGTAGATTTCGCTTTTTCTACTTTCTTGGGTTTTACTGTGGTTATCTTTACCTCTGGCTTTTCCGCTTTGTTTTCTTTCTTTTTCTCACTGGTTATCAATGATTTAAGATTTGTCTTATTTATTACGTTCTTAATATTTTCTCTATTAAAAAGAAATATTACCACCACAAGAAGGATCAGTGCTATCCAGAATAGACAACCAAGGGATGTTCTCTTCTTTTTCTTCATTTGTATTAGATAATCGGCAGATAATCTATTTTGGTTGATTTGACAGAACAAAAAAAACCCCTTATATTAGAACCAAAATGAAAGAATTTCATGGTATAACGGCCTCCCCTGGAATAGCCTTTGGTAAGGCTTATGTTTTTAAAGAGGAAAAGGTTATAATCCCCAAGTATTCTATTTCTTCTCGTGAAGTAGAGAATGAGCTGAATCGGTTTGTTAAGGCGGTGAATAATGCAACCAAGGAGATAGAAGATTTAAAAGAAAAGATGAATGGTAGTATGGGAGAGGATGAAATTAAATTTTTGGACTCCCATATTATGATGATAAACGACCCGGAATTAAAGAATCAGGTAGACGCGGAGCTTAGGAATCAGAAGAAAAACGTTGAGTGGGTTCTTGTTTCTGTTATCGAATCCATGATAGGTCAACTCCAGGTTTCGGATAATGAGTATCTCAGAGAGAGAAGTGCCGATATAAGGGACGTTTCAAAGCGAATTTTGAATCATTTACTCTACCACAAACGGCAGTCTCTCGCTAACCTTTCGGAACCATCAATTGTAGTGGCGCATAATCTATTGCCCTCTGATGTGGTCGGGATGAAAAAAGAGATGGTCCTGGCCATTGCTATGGATGCCGGGGGAAAAACCTCTCATACGGCTATTCTTGCACGCTCTATGGAAATTCCTGCTGTGCTGGGTTTATTCGATATTTCCAGGTATGTTGAGAACGGGGATGAACTTATAGTCGACGGAAACACGGGTAAAGTGATATTGAAACCCGACAGTAAAACGAGGGCAGCGTATGTAACAACAAAGAAGCAGTGGCAACAGCACGAACAAGAGCTTCTCCAGTTGAATAAGCTGGAATCGGAAACTAGAGATGGAAAGCTGATTCATCTTAAGGCTAATATTGAAATACCGGAAGAGGTGGAGTCTGCAATTAAGCACGGAGCGGATGGTATTGGGCTCTTTCGTTCTGAGTTTTTGTATATTCAACCCAATCTTTTCCCGTCGGAGGAGGAACAGTACAGAGCGTACAGGTACGTTCTTGAGAAAATGGGAGATAAGGCTGTCACCATAAGGACTCTCGATTTGGGAGGGGATAAGGCAATCCCCGGGATGAATGCCCTGGAGGAGAGTAATCCGATACTTGGATGGCGTGCTATTAGGTTTTGCCTTTCCAAGCCGGATATTTTTAAAACGCAGTTGCGTGCGCTTCTTAGGGCTTCTGTGCACGGTAATCTGAGAATAATGTTTCCTATGATATCCGGGGTCGAAGAGGTGGAGCATAGTCTCGATATATATGAAGAGTGTAAGTACGAGCTTAGGGCGGAGGGAATTCCCTTTAGTGATGATATTCCTGTTGGAATCATGATAGAGATCCCGTCTGCGGCTGTTACTACGGATATACTTGCAAAAAAGGTGGATTTTTTCTCCATAGGGACAAACGATCTTATTCAGTATGCTATAGCTGTTGATAGGGGAAATGAAAGGATTGCTTACCTATACGAACCCTTCCACCCTGGAGTTTTAAGGCTCATTCAGATGACGATAGAAAACGGTCATAAACAGGGTATACCGGTAGGGATGTGTGGTGAGATGGCAAGCGATCCGTTGGCTACTGTAATTCTTGTTGGTATGGGTTTGGATGAGTTTAGTATGAGTCCTATTAGTATTCCAGAGATTAAAAAGATTATTAGATCCGTTACGGTTTTAGAGGCGGAAGAGGTGGTTGGAAACGTCATGGAGATGGGTTCCTATGATGAAATTGATAAGTATATTAGAGACTGGATGTTGAAGAGGTTTGAGTTTGGTGTTGGTTGATAGGAAAAAATTGCCGAAAGTCGCAATTATTGGAAGACCCAATGTGGGAAAATCCACCCTCTTCAATCGCTTGGTGGGAAGACGGAGAGCTATTACTGATCCAACCCCCGGTGTAACGCGTGATGTGATTGAAGAAGTACTTCGTCTTGAAAATTACGATTTTTTACTTATCGATACCGGGGGGTACAAGGTTGAGCGTGAGGGACTTGACCACTACGTGGTTGATAGGAGCCTTAGAGTAATCAGGGATTCTGATATCCTCCTTCTTTTAGTAGACGTAAATGAGTTGACGGGTGAGGATTATACGTTTCTGGACGAGCTTAGACCTTATGAAAAAAAGGTTATTCTGGTTGTTAACAAGGTGGACAATGAAAAACGCTCGCAGATGGTGTGGGATTTTTACGCCTTAGGCTTTGATACCGTTATTCCTATCTCTGCGGCTCATGGTAGGAATATCGACAGCCTGAAGCGGGAAATAGTTTCTAGTTTTGAGCGACTTACCGGAGAAGGGGTGAGTTACGGAGAGGAAAGTGAGGGATTTGATGATAATGACGTTATAAATATAGCGATTTTAGGAAAACCGAATACGGGTAAATCCACGTTGCTTAACAGGCTTATAGGCGAGGATAGGGCTATCGTTTCCGAGATTCCGGGAACAACGAGGGATACGATCGATGGTTTTTTCTCCTTTTCGGATAGGCGTTTTAGGGTTGTGGACACAGCCGGAATAAGACGGAAAAAAAAGATTGATGATAATGTTGAGTACTACTCCGTTAATCGGGCTATAAAAACCATAGAGGAATCTGACGTTGTTTTTCTGATGATCGACTCGGAAGAGGGGCTCTCGGAACAGGATAAAAAGATAGCAAATTTGGTGGTAAGAAGGGGGCGAGGCATAATTCTGGTGTTAAACAAATGGGATAAATTGGAGGATATACCCAATAGGCTACAGGCAGTTAAGGATAGGGTACGGTTTCTCTTTCCCCTTCTAGATTTTGCTCCTCTCTTAAATATTTCGGCGCTTAAGGGTGATGGGTTGAAGAAACTTCTCAATACCACGCTAAGACTCTATAGACAGTTAAATCGACGAATTGAGACATCATTCCTCAACGAAAAGCTAAGAGAATGGCTGGAGGAATATCCCCTCCCTGTTCGTGGTAAAAATGTTAAAATACGGTATGCCACCCAGGTATCTGTCAACCCCATCAAGTTTGTATTTTTTGTTAACAATAAGAGGGGGTTCCCCACAGTTTACAAGCGATATCTTGAGAACAAGATCAGAAGAGATCTAGGATTTTCTCTTGTGCCTTTTGAGCTTGAGGTTAAGCAAAGTTAGTACCCATTTATGAAAGAGTATACTATTGGTCAGGTAAGTGCGATTCTTAATGTTAAACCACATATAATAAGATATTGGGAGAGAGAACTTCCTTTTATTTCTCCGAAAAAGTCACTTTCTGGGAGGCGGGTATATTCAGAGAGGGACTTGCAGTTGCTCTTTAGATTGAAGTACCTTATATATGAAAAGGGTTACACGGTATCGGGAGCCGGGAATAGGATATGGGAGGATATAACGGGGAAGAGTAGTGACATAGTTGCTGAAATTAGGGTGATTAGAGGAGAACTGTTGAATATTCTTTCAAATCTCAGTTTTAGGAGGTTTTTGCGGGGTATGGAGGATGTTATCAAGCGGTTTGAAGAGGTAGGACAGGGTCATTTGTTTGCCTTTTGGGATAAGAGAAGGGATGTAGAGAAAGAGGCTCTTATAATGGATTTGGAGACATTGGATCTCTCTCTTATTGACTCTCTCAGGAAGAGGTTAAAAGAGGCAAAGCCGGCAAAACCTAATTTTAAACCGGTGGATTACGTCTCTGTTGATAGGGCAAGGGCGGATGTAGATGCTTTTACTATTGGCGAGGAGTTTATCCGTAATGGTAAAACCTGTTTCTTAACAGTAGCGGGTGGGCAGGGTTCCAGACTTGGCTTTGATGGTCCTAAAGGGATGTTTGAAATAAGTCCTATTAGAAAAGCATCTCTCTTTCAGATCTTTGCAGAGAAAATTTTATCCGCCAATAGAAAGTATGGTCTAAAGATGCCGTGGCTTATCATGACCAGTCCCCTAAACTACGAAGATACAAAGAACTTTTTTGAAAGTAAAAATTATTTTGGACTTGAGAGGGAGTATGTGTACTTTTTCAATCAGGGAGTCTTACCCTCTATGTACCCCGATGGACGATTGGTTCTGAATGTGGATGGTGGGCTCTTTAAAAATCCAAACGGACATGGTGGGGTTATTGGCGCTCTTAAGGATTCTGGGCTCATTGAGAGGTTAAAATCGATGGGTATAGAGGAAATTTTTTACTTCCAGGTGGATAACCCCCTCGTCAATATTCCAGATCCCCTCTTTTTGGGGTGGCATATCAGACAGGGTTCCCAGATGTCCAGTAAGGTAATAAAAAAGGCCTTCCCAGAGGAGAAACTTGGTTCTATTGGTTTGATAAATGGGAAACCAGGGGTTATAGAGTATTCGGATTTGGATAGAGAATTGATGTATCTCAGAGATGAGAAAGGAGAATTGCTATACTCTCAGGGTTCAATTGCTGTTCACATCTTAAATCTTGGTTTTATAGAATCGCAGCAGGGGAAACTTCCCTATCATCTGGCTAGAAAGAGGGTTCAGGCCTTAATACCTACCGCGAAAGGAACCGAAATTAAAGAGGAAGAGGTTATTAAATTTGAGATGTTTCTCTTTGATGCCATACCGGCTGCAAAAAACCCTCTCTTCTTTGAGACGGAGAGGAGGGAAGAGTTTTCTCCGTTGAAGAACAGAGAGGGTGTGGATTCTATTGCTACCTGCATAAGGGGGCAAATAGAAAAGTATGCGTTCTGGTTGGAGAAACTTGGGGTTAGAGTACCGAGGGATGATAGAGGGAATTCCGTGTATGCTGTAGAGATTAGTCCACTTTTTGCCTCAAATTTTGAAGAGTTAAGGGCGAAAAAGGATGAGTTACCGGATGAAATTAACAAGGATACACTTTTTGAGTAGTTTTTTGCTCTCATTTTTCCTGTTTTTGGGGATCGTATCTGCTCAGGATTTTACCTCCGCCTACTCTATTGATAGGAGAACTGTAGAGGGAATGGGATTCCCGGAGACCTCGGAGGCGCGGAGATTGTTGAGGGATGTTATATTTCTTCCTATAGGAGAACTTGCAGATGTGGATAGCAGAATGGTGTATCAGAGATCCTACGGTAGCAGGGTTAAATTTGAGGTATGGAGGAGGAAGGACTATTTATACCTATTATTCTTGAATAGAGATCCTTTTTCCCGTGCTTTTAAGGTGCTGGAGAGGGGTAACTACATAATAAAACGGAGTCTTAAAGACGGAAGTTTTGTGCAGGTTAAAATTTTTCTTCGGAGAGAGAAAGGCTCATTTGTCAGGCTGTTCCCGGATGGTGATAGAACGAGGATGAATTTGAGCATTCAGGGCTACAAGCTTTACAGCGATATTGTATTGCCGATGGCCTTTGATAAGTTGCTTACGGAGAGCTTTTCCACTGTGGAAAGGCTTAGTTCTATGATTGTTGATTGGAAGTTTGTGCTTTACAGAGGATCTAAAGGTAAGGATTCTAAGGTAGGGAGGCTTGCGGAGAGGATAGCGGAGTGTTTGCCCAGATTGGGGGATGCGGATGACGGAGCTATGAATAGGGAAGGAAAGTTTGTGTATATACGGGATGGTAGTCCTCAGAGGGGGGAACGAGGATTTAACTGTTCCGGTTTTGCTAAGTGGGTTATAGATGGGTTTTACTATCCACTTACCGGTCATCTGCTCTCTATCGGGCAGCTTAAGCGAAGGGATCTTAAATACAGGGGAAACAGGTGGAGTAAGCGTTATGAGAGGGAGAGGGATCCCTATTTTGGTCTGGACTGGAGTAGAAATTTGGCCTGTGCGCTCCTGTCGGCACGGGAGGGAACTAAGATAACGGATCCGGAAGTAGTGGACGTAAGAGATAGCAGGTACATCCCGTATGTGGAGGATGTGGGTTATCCTGTTAAGGATTTGAGGTTTTTACTCTTCTATCTAGCCTACAAGTATCCCGGTTACTTCTACATTGGGGCGGTCAATGCTAATGCTCCGGATAGTCTCGCATTGAGGCAGTATTTTCATATCATTCTATTCTTCCCCTATTTTGATAGTGATGGGAATTTTAGGGTTCGTGTGATGGAGAGGGAGAGAGAAACAAGTGTAGACTCGGTAAGACGCCGTTATCCTCGGGATTACATTCATCTTGTAAAGGTTGAGGCTACGGGAAAGTTTCAACCTATTCTGTTTGGTGAGTAACACTTTTATTTGAATAATAGCAATATGTGATGTATCTTTTCTATGGATGAAGAGATTAGCAATTTTTTCCTTTTTGTTATTGATACTTTCCTCTTTCAGTGCGTTTTCCCAGGCAGGGGAGAGCGAAGACTTCGCTCAGGCGGAGAGAGAGTATAGAAATGGTAATTACATAGTTGCATACGATGATTTCTCCTCCTTTGTTAAAAATTATCCACTCTCTGATTATGTTCCGGATGCTAAGTATAGAATAGCCGTATGTTTGTATAGGCTGAAGAGGTATAGAGAGTCTCTGGAGCGTCTTAAGGAGGTCGAAAAGAGGTACAGATTAACCCGTTACATAGACTACGTACCATTTTGGAAGGGTTTGGTTCTCTATGAGCTTAAGGATTATAAGGGAGCGGTTTACAATCTTAATAAGTTTGTAGAGAGGTTGGAGTATGATTCTCTTGTTCCTAAAGCCAATCTCTACCTTGCTATGTCGCATCTTTATCTGGGTGAGTATGAGAAATCGGAAAGAATACTAAAGAGATTGTTTGAGACTGATAACTCCGAAGGTGATTTTCCGTTTATCGGTGTGATGCTTTTCGATGTTTTAATAAAGGAAAAAAAGTATGGTGAGGTTATTAAAGATTTCTCCAGCTTGGGTGAAAAGCTGGATTTATCGAAGCTCCCCCTTGAGTATAAATCCAGGTATTACTACTACCTCGCAGAGGCCTACTGGCAAAGGGGTGAAATTCCTAAAGCCAGGAAACTCTATGAGGAAATGATCAATTTTTCACCTGAGATTTCCTCGGTTGCTATTCGACGGCTCTTTATATTGGCTGTGAGGGAGAATAATCTTTCCGAAATGGATAGCCTGACTCAGCTTGCTGAGGAAAAGTTTGCCGGAAATGTGGAAATCCTAAAGGATTTCTGGTTAAGAATTGGGGTGGAGAGTTATAAGAGGGGTAATCTCGAGTTAGCAGAACATTTTTTAAAACGCGTGTGGAAACTTAGAGATAAAACGGCGATAGGTATTGCGGTTCCTCTGTACTTGGCGGAGATATATATAGATAAGGGCGATCTTGATAGCGCAGAAGCGATTCTTAAGGAATTCCTTGCCAACAGATTTGTTTTACAACCCGCCCCCAAGGTAGTGGGGGGAATCTCGGCTGTTGTTATGAGACTGGGTGATGTTTACCTGATGGAAAAAAAATACGGGGATGCAAACAGGTATTACTCACTGTTTTTAAAGAAGTATCCAGATTCTAAACGAAGGGGAGAGGCGGCATATCTTGTTTCATACTGCCTGTATATGGATGGAAACTTTAAGGGAGCGATTTCTGCTGCAGACAGGGTGTTGGAGTATGGTAACGATGGGAAATACTATGTTTATGCCCTGAAATTAAAGGCACTTGCTCTAAAGAATCTTGGTAGTTATAACGAGGCTCTATCTCCCCTTGGAGAGTATCTTGGGTATAGAAAGAGCGATATTAATGCTCACCTCGAAATGGCCAAACTATCCTTTCTCGTTAAGAAGTATAACACGGCCCTGAAAGAGGTGGATTTGGTGCTGCAGAAAGTCCGAAAAGCTAAGGAGGGTCCTTCGGTTTCCCCTTCGGCAGGAATTATGGCCCTCTATATCGGGGGATTGGCTTCCATTGCGGAGAAGGATTATGGGAAGGCTCTAAACTACTTGAACAAGATAGATGTTAAGGATCTGAGTAAAGCTAATCTTAATACTATCTATCCGTTTATAGTGTATTACAGGGGATGGGCCTACTATAGGTTGGGTGATTTCGAGAGGGCAGCTAGCATATTTGAGTTTTATTCCTCTAAATTCCCGGCTGGGGAGTTTCTGAGTTCTGCTCTCTATATGAGCGGGTGGTGCAATTTTAATCTGGGAAACTACAGTGATGCTATCCTTTTCTTTGATGAGTTAAGTTCTTCCGAGAATAGAGAGCTTGCGGTAAAGGCTCTTTTTCTGAAGGGTAAAGCTCTTCGAAACTTGAAAAAACTGAAAAAGGCCGCAGATGTTTTTAAATTGATCTATGAAAAGTATCCCGGGTCAGAGTTTGCCGATGACGCTCTCTTTGACTACGGAGGAATTCTCTCCGATCTGGGTAATATTAATGGGGCAGTATCTGCCTACGAGAAATTGATTAATACTTACAAAAATAGCCCGCTGTTGGAGGAAACCTATTATAGGAGGGCGGAGGTATATTTTTCCGCGGGTAAGTATACCGAGGCAAAGGAAGCATTTTATGATTACAGGACAGCCTTTCCAAAAGGAAAGCTGTTTGATGCTGCTCTCTATTGGGGGGGGTATTCCGCATATATGTTAAAAGAGTACTTCGGTGCAGTCTTATTATGGGAGAAATTGATAGCGGATTATCCTAAAAGTCCCTTTTATGCTGATGCCCTCTCTAAAACAGCGGAAATATATATGAAAAAAGGAGATTATAAGAAAGCCTCTTCTCTGTATAAAAGGCTTTTGGATGAATACCCTCGTGAGGCAAAAATATTGAATGTCTCCGATAAATTGGAAGAGTTGAAATTCCTTATGATGGGACTTAGTAAGAGAGAGGCGGAGCTTTCCGCTAAAATAGGTGCTCTTGGAGGGGCAAAGACAAAGGCTGGACGAGAGGCTATGGTAGAACTTGCCCGCATATACGTGATGGGAGAGAAAAAGATGGACTTTGCCTACGAGATGCTTAAGGAGGTTGTTGCTAAAGGCGATCCGGAAACCTCGGCTAAGGCTAAGTATCTCATAGGTGAGTATTTTTATAGAAAGGGAAAACTTGTAAATGCGGGTAAAGAATTTTTAGATGCCGCTTTTACAGATCCCAATAACAGGGACCTTATGGCTGCCTCTATCTACAGGGCGGCTGTAATGATGAAACTTGCGAGAAACTACGGTGATTTACGGGCTCTCGTTAAGAGGTTAGAGGATAGTTTTCCGAATACTCAGTGGGCTGTAGCGGGGAAAAGACTCCTTATGGGAATAAATCAGAGCGGGGTGAACGAACAATGAGAAAATCTAAATTTCCAGTGGTTTTAAGTTTGTTTTTTCTCTTAGGACCTGTTCTCTGGAGTGCTGCGGAGAATAATGGAGAAACGGCTCCCAGGGAACCCGAGATCGTTTTGCCCCCTGTGATACTTCAGGTGGAGAATCTTACGGTTGAAAGGGTGAAAGCTACGCTCCCCGATGAGAGTGAGATAGTCCCTCCGGAGAGAGATGTCCCGCTTCCGCGTGTAGAAAATCTTAGTATACGTGAACCGGAGTTGAAACCGATAACTCCAACCCCGGTGGTTGAGGTTTTTCATGGTGAGCAGATAAAACTAAATGCGGATGGTGTTTTAGGGATAGGCAATATGAATCATATCTTGAGTTCCATATCCCTCTACAAATTGGGTAATATGCCAAGGTTCAAGCTATCTTTTAGTCATGAGATGCTGGATGGTTTTGCCTACCATCCTGCCGGTTCGGGGTTTTCGAGGCGGAATGATTCGATAGGTGGATTTTTTAAGCTTAAAAATTTTGGTTTAGATCTAAGGGGCGATGGGAAGTTTAGGGATAATGAGGTAGGTTTTCAGGAGAGAAGTAACTATCTGTCTGAGATTGATAGGTTGTTAAATCTTAGATTAGCTTTGGATAAGAGCTTTAGCGATTCTTTTGACCTTTCCACTACCCTCTTTGGACGGATGGGTTCTCTGTTATTAACCGGTGGCACGCCGGCGGGGGTAAGTGAGTATGTGCTTGGCCCTGAGGTTGATTTGGGTGTGACTGTAGGTGGTGTAAGGTTGAATCTGGGTGGATTTTATCAGTTTAAGGGGGGGATTGGTAACTATCCTTCTTATCTCCATAGGATAGGTGCTAACTGTACTGTAGGGTTGGAGCTTCCCCTGAATATGGAGGGGAATCTAAATTTTGGTTGGTTCTATAATAGTGGGGGTATCAGTCTTTTCACTTACGGTGTCGGAATCGATGGTTCTCCCCTGCCTTTCTTGAATTTTTATCTAAACGGAGGGTTTAAAGTACGTAGATATGATCTCTTCGATGTTATTGAAAGGGCTGTTTTAACCGAGATTCCCTCTCCCCCTGTTGATGATCCAGTGTATTTTGCCAAGGGAAATTTGAAATTTTCGGTTTTGAAGAATCTCGTTCTCTCCAGTTCTCTTTCTCTGGGGATACATACCAACCTGCCTGATTTGCATCTGGCAGATTTCGGGGAGAGTAGTATTTCTTCGCTCCTTTATCAGCGGAATGCTACAGTGGTGGGACTTGAAGCAGGGTTTAAATGGGATGCAACCTCTTATCTGACAATTAATGGTGACTATAAGAGACAACTCTGGGATAGGCCGGTGTATGAACCGTTGGATAGTGTATCGCTGGAGGTTATTGGTATAGGGCCAAAAGGTAAGTACGGTGCCACTCTGGGATTGGCGTATACTACCGGTTTTGGAGATCTTATTCAACTTCCAAAGCTTGATATTGGTGTGTTTTACAGGCTCTCTCAGTATGTAAGATTGGTAGGCTCTATAGATGATCTTTTAACTGTTGGCGGGGCAAAACGGTATAACGCCTTTGGTCTGGAGGAACCGGGTTTTAAGGCTGTTTTGGAGGCCCAGATTAGTTTTTAATACTATTTTGAAGGAGTGTGTAGATGCTTGAGATTATGAATCAGGGCGGAATAATAATGTATTTTATCCTTCTCCTATCGCTGATAGCAACTGTTATAATTATTGAACGTTTAATCTATCTAAGAAGGATAAGTGTTGATGAGGAAAAGATGATAAGACGGCTTAAAGAGACCTTAAGCAAGAATCACTTTGATGAGGCCTTGGCTATTTGTGAGAACAATCCCTCACCGATAACTAATTTGATGAAGGTGGGTATTGAGAATAGAAATTACGATAGCCACGTTATAAAAGAGGCTATTCTGGATGCGGCAAACCTGGAGATTCCTAAACTGGAGCGTTTCCTCTCTGCCCTGGGTACCATAGCTCATATAGCTCCTCTTCTGGGATTACTTGGTACTGTGACAGGTAATATAAAGGCTTTCGGTGTCTTGGGAAAATTTGGTTCTGTTGGGGATCCCGGGCTGTTAGCGAAAGGGATATCTGAGGCTTTGCTGACCACTGCGGCGGGGTTGATTGTTTCTATACCGGCTATCATTTTTTACAACTATCTCGTTAACAAGGTAAATCATATCATCTTACGGATGGAGAATAGGGTAAATGAATTGGTACTCCTTATCTCCAACGAGGGAGTTACTAGAGAGGGAGATAACCTCGGGTCGGAGCGAGTGTCTCCGAACGAGGGAGTCGATAAGAGACTAAAGTATGAGGGACATATAGTGGGTGATTCAAAGGGGGAAACTGTTTGAGAAGTATTATGGAGAAATTAAGATGAGGTTCCGGAGAAAATTATCACCGCAGGTGAACGCAAATCTCGTTCCAATGATTGATGTTGTCTTTCAGTTGGTAATATTTTTTATGGTGTCCACAACTTTTATTCTAACCCCTGGTATTAGCCTTGTGCTTCCGGGTTCTACAACGAGTGAACCAGTGGTGATGGGAAAACTTGTTATAACAATAGTTTCAAATAAAGAGCTGTACCTTAACAAAGAGAGGTGTGATCTTCGAGGGTTGGATGAAAAGCTTGGTAAGATGTCAAAGGAAGAGAGAAAAGCAATAAGAACTGTGGTTGTGGAGGGCGATAGGAATGTGTCGTACGATTTAATGATAAAGGTTCTTGATGTTCTGAGAAAGAATGGTTTTAAAGGGGTGAATCTTAAGACAAGGGAGGTTTCCAAATAGCAAATGTGATTTCCTTGAATAGGAGAGATATAGATAGACTAATAATAAGTATTGTTATTGCTGTTTTTATTCATATCCTTCTGTTTTTTGTACTCCCGTTTATTATCAGGCTCGGGAAGGAGGAGGTTCCACGCTATAGTGGGCCTGTGTTTGTCCGTCTGGAGGAGGTTCCGACACTGGGGAAGACAGTGGTGAAGGAAAGGGCAAATAGAGAAAAGCCGGTCGAGAGGGTGCCCCCTGCAGAGAAAACTATCGCTAAGCAGAAGAAAACGAGTGAACAGATAGGGGTTAGTCCAGAAAAGCAAAAGAATGCTCGTGTGGAAAGTGCTCATGTGGCAAAAAAGATACCTTCTCAATCTCTCCAGCCTGAGGGGAAATCTGAAAGCCTGGAGGGTGTAAATTTGCCTTCTGCCAATCCTGTTAGCCCCGAAAGGGTAGAGCGAAGTATTTCTCCGTATTCTGTTTCGGAAAGTAGTAAGAGCATGGCTCCCGGAGCTGTGGTAAAATCTAGGCCTGCACTTCCGGAGAGTGGAAATCTCTACAAAAATGAGAACCCTGCGGAGAGTGCGGGAACAGAGGAAGAGAAGAGCGGTAAGAGCGAGAATCTTGCCCTCTCTGAGAGTGTATACTCTAGGCTTGATAGGTTGTTAAAGGAAAAGGCGGGGAAGAGCTCCTCTGTTAAAGGTGAGAGCAGGGTGGGCACTGGTGGTGCTGCTTCTGAGGGGAAAACCGGTGAAAACACGATGGGGGAATCCGCTGGAAGATCTCAGTCAGTTTCCTCCGGACCTAACATTCAGTGGGAAAAACCCTCACAGAGACGAGTACCCCTCTCTATGCCACTTCCTAAGATACCCGAATGGGTGGCTAAGCAGGGTCTTACACTTAAAGTGACTGTGGCTTTTGAATTGCTCCCGGAAGGTATAATAAAATCCTTGAAAGTTTTAGATTCGTCGGGGTATAGTGACGTGGATTCCGCAGTGGTCGAGGCCCTAAGACACTGGCGTTTTGAAGCGGTTTCTGGTACAAAGGTTGTTCGTGGAAAAATTACATACATTATTAAACCTAAAGAATAAATTACAGGGTAGGTTAAAAGCGGTTGCCTTTGATGTGGATGGTACTTTGTACCCTAACTATCAAATGTTTCTTGCTTCTGTTCCTCTTTTTATTAATTACCCGCGTTTTGTCAATGCTTTTAGAAGAATGCGGAGGGATATAAGGGGGTGTGAGACATGGGGGGATGTAAGAAAATTGCAGGCGCAAATTCTCTCTCGCGATTTGGGCGTTTCGCAAGAGGATGCTATGAAGAGGATGGAGAGAATAATTTACGACCAATGGGAGAGAATGTTTGCTATTATTCGTCCCTTTCGAGGGTTAAGGGATGTGCTTGATTTTTTAAAGAGGCAGGGGTATGTTCTTGCTGTTCTGTCAGATTTTCCGCCGGAGAGGAAATTAGAGTTTTTGGGAGTTTCCAGTTACTTTGACGTGGTTCTTTGTTCCGATGATAGTGGTTATCTCAAACCCGATCCAAGGGCTTTCGAATTTCTCCTGAATCGTCTGGGTTTGGCGGGTGAGGAGGTTCTCTTCGTTGGAAATAATTATCGCTACGACGTAGTAGGAGCAAAAGGGGTAGGAATGTTTAGTGCCATGAAGGTTTCTCCGTTGAAATTTTCAGCTTATCTAAAATCTGAGAGAAATAGATGGGAGATGGCTGATGTGATTTTCTCGTCGTACAGGCATTTTTTGGAGATTTTGAGGTATCATATTATTAATTGACAACTATCATCTACTAAGTTATGATATAATAAAGATTAAGGGGGAGGGGAACAATGATATTTTCCATTGGGAATATTATTACTATCCTTGTTGTACTGCTCATTCTGTTAATCTATAGGCAGATTGATAAGGGGAATCGTTCTCTTGAAAAGGTAAAAAAATACTCAGATAGGGTGGTAAAGAATCTCTCTGATTTTATAGATGAAAAAACCTCTGAGATTAAAAATCTCTCTATAGAAATTCAGGTAAACCTTAAGACTGGTAAGGAACTACTAAACAAGATAAGAGAGGTCGAATCCAGATTAAAAGAAAAGGGGAATAATATCTCGATTATCGAGGGTAAAATTTCTACTTACGATGTTGCCCTTAAAGAACTCGTTGATATGACAGGTAGGGTTGATGAAAACCTTAAGCGTCTACACAATGAGTCAAAATTTGTAGATTCTGTATTTGATAAAATAAAATCGTTGAATGCTCAGGTTTCCAAACTTGAGAGCTCGATACCTGCTATAGAGGAGAGGATATTGAGCGACAACAGGGAAAATTTAGAGAGGGTTAAGGGCGAGATTGAAAGGGAGTTTAGTACAAAGGCAGATGAGGTTGTGGCACAGATTGAAGACTCCGAGAAGCGTGTTAAGGATTTTTCCGTTTACTTAACCAGGTTGGAGGCTCGGAGGGAAGAGCTTGAGAGAGAGACTGTGGAGAATCTGCAGAAGATTTTCGAGAAGTTTGAAGCGGAAGCAAGGGGAAAGAGAACTCTGCTTTTGCAGGAGTTTGTAGCCTCGGTAAAGAGAGTTCTTTCGGAGGTGGAAGAGAGGGGAAGAGAGTTTACCAAGAAACTGGACACTTTTGTTAACATGGCTGAGAAGAAATATGCGAAGCTGAATGAGGATTTTAAAGCCTCTGCTCTTCAAATTAAGGATGAGTATGCTAAAGAGATAGAAAACAAGCGAGAAGAGTTTAGTAATGTGGTGAAAAGCGGGGAGTCTTTGAGTGATTCAATATTTGGAAAGTTGAAGGAGAAAATAGAAAATAGCGAACAGAATGCTATTGGTAAGATAGAGGATCTGGAGAGACGAGTGGAGTCTTCATTTGGAAGGGTGAACTCTGAAATTTCCCAGTACGATGGGAAAGTTAGAGAGGCATTGGAAGAGATTGAGGGTAAGCTGAATTCGACTGTGGAAGAAATAAATAACAGACTTGGCGAATATGAGGAGGAGGTAAGATACAAGTTCGAGAAATTGGAAAGCTCGAGTGTGGATATTGAGGCACTTGAGGAGAGTTTGCGAGAGGCTATGGATAAGGTAACAGAGAAAATTCAGGGTGATTTTGAGTCATTTACTAAATATTTGGAAGAGAGGCGAAAGGAAGAAGAGCAGAGGGCCGAGGAGGAGATGAATGCCCTTAGGATAGAGATGGAAAAACTGGAAAAAGGTCTTTCCGATCTGAAGGCGAAGGCATATCAGGATGTGTCTGAGAAGTTAAAGGTATTTGAGGATGAATTTTTTAAAGATCTGAAGGCGCGTAGTGAAAGCATGGAAGAATCTATTAAGTCATGGCAGAGTGATTTTGAGGGGCGACTTTTGGAACTTGAAACAACCTATTCTTCCAGACGAGAGGAACTGGAGGTTAAATATACGGATGAGCTTAAGAGTAAATTGGAAGAGATAAGGGCGAATGTAGAATCGGATCTTGACAGGATGGAGGAAAATATTGAGAAATTTGAAGCGGCTCTAAGGTCTCGAGTTACCGATTCGGAGAGTGAGGTGCGTTCTTTTAGTGAAGGTTTGAGACGCGAGGTAGAGAAAATTAAGGAAGAAGCGCTTAAATTGTTCAACAATGAAATGACCTCGTTGAGGGAACGGTTCGGGCTTGCTATGGCCAATTCTGAGCGAGAGAATCAGATAAAACTCCAGGAGATAAGAGAAAATGTGGACTCTATTATTCAGAGTATAAGGGACAATTTTGCATCCCAGCGTGATTCTCTGATAGTCAAGACAAGCGAAGAACGAACTGCTCTTAAGAATGAGTTGGAATCGATTGCCGAGGGCATTAATAATTTAAAGACCGAATTGGATAGTAAAACTCAGAGTTCACTTGCGAACCTTAAGAAGAGTCTGGATGCCTTCCAGATCGATTTTCAGAAGCGAATTATGGATTTTCAGAGTGAGGTAGAGAGTAAAATTTCTGACTATAGGAATCTGTTGAGTGATGCGAAAGAGAAGGGCGAAAGCATGCAGAAAAAGCTCTTCGGGCGCATAGAGGATAGCTATAAGAACCTTTCTCGTAACTTATCTGAAATTGAGAAAAAATTGAAAGAGTTTATCTCTCAGACAAAGATATTCGATAGGGCGGATACCCTTAAGGCGGCTTTAAGTAATGATATTGAAATAATGCGCGAAGAAATAGATAAACTTAAAGCGCAAAGGCATGAGATACAGGCGATAGAGATTGAACTCGGAAAGACGAGGAAACTGGCAGATGAGGTTAATGCTAAATTTACCAGGTTTCTCTCCGAAAAGCGTAGAATAGATGCTATGGAGGGAGATTTCAAAAAGCTACTTAATATCTCTAAGGATATAGATATTAAGCTGGAAAATGTAACCTCGAGTCATGATACCCTCCAGGAGATACAGGCGAGGATTAGATCTCTGGAGGACCTGGAGAAGATAGTGGAGTCTCGCTACGAACGCCTTGAGAAGAAAAAGGATATTATAGAAAGCACGATAGAGGGAATAGATAAAAATTTCGGGGCTCTGGAGAAGCTTGAAAAGGGGCTTTCTTCTGTTGGGAATGAATTGAACGAGTTCACGGAAAAATTGGTCGGTTTGAAAAAACAGGTAGAGATTCTGGCTGTAAATAAGGAGAAAGCGGATTCGGTAGTGGAGATTATCTCTAACATAGATGATACCTTGGAAGAATTAGAGATTCGAATGGAAAAGTTACAAAAGGCAAGGGAGTGGCTTGCGAAGACGGAAACACGACTTGAGAATATAGGTAAGCAGGCGGAGGAACATGTACGTCTGCTTGAGAGTCTTATCAAGGCAGAGGGAAGTGACAATGGGGAGGATAGAGGTGCCCCACCTCAGGATAAGCGTGAGACAGTTATAAAACTTGCCCACCAGGGATGGTCTGTTAAGGATATAGCAGCGGTTACTAAACTGAGTCGTGGTGAGGTTGAACTTATACTGGAGATTGCTCCGAAGTTATGATTTCGAGAGGGATGTTGCCTTCTCCCATTCTTTTTCGAAGGTAGAATACGGTTCTTTTTCGTTTTCTCGGGGTATTTCAACTTGTGCCTTTATTTTACCATTTATATAGGTTTCTACTCCCCAGAAGGGAAGGCATTCTTTTCCGAAGTACCCAAGGACGAATTTTAGTTCCGGAAATCTTTTGGATGCTGCTATCACCCATTTTCTGGGAGGGGAAGAGGGAGTCCAGAACCTGTAGGTTATACTCTCTTCCGTTTCTTCAATTATTTCATCATCGACAGCTCCCCACTTTACACCCCAGTTGTTTATTTCCCAGTACATTCCGGCTTTGGGATAGCCCTGGGCCAATTTTGATTCCGGTACCGGTACTATATTGTTGAAACATAGCGGGTGTTTTTCTGGTTCCTGGGGTTCTAGCTCTATTCTGCAAGAGGGACATCCGTGACCTATCTGATATGTGGGGTATACCCCTCTTAATTTTTCTTTGAAATTATTTACGCTCTCACGATTTCCGGCGATAAAAAGTTTACATTCTACTCTGGCATCCATAAAAAATTCTTTATTTCTCCTTTAAAAAATATATAGTATTAGAGAGGAAGTTTAACAAATAATACCTCTGTTGAAAAGGCGAGGAAGCATTATTTGTTGACAGATATGGTAAAGTTTATTATATTTGCCTCGTAATTGTTATGGATTTGTAATGATTTCAATTGGTGTAGTGACACCAATATATTATAACAAGGTAAGGAGAGAAGTGTATGAGGTATGTATGTAATGTGTGTGGTTACATCTATGACCCAGAGCAGGGCGATCCGGATAACGACATAGAGGCCGGGACTGCTTTTGAGGATCTCCCAGAGGATTGGGTGTGCCCGGTATGTGGGGCCAGTAAGGATGAGTTTTCCCCGGAAGAGGAATAGCTTGAGTTTTTAGGGTGGATACGAGTTTTTAGTTATAAAGAAACCCTGATTGGAGTTTAGCCAATCAGGGTTTTTTAATCGAGTTTTAAGGAGGTAATTGTGAATGATGATTTTTTGAATGGCAAAAAGTCCCTTAATTGGGGGTTAATCGGATGTGGAGATATCGTACAGAAGAGAGTTGGCCCGGCATTGAGAGATCTGGATAACTGTAATCTTGTAGCTGTAGCTCGTGCTAACTCCAGTAAGGCGGAGGAATGTGCAAAGAGGTTCGATGCTGCGAGGTGGTACGGTAATTGGAAGGAGCTTATTGGGGACAATGATGTGGAGGCGGTTTATATTGCCACTCCCCCCTACCTTCACGAGAGTCAGACGGTTAGCGCGGCCGAGATGGGAAAGCACATTGTCTGTGAAAAGCCAATGTCGCTTAGTGTTGATAGTTGTAAGAGAATGATAGATGCTGCTAAAGCCAATGGTGTCTCTCTCAGTATAGCCTATTACAGACATTTCTATCCGATTATCAGGCGGGTTAAAGAAATATTGAACGAGGGCATTATAGGCAAACCGGTGGTGGTGGATTTGAAGGCCTTTGAGTACTTTGATATAAAACGGGGTGATTCCAGAGACTGGCTCGTAGAACTGGATAAAGCAGGTGGCGGGCCTCTTATGGATTTTGGTTGCCATAGGATTGAGGTTCTTATCAATCTTTTTGGTAGCGATAATGTGGAAAGTGTTAAGGGGGTTAATAGGAACATAATTTTTAATAGAGAGGTAGAGGATACCTCTGTTGGTATTGTTTCTTTTAGTGGGAGCGTTACCGCTATGCTAACCGTTACAACAGGGGTTTACGAGTCAATGGATAGCCTGGATATTTTTGGAAGCAGGGGATCTATACGTATCCCTAAACTTAACGGTGATCTTCTTGTCCTTAGGGTCGGAGGAAAAGAGATAGTGGAAAATCATCCGGCTCACCCAAACCTCCATCAGCCCTATATAGAGGCAGTTACGGAGGCAATTTTAAACGGCAGCCCTATACCGGTAGATGGAGAATATGCAATGGAGGTCAATAGAGTTATCGAGGGGATCTATTCGGATTAGTAAATATTTGGGGTTGGCTATGGACAAGCTGTATAAATATGTTAATATATTAGAGTAATACTATATTCGCATAGTGGGAAACCAAATGTCTAGAGAGTTAACCACCTGTATCTACTGTGGGTGTGGATGTGGATTATACCTGGAGTCCGACGGTAGCCGGGTGGTTTCGTCCGTTCCTAGTAAGAATCATCCCGTCTCTAAAGGAAGCCTCTGTGTTAAGGGATGGAATTCCTTTGAGTTTATAAATAGTAGAGAGAGGTTGACGTCGCCTCTCGTCAAAAAGAAGGGGAGGTTTGTGACTACCTCCTGGGATGAGGCCTTCAGGATTGTTGGTGAGAGGCTTAATTACTACAAGGAGAAGTTTGGAGGGGATAGTTTAGCGTTTCTCACATCTGCCAAGGCTACCAACGAAGAGAATTATTTAATGATGAAACTCTCACGCGCTGTTTTTGGTACCAATAATGTGGATCACTGCGCGCGGCTCTGTCATGCCTCCACTGTGGCGGGATTAGCCGCTACGATGGGCTCCGGGGCAATGACCAACTCGATAGAGGATTTTGAACATGCTGATTGCTTTCTCGTTACCGGTTCGGATACTACGGGACAACATCCCCTTATAGGTTCGCGGATAATAAAATCTGTACAGGATAGAGGTGCAAAACTCTTACTCTTTGATCCCAGAAAAATAAGACTCTCAAAGTATGCTTATCTCCATGCCCGGATAAGAGGCGGAACCGATGTGGCCTGGATAAATGGGCTGATGCATATAATTATACGGGATGGTCTGGAGGATAGGGAGTATATAAGAGAGAGAACAGAGGGCTACGATAGGTTAAAAAAAGTAGTGGAGAGGTATGACCCCGGGTATGTAGAGAAGATAACCGGAGTTCCTGCAGCGATTCTTGAAGAGGCCGCTCATATATATGCCACAACCAAAAGGGCTATGATTGTTTTTTCCATGGGAATAACCCAACACGCCGCTGGTGTTGATAATGTAAAATCTCTTGCGAATCTTGCAATGTTAACCGGGCACGTGGGGTTTCCTGCTACAGGTGTAAATCCGTTGAGAGGACAGAACAATGTGCAGGGAGCGTGTGATATGGGAGGGCTTCCCGATGTATACAGCGGATACCAGAAGGTTGTGGACCCGGTGGCGAGAGAGAAGTTCAGAAAGGCATGGGGTGTTGATTACCTGCCGGAAAAACCGGGTCTAACGATTACGGAGATGTTTGAAGGTGCCTGTAGGGGGAAGATTAAGGCTATTTACATTATGGGAGAAAACCCTGCACTTAGTGATCCGGATTTGAACCACGTTAGACGCTGTATTGAGAATGTGGAGTTTCTTGTGGTTCAAGATTTGTTTTTAAGTGAAACGGCAAGGTATGCCGATGTAGTCTTTCCGGCATCTTCATTTGCGGAGAAAGATGGAACCTTTACCAATACGGAGAGGCGGGTACAACGGATCAGAAAGGTTATGGAACCTGTGGGTAATTCTATGCCAGATTGGAAGATTATATCCGGTGTTGCCAAAGCGGCGGGTTATGCTGGTATGGGGTATACCAGTCCTAAAGAGATTATGGATGAAATTGCCTCTCTAACCCCGATATACGGAGGGATAACCTATGAAAGGCTTGAACCCTTTGGGCTTCAGTGGCCCTGTCCAAGCAGAGATCATCCGGGGACACCTTACCTTCACAAGGATAGGTTTACCAGAGGTAAGGGGCTCTTTCTTCCGGCTGAGTATAGAGAACCTCCGGAGCTTCCAGATGGAGAGTATCCCTTTCTGCTTACTACTGGTAGAACCTATTGGCACTTTCATACCGGTACAATGACCCGAAGGACGAGTACTTTGACAAGAGAGGTACCGGAGAACTACATAGAGATGCATCCAGAGGATGCGAGGCGAATGGGGATTAGGGATGGTGAGATGGTTAAGGTCTCCTCGAGAAGGGGAGAAATAAATGTTAAGGTGCGTATAACGGAGTATGTGGCATCCGGCTCTGTATTTATCCCCTTTCATTTTAAGGAATCGGCTGCCAATTTACTCACTATAAGGGCCTTGGACCCTGAGGCTAAAATCCCGGAATTGAAGGTTTGTGCGGTAAAAATAGAGAAGAGTTTGTAAGATGTTGTACTTTATAGAAGAAAAGCAGATTCCTGGTCTCTTAAAAAAATTAACCGATAGATGGGAGGTGTATGCCCCGATTGTTCAAAGGGGTGGGGATACCCTTTTTGAGAGGATTGATGCCAGTAGAGAGATTCCCCCGGATTTGCTGGATATGTCATCTCGCCCGCTCATTTCCCCCAAGGAGATATTTTTCCCCCAATCTGAGGTAATGTTTAAATGGAGGGATGATAAACTTGAGGTTGAAAAAAGGGGAAGCGGGGCAAAACCAAGACTTGTTTTTGGGGTTAAGCCCTGTGATTTTTATGCCCTTCAGTTGAGTAATAGTTTTTTTACTACGAACATCGAGGATTATTACTATGTTAGAAAATTTAAGGGTGCCCTCTTTATCGTAACTGCGTGCCTAACACCTCCGGAACCGAATGCCTGTTTTTGCTCTTCTACCGGTACAGGCCCGTATCTTGATAGTGATAAGGTAGGGTTCGATCTTCAGTTTGTAAAGATCGATGGGGGATTTATTGTGGAGGTAGCATCTGCTAGGGGTGAGAAACTTGTTAAGGAGACTGGGGAATTCTTTAAGGAGCAAGATCAGCTAGAACTCTCTGAAAAATTGGAAGGGATTTTTAAAGAGGCTAGGGAGAATATCAACCTCAAGGTGGATTTTGAAACTGCTCTGGAAATAGTGAGGGAGGAATCGGAGAAACCCTTACAGTCTAACAGGCTGCTTCCCATTTATAACGAGATAGCAAATAGGTGTATATACTGTGGGGCCTGTCTCTATGCGTGTCCTACATGTACCTGTTTTAATGTGTACGATACGAGTAATCTTTCCCTTGCGGAAGAGATTGGGGTGACTGAAGTAGCCGGAGAGAGGGTTAGAGTATGGGATGGGTGTGTATTTAGTGGCTACACCCGGGAGGCAAGCGGCCATAATCCCCGGGAGAAGGCATATATCCGTACTGCAAGACGATATGAGCATAAGTTAAGGTACGATGTGGATTTTCACGGGAGGAGTGGATGTGTCGGTTGTGGTAGATGTTTATCAGTGTGTCCCGTTGATATGGGGATGTCCGCCTTTGTAGAGCGAGTAAATTCCCTTGGGGGGCGATACGGTGCGGATTAGTAATGAGTATTTGCCATATCCTGTTAAGATAATATCCGTTAGAGAGGAGACCCATGACACTAAGACCTTCAGGGTTAGCTTTATCGATGAAGATTTGAAGAATAGTTTTAACTACAAGCAGGGGCAGTTTGTTCAGGTGTCTGTTCTTGGTGTCGGTGAGGCTCCTATCTCTATCTCCTCTTCGCCGGGGGAGAGAGGTTTTTTTGAGTTAACTGTGCGTAAGTCTGGACATCTTACCACTGCACTCCATAGGTTGAAGCAGGATGATGTTTTCTATGTACGTGGGCCATACGGTAATAGTTTTCCCTTTGAAGAATTGTTTGGTCGTTCTCTTGTTTTCGTTTCCGGAGGGATAGGGCTTGCTCCAATTAGAGGAATGATAAGATTGGTGCTTGAAAACAGAGAGCGGTTTAAAGATGTGAAAATTCTCTACGGGGCAAAAACACCAGATGATATATGCTTTAAGGATGAGCTTGCGGAGTGGGAAAAGCGAGATGATATTTCTGTGTATGTGACTGTCGATAAAGGGGATGATAAATGGAAAGGGCGGGTTGGACTTGTTACCTCGCTCTACGATGATGCTGTGGGAGTGGACGGAGGGGGTAGTGTTGCTATTGTGTGCGGTCCCCCTGTGATGATGAAATTCGCTGCGATTGGTTTGGTGAAACGGGGATTCAAGAAGGACGATGTCATACTTACCCTCGAGCGGTATATGAAGTGTGGAATTGGTAAATGTGGCCACTGTAATATAGGTGGGCTGTACGTATGTGTGGATGGGCCTGTGTTTAGCTGGGGGAGAATAGAAAAATTTCCAGAAATTGAACATGTCTTTTAATTCCCTACCGTTATCAATTGCCATACTCGCCGGTGGAAAAGCCACTCGGATGGGAGGGGTGAATAAGGGACTTCTTCGTATTGCCGGTGAACCCATGATAAAAAGAGTGGTAGAGAGGGTTTATCACCTGAGTGATGATGTTTTTATCGTTACCGATAGGGCAAGGGTGGATTCCAGGTGCTTTGGGGTGCTGGAGGATTATAAGAATCTTCGGTTTGTGGAGGATACCGTTAAGGGAGTTGGACCTTTAGGTGGATTATACACGGCTCTTTTGTCTTCTTTGTATGGCTATGTTTTTGTTTGTGCCGTTGATATGCCGTTTGTAGATGCAAGACTTATTGTAAAGATGTTTGCCTGCGTGGAGGGTAGCTTGGTTGATGACGGAGTGTGTCAACCTAGGGGTGGTTGTGAGGCCATTGTGCCTGTATGGATAGAGGGAGGAAAAAAATTTATGGAGCCTCTGTTTTCTATCTATTCTAAGGATCTGATTGTGGAATTGGAGAGGCGTATGGATCTAACCTCCTCGATGAGGTTTCCTGGGGAGAGGTGGTATAATAAAAAGGACTATTCGATACATAGGTTTATTGAGCAGATAGAAAATTGTTGTTTTATCTCTATCTCCGATGCGGAGAGGGATTCTTTTCTCAACCTAAATACCTTCGAGGATTATGATAGGTATGGAGTTGAGTATATAGGCAATCTTAAAGCCTGAGGGTCTTAGTGCCTAGAACTTCCGCGAAGTAACTTGCTAATCCTTTTTATTTCTTTTAATCTATAACTCTAAGTAAGCATTTGAAAATTTGGGGAGGTGTATGTATGGTTTCTGGGTATGTTATGGGTATAGATATAGGTACAAGTGGGTGTAAAACTATTCTTGTAGATGAGAGGGGAAAGGTTATCGCCAGCGAGCTGGAAGAGTATCCCCTATTTTCTCTCCGCCACGGATGGTCTGAGCAAAAGCCGGAGGACTGGTGGGGGGCTGTTGTTAAAACTATTAGAGGAATAACCTCAAAGTATAGAAGTGAAATAAGGGCTTTAAAAGGGATTGGTTTAACGGGGCAGATGCATGGGCTTGTGGCTCTTGATAAGGATTATAATGTTATTCGTCCGGCTATACTGTGGAATGATCAAAGAACGGAGTCTCAGTGTAATGAGATATACGAGAGGGTTGGCGGTGAAACTGAGCTTTTAAAGTATACCAACAATAGAATGCTTCCCGGATACACGGGGGGTAAGGTTTTATGGCTTAGAGAGAACGAGCCTGAGAATTATGAAAAGATAAAAAAGGTAGTTAATCCAAAGGACTATATACGCTATAAATTGACGGGTGTAATTGCAACGGAGGTCTCGGATGCCTCGGGCACCGGTTTCTTTGATGTTAGAAACAGGCGATGGTCCAGGGAGCTTCTTGATATACTTGATATCCCTCCTGATTTTTTCCCCGAGAGTTATGAGTCGACGGAGGTGAGTGGAGGTGTACTTGATAGTATCGCCGATATGCTTGGACTCCCCAGGGGATTGAAGGTAGTAGGCGGTGGGGGAGATGCGGTTATTCAGGGGGTTGGTACCGGCGTTGTCTCGGGTGATATATGCATGACGGTACTTGGAACCTCCGGTATTGTGTCTACCACCCTTGAAAACTATAAGGATAATCCGGATGGGTTGTTACAGGTATTCTGTAACGTGGTACCCGGGACGTGGCATGCTATGGGTGTTACCCTCTCCGCAGCGGGGTCTTTGAAGTGGGCTAAGGAGGTTTTTGCCCATAGCGAGGGGGAGGTTGAAAAATTGACGGGGGAGAGTGTGTATTCCATAATTGATAGGGAGGCTGCCGGTGCTCCCATAGGAGCCGGTGGGGTGTTTTTTCTCCCTTATCTGAGTGGAGAGAGGTGTCCCTATACCGACCCGACTGCCAGGGGAGCATTTGTGGGACTTACCTTGGGTACCTCTAAGAGAGAACTTTTTAGGAGTGTGATGGAGGGGGTCATCTTTAGTTTACGGGATGTAAATGAGATATTTGGTCGGTTAGGGATGACTTTCGATCATGTTGCAACCTCCGGTGGGGGGGCTCAGTCTAATGTATGGCGTCAGATTCATGCCGACGTTTTTAAGATGAGAGTGGAGACGGTAAGCGGGAGCAGAGAGGGAGCCGCGTATGGAGCTGCTGTTGTTGCGGGTGTTGGTACAGGCTTGTGGAGTAATTTTAAAGAGGCCGCCTCTCTTTTGACAGTAGAGAGTGTGAATAAGCCCAATAGGGAAAATTTTGAGGCCTATGATAGGTTGTATTCGATATATCATGGGTTGTATTCTCAGTTACGTGATAGTTTTAAGAGAATAGACGAATTGGAAAATTAGGTTCTCTGAACCGGGTGTAAGGTCTTACACCCGGGGTGCTCTCTAATTTTTGAGGCTTGTAAGTGGAGCGGGAATTCTCCCTCCTCTATTTATAAAGTTGGCACTGGAGAATTTACTTACCTCCATGACAGGAGCTTTTCCCAGAAGGCCACCAAACTCTACCGTATCGCCTACCCCTTTGCCTGGAGCGGGGATAATCCTTACGGCGGTGGTTTTACCGTTAACTACCCCTATTGCAGCTTCATCGGCTATAATTGCGGCGATGGTCTCGGCGGGTGTATCTCCGGGAATTGCTATCATGTCGAGGCCAACAGAGCAAACAGCAGTCATAGCTTCCAATTTTTCTATAGATAGGGAGCCTCGTTTGACCGCCTCTATCATTCCTGCATCTTCACTTACAGGAATGAAGGAACCACTTAATCCCCCTACCTGTGAGGAAGCCATAATACCACCCTTTTTTACCGCATCGTTTAGAATAGCTAGTGCTGCTGTTGTTCCGGGTGCGCCGCAGCTCTCTATGCCCATCTCTTCGAGGATGTGTGCCACACTATCTCCTATAGCCGGAGTGGGGGCAAGGGAGAGATCCACTATCCCAAAGGGTATATTTAGTCTCTTAGAGGCCTCTCTTGCTACCAGTTGTCCGACTCGTGTTATCTTAAATGCCATTTTCTTTATGGTTTCTGCTACGGTTTCCATATTTTCGCCACGGACCCGTTCTAATGCTGCCTTTACAACCCCCGGTCCGCTTACCCCTACATTAATGGCAGCCTCTCCCTCTCCGACTCCGTGGAATGCCCCTGCCATAAAGGGATTATCCTCCGGTGCATTTGCAAACACGACGAGTTTTGCACATCCGATACCCCCGTCTGTGGCGGTTAACTCTGCAGTTTTTTTAATGATGAACCCCATCTCTCTTACGGCATCCATATTGATTCCCGCTCTGGTGGTTCCGATGTTTACAGAGGAACAAACCTTATCTGTGTTACTTAGAGCTTGTGGTATGGATTGAATTAGAGTGCACTCTCCCCCTGCATAGCCCTTGTGTACCAGTGCAGAGAAACCTCCTATGAAATCGATTCCGATCTCCTTGGCCGCTCTATCTAGAGTTACTGCAAATTCGGTGTAGTCTCTCTCCCCGGAGGCTGCTGCTATAAGGGAGATTGGGCTAACCGATACCCGCTTATTTATTATGGGAATACCATATTCAGCCTCTATATCGTCTCCGACTTTTACAAGATCTTGAGCAACCCTTGTTATTTTATCGTATATCTTATTTCTTGCACGTTTGCCATTGGAGTCCGCACAATCAAACAGTGAAATACCAACTGTTATGGTTCTTATGTCCAGTTTTTCATCCTCTATCATCTGGATGGTCTCGAGAATCTCGTATGAGCTTATCATTTTCTTCTATCCTTTCTTGTGTGTTCCTCTTGAGTTATATCCTGTGCATAGATCTGAAAAGGTCTTCGTGTTGCACCCTCACCGTTACTCCAAGTTTTTCCCCCTCCTCTGAGAGTTTTTTCTTTAGCTCTTCCAACCCTACGGTTATTCCGGAAAGATCTACCAACATCATCATGGTAAAGTACTCCTGAAGAATTGTCTGGCTTATATCTAGTATGTTAGCATTGTTATCTGCGAGGACGGTACTTATTTTTGCAATTATTCCTACCCTGTCTCTTCCTATTACTGTGATTATGGCACGCATTCTTTCTTCCTTTAGTAAATAGTAGTTTTTTGTTTCACATTTTGGCAGAGTGTAGCACACCAATTTGTTTTTTTGAAGTTTTTTGGTGTGGAGTTTGGCGAAATATGTTGTGATT
>CAZQTC010000002.1:0-11694 GCA_964596425.1 uncultured Spirochaetales bacterium | reverse complement strand
TCTTTTTCCCTCTTTCCCATGACCAGTATGTAGGAATTACTATTACGAATTTGGAATTTGACATTCTTTCCCCCCTAATGGTTTGAGTAACTGTTTTGTGAGATATTTTAATATAAATGTGAGGTGTTCGCTAGCAAAAATTATTCAAAAAAATTGGAGGAGATATTTTGGAGTGTGACTGTTATTTAGTAACTCCTGTACTTGATAAATTCTTCAACCATAACCATAAAATTTTCATATTTAGTTCCTACTGCTATAGAGTGGCTTGATCCGAATATATATCTACCACCCTCTTTATAAGTTTGTAGGGCCCGCCTTGTAGCTTTTCTTACCTCTTCTGGTGTACCTGATACGAGCAATTCTACGGGGACTCCCCCCCAGGGCACAAAATATTTGGCATATTTTTTCTTTATTTCACCCAGATCCATATGGGCGGTTGGTTGAATTGACATATATGAATCATAACCTGCCTCTACGAACATGTCGAGCAATTTGTTGTTGTTTCCGCATGCATGTTTCATCACAGGCATATGGAATTTTTCGTGTATGTTTTTTACCCGTGCCTTTATTGCCGGTAAAGCGAATTCTCTAAACATCTCCGGTGATATGAATGGTCCCTCCGTACCTGAAAAATCTTGTCCCCAGGCTACTGCATCCTGACCGGGTCGAATGTAGTAGCTATCCAATATATTGTTCTTTTTTATTTCCATTTTTATTGCTGCTTTTACCGTTTCCGGATTATCGAGGAATTGCATTAGTCCGTATGTAAAACCACCTCCATCGAAGTCGCTTCCCAGTAGGTATATTCCTATTTCATCCCCTGAATGTCCCATGAGAAATCTATCCTTACCAAATTCCTCTATAAAAGCATCTATAACCTCAAAGCAGGTCTCGTCCGGTGGTTCTATCTCCGGTTCTCCCTCAAAATCTTCGGGGTTATATTCTCTTTGTCCAACGTGAGGATCATACATTTTTGTAAGGTCTGCCGTTATTTCTGAGTATTTGTAAATGGTTCCATCAGAAAATTCCCAGGTGTTGTCATCAATTTTCTTGGGTGTTTCGTACTGGTAATCCTTTGGAGGGAGTAAACTCGAAGCCATTGCACCAATATTTATAATGTCGAACATGTCCATTTTTTTGAAGAAGGCTATCCCATCCTCTCTCCAGCTCTGAGCTACTTCATCTCTTCGCCCTTCCCACAGGGCGAGGAGCGATTTTGCCTTTGCTCTGTAGTAGGTTTTGTGGCCTATTACCCTCTCTACGGTGTCGAAATCTACGGCCCATTCACCCCATGGGACCATATCCGGTACTTCATGGTTGAGAACTGCCTTAACCCTTTCTTTCCCCGTCATGGTGTGTCCTCCTAATTACTCTTCTCTATTAGTTGGTTGAGCAAGCTCTCGTAGGCATCGCCATCCAATGGAAGTCTTACCGTCTTCCCCTGGAAGTGAGAGAGAATAATAGCGTTGCTCATGGAGATAGAGTTTAATCCTTCAATTGCCGGCGCTATGGGATCGATCCCCTTTAGGATGGCCTCTGCGAAATTTTCGATAACTCTCTTATGGGGAGATACTTCCGATTTGTCATACTGAAGGGTAATTTTTTTTGATTCTATTTGGGGAAACCTCTCTTTGGCTGTTTTTATGTACTCTAAGGCGGAGATTTTATTTTTCCACAGGGTGAGTTTGTCATTTTCAAAAGTTAGTTTTCCCAACTCTCCGACTATCTCCAGTCTGTTTGTTCCGGGTGCCTCTCCTGTAGAGGTTATAAAGTGTCCGATTAATCCGTTGTTGTACTCGTAGTATGCCGTTACCTCATCCTCTACCTCTATACGGTGATATTTACCGATTGATACAAAGCCTCTTATCCTGTCCGGTAAACCAAAGAACCACTGAAATAGATCTAACTGGTGGGGACATTGGTTGAGTAGGACACCTCCTCCCTCTCCTCTCCAGGTGCCGCGCCAATCACCGTGGTCGTAGTAATACTGGGGTCTAAAACAATCTGTGACAATCCATGTAGCCCTTATAAGTTTTCCCAGTTCCCCGGTTTCTAATATCTCCTTTATTTTTCTCCATTGTCCAAGTGTACGTTGTTGAAACATGGTAGCAAATACCAGCTTTGGGTTTTTCTCCTTTGCCCCTTTCCATGCCTCTATCATTTTGATAACATCGTTCACATGGGCTCCTACCGGTTTTTCTGTTAGTACATGAAACCCCATTGTAAATGCATCTATGGCAACCCACTTATGGTCGTAGTGGGGTGTGGCTATGAGAATTGCCTCTAGTGAGTTTTGTGCTTTGCCCCATTGAAGAAGCTCCTGGTGAGAGTAGAATGCTTTAACACCGTACTGTTTTGCCTTTTCTTCTGCTACTGAGGGACGAGCATCGCAAACAGCGGTGAGTTTTACGTTCTTTGTTTTTACAATATTTTCCAGATGAAAACTTCCCATTACACCGAGCCCTATAACGGCTAGTTTTATTCTCTGTTGTTTTATTTCATCTGAGTGCTTCACGATTTCCCCCTTTTTCACCTCGACATTTGTTGATTGGTTGCCCCTTAAGAGGAGTTAACCCTTAAGGGAACCCTCCGTCATTCCCTGGATGATTTTTCTGTTAAATCCCAGATATATGAGTATGATTGGTAGAGTGGCAATTACAATACCTGCCATTTGGAGTGGATAATTTGTTGAGTATTCACCCTTAAAGCTGACAAGCCCAAGGGAGATTGTTCGTAGGCGCTCACTGTTTATAAGCACCAGGGCGAATGGATACTCGTTCCAGGTAAAAATAAATGTTAAAAGTCCCACCGCTACAATTACCGGTCTTGTCACAGGAAAGATAATGGAGTACATCGTTCTGATTATATTGCTTCCCTCTATAAAAGCCGCTTCGTCCAGTTCTTTGGGTATCCCCCTTATATAACCCTCCATAAGAAAGAGCGAAAGGGGTAGGTTGAATGCAACGTAGGGAAAGAGAAGTGTTACTCTCTTATCAAATAGACCCATTGCCTTGAATTGAACAAACACGGGTACTAAAAGTGCGTGGATGGGTATCAACATACCAAAGAGGAATAGGTAGTAGATTAACCTGTTACCCTTGAAGTTGTATCTGGCTAATAGGTATGCGATGGTGAAGGCCAATATGATAACAATAGTCATGCTAACTAGAGCATTAAATGCACTGTTTAGGATTAATTTTCCGAGGTTAGCAGATACGTAAGCGTTGATGTAGTTTTTAAATTGTGGAACCGCGGGAAGGGTAATAATGCTTCGATTAAATTCTGTTTCCGTTTTAAATGAGGAGTATATTAGCCATACGACGGGAAAGATACAGGAGAGGGAAAAAATCCATATTATCAAATTTAAGAGGTACACCTTTGCTTTGCCGTAGACGTGTAAGACCAATTCAAAATTGCTCTTCATTTTGACCTCTCCCCATAATAGCCCTTGAGCCTAAAATTATGATCATGCTAATTACAAGTATTCCTATGGATGCTGCACTACCGTATCCAAGTTTGTACATTACAAATGAATTTTTGTATGCGTAGAGTGCCATAACCATAGAGCTGTCCCCAGGTCCCCCACCTGTCATTATCAGGATGTGAGTGAAAATTCTCATGTTTCCAGCGATACACATCATTACGGTGACTATAATTGTGTTTTTTACCAGGGGATACACTATATATAAAAGTTTTCGCCACCCTACAGCCCCGTCTATTGCTGCGGATTCGAAGATTTCTTGGGGAATGGCTGTAATTCCGGATGATATGATTACCGTGTAGTAACCTATATATTGCCAGATAATCGGGGCAGTGACAGAGTATATAACAATATCTGGATCATCGAGCCAGGGTTTTATTAGGCTCTTTAAACCGAGGGTTTTTAGCACAAAATTAAGCAGTCCGTATTCCCTGCTGTAGACCATTGTCCATATGAAACCTATGATGATTGCTGCTAGTACTGCCGGAAAGAATATCACCGATCGATGAAAGTCTTTGAATTTTATCACTTTAGTTGTGAATAGGGTGGCAAGTATAAGGGCTATACCGATCTGTCCAAATAGGCTTACAATAGTGATGATTATGTTGTTTTTAAAGGCTGCCCAAAATAGGGAGTCGGTAAAGAGGTAGATATAATTTTTAAGCCCTATAAAGGTTTTTGTCTGTCCCCCGGACCATTTGTAGAAACTTAAGATAAAGGCACTAACAATGGGTAAAAATGCAATTACTATGTAAAGAATAACTCCTGGTGCGAGTAGTAGTATAAAAACGGACTTTTTAGGATATAGTGCACTTCTGGTTTTCATTGTTAACCTCTGTTAGCAGGTTGTTTTGTTTGATTTAGAGTATATGGGATTATCCCCTGTAGGGATAATCCCATATCTTACAAGCCTATTTTACTCTTTTCCAGGCTTCTGCTTAAATAAGTATTTGTTATATACTATTTCCCCGCTCTTTTATACTGCTGTTCTACTTTTTCAGCCAGTGCCTTTGGAGTGATTTTTTGAATGAGGAGCATCTGGAGTCCACTATTAAGTGTCTCAATTACTGCGGGGTCCCATACCAGATCGTAAGTAGGAGCGGGGATAAATTTGTCCATATATGCGAGGTACTCTTTGTTAAGTCGTTTTAATCTGCTTGTATCGAACTTGGTAACCTTCATTGATGGTATTCTTCCCTGCTCGGCAAGTTTTATAGCATTTTTCATACTAACGAATCTCTTGATAATCTCAAAGGCAAGTTTCTTTTTCTCGGGCTGATTGGCAACGGAAGAATTTATAGCTATGCCCCAACCACTGGTACCGCCGGTGTTTAGATTGTCAGGACCTATCTGCCCCTTGATTTTGGGGAAATCTATGAGGTGGGTAGCTGCCAGGACATCGGGTTTTGCATTCTTGATTACATGGTTTACGGCCCAACCACCTTCTACAAACATCGCAGCTTTTCCGTTGTAGTATGGAACTCTCTGTTGAGTGTATTCCAGACTATTCATATCGGGATTGAATGCCCCAATCTTTGCAAGTTCCTGGAGAACTCCAAGTGCTTTAATAAACTGGGGATTGGTAAAGGATGCACCTGTTCTATTTGTGATGCTATTGGTCCATTCTACACCTGTCATTCTGTTTCCAATTGTGCTTAGATAACAGCTTTCTGCCACCCAGTTACTCTTATCGCCGAGAGAGATCGGGGTGTAACCTATAGCCCTTATGGCTTTTATCATTTTTTTGAACTCTTCGTAGGTACGGGGAACGGTGTTGTAACCCGCCTTTGCCAAAATGTTTGTGTTATAGAATATTACGTGAGTGGAACCGCCGCCCTGAACATTGGCCGCGTATATTTTGCCGTCTATTGTGAAGTTTGTGAAAACACCCTTTTTGAATGATTTAGCCCACGCCGGGTCGGAGTCGAAAATTTCGTTTAAAGGCATGACGCGGTTGTTGCTGACAAATTTCTTTGTCCATGAACCCTTCAGTTCGAACAGATCGGGAAGTTCGTTGGCAGCAGCAAGGATTTGAATTTTGTCCTGATATGCGTCGTGTGGTATGTACTCAAAATCGAATTTTACGTCGGGATATGCGGCTTTCATTTCCTTTTGCATTTGATACCACGCATCAACCCTTGCATCCACACCTTGACTGGCTTTGTTGTAGGTGCTCATTACCTTCAGGGTAATTGGGCCCGCTTTTGTGCCTTTTTGTTCCTTTTGTCCCGTAGCCATGAGCGGAAGCGCCAGGCTGATGAGTAGTAGAAAGATCAGTAATTTTTTCATTTCTATCTCTCCTTTCGAAAGAAATTTAGATTTTTTTATTCGTCTCATTATATCTCCACTCGGATACATCTTGAGGGGTATGAAATTGATACATTATCCACATTTTTGCTTTTTTGCGGGGATTGCGGTAGTTATAGATTAGCTTAGAATGTTTTTACGGTATTCCAGTGGCGAGATTCCTACGTAGCGCTTGAACTGACGGACGTAGTACTTGTAATCGCTAAAGCCCGAGAGATCCGCTATATCGTAGAGTTTTAATTGAGGAATCGCAAGGAGTTCTTTTGAGTATTCTACACGGTACCGGTTTATCCAGGATATTAGGTTTATTCCTGTGTCTTTCTTAAAAACCCTTGATATATGACTTTCACTTGTCCCTGTGATCTTGGAAATTTGTTTTAAGGAGATTTCTTCCTTAAAGTGGGTTTTGATGTAATATATTGTTTGAAGGGTTATTGGGGAATAATTTTTTTCCATACATTCTCTTATGTTTTTCCCTAAATTGAGAAATAATGATTCTACCTCTTTGAGAAGATTTACCCATGAAAGGAGCTGATTGGACCTGGAATAATTCAACTGTATCTTAGTAGGGGTCTCTATGTAAATGCCTCTCTCTTCTAGTTTGCCAGTTATTTGGTAGTAGAATTTTTCACAATACTCGAGGTACTCTCTCTGTTGATCTTCCGTTTGGAATTTTTCTTTTTCAGATTCAGAGACTTTTTTTGACAGGTGGTAATGGAGAAGCCCACGTACAATATTCCTAATATCATTATCATTAAATTGGAGGTTTTTCAGCATTTTAGCTATTTTTTTTTCTGCTTCCTCAGGGGTAATGTAGTACCCAAGTTTTTTACAGAACCGCTCCTTTAGAGTCTCTATATTGCTATAGTGAATCAAGTGTTTTGATTCCTCCCAAGAATGCCATCTGTAAGTTTCTTTTGCCTCTTCAGCAGAGACTAGTAGTCCATGTAATCCTTTGTGTTTTGTCCCTATGGTTACAATTACTCTGTTAGACTTTAAATTGTTTAATTCACGTAAAAATTCTGATCTTTGGGGTTTGAGTACCTGGAGATCTGTTTGGTTTTGGGCGGAATATTCGTTTGTAAGCAAAATTGCCTCTCCAGAGGAACTGTCAAGATGGATAGAAATCCTGATACTGCCCGGAGGAGGGGAGATCGAGATGAGAGGGGGATTTTTGTTTCTTTCCCCGGCAAGGGTGGTTCTGGGGAAAACAATTAGTACCTGGTATTCTCTGTCCTCCGATAAGTTAAGTCTTAATTCCTCTATTTTTTTGTAAAGTTTTTTTAGATCAATTCTACCGTACATTATATCTTCAAAAATCTTACACTTAACTTCATTTATATTTTTAGTAATTTTCTCCTGGGATTGAACCTCTTCCTCTATATGGGAAACAGTTGATTTTAGGATTTCTATTAATTCTTCCTCTCCCACGGGTTTTAAGAGGAAATCGACAACGCGGCTCTTTATTGCTTGTCTAGCATATTCGAATTCGGCGTATCCTGTTAGTATAATTACTCTGCATTTTGGGTGTGTTATGGCTAATTTTTCTGCCAGCTCCAGACCGTTCATCCGTGGCATTTTGATATCGGTGATTACTATGTCGGCGCCCAGCTTATTTATTAATTCTATAGCCTCATGTCCGTCGGAAGCCTCTCCTATTAACCTGCAGTGTAGTTTTTCCCATGGAATTAATGTTTTAATGCCCTGGCGGGTTATTTGTTCATCCTCTACAAGAATTACTCTAAGCATTGCGTTTCTGAATCTCACCTTGGCCTCGAATTTTTTTGTAATTGTTGGAATTGATAAGAGGTTGGCGAACGGTAATTTTCGTCCCTTCACCGGGTTTGCTCTCTATTTGAATCCCATACTGATAACCGTAGGTTAAGCGGAGACGCTCGTCGACGTTTTTTAAGCCGAATCCCTGACGTTTGCCGTCAATATCTCTTATTGAGTCTTCCTCTAGAATTTCCTTAATCTTAGAGGGATCAAAGCCACTTCCATTATCCTTGACTTCATAGAAGAGGGTGTGATCCTTATCCTCCCAGATGGATACCTCTATGTGGAGTTTCTCTTGATTTTCTTTAAGACCATGAATGATTGCATTTTCTACCAGGGGTTGGAGTATTAGTTTTAGAACTTTTCTGTTATTAATAGGGGTTATTACTTTTTGATTGAAAATTAGGCGTCCATTGAAGTGTTTCTTTTGAATTTCTATATAGTATTGAAGATGTTCCAACTCTTTTCTTAATGGTATGATTTCTTCCCCACTGCTTAGAACTATTCTAAACAATTTAGCGAGAGCTTTTATCATTTCTGCGGATTCCTTACCACCCTCCATTCTGCTCTTCCAGTATATTATGTCTAGCGTATTATAGAGAAAGTGGGGATTAATCTGGGTTTCTAAGGCTATCAGTTCCGCTTCTTTTTCTTTTAAACGTGCCATGTAAATCTCTTCATGAAGTTCTTTTAAGTGCCTTGCCATATTGTTGAATGATTTTAGAAGCATCCCGATCTCGTCGTTCCTCTTCTGTGGGATTATTACATCGAATTGTTCCTCTTCCAGTTTTTTCATGGCTTTGGTTAGAGTCTGAAGGGGTGTAAAAAAACTTCGAGAGAATAGTATGGCCATTATACCGTTGATGATTATCATTACCAGAATGACGAGACTTACTTCGTTAATTACAACATCTTGAAATTTGATTTCTTCCTGAGGAATAGTTGATACTAATGTCCATCCAGAGATAGGTAGGTAATAGTAAAACATAATAAGGCGGTCATTCTTCGATGAGATGTAACGGTATCCACTGGGTGAGGTTATTCCGTCGATTTGAATTGCAATAGTGTTGATTAGCTCTCTAGAAAGATTGCATGAGGTGTAGAGAACATGTTTGTTCGAATCTAAAATGTAGAAGTGTCTTTCCGGTTTTATACTGGTTGGAGATAGAATATTTAAGAGTATTGAAGCTCTTATCTGAAGGGAGACCATTCCGAGAGTTTTGTCCAGATTGTATTGATCTTTGATTAAACGAGTTTGCACTATTGTCTCGGGAATCACTTCTCTTCGTATGTGGGAGGAATTGGGAGTGTAAGTGCTCCACAGAGCATCTCCGTCAAGTTGAATTACCCTACGTTTCATTTTAGGACTTAATACATCTAGGTTCTGATTTGTAGGATTTATTGTGAAGCTATGGCCATTTTCCCCCTTTATAAAGATAGAGATAATCCCTGTCCTATTGTTTATAAAGAACATAAGGGTTCTATAAATTTCCAGTGTTAGAGCATCAAGCTTTTCGACTGATACCCTTGCCGGGAGATGGAGAAAGTTGTATATTTCTTTATTTTGCATAAGAAAAAGTGAAACCTCATTTATCCTGGTCATTATTTGCTCTGTGGTGGATCCAGCCTGTTTGATAAAGTTTAGGTTGGTGTCAATTTCATTTTTCTCCAGCGAGGTATTGTACTCTTTCATGACGAGTATGCTGACTATAGAGAGAGGGAGTATGGAGACTAAAAGAAAGGCCAGAAGTAGTTTGTATCTAAAACTGAATGCATATTTCATCCCTAGGGTTAAGATAGTAAATCCTCTGTATTCGGTTGTCAATATTAGATAAACTTCTGATAACCACTCTCTTCGAAGGTTGTGCTGAAAAATCTTAAGTGCTTAAGAGATGTGAGTTTATACCTGCTCGGAGAGACTCCGTAGTATCGCCGGAAGAAGCGGCTAAACTGGGAAGGATCGGGAATTCCTATTATTTCTCCAGCTTGTCTGACCCTTACCCCTCTGAGGAGAGCCCTTGCGGCTTCATTTGCTTTGATTTTTGCAACGTATTCTGTGAAAGTTTTTCCTGTTTTCTTTTTAAATAGGTATTGTAAATTTCTGATGGACATTCCACATAGGGAAGCCACCTCTTGAATTGATATTCGCCTGTTTAAGTTTTTATGAATGTGGCGTGTGATTTTTTTAAGGGTGTCGTTGTTTGACTTTGGGGAATCTGGATAATTTTTATTATTGGGCTTAGCCATAGTTAGGAGACTGAAAATGTATAGAAACATTTCTGTGAGAATTCTGTTGGCCCAGAGATCCAGTTTCCCCGTCGTTTCTCTATAATGAAAAAGCATTTTGAGATAACTTGTCACCCCTATCGCATCTTCTTTGATAGGGAGGTAGGTTCTAAGGAAATTTCTAATTATTAGAGATTCTTCGTCTGGGGAATGGGAGGGGGTATATTCAAAATCGAAGAGAAACCAGAGGAGTAATAGAGGAGTTTCTCCTATGAATCTTATTTCGTGCTGTACCTCTGGAGGAGTACAGGTTAGGGCTAGGGGAGATAGCCTGTACTCGTTTTTTTCATATATGGCTTTCCCGGACCCCCCTAACACAAAGTGACCCTCCCAACAGTTGTGATGATGTCTAAAGTTTGTTGGTTCCGTTTTGTCCAGCTTACAGAATCCTCCTATTTTCCAATACAGTGTGTAATCGGAAAAGGATGATTTGCCCGAGATCCCCATTAAGTACTCTGCCGTTTTGCGCAACTCGTATGTTAATCCTTGATTTCGTGATCTGTCATACAATACGGTTCCCATGGGCTAATTTTAGATTTTTATTGCGTGATTAATCAATAAAATTTCTTTATTCGTCATTTGATTTTTGGAAATAGGGTGTAAAATCTTCAAATAATATTTTTAAAGATGGAGGTCTATAGGATTAATGACAGATGCAAATAGAGAATCTAGTGGTTACAATCGCGATGTTATTTACAAATCCAGCCCTGTGATTTCGCGGTATCGGAATAATCCTATTCTGCGTGCTAGCGATGTACCCTATGAATCCGATCTCGTTATGAATCCTGGAGTATGTAAATATCAGGGTAAATATGTAATGGTATTTAGGAATGATATTCGCGAGAGTGAGACGAAGGTGCGAGAGGGTGTGAATCTTGGACTTGCCTTTAGTGATGATGGGATTCATTGGGAAGTGGAGAGTAAACCATGCTTTGATATGAGTAATGAGGAGTTTCATAATACCTATGATCCGAGAATTACGGTTATGGATGGGAGATGTTATATGACTTTTGGTATGGATACAGAGCATGGAGTTAGAGGGGGAATTGCTGTAACCGAAGATTTTCATCATTTTGATATTATTTCTATTTCTCCACCTGATAATAGGAACTTTGTGATATTTCCTGAAAAATTTGGAGGAAAATATATTCGGCTTGAACGCCCCTTTCCCATTTATGGAAGACCGGGATACCCTGAACGGTTTGATATATGGATTTCTCGCTCACCTGACCTGAGATACTGGGGTGACTCTGAGTTATTGCTTGGGGTAGAGCATGTTCCGTTTGCCAATTTAAAACTTGGTGCTGGTCCACCTCCTGTTAAGACTGAGCGTGGATGGCTTACCGTGTTTCACGCCTCTGATTTTGATCCTAACAGGGGAAAGAATGGTTTTGAAGAGGTGTGGCAAAAGCGGTATTTTGCCGGTGTTATGCTTCTCGATCTTGAGGATCCGTACAGGGTGGTAGGGATTTCGAAAGAACCTCTTTTGGTCCCTGAGGCGGATTACGAGACGAAGAATGGTTATAGAAATAATGTGATCTTTCCCACGGGTATGATACTTGAGGAGACGGGAGAGCTAAAGATTTACTATGGCGCTGCAGATACCTGTATTGCTCTTGCCTCCGCGCAGGTTGGGGATTTGATTGATTTGTGTGATACCCCTATATCACCTTAAACAATTTACTGAGTGACTAATTTCAGGCTCTTTTTCGCATTTGAGTGATGTTTCCCCTATTGCCATCTTGCTCGTGTCGGTTTGCTCCGTTTACACTGTATCCGTTTCCCCCTTGCCCATTTGTGGTGTGTCCGTTTCCGTTTAAGTAGCCGTAGAAATTGGTGAATAT
>CAZQTC010000001.1:0-24233 GCA_964596425.1 uncultured Spirochaetales bacterium | reverse complement strand
GCCCACTTAGAAGACTCTCATCTATCTCATTCCCGTTAAGATATACTTTAAAACTTCCCAGCGCCCTAATCTCCATAGGATACCTACTCGTAACTGCCTCTTTAGCATCGTACAGTTCCCGTAACCTTGGGAAACTATCGCAAATTTTACAACCGGAAAGCTCTGCTATCTCTTTCAACAACTCGGGGTTACATATATCCAGATTCGTATACTTTCGCTCACTAACGATGCGTTTCATTACCTCGAAATACTCTTTTGCTTTATTACTGCCCTGCTTCGATGCCATATAACCCAACAAACCATACGCTGTAGCATATGAATATGGGAAATCCCTTTCATCCGTACCCCCTATGAACTGACTCAACACCTCCTCCGCAGAACTATAATCCTTAATAAAAATAAAGGCCTCACCCAAACCTACATAACTGTATGGAAAATCTGTCTGTAGAAGAGCCTTGTTCTCTCCCTCAAGAAGTCGCTTCGCATAGTATTCCACCCTCCTTCTGTTGCCATTCCTATAGGCAATTAGCATCTGCAATAGGTAAAGAAGATAGTACTTCAAGTACAAGTTTTCACCTACAGGGGAACTCTCCACGGTATCGTATAGTTGTTCTGCTTCCTTGTAATCCCTGAGATAAAGGTTATACAGAATAAGATTCAGCTTAAGATAGGGCAAAAACGCAAAATCCTTAGAAGAATTATTTATCCCCCTCTGCACCTCAGAGATAGCCTGACTTAATCTTCCCATATAAAAATACGTATCTCCAAGATAAAAACTTAAAAGTGACTCGTAGTGTCGGTAAAGTCTAAAATCCTCATTGCTCTTAAAATACTTCTCTGTTCTCTTTAAAATATTCTCAGCCTCGTAAAACTCTCCCCTCGTAAGATAAATTTTTGCAAGGACAAGACGGGAACAGAGAAAAGCCTCCGTGTACCTTATCTTATGGGAAGTCTCTTCAGCCCTAAGAGCAACCTCAAAAGCCTCCACCCTTAGAGGTTCTATCCACCACTTACCCAGGGGAATAAGGGCTTTCAACAACTCGTATCGTTCAGGTTTAAGTCTATCCTTTGCCATTCTGATGAATTCCTCAGACTTTTCAACAATATCACTCACAATCTCGTTCCCAGTTTGGTAGAAAAAGTAATTTGTTAAAAGTACAGAATAGATCCAGGCTTGCTTATCGTAATCTCTTATCTTCTCAAAATACTCTAGTAATTCAAAAAGACGCTCTCTTGTAGTAAAAGGCTTTGACAAATTAGAAGCAATCGCGTCGTAAAAGGCTAAATTTTTATCCTCAGCGATCATCTCTTCCGGGAAATTCGAAAGTATGGCTTTTATTTTTTCGTACTTCCCGGTCTTCAAAAGTTCTTCAGCATTTCTAAGGAGAACATTCTTCGCAAGGAGAAAATCACCGGAGAGTGTAAAAAAGTATATAGCCCTTTCAAAATTTTCCTCTTCGCAGTAATACTCTCCTATACTTCGGAAAACGGCATGGGTTTCCAGGTTTTCCCTGGTCTCAAATCTCTCACGCAAGTAGTGTCGAAAGAGAGGATGCATTCTGTAGAGATACCGAGTTATATCAACAGGCTCTACAAAGAGATTCTTATCAAGCAATTCCCTAAGAACAGTCATTCCGTTCTCTTCTGTTACTGCTTCTATAAGTTCGGGGAAAATTTCCTCAACTACAGACAGTTTCGTAAGATTTTTCCTTATCTTCTCCGGTATTTTCCTCAATACCTCCGCTTCAAAAAAATCATCTAATTCGGATAATGCCTTCTCACTCAAAAAAGCACTTACCAGTTCAGACCTTCCAGATATATCCTTATGTTGAAGCTTTTCTATCAAATAGATAACAGGGGTAATCCATCCATGAACTAACTTAGCAATTCTCTCTATGGATGTACGGTCTATATCAAGCTTGTAAACATTTAAAAACAAAGAAAACAACTCCTGAACCGTAAAACCAAGATCCACATCGGTTATCTCTGTTAACTCCTTTTCGGACCTCACTCTGGAAAGCGATAATTTGGGATAAAAACGAGAGAGTATAACGAGATGGACATTGGGGGGAAGTTCCTCAATCATATCAGAAACAAATCCCACAACCTCATCTGATTGTTCTACCTCATGGAAATTATCCAAAACGATGTAAAAATCACTCGCGGCAAAAGGTTCCTTCCAGAAATCCAAAAACTCTCTCAAAACCTTCTCTCTGTCTTGAACATCAATTTCCTCGATACTAAGGGTAGGATCATCACCCACATCACCTCTACTCAGCTTTGCTCCTAGCCCATAGAAGAATCTGGAGACAAAATTCCTTAATTTCTCATCGGTTTCATCAAAATTGTACCAGAAATAATTCTTTTTCTCCTCCGTTAAAAACTCTCCCAGGAAGGTAGATTTTCCCTGACCTGCCTTTGCCACGACAAGAATTATTCTTCTATCAAATAGATATTCGTACAGTCGAGGTCTTCTTAAGATACTTTTAAGTGTTGGAAGTTTAAATTTTTTCCTCGATACTACAATCATACTCTAAAGACCATCACACTCTATATTTGTTTTTCCACTTGACCCGTGGGGGATTATACCACAAAATTAGATTCTGTAATAGCTTGTTTCTAGGGGAGAAAGATGGAAAGAAGAGGTATAGCATCCGGAGGAAACTTTATAATCGACCATGTAAAACTCGTTGACGTATGGCCAGAGGAGGGAATGCTCTCCATTATCTTAAATGAAAAGAGGGCAAACGGAGGATGCCCGTATAACGTTCTTAAAGACCTCGCCATTCTTAAAACCGATCTCCCCCTCTCTGCCATAGGGGTAGTAGGAAACGACGAGGATGGAGATTTCATACTCAATGATTTAAAGGCACTCGATATCGATACAACCCTAATGCACAAAAGCGAAACCCAACCTACATCATACACTGACGTAATGACAGTAGAATCAACGGGCAGAAGAACATTTTTCCACAATAAGGGCGCTAACAAACTGCTGGATATAGAACACTTCGATTTCTCAAAAATCGAGGCAAAAATTCTCCACGTAGGTTACATATTACTACTCGATTCTCTAGACAAACCGGACGATGAATACGGAACACGCCTTGCCAGACTTTTAAAAATGGCAAAAGATAACGGACTAAAAACATCAAGCGATGTTGTAAGTGAGAGCAGTGACAGATTTAACAAACTTGTAACACCAGCTCTAAAGTATACAGACTATCTCATCTTCAACGAGATAGAAGCGGGAAAAACTACCGGCTACCAGATTCGAGAAAAATCGGGGAGACTCAACACCGAAAATCTAAAAAGAGCTCTAGATTCCCTATTAGAGGTAAGCACCAGTGAAATAATCTGCATCCACTTCCCCGAGGGGGCCTACGGAGTGAGAAGGGGCAAAAATCCCATATTTGCTCCCACCCACAAGCTTTCTCGAGAGTACATAAAGGGAACGGTAGGAGCGGGGGACGCCTTTTGTGCAGGAATGCTTTACGGAATACATGAAGAGTGGGACATGGAGAGGAGCATGAGATTTGCCAATGCAATGGCGGCAATTTGTTTAAGCGATACAAGTACCTCCGGTGGGATGAAGAGCCTGGAAGAAACCATCAGGTTTATGGAAGAGATGCCCCTAGAAGAGAGGAATCTTCCCCTTCAATAACAATTCCCAACTCTTCTCTCAGATATTCCTCTCCCAGAAACTCAAAGAGTATTTCAACCGCCCAACGAGCAGAATCGGCCACCACAGAGGTACACTTAGTGGTATGAGCTCCCATTTCGTCAAATATCTTCCTATCCCCTTCTACGGTTAAATCAAAGCTTCTACCAAAAACGGAGGCATGAATATCCCTACAGGTCACACTCCCGTACTTTGCAATAAATCTTTCACGTAACGCCCTCGCAAGCTCAGCGGTCTTGTACTTCTCCTCCCTATCACCCCCAAAATGATCCTTTCTCCTACCAATTGCAAGTCCCATAGCAAGAACACCGGCTACATACCCTCCACAGGAACCATCACACTTCTCCCCTATACCGCCGGCAAAGGCAGTAGTCGCTTTAAAAACCTTATCTGCCTCATAACCCAAAGCATCAAGAATAGCGCCCAGGGCGCACTGCCCGCACCCATGATAGTCCCTCTCGTAATCAAAACCTAACCGGTAAGCCCTTTTCCCCAGTTTAAACCCGTAATAGAAACTCTTAATCTGTTTCACCATGTAGTAGTCATCACTCCCGTTCCTCCAATCGAGTCCCGAAAATCTCTCGATAGTCCTATCAATTCCCTCTTCAGAGAGATACTTTTGGATCTCCATGGCACCCGCATCATCCGGATTGTCAAACAGAAAACCGGCTGCCACTCCTTTTAGAATATTAATCGGTTTTACACCATAGCTAAGGGCAAGTTTCGCAGGTCCTATCAATCTATCACCCTTTTTTAACTTTCTAATCGGATCTGCACCTATCCTACCTATACTATCACGCAGTGCCGGATTCTTTATCCGCCTGATAACGGTTTTGTTCCACTCTTCCATTGTCTCACTGGTAAAACCAAATTCCCTTACAAGAGCCTTTCCAACCTCCTTTAGCGCCCCAATCGCAATATCCCGCACAACCGGATCATCCACTGCCTCTGCAATCATCTCGTATCCACGGGTAGCCCCAACATAGGCAAGAACCGCATGGGCAAGATTGTAGGTGTAAAGCTTCCTCGTCTCCTCGGCCCTCATGTTGGAAACGGCGTTTAATCCCTTTACAGGCGGGAATCCATTCTTAAAGGCACCGCCGTCAACAGGAAGTTCCGGATAATCATCCGTAACTACGTAGAGCGGATTCTCCCTAAGAAGCTCCTCTGGTGGGGTGGGTGCCATACGTATAACAAGGGATTCAACAATTCCAACGTTACGTTCTACAAAATCCACAGCTTCTCTTTTGCCAGAGACCAGTCCAACTCCTACAAGCCCCTCATACAGGTAGTTTTTAAAAGAATCTGCCGGATGGAGAATATTTGTACAGAGAATAATATCCACTGGGGTAAAACCCTTTTCACCAAGACTCCCTTTTCTACTTTGACGTACCTTCAAAATTTCAGCCAATTGAAAAGCAACATCACTAAGCGCACTTACCGGAACAGATATGATAATCAAATCGAACTCCGCAAGTTGACTACGATCATCCAATTCGACAATTCCGTACCCCTCCATTTGTAGGGTATAACTGCTTCCGTCAGCAGATACAACCTTAACCGGGTAAGATTTTGCATCATAGAGTTTGTGAAGAAACTCTCTATTACTGTCAAGAAAAGACACCCTGTACCCGGAATTAATAAAAAGGGGAGCGATAAAACCTCGTCCGATCTTACCGGCTCCCCATATAAGAACCTTTCGATTTTCCACGACTCCTATCCCCCAGGCTAGTTAGACTACTTCACACTTTTCTTTCTCTCCCTGTAGGTTTTTATCAAAGGATAAGAGAAAGAAAGTACAGCTATTAGTAGCATAATAGCACTGGCGGGTCTTGTAAAGAAGACAGAGTAACCACCCATAATAACGGCACGCCTAAAATTTTCCTCCGCAAGTTTCCCAAGAACTATTCCAAGTACTATCGGAGCAACAGGAAATCCGTAACGTTTTAACAACCATCCTATAAGTCCAAACCCTATACAGGAGGCTACGTCAAAGAACGAATAATTAACGGCAAAACTCCCGATAATTGATATTGCCACGATCATAGGATAGAGAACATTTTTAGGAATTGCTGTCACCTTCACCCATAGCTTACTACCCCACATCCCCAAAACAAGCATAACAAAATTGGCAACGAGAAGACTTGCAAATAGACTGTACACTATTTCGGGATTTGTTTTAAACAATAGAGGGCCCGGATTTAGGTTGTGTATCATTAAGGCACCTATCAAGACTGCGGTTGTTGCACTCCCTGGAATACCAAGAGTCAATAGCGGTACCATAGCTCCACCAACGGAACTACTGTTTGCAGCCTCAGATGCAGCCACACCTTCAGGAATCCCGGTACCAAACTTTTCCGGGTGTTTGCTGGAACGCTTTGCAACATCATAGGAGAGAAAAGCGGCTATGGTAGCCCCCGCGCCCGGGAAAATTCCTATCAGAGTCCCAATGACAGAGGAACGCAAGATGGTCCACTTCAATTTCCAGTAATCCCTAAAGGAGGGCCACGTCTCTTTCTTAAACTCCGCCTTCACGCTTTTCTTAGCGAACTTATGTTCCTCTAGTCTTAAAAAAACCTCACTCAAGGCAAATAGACCTATCAGAGCGGGGATAAGCGAGAAACCGTCGTACAACCTAAAAAAGCCAAAGGTGAATCTGCTTACACCAGAAATAGGGTCTATCCCAATAGTATTAATCAGCAGACCAAACATCGCAGCAACAAAAGCCTTTGCCCAATTTTTGCCACCAAGGGATGCAACGGTGGTAAGTCCGAACATTGCAAGAGCAAAATATTCGGAGGGATGCATTTTTACGGCCAATTTCGCAAGCGGGATAGAGAAAAATATAAGTATTATCACCCCTATCATCCCACCTACAGTGGAGGCTATGAGTGAGGTACCAAGCCCCACTCCGGCTTTACCCTTACGGGTTAAGGGGTATCCATCAAAAGAGGTTACAACTGCAGAGGGAGTACCCGGAGTATTAATGGTAACAGCCGTGATAGAACCCCCATAGTTTGCCGCAATATAAATCGAAGCAAGAAGTATAAGGGCAACCGATGGATCCATCTTATACGTGAAGGGCACCAATAGTGCAACCCCCATAGAGGGTGAGAGCCCGGGCATAGCGCCCGCAAGTATACCCAGTATAACACCAATTACTATTGCGACAATCTGAGGTGCCCCCGCCAGAAGTCCAAATCCATTTGCAAGGTTATGTAACAGTTCCAATTATCCTTCTCCTTCCAAACTTCTTAAAACATAACAAAGATTTAACTATATCAACCAAAAATGAGGGAGAACACCAATCCCTTTGGAAGTGGAACAAAGAGTAACTTAAAAAAGGCAAAATACGAAAAAATAAGCCAACCAACAGCAGTAGAAAATATTACCACATAGTTCCTATAGGCAAGCATATACATGGCAAGAACAATAAAGAAAAAAGTGCTTATAAAGTAACCTATTAATTGAATGGCAACAAGATAGATAACCACCAGAGCCAGAAAGAGAAACACCGTATCTATTCTTCCCTTCTCCGGATCCTCCCCCTCTCTACCGGTAATTCCCCTTATTAAGAGATAAATATTTAGCGCCACCAGAAAAAATATCCACAATTGAGGTACTATAGCCGGTCCAACCTGCTGCTCCCTGGGGAAACCAAGGGTTATCAGATAAAAGATAACAGCAATCCCTATAAAACCCAGAGGGATAAGGATTCTCCCCATAAACCTCCGCTTCCGGGTTTTGGAAATTATAAACGCAGCAATCCCAAGAAAAACAACAAAACTACCAAAGGCCACAAAAAATCCAACCTGGGTATTTAGAAACTGTCCAAGAGCTTTCATAACACACCTTTACCATGCTCAAATTTTCCCGACCAAGAAGTGGTGGATATCTAAAGATATCCACCACTCTCCATTCTAACCTACCCTACAGTACAAAACCAGATTCCCAATAAAAATTCAACCTACGAGCCCTGTTTTTAGCACTACTTCAGATAGGCCTTAAAATCGGCAAGATCCTTCTTTACCATTTCGTTAAACTTGTCACTACCGTAGTATGTTACCTTTATTCCATAGGGTTCCCAGAAACCTCTCCAATCCTTGTCTTTCGAAACCTTCTCAAAGAGATCCGCATACCACTTCTTAGCAACCTCAGGAATTCCCTTCTTTACTGCAAACCCCCTCCACATAACCTCATTATCGAGACCCTTTACCCCAAACTCATTAAATACAGGTACATTGGGAAATTCTTTCAAACGTTTTGGAGAGGAAATAACGGCAATCTTTAAATCCGGTTTCCCCGCGATATCTCGAGGATTTCCCACATACGCAACCCCCTGCTTACCCAAAAGGGCAGCCATAGCCTTTCCTCCACTTGCAAAGGGTACCCACTTCGCCTTAATTCCAAAAGCTTTCCATATCTTTAAAGCAACAACGTAGTCCAAACCACCAACAGCAGGCCCTACCCATATCTGATTTCCATTTTTAGCCTTTGCATCCGCCACGACCTGTTGCCAGGTATTAATCGGAAGAGTCTTATTCGTTATCACACACTCGGGATCCGCCATGAGCATTGCAAGCCAATCCATATCTCCAACATTTATATCCGCCTTTGTCGAAACTATCTTCGCTATATTCGACTTAGTAACAGCCATCAGTGTGTAACCATCAGCCTTCCCGCCAAGAACATACTTCATAGCCACAATCCCACCGGAACCGGGTTTGTTTTCTACAACAAAGGTAGCATTCGTATATTTTTTCGCAATATCGGTAAACTTACGAGCGGTTACATCGATCAGTCCACCAGGTTTGGTGTACACAATAATTGTTATGGGCTTTACAGGAAACTTTGAAGCACTCTCCTTCTTCCCACCTGCAAATACCAACCCACCTATCAGTACAAATAGTACCAGCATTACAAAAACCTTCTTTTTCATCATAAAACTCCTTTCCAAAATATTTTTATTTTCCAATTGCCTCAAAGAAAAACATTTGGGCATAACATCCAGAGGCAACTCTAAACACAGAACTTATCAAACATAAGTCCATGCCTTAAGCCCATATCGCTTATCGTAATCCTATCGCTTCCAATGCGCTCCATAATCGACTTAAGTATAGCGGTACCGGCAAGTATAACCTCTGCCCTCTTTGGTTGAAGGCCTTTTATCTTTTTTCTCTCCTCAATCGTTCGAGATTTAATGTCCGCAATTATCCCCTCGAGCTCCTCCATAGTTATATAGGAACCCTGAACCACCTTCGGATCATACTTCTCCAGCTTGTGTTTTATAGCACTCAAGTTTGTCATCGTCCCCCCCATACCAACCAAAAACGGATTCTTAACCGGGGGATTTACCGCCTTTAGTTCTCCCTTTAAGTAATCCATAAGTGATTCAAACTCCTCATCCGTAACAGGATCCGATTTAAGGTACTGCTCCGTTAACTTAAGTGCCCCTAGCTTCGTACTGAACCTATCAAGGATTTCGGTACCCCGCCCGAAGATAAACTCTGTACTGCCTCCGCCTATATCGATTATCACAGTTTCCCTATCCTTAAGATTAAGTCCCCCGACAACCGCCATAAACGAAAGCCGTGCCTCTTCCTCTCCTGGAATAACATTGATATCTATCCCTGTCTTCTCCTTAACCTTTTTAAGAAAATCAGCCGCATTCTTCGCCTCTCTAAGGGCAGCCGTACCAACAGCATAGTAATTGTCAACATTGTACTTATCTAGAAGTGACTTAAACTCCTCCATCACTTTCAGAGTTCTCTCCTGCGCCTCATCGCTTAAAACCCCTGTCGTATTAAGGCCCTCACCCAGCTTGGTAATTTCACCCTTATCAAGCAAAACCTCTTTAATCTCCCCATCATCAACTCTTGCAATAAATATAAGAACCTGATTTGATCCTGTATCTATCGTTGCATATGTTTTCATATCTCATCTCCTTATAACTCTTTATTTCTAATCCTCTTAAGTGCTTTTACATAATTAACATTCTCTCTGCCCCACAATCCCAACTTCTGTACTATCCTTTTCACCTTTTCAGGATCAGGATCCTCCGCTGCGGCAGTCTTGTACTCCATCCCATCAACCTTTACAGTCGCATACTCTACTATACAGGTATCCACATCGTAGAGGTCTCTTACCTTTTCTACCTCAAATACCAGTATCCTTGGATTGGCCGTTGCCAGAGCTATAAAGTCTTCAAACGAATAAACATCTCTATCAAGTTTTGGAGGCGTAAGTCTAAAAACCTTATACACCTCGAGAAGTTGTTCTTTAGGCAGTGGGAAATCTACCTTTAGAATAGGTTTCCACTGTTCAAGCCCATCTTCATTTACCTGTTGAAGTGATTTTATATCCATCTTGTTGTCTCGCACCTTGGGGTTCTCGTCTACTACCGCAGAGAGAACGTAGTGTTCCTTGCTTTCTACATGCCGGGTTTTCTCATAATCATCCAGATTAACAGCAAGCTTTATATCTTTTGCAAAGGTTCTCCACTCCCACCTTGGAATTATCTTGCCCATAATTCTTCCTCCTAATATAATTTTCTCACTATAACTAAAGCACTAATAGGCATAGATAATCAAATCAAAAATTTTAATCGAAACTATAACAAATTTTTATAAAAGGATTTTCATGGGAAAGAGTGGGAAAGAGAGCTATAAAAATCTAACGAATATAGAATCAAATCAACTCTTGCAGGTTAAGAGAGCGCACAAAATCAAGGAAATTTTTCAAAATATTCGAAGAGAGCCTCCGCTTCTGATAAACAATTAAAATGCTCCTATCCAAATTCAGGTCCGAAATCTCCAGACAGTGTAACCTTCCATCCTTTTCTTCCTTCTTCACGGTAGAGTAAGGAAGAATGGAAACTCCAAGATTTTTTTCCACAAATCGCTTGATAATTTCTATATTACCAAACTCGTATCTAACCCTAAGTGGGATATCAAATTTACGAAATTGATCCCTAATAAAACGTCTGGTAAGTGCACTCTCCGGTGAAAGCACAAACCCCTCACCCTTTAAGTCTTTAAGATTCACAACCCCAAATTCTCTCAATGGATGCTTACTACCAACAACCAATACCATCCTATCATGGCATATTACCTCTTCCCTCAGATTATTACCCCTTTTAATACATCCCCGAACCCCATATCCCCCAACAATCCCAACATCCATTTCGCTATCCCTGACCATCTTGCTTATCTGAGTGGCATAGCCAACCCTAACGGATATCGATACATCTGGATACCTTTCCTTATACCCAGCTACTATCTCAGGAAGGAGATACATACCAGGAAGAAGACTTGCGCCAACTCTTAGATACTTAATTTTACTGTTCGCTGTTTTCTGAACAACTACACGCGACTCATCCAGTGAACTAACAATACGCTCAGCATAGGGAAGGAGAGCCTTTCCCTCTTCGGTTAATTCCACCCTGTGTCCTATCCGTTCAAAGAGCTTAACCCCGTATATCTTCTCCAGATCTTTTATCTGAGCACTAATAGCAGGTTGGGTTAAGTATAACTCCTCCGCAGCTTTACTAAAGCTCCCGCTTTGTGCAATAATATAGAAGGCTCTAATCTTTATCAGATCCACAGATCCTATTTTAAAATAGCTCTAGCAGGTATTCAAGCAAATAACCTTTCAGGATAACCCTACCCCGCTTTCCAAAACACACAATTTTGATATAATTTTTAGAATGAAAACCCGAGACTTTCTCAAATGGCTACGCCCTAACCCCGATGCTTATGGGGAGGATATCTACAAGAGCCGCCTTTCCTACTTTCTGGAAATAGTGCTCATAATAAGTACCGTGACCTCTCTTCTCGGAGTGGTAATTACCTACCCGATGGGATGGTACAGACAACGGATAGCACTGTGGATAACGATAGGAATAAATATTCTCAACTACACAATCCTTAAAAAAGGACACTTAAAGACCGCTTCATCCCTTACCCTATTCTCCCTCCTCGGTGTACATCTATTCCTCATCTATGGAGGAAATGGTATCTATGCCCCATCGATAATAATGATTCCTTTTCTAGTAATAATAGCCAGCTTTCTGTTAAACAGAGTGTATTTCATCCTCTACTCAGCCCTAACAATTATAAGTTTTTCCATCGTAAGTCTCCTGTGGTGGACATACAAACCCAACCTCCCCAATGGACACGACACATACGCAGACCTAATAGTGATGGTAATTCTATTCATCATAATCTCAACAATTATGTATTTCTACACAAGAGATCTTCTAGAAAACATAAGGAAGCTAATAGAAAGAGAAAAAAAGCTAAAGCACATATTTGAGAACATTCAAGATGTATACTTCGAAACCAGTGTGGATGGGAAAATTCTGGAGGTAAGTCCCAGCATTAAGAGATTCTACCCATTCGACCGGGAAATGTTTCTAAACAAACATCTCTCCCTTTTTTACCAGGATTTTAATGCAAGAGAGAAATTACTGGAATTACTCCTTAAACATGAGAGGGTAACCAACTTCGAAGTTACCCTACACCTCTACAACAAGAGCTACACCATTTATCTAAATGCTGTCCTACTAAGAGACAAAAATGGTAACCCGGAAAAAATCGTTGGTTCCATGAGAGATATAACAGAGAAAAAAGAGGTAGAGGAGCGGCTAAAACAGATACAAAAAATGGAGGCACTGGGAACACTTGCAGGAGGCATTGCTCACGATTTTAACAACATCCTAACAGCCATAAATGGGTACACCTCAATGGCTCTGCTCCACATAAATAAAAGCAGCCCAATATACAATGACCTAATTGCTATTCAAGAGGCAGCTCAACGTGCAACAGCTTTAACCAAACAAATTCTTACTTTTAGCAGAAAACAAACCCCCCAAGCAAAATCTATCTCAATAAAAGAGATAATCAACAAAATCAAACCAATGGCCTCACGCCTAATAGGAGAGGATATAGAGATAGAGATTAACATCCCGGATAATCTTCCCCCGATAAAAAGTGACCCATCCCAGCTGGAGCAAATTTTTATGAATCTGCTCGTTAACGCACGTGATGCACTTAAAGAAAAGGATACAATGGAAAAGAAAATAACAATTACAGCGCACACGAAAGAAATTACTACTTCCAACCTAAAAAAATACCCCGATCTCAAGGAGGGTGACTATGTATACATCTCGGTGAAAGATAATGGAATAGGAATGACCCCCGAGGTACAATCAAGAATCTTTGACCCATTCTTTACAACTAAGGAAAAGGGGAAGGGTACCGGTCTGGGACTATCCACCGTGTTTGGCATAGTAAAACAGTACGATGGCGGTATATATGTTTCCAGCGAACCGGGAAAAGGAACAGAGTTTATAATACTCTGGCCCATATCCACAGAAGAATCTTCTACTAATGAATCTTCCTCTGATACTTCCTCCAATCCACCAGTCAGAAAGGAAGAGAGACTCCCAGCAATCAAGCATTCCAAAACCATCCTCTTTGTAGAGGATGAGAAGAGCATTCTGACCTTTGCAACAAGAACGTTGGAAAATAATGGATACGTAGTTTTTAGCGCACCAAACGGGGAGGAGGCTTTCAGAATCTTTTGTGAGCACGCAGAGGAGATCGATCTGATAGTTACAGATGCAATAATGCCCAAAATGGGAGGCAGAGAACTTGTAACGAAGGCTAAACAGATCAAACCCGAGGTAAAAATTATTGTAACAACAGGTTATACCGACGAAAACATATGGGAAATCCTAAAACTTGATAAGCAGGCACTTTTTATTGATAAACCCTATAGCCCGGAAAAATTACTCACATACATACACAACATACTGAATACCAATCAATCTTAATTATTCCCTAGATTTCAACCTCGTCATATTCACAAAAAGCATTCGGTTTCCACCTAACAGAGGTAGGAATCACCTCCACATGCACAAGTCTGGGGTCATACTCGTCCTTAAACAATCCCTTCATACCAGGATTCAACTCAAAAAGTTTTCTTTTTTTATCCACCCCACCGGAGACATCCACTACACCGGTAACACGCACCTGATTCTGCTCATTATCAACCCAACAGATCTCGACTCTTTCATTCCGTTTAAACTCCTTAACCTTACCACTAACGTTAACAGTCGAGCACCAGAACTTAAAGTCATCTGTCACAACAAATTTCATCGGACGAACTCTTGGTTGTCCATCCACGCATGTAGCAAGCATAGCAAATTTGGAGTCCGCTATAATTCTTCTTACCTTTTCTCTTGACATATATTACTCCTTTAGTACACTATTACGAGTTTAGTAATAACATATTAAAGAAAAAAAGTCAAAAACTAAACAAATTTTCAAAGGCTCATTTCAATCTCACCCCTTAGTCTGCACCAAAGACTTGTGTGATTGATTTCACTATAAAATACTTGACATTCGTGATTAATTTCTCTATATTTTACTCAGAAAATTACAGGAGGAAACAAATGGAAAAACAGTTAGCTGCCGATATGCAAAAATATTACGACCAATTTATGGATCTTCTAAAAAAGGCGGGCGAAACCCAACCGGGTTACACGAAAGCTCTTATGGAATTTGTAAAACAGGCGGAAAAACCAGGGGCATTATCTACCAAGACGAAAGAGCTTATATCCATCGCCCTTGGGATAACGGCACACTGCCCCTTTTGTATAGCATTCCATACAAAGAATGCAATAGCAGAGGGAGCCTCCAAACAGGAAATTTTGGAGGCAGGTCTCGTTGCAGGCCTGATGGGTGGAGGTCCGGCCGTTGCGTACCTGAGATACTTAATCGATGCATGTGAACAGTTTGGAGCCAAATAGAGACAAGAAGCGAATTATCGCAGCGAAGCGCTTCATGCATACTTTATACAAAAAGCACCGATCTCGGTAAAAACCTCCTTACTGTAAAACAATCTTTTGATAGCCCCCTAACTCTACGCCGGGGGCTATCACTTTTATATCGGTATAGAGGAAGAAACTTCACGAGTTAACTTGTAGTGAGAATACTCCAGTTTGGAAATAATATCTATACCATAGGGACACCTCGGAATGCACTCCCCACACCTGGTGCATGCATCCGCTTTCTTCTCCAATTTTGCATAGGCCTCCCTCGCCTGCTTTCTGTTGTCAAACCAAAACCTAAATCTATCCCTCAACGCAAACTCCGGGGCATCACGTATCACCCAATCCCGGAGCTGTCTATCGTACCATCCCTCATAGAGAAAAACCCGGGGGATATCTATCCCCTCCGGACAGGGCAGGCACAGATCACACTGTCTACATATATAGTTGCCAAGAAGAGGATTCTCTCTAAAGAGTCTCGCCTTTTCCTTTTCTGTCATGGGAGAAAAGTTCTCCACAATCCTAAGATCTTTCTCCAACATTTCCAAGGTGTTAAACCCGACTACCATGACGTCTATCGGAAGGGAAAGGGCATACCGCAAACTTTCCTCCGAATAGTTCCACAGCAATCCGTCCGCAAAGGCCTTCATTCCAATAACACCAAGTCCCTTATCCTTCGCCAGCGGAAGCAACACATTCTCTGTATCCGGAAAGTTAAACCTATCAAAGAAATTAAAACCGGTCATGACAGCATCAAAATCATACTCTTTTATAGCCTTTATCAAAACATCGGGTTGGCCATGACCTGAAATTCCTATATATCGTATCTTTCCATCTCTCCTTGCCCTATAAAAAGCCTCTGCAGCCCCACCGGGTCCGAATATCCTTTCCAATTCCTCTCCGCTCTGTACGTGATGAAATATCAATAGATCGACATAATCAGTATTTAAGCGCCTAAGACTATCATTTATCGTCTCTTCCGCCCCTTTACTCTCACGAACATGGCACTTTGTGACGAGAAAACAATCATCCCTTCTATTTCTCATAACAAGTCCTACCTTACGCTCCGATTCACCACCCCCATACTCTGCCGCAGTCTCCACATAGTTTCCGCCCCAATCGAGGTACTTATTTATCAGACTTACAGCGTCTCTATCGGAAATCTCTAACAGGTGGAATCCCCCAAAACCCAATACGGATACCTCTTCCCCTGTCTTACCAAGAATTCTTCTCTCCATAAGAAACTCCAAATTTTAAAATTAGATTTTTCTAGATTATACACACAGGGGGAAAAAATAGCAAATTTGCAGTCGCTCAAAAACACGAGAGGAAATTATGTCTTCAGACCGGAAAAAGTCAATCCACCAAGCAAATATTTTTGAAGGAAGAAAAATAGTAACACCGGAAAGAGTACGGCCAGTGAAGAGATAGCCATCACACAACCCCAATCCATATGGTACGGGGAAATCATGTAATAAATTCCAAGGCTAAGGGTATACTTAGCAGAATCACTCAAATAGATCAAAGGATCAAGAAAATCGTTCCAGGTCCTGACAAATTCCAACACCAAAACAGTAATAAGAGGAGGTTTTAAAAGTGGCATAATGATTCGTGTAAATATTTGCCATCTTCCGCATCCATCAATAATAGCAGACTCATCCAGCTCGAAAGGTATCTGCATGATAAACTGTCTAAAGATAAATATGTAGAATGGATACCCAAACCACAGAGGTACTATCAAAGGGAGATAGGTATTAACCCAACCCAACTTGCTAAACTCCATAAACTGCGGAATAACTTTCACATCCCAGGGGATAAGTATACTTGCAATAACAATAACAAAAAGTACATTGCGCCCCGGAAAACGCATCCGCGCAAAACCAAATCCTACTATGGCAGATGAAACCACTGCGCCTGGAACCGCAAAGAGCAGTATCTTCAGTGTATTTACAAAATTTCTAAAGAGATCATAATCCTTAAAGGCATTATAAAAATTTTCAAGACTAAAGCGCTTCGGGAAAATATCGGGAGGATACGCAAATATTCCTATAGGTCCATTAATCGCTTTCAGGAATACCCAATACACGGGGAAAAAGAAAAAGAGTGCTGTCAACATGAGAATTAGATATAGAACAGTGTTTCTAATCAATTTTTGCGCTCGAATCGACAACATCATACCCTGTTCTCCCGCTCACTCTCATAATAAACCCATCTCTTTGAAGTCTTGAAAATAATAAGTGCAAGTAAAAGAATAATAAAAAACATAAACCATGACAGAGAAGAAGCAAAACCCATTCGTAAAAACTTAAAAGCATTATCATATTCCACATAGGAGTAAAGGTAAGTTGCCTTAGCAGGCCCACCTCCCGTAATAACAATTATCGGTGCTAACATTTGAAATTGCTGGATCATAATAATTATCAAATTCAAAAAAATAGTTGGGGATATCATAGGAAGTGTGATAGAAAAAAACTTTCTAAAACTACCTGCTCCGTTTACATCTGCCACCTCGTACAGAGTTTTGGGAACCCCCTCCATTGCAGCGAGAAATAGAATCATTGGTTGCCCTATAGCCCATATACCTGTTCCAACAATCGTATAAAGCGCGATCTTAGGATCTTCTATCCACGGAATCGGGCTTATTCCAACAAGTGACAGAAAATAGTTGATCACACCGGTCTGTTTTCCAAGCATGTAACGCCAGAGTACCCCACCCACCGCACCGGAGATAACAGCAGGTAGATATACTATACTCCTTACCAGATTCACACCTTTTATCTTTTGAGTTAATAGAAATGCAATAAACAAAGAAGCAAACAACTGTAATGGTACTTCCAAACCAACAAATATGGCTGTTTTCTGGAGACCAGCGAGTGCATATTCATCACTTGAAAATATCCTAAAATAATTTCGTAAACCCACGAATGTCATATTTCTAAAGTAATCCCAGTTACAAAAGCTAACCACAAAAGAAAAGGTCATAGGAATCAAATAAAAAAGCAAAAAACCGACAATCCATGGAGAAATAAAGAGATACCCATCTATCTTTTCTCTAAGAGCTATGCCCATACGCTTCATAAACAGCCATTACCTCTTTGTTCTTAGAGCTTCAACCGAGAGAGGGGAAAGGGAAAAGAAAGAATTACCCTCTCCCCTTTCATTTAATTAATCATTCTTTACCCTGAAGAATCTTATCCATCTTTTTCGCTGCTTTATCTAAAGTACTTTGTATATCGGCATTTGAAATAAATATCTTTTCCAGGGCCGTTCTGAACTCCGAATCAGCCTTAAACCATCTCGGATTTCGTGTAAAAACAGGCACATGATCCGCCATATTTCCTACCTTTACGATGGGACCAAAGTACGGATCAGCAAGGAAATCCTTATCCTGAGCCGTAACCCTTGGAATGGGACCTATACTGTAGCGAGCTTTCTCAAAAAACCGCGCACCAGCAGGACTGGAAACATACTTAATATACTCCCATACAGCATCCTTATTCTCTTTCTTGCCAGCTTTAAACATAGAGAGAGTAGAAGAATGAATTACCGGGGACGGCTTTAAACCTTTTCTTGGCACAGGCGGAGCAACAATTCCAAACCGAAGAGACTTATCTTTTCTATAGATGTTAATCGGCCAAGAACCGTTATCCATCATACCAACTATTCCCGACTGAAACTCGTTCTGTCCCAGATTCTGATAAGCATCGGGGGTAGTAGTCTGAATAGATATGTCGAAAATTTTCTTATACCACTTCACAACCTCTACAACTTGAGGTGAATTAATATACCCACTGGCCTTCATACCATCGGGACTACACAAATCTCCTCCATTAGCCCAAATGTAACCTTGAAGAGCATACGTATCTCCCGGAACTGCTACAAATCCATACCTGGCTGCCGCACCTTTCTTGTGGTTGGTAAGCTTCTCTACAATCTTAAGAAAATCATCAAACGTCCAACCGGTAAATTTTGGATAGGGCACTCCAGCCTCATCGAAAACATTTTTATTGTAATAAATCACCCTGGGTGTGTAATCCCTGGGAAGCCCGTAAATTCCACCTTTGTACTCAGCCCAAGCCTTTAAAACAGGATGATACTGATTCATATCCCAATGATCTCGTTTTATATACGTCGTAAGATCCTCACAAACACCAGCTTCAACATACATAGGAGTATTCCACATCAAAAGCCCGTCAGGTGTATTCCCCGCAGCAGTAGCGGTTAGCACCTTTTTATCGTACCCTTGAGGAACGCTTATAAGCGAGACCTTAATCCCAGGATGAGCCTTCATAAATTGGTTAGCCAATTCCTGCTCTTCCTTAAGATGATATCCAGAGTTCCATGTCATAAAGGTAATTTCAACTGGTTTTTTACCCCCTGAAGGAACCTTCTCTTTTTGACCCCCTGCAAAAATGAGGAAGGTGGAAATCACAAAAATTGTCAGTAACAAAAAATACTTCTTCATTGTTACCTCCTTAATAAATTATTTGACAATCACCATGTCTGCCCATACATCATGAGTAATTCGTTTTAATTGTTAAACATTCCTTTTCCTCGTGCCAGTTACCAAAGTAAAAAAATACGGTACTAAAGTACTAAACGCTCCCATTCAGCGCATTAACACTTGTTACTGCTATTATAAAATTAGGGAGTTTATGGTAAAATACGCTAAACAGAACAGGTAATCCAATACAGAGAATGAATTTCAATATCAAAAAAACCAGAATAGCAATTTTTCTAATAATATCAATACTACTCCATCTCTTGGCCTCTATTTACTACTTCAATGAGAAAGAGAAATTCTCATTGCCTGCCGAATGGACATTAAATTTTACCATTCTGTTACTCCTCTCCTTTATCGGTATGCTACTCATGTATAGTCTAAAATTTAAACAATTAAGACTATTTCTTGGCGCACTCAGAGGGATCGCATTTCTCATAATTGGAATTCCCTTTGGAGATTCCCTCGAGATAGAGTATATACTTCTATTCTCCCTAATAATGGATTATACCCTACTATTTGTCTCCCCCTTCGGGACAATTTTTTCACTCTTAATACTAGCACTCTCCGCTGTCTTCCAATTCCCTATGAAAATATATGGAATCCCCAGAGCAGGTGTCGGCCTCACAAAATTACTCGTCTATATATTCATCAACATCGCACTCACGACTATTTGCACCCTTCTTAAAAGCTCGTGGGAACATATAGATAACTCTGAAAAACAAATCATTAATCTAAATGAAGTTATCTCACGCCTAATCAAAACAAACAAAGGATACCTTGAATACGCTACGAAAATCGAAAAAGAAACCACCGAAAAGGAAAGAAAAAGAATTATCCAAGACTTACACGATATCGTTGGGAAAGCCTTTACCAATATTCACGCGATGATGGACGCCTCACTCAAACATCCCCCAGAGGATGTCGAAGAATATACAATGATACACTCGTGGGTAAAAGAACAAGCTCAAATCGGATTAACAGAAACAAGATCGGCTCTCTATAAGCTTAGAGAAATTAGAGAACCAGAACTTCAAGGAATAAATGCCCTTCAGCATATAATAAATACATTTACCAAGGCAACCCAAACTATCGTTAAAGTCTCATGGGGAAACTTTCCATGGACAATACTTCCGGAGGCAGACACTGTGGTTCAACAGGTAATTCAAGAATCACTGGTAAATGCGTTTCGACATGGCAAAGCTACAAATATTGATATACAATTCTGGATAGACGAAAAAAACCTAATTCTAAACATACAGGACAATGGCCGAGGTGGAGAAACAGGGAAAAAGGGAATCGGTCAATCTAGCATGGAGGAACACGTAAAAAAACTCGGTGGGAAAATCAATTTTTTTAGTAACAGCGAGGGTTATCGGGTATGTCTTACCATTCCCAGAGAAAGAGTAACAACAAACGATAATAATGGAACAGAGGGTTAAACTAATGGGGAAATTAAGAATACTCATCGTGGATGATCAAAAATTATTCGTCGATAGTTTAAAAACGGTGTTGTTGGGATATAGCGAAATAATAGGAGAGGTTTTTATCGCTCTAAATGGTGAAGAAACACTGGACATTCTTAAAAACCACCACGTCGACATTATCCTAATGGACATTCATATGCCTGTAATGAACGGAATCGAAACAACAAAAATTATTCACCAAAAGTATCCAGAGACAAAGATACTAATCCTAACAGCCTTTGGATACGATGAGTACGTCAAAGAGGCGATGAAAAACGGAGCCGTGGGGTTTTTATTAAAAGACATATCTTCCGATGAATTAGTTGCTTCAATTCAGGGCGCCAATAAGGGTTTAAAGATTATATCACCAAAAATAATTGACAAAACCTACAGAACACCCTCTAATGTTGAAAATCAAAAGTCTCTTCCAGAGTGGTACTTTCAATTGACACCCAGAGAGAAAGAGGTTTTAATCCTCGCACAAAAAGGCTATAGCAACGATGAGATTGCAGAACAGTTGTACCTAAGCATCCAGACAGTAAAAAATTATCTAAGCTCCATATACGAGAAAATGGAGGTAAAGAATCGTTTTCAAGCTATGCGTCTAGCAATGGAGTACAAGATAGACACTCTACCTATTGTCATCCCACGGACAGAAACTGACAGAACTTAGAAATGGTAACAAAAACCCCACTTGACAATTAAAATTACAATCAATACTCTTTTTCAGAAAGGAGCTTCCTAATGTGGAGGAAGATCCCTCCCTCCTGGGTCATAGTTATATCCTCTTGGATATTTCATATAGCTGCATTCATACAATTTAACCTTATCTTTTCAAGGTTAGAATTACCCCAGAAATGGTTTTGCCAATTTATAATCCTACTAAGTCTATCATTGATTTTATCCACCCTGCCGATTTTCACCCAAAGCAAATCTCAAAATTACATATTACTCATACTTCGAATGTGCATTATCCTCTTAATATCCTATCCTATTCACAGCTACCTCTATGTGACATTAACCCTTCTACTAATCTTAATATTAGAAATTACACTGTATACGGAACTCTACACCAATCTTCTATTTTCCAGTTCCCTTATTCTGGCATTACTTTTTATATTCAATAGCAAGGTCACAGTTTGGAATAAAATCCCTTCTCATCCACCAATATCCGATCAGATCTCTCTTATTCTATATTCAATACTTACTTTAATAATAGCCCTAATTCTCAAACATTACTTCTTTCAATTAAAGAACAAACACCAGATAATTGAGCGCCAAAATCTTACAATTGACCAGTTGATCTCTGCAAATATTGGATTTCAGAATTATGCCAAGACAATAGGAGAGCAATCTGTTATAGAAGAAAGGAATAGAATTACAAGGGATATTCATGATACAATAGGACATACTTTAACCAACATAATCATGATGATGGAATCAGCTTACGACCTAGCAGCAAACTGCTCCGAAGAGCTAAAACACCTCATAGAGAGCACGAGAGATCACGCAAAAGAGGGATTAAATGAAACAAGATATTCTTTAAGATTGCTTCGCTCTTTGGAATTAAAAGAATACGGCCTGGAAGCGATATATAAACTAATAAAATACTTTGAAAAAGCAACGGGGGTAAATGTCTTTCTCGAATCAGGTAACATCCCATGGGCTTTAGGAGAACAACTTGACCAAATTATCTTTAGAATTGTTCAAGAAGGACTTACAAACGCATTTAGACACGGTAAGGCAACGAAAGTATGGATTCACTTCTGGAAAGATGAGAAGGCTATATACATTAATATTCAAGACAACGGTCTTGGTTGCGAAAAAGTAATAGAGGGTATTGGACTCTTAGGTATGAAAGAACGCATAGCAAAGCTAGGCGGGACGTTAACAGCTCATAACGTCACTAACGGTTTTAAGCTATTCGTAATAATCCCCTATCTAAACAGAGAGGAAAACAAAATTGATAAAAATAGTCCTTGCTGATGATCAAATACTATTTGTAGAAAGCCTACGCTCCGTACTAGAGACCAGAGCGAAAGACATAAAAGTAGTTGGAATTGCCCACAATGGTAGAGAAACAATTGAATATGTAGAAAAAAACAGGCCTGACATCGTGTTAATGGATGTAAGAATGCCAGAAATAGATGGGGTTGAGGCTACGAGAATCATTCATTCAAATTATCCACAGACTCAGGTAATTATGCTAACCACCTTTGATGATGACGAATATGTATACGAGGCTCTTCGCTACGGGGCAGCAGGTTACCTTCTCAAAGACATCTCTCCTAAAGAATTAATAACGGCAATTCACGTAATAAAAGAAGGAATATTCATTATTGCTCCCACCGTCGCTCAAAGGATCGTTCAATCCCTCAAATTAACAAAAGAAACTCTTGTCCAATCAATGGAGAGCACAAACACCGCCCCATGGTTAAAAAATCTAAATAGACGAGAGATCGAAATACTAAAACTAATAGCTAAGGGTTACGATAATAAAAAGATAGCGGAACAATTATTTCTTGCAGAGCAAACAGTCAAAAATTATGTAAGCTCAATATATTCCAAACTGGGGGCACACGACAGAATGGAAGCAATGAAAATGGCAATAAAGGCAAAACTCTCAAATTAGATACATCCAGGAATCTCTTCTACTCTTCTTGCCTTTCTACTAACTTCTGTAATCCTTTCAAAATCCTCCCGCGTTACATCCTCAGGCACACCACCAGAATCCATAAATATATAGCGGGGATATCTCTTTCCAAGCTCACCCATTTTAAAAAGATACCGCTCCTGTTCCTCAGCACTCCAATACCAGAATTTAGTAGGAAACCCTCCCACAACCACGAACTTGTCACTGTAATCCCTTAATACCTCTTCTATATCCCACTTTTCCTCTGGATCAAAGGGGTTGATAAAATCAAAGCCACATTCAACAAGGTCGTCCAGAATTGGTCGGTTCGCACCATGTGTGTGAAGATGAACCAAACCGCCCAAATCATGAACCCGCTCACAGAGCCTCTTATGCCATGGCTTTACAAAATTCCTATAATAATCCGGGGAAATTAGAAGACTATCCTTAGACCCCAAATCGTCGCACAAAACCACACAATCCGCTCCTGCCTTAATCATATTCTCCGCCGCTACTAAGTTCCAGTTACCCAACACCTCCAGAAGTGAGTTTATCAACTCTGGATCGGTTATAAACGACATCAACACATCTTGATACTCCATAAAAAAGTAGTGAAGCCCGGAAAAAAAACCGTTAAGGGATCCCAGCACATACTCGCCCCTACTCTTAAGGTATTCAGCATCCTCTCTAAAGCCTTCATACCTCGCAGGATCGTCTGGATCGGGCAGTTTCAACCTCTTTAGATCGTCCATCGATTTCACAGGGTGATTGTAACTATGATAGAAGAACGGATTAAACTGAATCTTAGCAAGAACCCCTGTCTCAAACTCTACAATAATGCCATTGTCAATTCGTTCCTTCAACCGAACGAAAAACTCTCCAGGTCCACCATGCCCAAAAGAAATATTTGCTCCTTTACCCAAACACGCAAAACAACGCCCGGTATACTCATTAAACTTAATCATTCTATCCAGCTGTTCCGGTCCCATGGCCGACGTATCGTAGTCTTCCGAAACATCGTACCACCACATCTTATCGTAATGGCAATAACCGGGAGTCAATCGCTTTGCCGTATCACTGTTAAAAAAACTCATCCAATGCTGGGGGGTGGGTAATCC